>CAWJRV010000014.1:0-30559 GCA_963845355.1 uncultured Actinomycetes bacterium
TGCGCACCGGCGTCGTCGCGATCGGCCGGGGGCGGGGCTAGCGGGCGCGGCCCGCATGAACGCGCTCCCCGCGCGAGCCGCGCGGCGCCCGCCGTGCGCGTGATTCGCGGCTTGGAGCCGCTGGCGGGGCCCGACGCGCGGGTGCTGATCCTCGGCACGATCCCCAGCCGGCGGTCACTCGAAGTGAGCGAGTACTACGCCAATCCGCGCAACTCCTTCTGGTTCATCATGGAGGCGTTGTGCGGCGCGCCGCCAACGCCCGGCTATGCCGCCCGCGTCGCCCTGCTCAGGGGCGCGCGGGTGGCGCTGTGGGATGTCCTGCGGACGGCCGAGCGGGCCGGCAGCCTCGACGCCGCCATCGTCCCAGGGACCGAGGTGCCCAACGATATCGGCGCCCTGCTTCGTCGCTGCCCCCACGTACATGCGATCTTCCTGAACGGCGGCAAGGCCGACGCCCTGTTTCGGCGCTGCGTGCTGCCGCGGCTCTCGGCGGAGTCGACGAACGTGCCGCGGTTCGCCCGACTGCCGTCGACGAGTCCGGCCAACGCCCGTCTCTCGAGGCCGGCCAAGCTCGAGGCGTGGCGTGCCGTCGCGGTGGCGCTTGCCGGTGTACGTCCCGCCGGACGATAGGCGCGGCCGGCCAGGCGCCGTCTGTTGTTCTGCTGTGCGCCGTCTGTTGCGCGCCGTCAGTCGTGCCTCGACGGTCGGGCGCCGACAGTCAGGCGCCGACAGTTAGGCGCGCGGTCGAGACGGACACAAGGGGGCGTGGCCCGCGACACGATCGATTGTCGCGAAGGGGAAGACGACCGGCAAGGCAGGGAGGACCGGCGCGGTGGGCAAGAATCGACTCGAGGCCTTCAGCGACGGCGTGCTGGCTATCATCATCACGATCACGGTCCTGGGGCTGCGTCCGCCGCACGGTACCGGCGTGGCGGCTCTGCGTCCGGTGCTGCCGGTGTTCCTGAGCTACGTCTTGAGCTTCGTCTACCTGGGCATCTACTGGAACAACCATCACCACATGCTGGCGACGGTCGACCGCGTCAGCGGCGGCATCCTCTGGGCCAACCTGCACCTGCTGTTCTGGCTGTCGCTCGTGCCCTTCGTGACCGGCTGGATGGGCGCCACCAGGTTCGCCGCCACGCCGACCGCCGTCTACGGCGTCGACCTGCTGATGGCGGCGATCGCCTACTTCGTCCTGCAGCGCCTGATCATTGCTGGTCAGGGCGAGGGCTCGCTGCTGGCCAAGGCCATCGGGCGCGACCTCAAGGGCAAGGCGTCGCCGATCATCTACGTCGTGGCCATCGCTGCGGCGTTCCTGGCGCCGTGGCTGGCCGGCGCCCTCTACGCGCTCGTGGCGATCATCTGGCTGATCCCCGACCGGCGGATCGAGCGCGTCTTTGCGACCCGCGAGGAGTCGTAGCGGGGGCGTCATGCGTGACACCGTACGCACAGCGGCATAGGCTTCGGCACGTGGTACGCAGTCTGCATGATCACTGTTAGGCACAGCAGGAGGCAGGTACGCCGTTCTCCTACCAGCTCCCGATGCCCAAGTTGGGCGACTCGTCCACCGGACAGGCGAGGCTCGTGCGCTGGCTTGTCGAGCCGCATGACCGACTGGACGCTGGCACACCTGTAGCCCTCGTCCAAGTCGCCGGTCTGGACTGCGAGGCGCTCGCCAACGGCACAGCGTTCGTCGGCAAGCTACTGCATGTGCCGGGAGATGCACTTGACCCGGGCGAGTCGATGGCGACCGTCGACGCCGACGGCGAGTGCATTCCATACGGCAAGCCGTACTCGCCGGCCCGGCGTGCCTGGCAACCGCATCCAGCAGAACGCAGCCAGCCAGACTGACCTGAACATGCAGCGGCATCTGCTGATGCGGATTGACTTGGGCCCGTTGCAGAGTACGCTATAGCGTACGGCTCCCTGGGAGGCCCAGTATGACCACCATCACCGCTACAGAGGCGCGCAAGATCCTCTACCGTCTGCTCGACGAGGTTTCGCAGTCCCATGAGCCGGTCGAGATCACCGGCAAGCGCGGCAACGCGGTCCTCGTGGGCGAGGACGACTGGCGGGCGGTGCAGGAGACGCTGCATCTGCTCTCCATCTCCGGCATGCGCGAGTCGATCGTCGAGGGCATGGCGGCACCGATCGAGGAGCTCGACGAGAAGCTCGACTGGTGAGCTGGCGCCTGCTCTACACCACACAGGCGCAGAAGGACGCCAAGCGTCTCGCCGCGTCAGGCCTGAGGCCCAAGGCGCAAGAGCTCCTCGACCTTCTCGCCGACGATCCGTTCCGTTCTCCGCCGCCGTTCGAGAAACTGGTCGGCGACCTGCGGGGCGCCTGTTCTAGGCGGATCAACATCCAGCACCGTCTCGTCTACCAGGTTCTCGAGGCTGAGCGTACGGTGAAGGTGCTGCGCATGTGGACGCACTACGAGTAGGGGGGTGCGACCACTCGCTCCGTCCGTTGCCGCCGGGAGCGCAAACAAGTAAAGTTCAACGTTCCGAATGCATTCGCCCGTGCACGGGCGTCCCGAGAAGGAGACGGATCCATGTACTACGACGCAGACGCTGACCTCGGCCTCATCAAGGGCAAGACCGTCGCTGTGATCGGTTTCGGCAGCCAGGGCCACGCGCACGCCCAGAACCTGCGCGAATCCGGCGTCGACGTGGTCGTCTCCGACGTGCCGGGCACGGCCAACGCCGAGCGCGCCAAAAAAGCCGGCTTCGACGTGCTCAGCGCTGCCGAGGCAGCCAAGCGCGGCGACCTGATCATCATGCTGGTGCCCGACGAAGTGCAGGCCCGCCTCTACAAGAGCGACGTGGCCGCCGAGCTCAAGGCCGGCAAAGTGCTCATGTTCGCCCACGGCTTCAACATCCACTTCAGCCAGATCGTGCCGCCCAAGGACGTCGACGTCATCATGGTCGCCCCCAAGGGCCCGGGCCATCTGGTGCGCCGTCAGTACGAAGAGGGCAAGGGCGTGCCGGCGCTGATCGCCGTCTATCAGGACGCGAGCGGCAAGGCCAAGGACCTGGCGCTGGCCTACGCCAGGGGCATCGGCGCCACCCGCGCGGGGGTCATCGAGACGACCTTCGCCGAGGAGACCGAGACCGACCTCTTCGGCGAGCAGGCCGTGCTCTGCGGCGGCGTCACCGAACTGATCATGGCCGGCTTCGACACGCTCTGCGAGGCGGGCTACCAGCCCGAGATCGCCTACTTCGAGTGCCTGCACGAGCTCAAGCTGATCGTCGACCTCATCTGGGAGCTGGGCATCAGCGGCATGCGCTACTCGATCAGCGACACCGCCGAATACGGCGACCTCACGCGCGGTCCCGTGGTGATCGACGAGGCCACGCGCGATCGCATGCGCAAGATGCTGGCCGACATCCGCTCGGGCGCATTTGCGCGCGAGTGGATCCTCGAAAACCAGGCGGGCCGGCCCGTCTACAACGCTCTGCAGCGTCAGGGCAGAGAGCATCAGATCGAGGTCGTGGGCAAGAAGCTGCGCGGCATGATGAGCTGGATCGGCGACGGCGGTCTCGACATCGACGTCTGAGCCTCGCCCACTCGCGGCGTTCGCGGGGCGGCGGGGAGTGCCGAAAGGCGCTCCCCGCCGCCCCGCCGCTTTGTCGGGCCCTTCGTGTCGTCAGCCCTTCGTGTCGTCAGGCCCCGTCGCCTTGTCGGCCTCTGGCCGCTCACGTTGCCGGCGCCCTCGACCGATAGATGCGCTGCGGGACGGCGGCGGCCTCAGGCCGCCCCGGGTCCATCCGGAGCGAGCAGGGGGAGGGCATGAGTACTCGTCATATGGTGCGCGTGGGCGGCGTCCTGATCTGGGCCACGTTCTTCCTGCTGTTCCTGGCGACACGCAACCAGGCGTTCATGATCCTGAGTGTCGTCGCCATCATCGGGCAGGTGGTCGCGGGCGTCGCCTTCGGGCGGTAGCCGCCTACCCGCCTCTCCCTCAGGCGAGCATTCGGGCGCTGGCCGCTCACCCGCCACGTTCGTAGGTGAGCGAGGCGCGGCCGCGCCGGCCAAGCGGGACGCGCCGGCATGCGCCGGCCGACCCCGTCTTTACACGGGCACCGCCGGCCCTTTATGCTCGACCCCATGCGAGACTCGACACATCGCCCGTCGTGAGGGCTGGAGCGGGCGGGGCGGCGCAGCCGCCCCGCCCGCTCCAGCCGGCTCCGCGCTCCCACCACGACGTCCCCTTCCGTCTCAGACCCGCACGTCTGCGACCCCGCCTGACGATCACCCGATCGTGCCGCGGGGCACCGTTGGTCCACTCCGCCCGCCGTTGGCGAGAGCGCGTCCCGCAACGGCTCTTCGGGCACGATTGTCCGGCGCCGCGGTGGTTGGCTAGAATGGCGCCCCTGCACCCCTGCTCGCACGGTTCGCCGGTCGTAGCGCCCCGGCTCCCGCAACCTTCAGAAAGGACGACACGATGCTGAAGCGCTTTCTCATCACCCCCGGACCGACGCCGGTGCCCCCCGAGGTGCTGCTCGCCGGCGCCGAGCCGATCGTGCACCACCGAGCGCCGCGCTTCGTTGAGATCTTCAACGAGTGCGTCGCCGGCCTGCAGTACGTCTACCAGACGACGAACGACGTCGTCATCTTCGCCGCCTCCGGCACGGGCGCCATGGAGGCGGCCGTCGTCAACATCGTGAACCCCGGCGATACGGTGATCGTCGCCTCGGTCGGCAACTTCGGCGAGCGCTGGGTCAAGCTGGCCACCAAGTGGGGCGCCAACGTCGTGGCTCTCGACTTCGAGTGGGGTACCAGGGCCGACCCGGCCGCGATCGCGGCGGCCCTTGCAGCCAACCCTGACGCCAAGGCCGTCTACGTGCAGTTCAGCGAGACCTCGACCGGCGTCGTCAACGACATCAAGGCGATCGGCGAGATCGTCGCCGCGACTCCCGCCATCCTGGTGGTTGACGCGATCTCCGGCCTCGGCGCGACTGACCTGCCGACCGACGCCTGGAAGGTCGACGTCTGCGTGGCCGGTTCGCAGAAGGCCCTGATGATCCCGCCCGGCCTGGCCATGGCCGCCGTGAGCGACAAGGCCTGGAAGGTCGTCGAGCAGTGCACGACGCCGCGCTTCTACTTCGACTGGGTCTCCGCCCGCGCCAAGGCCAAAGACGGCCAGACGCCCTTCACCCCGGCCGTCTCGCTGTTCGTCATGCTGAACAAGGCCATTGAGATGATCCGCGACGAGGGCCTCGCCACGGTCTTCGAGCGCCACGCCGTGCTCAGCCGCGGCTGCAAGGAGGGCGTCAAGGCGCTTGGTCTCGAGCTCTTCGGCCCCGACGACCCGCAGGCCAACTCGGTGACCGCGGTCAAGGTGCCGGCCGGGGTCGACGGCGGCAAGATCGGCAAGCTGGCGCGCGACCGCTACGGCGTGTGGCTGGCCGGCGGCCAGGGCCGGCTCAAGGGCCAGATCTTCCGCTTCGGGCACTGCGGCTACTTCGGCGCTTCCGACATCGTGGTCGGCCTGTCGGTCGTCGAGATGGTGCTGGCCGAGCTCGGCTACGACGTCAAGTGGGGCGCGTCGGTCGGCGCCGCCGAACAGGTCTTCATGAAGAGCGAGGTGGCGCTGTGAGCGAGGGTGGCAACAGAAAGCGGGTCCTGGTCAAGGAGAAGCTCGCCGCCGAAGGTATCCAGCTTCTGAAAGACGAGGGCTTCGAGGTCGACACCGGCCTCGACTGGACGCCCGAGGAGTTCATGAGCCGCGTAGGCGACTACGACGCGCTGGTGATCCGCTCGGCGACCAAGGTCACCGCCGAGGTGATCGAGGCCGGCAAGAACCTCAGGGTGATCGGCCGGGCCGGGGTCGGCGTCGACAACGTCGACGTGCCGGCCGCCAGCAAGCGCGGCATCATCGTGGTGAACGCTCCGGCCAGCAACGTGCTCACCGCCGCCGAGCACACGATCGCCATGATGATGGCCTGCGCGCGCAACATCCCGCAGGCCCACGCCGCGCTCAAGGAGGGCCGCTGGGACCGCTCCAAGTACGGCGGCGTCGAGCTCGCCGACAAGACCCTCGGTATCATCGGCCTCGGACGCATCGGCTTCCTCGTCGCCGAGCGGGCCGCCGGGCTGCACATGAAGGTGGTCGCCTACGACCCGTTCGTGCCGGCCGAGCGTTTTCATGAGCTCGGTCTGGAGCGTGCCGACAAGGTCGAGCGGATCTATCGCGAAGCCGACTTCATCACGGTCCACCTGCCCAAGAACGCAGAGACCTTGGGCTTCGTCGACGACGAGGCCTTCGCCCAGATGAAAGACGGCGTGCGGGTCATCAACGTGGCTCGAGGCGGCATCATCGACGAAGAGGCCCTGGCGCGCGCTATCGAGAGCGGCAAGGTGGCCGCCGCCGCGGTCGACGTGTGGCCGGTCGAGCCCACCACCGACGACCTCCTGCTCAAGTACGACTCTGTGGTCGCCACGCCGCACCTCGGCGCCTCGACCAAAGAGGCCCAGCTACGCGCCGGCACGCAGGTCGCCGAGCAGGTGGCCCTGGCCCTCAAGGGGAAGTTCGCTCCCAACGCGGTCAATGTGCCGATCGTGCTCGGCGACGAGGCCGACGAGCTCATGCCGTACCTCACCGTCTGCGAGCTGCTCGGCAAGCTGATCGTGCAGATCTCAGACGGGCCGGTCGAGACCTTCGAGATCACCTACGAGGGCGTGATCGGACGCTATGACACGCGCATCCTCACGCTCAGCGTGCTGTCGGGCATCCTCGCCGACAAGGT
The DNA here is from genome assembly GCA_963845355.1 of uncultured Actinomycetes bacterium. Classification (GTDB taxonomy): domain Bacteria; phylum Actinomycetota; class Thermoleophilia; order UBA2241; family UBA2241; genus Bog-752. The sequence goes on from CAWJRV010000014.1 coordinate 6,753, forward strand.
CGAGGGCGAGGTCAACATGGTCAACGTGACGGCGATCGCCGAAGAGCGCGGGCTCGTGGTCAAAGAGGCCAAGAAGGCGGCCGCCGTCGACTTTCTCAACCTCATCACCGTCACGACCCAGGACTCGGGCGGCGACCTGTCGGTGTCGGGCACGACGCTCGGGCCCAAGCACAAGCCGCGCCTCGTGAAGGTCTACCGCCAGGACGTCGACCTCGAGCCGGCCGCGCACATGGCGTTCCTGCGCTACGACGACGTGCCGGGCATGATCGGCAAGATCGGCACGATGCTGGGCGCCCTGGGCATCAACATCGGCCAGATGTCGGTGGGTCGAACGATGGCCGATCGCAAGGCCGTCATGGGTCTGACGATCGATCAGCCGATCTCCGAAAAGGATCTCGCCGGCCTCATCAAGAGCGCCGGCCTGCACGACGGCAAGCGGGTCAAGCTGTAGGGTCGCGCCCAGGTCACGCGCGGCCGCGCTCGGCCGTGCGTGACCTGGCGTGGCCGCCGGGGCGGGGCGGGCGACAAGCACTCGCCCCGCCCCGGCGCTTGCACCCGGCCCGCCCAGCCGCATACAATCTGCGGACTATGCGTCGCCGAGCGACAAGCGAACGTCCTCAGGAGGGCCCCATCCATGTCGGGTCCCGTTCGCTCGTCTGCGGTCTGCTCCTCCTCCCCCCGCGGGGGGATGTGTAACACCTGCGGCCGCACGGCCATCCTTTTCTCTCCAAGCGAGAAGCCGGGTTCTGGACGTCCTTGGCGTACCCTGAGCCCTAAGAGGAGTGAGCGACGTGAGTAAACAGAGCATCGCGAGCGGGCATGCCACGCCGCGTCCGCCGTTGGGCGGGAGCGCCGGGGCGCGCACCGTGAAGATCTTCGACACGACGCTGCGCGACGGCGAGCAGGCGCCGGGCGCGTCGCTGAACCAGGCCGAGAAGCTCGAGATCGCCCATCAGCTCGCCCGCCTGGGCGTCGACGTGATCGAAGCCGGTTTTCCGGTGGCCTCCAGGGGCGACTTCGAGTCGGTCGCTCTGATCGCTCGCGAGGTCAAGGGAGCGCGTATCGCAGGACTCGCGCGTGCCATCGAGCGCGACGTGCGCGTCTGCTGGGACGCTGTGCGCGAGGCCGACGTGCCGCGCATCCACACGTTCATCTCGACGAGCCCGATCCACATGAAGTATCAGATCAAGAAGACTCCCGACGAGGTGCGCGCCATCACGCGCGAGATGGTCACGCTGGCGGCGAGCCTCGCCGCCCAGCACCCGGCGGCCGACGTGGAGTTCAGCGCCATGGACGCGAGCCGCTCCGAGCCTGCCTTCCTGGCCGAGATCTTCGCCATCGCCGTCGAGTGCGGGGCGACCACGATCAACGTGCCCGACACTGTGGGCTACGCGCTGCCGCTTGAGTGGGGCGACTTCATCCGCGAGCAGTACCGGCTCTGCCCGGCGCTCGCCGACGTCACCGTGAGCGTGCACTGTCACAACGACCTCGGTCTGGCCACGGCCAACTCGCTGGCCGCCGTCAGGGCCGGCGCCGGTCAGGTCGAATGCGCCGTCAACGGCATCGGCGAGCGCGCCGGCAACGCCTCGCTCGAAGAGGTCGTCATGGCGCTGCGCACGCGCGGCGTCTACTTTGGCGTCACGACCGGCATCGCGACCGAGGAGATCGTCCGCACGAGCCGCATGGTCAGCAATCTCACGGGCTACGTCATTCAGCGCAACAAGGCCATCGTGGGTCGCAACGCCTTCGCCCACGAGTCGGGCATCCACCAGGCCGGCCTGCTCTCCGAGGCCTCGACGTTCGAGATCATGAAGCCGGCCGACGTAGGCCTCTCAGACAGCGACCTCGTGCTGGGCAAGCACTCCGGGCGGCACGCGCTGCGGGCTCGCCTGCAGGATCTGGGCTTCGAGCTCTCCGACGCCGAGCTCGATCTGGCGTTCCGGCGCTTCAAGGACCTCGCCGACAAAAAGAAAGAGGTCACGGCCCTCGACCTCGAGGCGCTGGTCGGCGAGGAGATCCGCGAGCGACAGGACGTCTTCACCCTGCGCTCGTTCGTGAGCCAGGCCGGCTCGAGCATGACTCCCACGAGTCAGGTCGAAGTCGACGTGCGCGGCCGGCGGCGACACGGCAAGAGCTTCAGCAACGGTACCGTCGAATCGGTCTTCAAGGCGATCGACAACGCCGTGGGCATGCGCGGCAGCCTGGCCGACTATCAGGTACGGTCGGTCACGGCCGGCAAGGACGCCCTGGCCGAGGTGCGCATCACCGTCGAGGTCGACGGCCGCACGTTCCACGGTCAGGCCGTCTCGTTCGATGTCATGGAGGCCTCGGCGAAGGCGTATGTACGCGCCTTGAACAACGCCGCGGCGGCGAAGGGAACAGACTAGGCGCGCGACGAAGTCACGCCAGCCTGAGCGCGAACGACGAAGTCACTTGAGAGGAATGATGGGACACACGATCGTAGAGAAGATCCTGGCCCGCGCCGGTGGGCGCGACGAGGTGAGGCCCGGCGACATCGTCGAGGCCAAGGTCGACCTGGCGCTGGCCAACGACGTCACGGGTCCGCTGGCCATAGCCGAGTTCGAGAAGGCCGGCTTCACCAAGGTGTTCGACCCCACGAGGATCGCCCTGGTGCCCGACCACTTCACGCCCAACAAGGACATCAAGGCGGCGGCCCAGAACAAGCGCATGCGCGAGTTCGCCCGGGCTCACGGCACCGCCTACTGGGAGGTCGGCCGGGTCGGCATCGAGCATGTGCTGCTGCCCGAGCTGGGGCTGGTGGCGCCCGGCGACGTCGTCATCGGCGCCGACTCGCACACCTGCACCTACGGCGCCCTGGCCGCATTTTCGACCGGCGTCGGCTCGACCGACTTCGCGGCGGCGATGGCCTGGGGCCGGGTCTGGCTGCGGGTGCCCGAGACGATCAGGTTCGTCTATCACGGCACGCCGTCGCGTTACGTGGGCGGCAAGGACCTCATGCTGCACACGATCGGCCTGATCGGCGTCGACGGCGCCCTCTACCAGGCGATGGAGTTCACCGGGCCGGCGATCAAGCGCATGAGCGTCGCCGGCCGCTTCACCATGTGCAACATGGCCATCGAGGCGGGCGCCAAGTGCGGTGTCGTGGGCTACGACGAGACCACTGCCGCCTACCTGCAGGGACGCCCGGCCGGCAGCCGCGGCCACGACGGCGGTATCGAGTGCAACAGCGATCCCGACGCCGCCTTCGTGCGCGAGATCGAGATCGACGCGGCCGCAGTCGAGCCCACGGTGTCGCTGCCGCATCTGCCGTCCAACACGGCGCCGGCGTCGAGCCTCGCGGGCATCGCCATCGACCAGGTCGTGATCGGCTCGTGCACCAACGGCCGCCTCGAAGACCTGCGTCAGGCGGCCGAGCTGCTGCGCGGCCGCAAGGTCCACCCCGACGTGCGCCTGATCATCCTGCCCGGCACCCAGCAGGTCTGCCTCGACGCGGCCGCCGACGGCACCATGGCCGCCCTGATCGAGGCCGGCGGCGCCTTCAGCACGCCGACCTGCGGTCCCTGTCTGGGCGGTCACATGGGCGTCCTGGCCGACGGCGAGCGCGCCGTGGCCACGACCAACCGCAATTTCGTGGGGCGCATGGGCCACCCCGGCAGCGAGGTCTATCTGGCGAGCCCCTACGTGGCCGCCGCCTCGGCGATCGCCGGCCATATAGCGACGCCCGAGATGGTCGGCGCCGTCGACTCGGCAGGCGCCGTGAGCGACGCCGCAGACACGTCGGCAGGCACCCGACCGGGCGTGCACGCGGGAGGCCGCTCATGATCTTCGAGGGCGCCGTCCATACGTTCGGCCGCGACGTCGACACCGACGTCATCATCCCGGCCCGCTACCTGAACACCAACGATCCCGACGAGCTCGGCAGCCACTGCATGGAAGACATCGACGCCGACTTCGTGACCCGCGTGCGCCCCGGCGACATCATCGTGGCGGGCGCGAACTTCGGGTGCGGCAGCTCGCGCGAGCATGCCCCGGTGGCCATCAGGGCCGCCGGTGTGTCGTGCGTCATCGCGGCCTCGTTTGCCCGCATCTTCTATCGCAACGCGATCAACACGGGTCTGCCCATCGTCGTCTGCCCGGCCGCCGCGGCGGCCGTGCGGGCCGGCGACCGGCTGCGCGTCGACCTCACGACCGGCGTCGTGACCGACCTCACCCAGGACGCCACCTGGCAGGCCGACGCCTTCCCGGCCTTCATGCAGGAACTGATCGCCCAGGGCGGGCTGCTGCCGTACGTCAGGGCGCGCGTCGACGAGGCGGTGGCACAGTGACGGCCGCCGCGACGACCTTCCGCGTGATGGTGCTGGCCGGCGACGGCGTGGGGCCCGAGATCGTGGCCGCCGCGCAGCGCGTGCTGGCCGCGGCCGGCGAGCGTTTCGGCTTTGCCGTGAGCTACGAGCAGGGGCTGCTCGGCGGCGTGGCCATCGACGAGCTCGGCGTGCCCATGGAAGACGGCCTGGCGGCGCGCTGCCGCGCCTGCGACGCCGTCTTGCTGGGTGCCGTGGGCGGTCCCAAGTGGGACACCACAGACCCCGCCAAGCCGCGCCCCGAGCAGGGCCTGCTCGGCATGCGCAAGGAGCTCGAGCTGTTCGCCAACCTCCGGCCGGTCAAGAGCTTCGCGGCCCTGGCCGCGAACAGCACGATCAAGCCCGAGGTGATCGTCGGCGTCGACATCATGGTGGTGCGCGAGCTCACCGGCGGCCTGTACTTCGGCAGGCGCGAGCGGCTCGCCGACGCGGCCTACGACACGATGCTGTACACCGACGCCGAATGCGACCGTCTGCTCGAGTACGCCTGCGGCCTCGCGGCCAGGCGGCGCGGCCTGCTGCATTCGGTCGACAAGGCCAACGTCCTCGAAAGCTCGCGGCTGTGGCGCGCGGCGGCGCTGCGCGCCGCCGCGCGCTGGCCGCAGGTCGAGCTGCGCCACATGCTGGTCGACAACTGCGCCATGCAGCTTATCCGCGAGCCGCGCCAGTTCGACGTGATCGCCACCGAGAACCTGTTCGGCGACATCCTTTCCGACGAGGCCGCCATGCTCACCGGCAGCATCGGCATGCTGCCCAGCGCCAGCGTGGGGGCGGGGGGCGTCTCGCTCTACGAACCGATCCACGGCTCGGCGCCCGACATCGCCGGTCGCGGCATCGTCAACCCCTGCGCCACCATCCTCTCGGCGGCCATGATGCTCGACCTGAGCTGCGACCAGACGGCCGCGGCGCACGCCGTCGAAGCCGCCGTTGAAACGGCGCTGGCGGGCGGGGCGCGTACCGCCGACATCGCCGCCGCCGGCGAGCCGGCGCTCACCACCGACGAAATGACCGACCGCGTGATCGCGGCGCTCTAAGGAGGCCTGAATGCCCATCCCCGAAGTCGACAAGATCTGGATGAACGGCGAGCTCGTGGACTGGCGCGACGCCCAGGTCCACGTGCTCACGCACGCCCTGCACTACGGTTCGGGGGTCTTCGAAGGCATCCGCGCCTACAAGACCGAGCGCGGCGCCGGGGTGTTTCGCCTGACCGACCATCTCGAGCGGCTGCGGCGCTCCGCGAAGCTCTACTACATGGAGCTGCCTTACTCGGTGGCCGAGCTCGCCCAGGCCACCAAGGAGCTCATTCACGTGAACGGCCTCGAGCACTGCTACATCCGGCCGCTCGTCTACCGGGGCTACGGCGAGATGGGCCTGTTCCCGCTCGAGGCGCCCATCGACTGCTCGATCGCCGTCTGGCCCTGGGGCACCTACCTGGGCGAGGAGGGCGTCAAGCACGGCGTGCGCGTCAAGGTCTCCTCGATCAAGAGTCTCGACCACAACGCCATCAGCCCGGCGGCGAAATCGTGCGGTCAGTACCTGAACAGCCAGCTCGCCAAGATCGAGGTCATGAAGGCCGGCTACGAAGAGGCCGTCATGCTGAACCACACCGGCTACGTGACGCAGGGCACCGGCGAGAACATCTTCATGGTGCGCGACGGCCGCATCTTCACGCCGCCGCTCGTCAGCGGCGTGCTCGAGGGCATCACGCGCGACACGGTCATGCGCATCGCCGCCTCGCTGGGTCACGAGGTGATCGAGCGCGACTTCAGCCGCGCCGAGCTGGTCTTCGCCGACGAGGCGTTCTTCAGCGGCACGGCCGCCGAGGTGGTGCCGATCCGCGAGGTCGACGACCATCTGATCGGCGAGCCGGGTCCGCTGACGCGCGAGATCCAGCGGCTCTTCCACGAGATCACGTCGGGGCGCAGTGCCAAGTCCGGGCACTACCTCGAGTACGTCGACGAGGCCGTCAAAGCCTGACGGCCGGCCAGTGAGCAACGGGAAGGAGACGACCGACATGGTCGGCGCCGGCGTCACGCTGTACGACACGACTCTGCGGGACGGCATGCAGCAGGAGGGCCTGTCGGTCTCGGTCGACGAGAAGGTGCGCATCGCCCTCAAGCTCGACGAGCTCGGCCTGCACTTCGTCGAGGGGGGCTTTCCGGCCGCCAACCCCAAAGAGGTCGCCTTCTTCGAGGCCATGACGCGCGAGACCCTGCGTCACGCCGTCCTCGTGGCCTTCGGCATGACGCGTCGCAAAGGGGTGGTCGCGGCCGAAGACCAGGGCCTCAGGGTGCTCGCCGACGCCACCACGCCGGTGGTCACCATCGTCGGCAAGACCTGGGGTCTGCATCTGCGGACTGTGCTGCACGTGAGCCGCGACGAGAACCTGCGCATGATCGACGAGTCGGTCGCCTTTCTCGCGGCCTGCGGCAAGCGGGTGATCTACGACGCGGAGCATTTCTTCGACGCCTGGGTCGACGACGCCGACTACGCCATGAAGACGTTGCGGGTGGCCGCCGAAGCCGGCGCCGAGCTCGTCTGCCTGTGCGACACCAATGGCGCCACGCTGCCGCCGACGGTCGAGGGCGTGGTCACGGCCGTCGTCGCACAGCTCTGCGCGTCGCGCGGCGGGACGCCTGTCGGCGTGCACTTCCACAACGACGCCGACTGCGCGGTGGCGAACTCGCTCGTGGCAGTGGCCGCGGGGGCCACCCAGGTGCAGGGCACGATGAACGGCTACGGCGAGCGCTGCGGCAACGCCAACCTCACCTCGATCATCCCCGGACTCAAGCTCAAGATGGGTCTGCCGGTGGTGACCGACGAGCAGCTCGAACGCCTGACCGAGACGGCTCACTTCGTGGCCGAGGTCGCCAACGTCACGCCCTGGTCGCACCAGCCCTATGTGGGGCGCAGCGCCTTCACCCACAAGGGCGGCCTGCATGTGGCCGCGATCCAGGCAAACCCCGCGACCTTCGAGCACGTCGCGCCGGAGCAGGTCGGCAACGAGCAGCGCGTGCTGATCTCGGAGCTGTCGGGCAAGGGCGCCGTGCTGCGCAAGGCGCACGAGCTGGGTTTCGAGTTGGACGGCGGCGACGAGCACGTCGTGGCCATCCTGCGGCGCCTCAAGCAGAAGGAGCACGAGGGCTTTCACTACGAGGCCGCCGATGCCTCGTTCGACCTGTTCCTGCACGACCAGCTCGGCGGGCGGCGGCCGTTGTTCCACCTCGAGAGCTTCCGTGTGATCGTCGAGAAGCGCGAGGACGGCCGCGTCGTCACCGAGGCGACCGTCAAGGTGCACGTCGGGGGCGAGCGCATCGTCGCCACGGGCGAGGGCAACGGCCCCGTGAACGCGCTCGACAACGCCCTGCGTCTGGCGATCGTGCGCAAGTACCCCCACCTCGGCGACATCGACCTGGTGAACTACAAGGTCCGCATCCTCGACGAAAACAAGGGTACCGGCGCGGTCACCCGGGTGTTGCTCGACGCAAGCGACGGGGAGCGCACCTGGGGCAGCATCGGCGTCTCCGAGAACATCATCGAAGCAAGCTGGGAGGCGCTGGTCGACGCGATCGAGTACGGCATGCTGCACGGCGCTCACGAGGCGGCGGCCGGTGACGCCCTCGCCGCCGACGCGCCCATCGGCGAGTCCTGGGCCGGCGACGGCCCTGCCGGCGACGCGCCCACGGGCCCGGCGCGCTCATGACGGCGCCCGGCGGCCTGCCGTGCGGACGCGTGCTGGCCGACGGCGCGCCGCATCATTGCCTGTTCGACGGTGACGAGGCCCGTCTGCTCGACCGTCCGGCGTTTGCGCCCGGGGCCCGCGAGACGGGTGTGGTCGCGCTGCCCGCCGTCAGTATCCTGTCGCCCGTGCTGCCCGGCAAGGTCGTGGCCGTGGGCCTGAACTATCGGGCGCACGCCGCCGAGCTGTCGATGGCGGTGCAGGCCGAGCCCATCATCTTCCTCAAGCCGCCCAGTGCGGTGATCGGTCCCCGCGAGTCGATCGTGCTTCCCGAGCGTGCGGCGCAGGTCGACTACGAGGCCGAGCTCGTGCTCGTCGTCGGGCGCCGCTGCCGCGCCGTCGCGCCGGCCGCGGCCGCCGACTACGTGGCGGGCTACACGTGCGGCAACGACGTCACTGCGCGCGACCTGCAGGCGGCCGACGGCCAGTGGACGCGCGGCAAGAGCTTCGACACGTTCTGTCCGCTGGGTCCCTGGATCGTGCGCCGGCCGCCGCCGGCCGACGCCGCCGTGACGGCGGCGCTCGACGGCGTCGAGGTGCAGCGCGGCCTGGTAGGCGACATGATCGTCGGGCCGCTCGAGCTGCTCTCGTTCGTCTCGCACATCATGACGCTCGAGCCCGGCGACGTGCTGTTCACCGGCACGCCGCCGGGCGTGGGCCCGTTGACCGCCGGCCAGGTCGTGACCGTCGAGGTGGCCGGCGTCGGGCGTCTCTCGAACCCCGTGGCCGCGAGTGGCTGACGGCGGCGCCGCCTGTGAACGGCACGTCGCCTGGGTCCGCGAACGTCGCCTGTTCGACCTTCTGGGCGACGTGGTCGCCGGCCGTCCCCCCCGCGAACGCTCCATCGACGACGACTTCGCCGGTCTGCTGCGCGCGTGCGGGCTGACCGTCCTGGCAGCGCGCATGGGGTTGCGCCACGCCTCCTTTGCTTCGACCGAACGCGACCTGTTCATCAGGACGGGGCGAGTGGAACAGGTGTCGGGCTGGTGCGTCGAGCTGCTCAGCGCGGCCGGGCTGAGCTGCGTCACCCTGAAGGGTCCGGCTCTGGCGATGCAGCTCTACGGCGACGACGTGATCAGACCCTCGTCCGACGTGGACCTGCTCGTGCCGCGGCCCGCGCTCGAGCGCGCGCTCGAGGCGCTCGCCGCGGCCGGCCTGCGCTTTGGGACGCGCCACGCCGCCTGGTATGAGCGCCGCTGGCGGCACCACCTGGTGGCGGTCGGCGCTCCCGTCGATCCCGGTGTGCCCGTCGAAGTCCACTGGTCGTTCGGCGGCCCCGGCCTGATCGCGGGTCCGATCGAGCGGCTCTTCGACGACGCCGTCGCGGTGGAGTGTGCCGGCTGCCGGTTGCCGGCCCCCAGCCTGGAATGGCAGCTTCTTGTCTGCGCCGTGCACGCGACCCAGCACTACTTTCCGCCGCGCCAGCTCCTCGATGTCGCTCTGCTCGCCGGCCGGCTCGACCCGGGCCAGTGGCGCTCGGTCGTCGAGCTCGCCCACGAGCTCGACATCGCGCCGGCCGTCTACTATGCGACCACCGTGGCCGGCCGCCGGCTCGGCGGCTCGGTCCCGGCGGTCGTCGAGAGTCTGCGGCCGGCGCCCTGGCGCGACGCCGTGGTGACCCGGGCGGTCGCCCGTCTGCCGGTCGTCGGTCTGCCCCCGCGTTCAGGCATGCAGGCCATGAAAGCCGTCGTCCCGCTCATGATCACGACGTCGGAGCGACTGCCCGTCGCGCTCGGCTACCAGCTCACCGACCGGCCGCGGCTGGCCGACGCGCTCTCGCGACGTCGCGCCCGACGAAAGGCTGAGCGAGCGTAGAGCCGCGCGGCCGGTGAGGCCGGTGCTCGGACGCGCGGGCGTGCGACCGTCGCGGGCGACGCCGGTCGCGGCGACCGTCAACCCTATGGCTTCGAAATGGGCCGCCTGCAGGCACACCTCCTTTTGCGTACATTGAACAATTGGCCAGGATCATGGCCAATTGTTCAATGTACCGGCGAACACACCCCGGTCGCCGAGTCGTCCTCAGAGCCCCCATCGAGCTGCCCGCACGCGCACATGGACCCGCGCCGTCGGCGGCGGGTAGAATCGGTCTCGTAAAAGATGGATCCCAACTTCGTTCACCTCCACGTCCACAGCGAGTACTCGCTTCTCGACGGCGCCTGCCGCGTACGGCCGCTCGTCGAACGGGTGCACGAGCTCGGCATGCCCGCCGTGGCCCTTACCGACCACGGCTCCCTGTCGGGCACCGTCAAGTTCTTCCGGGCCGCCCGCGAGGTTGGGGTAAAGCCCATCATCGGGCTCGAGCTGTACGTCGTCTCCGATCGCCACGGCCGGGCGGGCATGAAGGAGCGCTACTCCCACCTCACGATGCTGGCGCGCGACGAGGCCGGCTACGCCAACCTCGTGAAGATCGCCACTGCCGCCTACCTCGAGGGCTACTACTACAAGCCGCGCGCCGACTGGGAGCTGCTCGGGCGCCACAACGCCGGGCTGATCTGTCTGACCGGTTGCATGAGCGGCCGGGCGTCGCTGCTGCTGCGCGAAGGCAACGACGCCGAAGCGCTCACCGAGATCGAGCGCCTGGTCGAGCTGTTCGGCCGCGAGAACGTGTACGTCGAGCTGCAGGACGCCGGCATCGCCGAGCAGCGCGTGCTCGTGCCCAAGCTCGCCCTGCTGGCGCGCCAGACGGGTCTCAAGACGGTGGCCACCAACGACGTCCACTACCTGCGCCACGAAGACGCCCGCGCCCAGGACGCGCTCGTCTGCATCCAGACGCAGTGCCTTTTGGACGAGCCCAAGGCCGCGCCCCGCATGAGCACCGAGGAGTTCTACCTGAAGACCGCCGCCGAGATGCGCGAGCTGTTTGCCGACTACCCCGAGGCCTGCGACACCACGCTCGAGATCGCCGAGCGCTGCAACGCCGAGCTCGCCTTCGGGCGCACCCTCCTGCCGCGCTACCCGGTGCCCGATGGTCGCGCCGAGGACGAGTACCTGCTCGAGCTCTGCCAGGCCGGCATACACCGCCGCTACGGCGCCGACCCCGGCCCCGACGTGAACGAGCGCCTCGAGTTCGAGCTGCAGACCATCCGCGACATGGGTTTCAGCGCCTACTTTCTCATCGTCTGGGACTTCGTGAAGTTCGCCAAGGACGCCGGCATCGCGGTCGGGCCGGGGCGCGGGTCGGCGGCCGGCAGCATCGTGGCCTACTCGCTGGGCATCACCGACATCGACCCGCTCAAGTACGACCTGCTGTTCGAGCGCTTCCTCAACCCCGGCCGCAAGTCGATGCCCGACATCGACATGGACTTCTCGGTCGAGCGCCGCGACGAGGTCATCGAGTACGTGGCCCGCAAGTACGGCCGCGACCACGTCGCCCAGATCATCACCTTCGGCACCATGGCGGCGCGCGCCGCGACCCGCGACTCGGCCCGCGTCCTGGGCATGCCGTACGCGATCGGCGACCGCATCGCCAAGATGATCCCCGAGCAGGCGCCGCCGGCGACCTTCAAGCAGGCGCTCTCGCCCGGCAGCGAGCTCAAGCAGGCCTACGACAAAGATGAGCAGGTGCGTCAGGTGGTCGACCTGGCCCAGGCGCTCGAAGGCCTGATCCGCAACGACTCGATCCACGCCGCCGGCGTCGTCATCTCCGACGAGCCGCTCACCGAGTACATCCCGCTGCAGCAAAAGGGCGAAGCCGAGGTCGTCACCCAGTTCGGCATGGACGATGTCGCCGCCCTGGGCCTGCTCAAGATGGACTTCCTGGGCCTGCGCAACCTCGACGTCATCGAAGCGGCGCTCGAGCTGATCGAGCACAGCCAGGGCGTCTGCATCGACATGACCGTGCTGCCGCTCGACGACGCGAAGACCTACGAGATGCTGGCCCGTGGCGATTCCACCGGCGTGTTCCAGTTCGAAAGCAGCGGCATGAAAGAGGCCATGCGCGAGATCGGACCCAACCAGTTCGAAGACCTCGTGGCGATCGTCGCGCTCTACCGGCCGGGCCCCATGCAGTACATCCCGGCCTACGCCCGCAACAAGAAAGATCCGGCCTCGGTGGTCTACGACCACGAGGCGCTGCGGCCGATCCTCGAACCGACCCACGGCGTGACCATCTACCAGGAGCAGTACATGGCCATCGCGCGGCGCGTCGGCGGCTTCTCGCCGGCCCAGGCCGACGACCTGCGCAAGGCCATCAGCAAGAAGGACAAGAAGCTGATGGCGAGCCTCAAGGAGCCGCTCATGGCCGGCCTGCAGGCGAGCGGCCTGCCGCAATCGGTCTGCACCAAGCTGTGGAGCAATTTCGAAGCGACCGGCGACTACTCGTTCAACAAAAGCCACGCCGCCTGCTACGCGCTGATCAGCTACCGCACTGCCTTCCTCAAGGCCAACTACCCGGTCGAATACATGGCGGCGCTGGTCTCGAGCGTGATGAACACCAAAGACAAGGTGCCCTTCTACGTGAATCAATGCCACGAGATGGGCATCGACGTGCTGCCGCCCGACGTCAACGAGAGCCAAGTCGGCTTCACCGTCGACGACGGCCGCATCCGCTTCGGGCTGAACGCGGTCAAGGGCGTGGGGGTGGGGGCCATCGAGTCGATCGTCGCGGCGCGCGCCGACGGCCGTTTCACCTCGATCTACGACTTCTGCGCCCGTGTCGACTCGGCCCTCGTCAACCGGCGCACGCTCGAAGCCCTGATCAAGAGCGGGGCCTTCGATTCGACCGGCGACACGCGGCGCGGCATGCTCGAGGCGCTGCCGGCGGCGGCGGCCTCCGGCGAGCGCCGCCGCCGCGACCGCGCCCAGGGTCAGGGAGGCCTTTTCGACGTCCTCGTGGCCGACTCGGACGAAGTCAGCCACCATCATCCCGTCACCGGCACCGAGGAGTTCGACTCAGATATCCTGCTGCGCTTCGAAAAGGAGGCCCTGGGCCTCTATGTCTCGTCGCATCCGCTCGAAGGCCTGCGCGCCCAGCTACGCGATCTGATCGACGCCACGGTGAGCCAGCTCGCCGACCTGCGCGACGGCCAGACGGTCTGGACGGGCGGGGTCATCTCCGGCCTCCAGCGCCGCCAGACACGCAGCGGCGGCACCATGGCGGTGTTTCGCTTAGACGACGTCGACGGCGGCATCGAGGCGGTCGCCTTCGGCAGCATCTGCGAGCAGTTCGCCGATCTTCTGGTCGAAGACGAGATCGTCCTGGTGCGCGGCCGCCTCGACCGCAAAAGCGAAGACGACGTCAAGCTGATCACCCTCGAGCTGCGACCCTTCGACGGCGTGAGCGCCACGCGGCCGCTCACCCTCGTAGTCGACGCAGACCGTGTCCAGATGGACCTGCTCGACGAGCTCAAGTCGATCCTCGGCTCGTTTCCCGGCGAGGTGCCGGTCGTGCTGCAGTTGACCACAGCACAGGGGCGGCACCGCCTCAAGATCGGCAACAGGTACCGGGTCGAACCGGTGAGCGGCCTCTACGCCGAGCTCAAGTGTCTGCTCGGCGAAAGCTGCGTGCGTGTCGGACGTTAGCGTCCGTCCGTCGAGCGGCCGCCGCTGTGCTGGCGACGGCCGCACTCGTGCCGGCGCCGGGTGCACCTGCTCCGGCCGCGGGCGACAACGGCCGGTGAGGTACGAGCCGGCCGGCTCGTTCGCGTAGACTGGCGTTTCCAGGGCGACCGCTTGCCGGCGGCGCCCCCGAATGGGAGGTCGGACTGCCGTGATCCCCGAGGGCATGCGCGACGTGTTGCCGCCCGAAGCGGCCGAGCTGCGCGCGATCGAGCAGATCGTGCTGGCCCGGTTCGGCGCCTACGGTTACGGCGAGGTGCGTCCTCCGGCGCTCGAGTACCCCGAGACCATGGAGCGCACCGGCGTGCCGCTGCTGACCTCGGGCTTTCACCTGTACGACGAACGCGGTCGCGCGCTGGTCCTGCGCACCGACCTGACGACCGCCGTCTGCCGGCTGGCCGCCGATCGCCTGCGCGATCGGCCGCTGCCCCTGCGCCTGGCCTACGAGGGTCCGATCTACCGCACCGAATCCAGTCGTCACCGGCGCGAGGGCGAGTTCGTGCAGCTCGGCGCCGAGCTGCTCGGGCTGGGCTCGGCGGCGGCCGACGCCGAGGCGGTCGTCCTGCTGTGCGATGTGCTGGCGGCCACCGGCCTGCGCGGCTTTCGCCTGGCCATCGGCAGCGTGGCGTTTCATCGGGAGCTGGTCGCCGCCCTGGGGCTGCCGCCCGATGCCAGCGACGATATCTTCGACGCCCTGGCCGACCGCGACTACGCGCTGCTCGAATCGATCGTCTCACGGCGCGGGATCGGCGACGACGGCGCGCGCGCCTTGCAGCGCGCCCTCGACCTCTCGCCCGGCAAGGGTGCGCTCGCGGCAGCTCGCAAGCTGGCCTCCAGCGACGCGATGGAAGAGGTCGTCGAGCGTCTCGTGTCGGTCCAGGAACTGGCCGACGACGCCGGCTACGGCGACCTCGTGGGCTTCGATTTCGGACTCATGCCCGAGCTCGACTACTACACGGGCATCGTGATCGAGGCGTATGCCCCGGGAGTCGACTTCCCGGTGGCCAACGGTGGCCGCTATGACCGTCTGCTTGCCGCCTTCGATTGGCCGATCCCCGCCGTCGGCTTCACCCTCGACCTCGACCGGCTCCACGAGGCGCTCGTCGACGAAGGCGCCGGCGTGACCCCGGTCGCGCCGCCGCCGCTGTCCTTCTGCGGCGGCCTCGACGATCCCCGGCGGGTGATCGAGCTGCGCCGCCAGGGCGTCGCCGTCGCCGCCCTGCCGGCCGACGCTCACCCGCCGCTGCCGCGCCTCAGCGAGTCCGACGGCGAGTACCTGCTCGAGACGGTCGCCGGCACGACGCGCGGCTCGTGGCGCGAGGTGCTGCGGGCCCTGGCGGCCGGGTGAGCCGCCGGGGCGCGCCATGACGCTGCGCATCGCCGTACCCGACGGCCCGCTGCGGGCGCCCTCGCTCGAGCTGCTTGCCGCGGCCGGAGTGGCCGAGGCCGCGGCTCCCGTGGCCGAGGCCGCGGCAGGCGCGGACGCGCGATCGGAGCAGGAGCCACTGGCCCCGATCACGACGCTCGCCGCCCGGATCACGACGCTCGCCGCTGCCGACGTGCCCTCGTACCTGCTGCTGGGCGCCGCCGACGTGGGCCTTGTGGCAAAGGATGTGCTGCTCGAGCGCGCCGCGGGCCTGTGCGAGCTGCTCGATCTGCGGTTCGGCTCTGCCGCGCTGGTCTACGCGGCGGCGCCCGGCGCGACGGTGCGGGCACAACGGCTGGGCCGCTTGCGGATCGCCACCCGTCATGCCGCTCTCACGCGCGCCTACTTCGCGGTACATGGCGTGGCGGTGACCGTCGTCGAGGTGGCGGGACCCCTGGAGCGTGCGGTCGCCGACGGGCTGGCCGACGGCGTCGTGGCGCTGGTAGACGACGCGCCGGGCGCTCGGCCGCACCCGGCACCGTCGTCGGGCGCCTGGCCGGACCTCACGCAGGCGGTCGTCGCCGGTCTGACGGTCGAGGCCGTCGTCGCGACGAGCAGCATCCGCCTCGTGTGCGGTCGTGGCGCCCGCGTGCTGCACGCGGACGAGCTCGGACCTCTGGTCGCTCGCCTGCGCGACCTGACGGCGGCGAAGGAGTCGACGTGAAGCGACTCAGCCTGGGCGACGATCCGGCGAAGGTCGTCGCCGCGCTGCGCGAGCCGCCGACTCCGGCGGCCGACATCGAGCGTGTCGTGCGGGAGATACTGGGCGACGTGCGCGCCCGCGGCGACGAGGCCGTGCGTGCCCACGCGCTGCGACTCGACGGCGTCGAGCTGCCTGAGCGCTACGGGGTCCCGCCCGGCGACATGAGCGCCGCCCTTCGGGCCGCCGCGCCCGGGTTGCGGGCGGCCCTCGAGCTCGCCGCCGCCAACATCCGCGCCTACCACACCCACGAACGGCCGGTCGCGTGGCGCGAGACGCTGGCTCAGGGCCAGGTCGTCGGCCAGGAGGTCGTGGCGCTCGCCGTCGCCGGCCTCTACGTGCCCGGCGGGCTGGCCAACTATCCGTCGTCGGTGCTGATGACCGCCATCCCGGCGCAGGTCGCCGGGGTCGGACGGATCGTCGTCTGCTCGCCGCCGCGCCGCGGCGGCGTCGTCGCCGCGGGCGTCGCCGCCGCCTGCGCGCTGCTCGGCGTGACCGACGTGTACCCCGTCGGCGGCGCACAGGCGGTCGCGGCCATGGCGTTCGGCACGGCCGCCGTGCCGCGCTGCGACGTCATCGTGGGACCGGGCAACGCCTACGTGACCGAAGCCAAGCGCCAGGTCATGGGCGAAGTGCGCATCGACGGGCTCGCCGGGCCGAGCGAGGTGCTGATCGTGGCCGATCGGCACGGCCACCCGGACTGGCTTGCGGCCGACCTGCTGGCCCAGGCCGAGCACGGCGCCGGGGCCATGGCGGCGCTGCTCGACGTCGGCGGCGCGCTGGGCGACCGCGTCGCCGACGCGGTCGCCCGGTCCGCCGGCGACCTGGGTCTCGGCACCGAGCGCGTCGCCATCGTCGCCTGCCGCGACGAGGCGGCGGCTCTGGCGCTCGTCAACGTCTTCGCCCCCGAGCATCTCGAGCTGCACGTCGCCGACGCCGCCCGGCTCGTGCCGCTGGTGCGCAACGCCGGCGCCATCTTCGTCGGACCGCACGCCGCTACCGCCTTCGGCGACTACGCCGCCGGCACCAACCACGTGCTGCCGACCGGCGGCTCCGCGCGTTTTGGCCAGGGCCTGTCGGTGAGCGACTTCGTCAAGCGCGTGGCGGTCGTCGAGCTCGGCGCCGCCGCGGCGTCTCGTCTGGCCGGCCCCGTCGCGACGATCGCCGACGAAGAGGGCCTCGCGTCACATGCCCGCTCGGCGCGTCTGCGAGCGCAACGATCGTCGTGAGACCGTCGTGAGCCGCATGGTCGCTCTGGCGGACCTGGGGCCCGGCGATGGCGATGTCCTAGCGGCGGCGATCGCGGCGGCCGGTCTGGTCTGCTTTCCCACCGACACCGTCTACGGCATCGGCGGGGTGGTCTCGCCGGCCACCCTGCGGGCGATCGCGCGCGCCAAGGGACGCCGCCCCGACAAGCCGCTGCAGGTCGTCTATCCGACCCTCGAGTTGCTGCTCGACGGCGTGGCGTTGTCGCCCGCGGTCGCCGACGCCGCGCGCCGCCTGCTGCCGGGGCCGTACACACTGGTCGTGCCCTACCCCGACGGCACGACCTTTCCGCCCTGCGGCCGCGTCGAATGGCCGGCCGCCGACGGCCCGCAGGGAGCCACGCCGACCATCGTGCGGACGCTGGGCGTGCGAGTGCCGGCGTGGCCGCCGCCGGCCGCCGCGCTGGGCGCGCTGCCCTTCCCGCTGCTCGCCTCGTCGGCCAACCCGAGCGGCGGTCGGGACCCGGTGGGTCTGGCCGACGTGGCACCGGGAGTGCGCGCGGCCTGCGACCTGCTCCTCGACGCAGGGTCGACGAGTGGCGTATCGTCAACCGTGGTCGATCTGAGCGGTCTGCAGGCCGGCCGGGGCTTTCGCGTGGTACGCCCCGGCTCGGTCGGGATCGGCGAGATCGCCGTCATGCTCGCAAGCTAGGAAGGATACGGGCACTGTGAAAAGTCTGCGCATGATCCAGGTCGACGTGTTCAGCGAGCGACCGTTCGCCGGCAACCCGCTCGCCGTCTTTCCCGAGGCGGAGGGGCTGAGCGACGAGATGATGCAGCAGATCGCCACCGAGATGAACCTCTCCGAGACGACCTTCGTCACCTCGCCCGAGGCCGGCGGCGACGCGCGGGTGCGCATCTTCACGCCGGCGACCGAGCTGCCCTTCGCCGGGCACCCGAGCATCGGCACCGCCTGCACGCTCGTCACCGTCGGGCGCGTTGCGGCCCGGGAGCCCATGACCGAAGTGACCCTCGAGTTGAACGTCGGTCCGACGGTGGTCGATGTCACCGTGCGCGGCGGCGAGGCCGTGGCCGGCGTGGTGCACCAGGGTCCACCGGCCTTCGGCGAGGAGATCCCCCGCACGGACGCCGCCGCCGTCCTGGGCCTGCAGGAAAGCGATCTCGACGAGGAGCTCACGCCGCGCGTGGTGTCGACCGGCCTGAGCTATGCCATCATCCCGCTGCGCAACACGCGCACGCTCGCCGCCTCGTGGTTCAACTTCGACCTGCTGCCCGAGTTCGAGCGCCGCTACGCCGAGCTGTATCCGTTCGCGCTCACCGGCGACGAGGAGCCGTTCGCCGAGGCTCGCTGCTTCGCGCCGCTCGCGGGCATCGTCGAGGACCCGGCGACCGGCAGCGCCGCCGGCCCGCTGGCCGCCTACCTCGCTCGCGAAGGCCTCCTCGGGCCGGGCGCGGCGAGAGTGCTGGCCCAGGGCCGCCACGCGCGGCGCCCCAGTCGCCTGACCATCTCGGTGACCACCGAGGGCAAGCGGATCACCGACGTGCTGGTCGGAGGCGGCGTCGTGCCCATGATGACCGGGGTTCTTTCTCTCTGAGAGCACCGGCTCTTTGGTAGAATCATCGCGACCGAAAGGACACCCATGGCCCTCAGTATCGCCGTCGGCGCCGACCATGCCGGCTTCGCCTTGAAGCAGGTGCTGGTCGAGCGCCTGAGAAGCGCCGGGCACGAGGTCGTCGACCTTGGCACGACCTCCGAAGAGTCGGTCGACTATCCCGTCTACGCGCACGCCGTGGCCGCGAAGGTCGCCGCCGGCGAGGTCGAGCGCGGGTTGCTCGTGTGTGGCACCGGCCTGGGCATGTGCATGGCCGCCAACCGCCACGCGGAAGTGCGGGCCGCCGACTGCGTGACGGTCGCCATGGCCGACATGGCGCGCCGCCACAACGACTCCAACCTGCTGTGTCTCGGCGCCCGGCTGCTCGACGAAGCCCAGGCCTCGACGATCCTCGACGCGTGGCTCACGACCCCCTTCGAGGGCTCCCGCCACGAGCGTCGCGTGGCCCAGATCGACGACCTTGCGCCCGCGGCCGAACGCTGAGCCGCCGGCGCCGCCGGCGCCGCCCGGCTCCGCCGCCGGCGCTCCCGGCTCCGCTGGCGGCGCTCCCGGCGACCGCCGCCCGGCGGGCCCACGACCGAGCTGGGACACCTACTTCCTGCAGCTCGCCCGCCAGGCCGCGACGCGCTCCACCTGTCTGCGGCGCCAGGTCGGCGCCGTGCTGGTGCGCGACCGCCGCATCCTGGCGACCGGCTACAACGGTGCGCCGCGCGGCGTGGCGCACTGCCTCGACATAGGCTGCTTGCGCGACCAGATGAAGATCCCTTCCGGTGAACGTCAGGAGCTCTGCCGCGCGATTCACGCCGAGCAGAACGCCGTGATCCAGGCGGCCGTGCACGGCGTGGCCATCGAAGGCGCCACGTTGTACACCACGCTGCAGCCCTGCGTGCTCTGCGCCAAGATCCTGATCAACTCCGGCGTGCGCGAGATCCATTACTGCGAGGGGTATCCCGACGAGCTCTCCCGGAGCATGTTCGAGGAGGCCGGCGTCGTCGTGGTCAAGGAGGATCTCCCATAGCCAACCTGCTCGAGCTGCCCACCGCGGTCCAGCTCGCCATCGTCGGCTTCATCCTCGCGGCGAGCATCGTCATTCTGGCGACCCCGGTCATGGCTCGTCTCGCCCGGCGCACGGGGATCGTCGACCGGCCCGTCGACGCCCGCCGCATGCACGCCCGGGTCACGCCCCTGCTGGGCGGCCTCGCGATCTACCTCGGCGTCATGATCCCCACCCTAGTGCTGGTCAGGAAGGACCCGGCGACCATGGCGATCCTCGTCGGCGGCTCGATCGTGGCGGTCGTCGGCGTGATCGACGACGTCGCCGAGATCAGGCCGGTGCTCAAGTTCGCCGGTCAGATCGCGGCCATCGCGGCGCTGCTGGCCTACGGTCTGCGCATCGACCACCTCACGGTGCCGCTCACCGGTATCACCGTGACGCTTCATCCGATCATCTCGATCCCGCTCACCGTCCTCTGGGTGGCGACCATCATCAACATGGTCAACTTCATTGATGGGCTCGACGGTCTGGCGGCCGGTGTCTGCGCGATCTCGGCGCTGACCTTCGCCGCCATCGCCCTGTCGCTCGGGCGCGGCACGACCGGGGTGGCGGCTGCGATCCTGGCCGGCGCCGCCTTCGCCTTTTTGCGCTTCAACTTCTATCCGGCGAGCATCTTCATGGGCGACGCCGGCTCGATGCTGCTCGGCTACGTGCTCGCCGTGATCAGCATCCAGGGCGTGCTCAAGGGCGCCGCTACGGTCGCCCTGATCTTTCCGCTGCTGGTCCTGGGGGTGCCGTTCGCCGACCTCTTCCTGGTCGTGTTCCGCAGGCTGCGCAAGGGGGTACCTATCTATTCGCCCGGGCGTGACCATGTGCACCACGACCTCGTGCTCGTCGCCGGGTTCTCGCAGCGCACGTCGGTGTTGCTGCTGTATGGCTGGTGTCTCGTGCTGAACGGCCTTGCGCTGGCCATGCGGTTCCGCGCCACCGTCGCGATCGTCGTGCTTGGCATCGCCTCGCTGGCAGCGACCGCGTCGATGGCCCGGCTGCTGCTGCGCTATCGCGCCGGCGACGAGGGCGCCCGCGGGCGGGATACGTTGGGCGCGGCGCACGACGGCGCGGTGGCCGCCCCGACGGCGCGCCGGCGGCACGGCCGCCACGCTCGTGGACCGGGCCGCCACGCGCGTCGGCCCGGCGGCACGCTCGGCGGCTGACGGGGGCCGGCGGCGGGCTCGCCACGCGGCAGGGCGGGCCGGCTGCGGGCTTGCGGCTGCCGGCTGCGAGACCGGTGCGAGGGTGTGCCACGCCGGTTGTCGGGGTACGAAAGGGTCGGTATACTGTGGCGCGCGAATCAGGCGATCATGATCGGCATGGCCAACACCTCGGTGGCCTTGCGTCTGCTCAATCGGTCGCCTTCACGGTGCTGGCCGGCATCGGTGTCGGGCTGCTGGTCGGGTACGGCCTCGACCGTCTGCTTCACACGACGCCGGCGTTCATCGTGATCGGGGTCTTCGGCGGCTTTGGCGCTGCCCTCTATGCAGTGTTCCTGAAGACGAAATAAGGGGCGATCATCCTGACGACGGGCTGGGTCCTGGGAGTGCGAGCATGAAGCCGGCAGACTTCGTGCGACGTGGGTCTGTGCTTGCGCTTCTGCTGGTGCTGTCGGCCTGCTGCGCCGCGGTGGCAGCCGTGGCCGGGCGCAACGTCGCCACCGCGCTCGCGGGGGCGCTGCTCGTCGTCGTGTACTGGCTGGTGGAGCGTCTCACCGAGTGGGTCGGGCGCAGGGGCTCGTTCGGGTGGGCCATGGCCGTCGGGCTCGGCGGCATGGTACTGCGCCTCGGGCTCGTGGTCGGCGGTCTCGTGCTGGTCGGCCTTTTCGACCGCCCCGGGTTCGTCGACGCGGTCGTATCGTTCGTGTTCGTCTACACGGTCTACCTGGGCGTGCGCCTCATGCGGTTCCCGGTACGGGGCGCCGACGGGCCAAACGGCGGCCCCGGCAGCCTGCTCACGCGCCGCCACACGAGCGCCCCATGAAGCTGCTGAAGCGCATCCCCCTGTGGGCCTGGCCCTTCATCGCGCTGGCGCTCCTCGTCGGCCTGGCCCTGTTGCCGGGCGGCCACAAGGCGACCTTCGACGTCTCGGGCGAGTTCCTGCTCCATCCCATCATCCGGCTTCCCAAGATCGGTCCCGTCGACCTGTCGATCACCAAACCGGTCATCTATCTCTGGCTTACGGTCGTCGTGATCTGCATCTTCGCGGCGCTCGTCAACCGCGGCCTCAAGGCCAAGCCCGGGCGCTTTCAGACCGCGATGGAGGGGCTCTACGACCTCGCCCGCGACGGCATCGCGGGGGCGGTCATGAAGGGCTCCGGCGCGGTCACGTGGTTTCCCTACATCGGCGGCGCGTTCTTCTTCATCCTGGTCTGCAATCTGGTCGGCCTGATCCCGCTGCCCTTCGGCGTAGGTCACCAGCTCGCGTTCTATGCCGCGACGGGCAACATCAACGTCACCATCACGCTGGCCGTCTGCACCTTCGTCTTCACACACTATGCGGGCGTGCGCGCCAAGGGTCCCGTCGGCTATATCCGCAGCTGGGTCATCCCGGCGCCGCCCGTGCTCAAGCAGTTCATCTTCCTGTCCGACGTCATCAGCGAGCTCTTTCGCCTCGTTTCGCTGTCTGTGCGACTCTTTGCCAACATGATCGCCGGGCATTTCATCCTGGCCGTGTTCTTCGCCATGGTGCTCGTGTTCCAGAGCTACCTCATCGGCGTCGTGCTGCAGGTGGGCTCGGTGGCGGTGTTCATGTTCGAGATCTTCGTGGCGGTCATCCAGGCGTTCATCTTCGCCATTCTCTCGGCCGTCTACATCGGCACCGCCCTCGAAGAGGAGCACTGAAAGACAGGGTGGCCGAATGTCGCAAGCCGTCATCAGTGAGTAATCAAGGAGGAGTCACATGGAAGTAGCCCCCGCTATGATCGCCGCCGCGGCGACGACTGAGACCGGGCTGCGCCTGCTCGGCGCCGGTTTGGCCGCCGGCCTCGGCGTCATCGGTCCGGGCGTCGGCATGGGCGTCCTGTTCGGCAGTGCCATCGAAAGCATCGCCCGCCAGCCCGAGCTTCGGGGCGAGATCCGCCTGAACATGTTCATCGGCATCGGTATCATCGAGGCACTCGCCCTGTACGCGCTCGTCGTCGCCCTGATCCTTCTGTTCGTGGTCAAGTAGGGTGTGCCACCCCGCGAACGAGGAGTGACCGAGACATGCTGAGCATCAACCCGGGGCTGATGGTGTGGACGGCGATCACGTTCGCCATCGCCGTCTTCGTGCTTTGGCGGTTCGCGTTCGGTCCGCTGCAGAAGATCATCGACGAGCGCCGATCGACGATCGCGGAGAGTCTCGAGACCGCCGAAGAGACCCGCGCCGAAGCCGCCCGCCTGCTGGCCGAGTACCGCGAGACGCTGGCCTCGGTGCGGGCCGAAGCCGAAGAGATCCTCGAGCGCTCCCGCAAGGCCGGCGATTCGACCAAGGCCGAGATTCTAGACGAAGCGCGGCGCCAGGCGCAGCGTACCGTCGAAAAGGCCCAGGAGCAGCTCGAACGCGACGTACGCGTGGCGCTTCAGGAGCTCAAGGGTGAGATCGCCGGCCTCACGCTGCTCGCCACCGAACAGGTGGTGGGCAAGTCGCTCGACGACGCCGATCACCGGCGCCTGATCGACGAGGCGCTGAGGGCCGCCAACCTCGACGACCTCGAGCTCGGGAGCGGCCGGTGAGCGACACCGCGATCGCCCGCGTCTACGCGACGGCGCTGTTCGATGCCGCGACCGCGGCCGACACGGTCGCCGCGACCGGCGCCGACCTGCGCGTCTTCGTCACGGCACTCGACGAGTCGCCCGCCCTCGCCAACGTGGCCTTCAACCCGCAGGTCGAGCCTGAGGCCAAGCAGCGGGTCGTGGCGCAGCTCATGAGCGAGGCCGACCGTCTCGCCGCCGGCGTGGTCGGCGTGATGCTCGAGAAGGGCCGGCTGCCGCTCGTCGGCGAGGTCGCCGGCCAGTACGAGCGCTTCGTCGCCGCGGCCTCGAAAGTGGTCGAGATCGAGGTCACGACGGCCGTGCCCGTCGGCCCCGACGTGGAGAGCCTGATCGTAGACCGGGTGAAGCGCGCCAGTGGCGGCGAGCCGCGGCTGACCAAGCGGGTCGATCCCGACATCCTCGGA
>CAWJRV010000015.1:0-17597 GCA_963845355.1 uncultured Actinomycetes bacterium
CGGTGGCCGGGCCTGGGCCGGGATCATCTGTCGTCGTCATGGCTGTGCCTCGCGGGAGTCTCTGGAGTCGATAACGAAATTGAGTCTACCGCATAGTGAGCTTATCTCAACATATGCCCCATTGCCCCGCGGTGTGCGGCCGGCGACGCCGGGCGGCAGTCTCCGGCTGAGTGTCGGGCGCCCCTACAGCTCGACGCTGTCGGGCAGGTCGCGCGGGTCGGCGGACCAAGTTGGCCTGATCGAAGTCGCCGTCGGTGATGGCGTCGAGGGGCAGCTTCATGTACTTGCCGTGCGCCTCGACGGCGACCCGGCCGTCATCGAGCAGGATCTCGCCCGTGCCTTCGAACAGGCGCGGTGTGTCCCTGGTGATGCGAGCCACGGCCCGGATCTCCGAATCGAGCGGCACGGGCAGGCGAAAGCGCATCGTGAGCGCCGCGGTCACGCCCCAGGTGCCGGGATGGGCGATGGTGATCGCCCGGCCGATCGTCTCGTCGAGGATCGCCGTGGAGATGCCCCCGTGCAGGCGGCCCGGGTAGCTCTGATGTTCGTCGCGCGGGTGAAAGACTCCAAGGAGCTCATCGCCGGCGAGCTCGTAGAAGCAGCCGTGCAGGCCGAAGGGGTTCTCGGCTCCGCAGACGAGGCAGCGACGACTGATGTTCTGGGCACGACGCACCTGGTGTTGCACGGCAGTCTCCGGTTCGCTTCAGCTTCGTGTCTCATCATAAGCCAGCGAAGGCGGGGCCGGGGGACGAGGGGCGCTTCGCAGCGTGAGCACCATCCGCAGCCGAAGGCTGCGGATCCCCACTCTGGTTTCGCGGAGCGCGTCCCGAGCCCCCGGCCCCGCCGCAGCCGACGGACCGCAAGCTCCAGCCCATCAGGCCGCCGCCGCAACCGCCGCCGGAAACCCGAGCGTCGCGCGTAGCGATCCGTCGCCGGCGACGATGAGCGCGCTGTAGCCACGCAGCCCCGCGACGCGCGCCAAGGCCTTGCCGCCGGAGGCAAACAGACCGGTCGCCAGGGCATCGGCGAAGGCCAGGTCCGGACCCACGACGGTCGCGGCCAGCAGAGCCTGGGCCGGCTCGCCGCTCTCGGGGTCGAGCACGTGCGGTCCGCGTTCGTAGGCGCCTGAAGTGGCCACCGCGCGGTCGTGGCCTCCGAGGGTCACGACTGTGAGCAGGCGGTCGGCCGCGAGCGGGTCGCGGATGCCGATCCGCCACTGCTGGCCCGGCTCGGGCTCGCCGAACACGGCGATGTCGCCGCCGGCGTTCACCAGGGCGGCCGCGGCGCTGCCGCGCAGCTCGGCCAGCGCAAGCTCCGCCGCCCAGCCCTTGACGAGACCGGTCGGATCGACGCCGCCGTCAACCCGCCAGGGGTCGAACCAGCCGCCCGAAGCGGTGCGCGCCCGGCGGCAGAGATCGAGGACCCGGGCCACCTCGGGCGGCGCGGCGTCGAGCTCTATCTCACCGCGCCGAAGGCGGCTCACCGGACTGTCCGGCTGCCAGGTGCTGAACACGTCGTCGACGTGGTGCAGCACCGCGATCGCACGCTCGAGGGCGCCGCTGAGGGCTTCACTTGGCGCTGCCGACCCGCCGGCGGTCGCGGCCGTGGCGGTCTCCTCTGGTCCACCGGCGGTCGCCGGCGCGCTTGCCGACACCGATTCCCCGGCCGACACCGATCCGCTAGTTGTCGCCCAGGCCGCCGTCTCCGCCGCCGCCCGCATTGTTAAGGACACCACCGTTCCCATTACTTGCTCCGAGTGCTGCATTGGTGCCTCCCGTGGCGGCGATCTTGTCGAGCGCGGACTGCAGTGACGTGGCGTAAGCCTGGCTTGTGTAGGTGGCGCCGGAGACGGCCTGGATGGGACCGCCGTTGGCGGCCATGGTCTCGCGGATGAGCTGCGGGACGACGCTGCCGGTGATCTGCGCCGACTGCGGTCCGTGCACGTTCAACTTGGCGAGGCCGACGCTGGTGATCTTGCCGTTCTGGGCGCTCACCCGGACCTGGATGTCGCCGAGGCCACCGGCCAGCGCCTGGTCTGTGCCGACCGCGCTGGTCCCGGCGCCCACGCCGGCCGTGGTGCCGACCTTGATGCCGGCCGGCAGGCTCGCCGCGGCGCCGCCGCTGGGGTGATAGCCCAGCACGGCGCCCAGCCCTACTGCGGTCGCCATGATGGCCGCCGCCGGAACTACAGTGGAACGCTTCATGATGGTCCCTCCGTCTCTAGAACGCGAAGTCTTCGTGATGGATGCGGCCGTCGGGCACGCCGAGCGCGCGCGCCTCGTCTGCGAGCTGCGACATGAACCCGGCCGGGCCGCAGACGTAGAGGTCGCGGGCCACGATGTCGGGCACCAGGCGCTGCAGGCGGCGGGCGTCGAGGTGCGCCTGCGCACGGGGCCCGAGGACCTGGAACATGCGGCCGCGGCGCTGCTCCACGAGCCGGCGGATCTCGTCGCGCAAGATGAGCTCGCTTGCTTGCGAGGCGCGCAGGATGACGACCACATCAACGCGCTGCGGCAGGTCTTCGAGCAGGGCCCGGATCGGCGTCACGCCGACGCCGGCGCCCACCAGCAGCACTCTGTCGGTCTCGCGGGCGTGCTGGGTGAAGGCACCGTATGGACCCTCGATGGCCACCGGCGTGCCCGGGGTGATCCGGGCCAGCGCGGAGCTGTGCCCGCCTTCGCCTTTGACCGTGATCCTCAGCTCGTTGCCGCCCGGCAGCGCTGAAAGCGAGTACGGGTGTCCCCGCCACCACATGCCGCGCGTGAGAAAGCGGAAGGTCATGAACTGTCCGCCGGTGACCGGCAGCCGGTCGAGGCGATGGCCGCGCACGACGACCGACACGACGCCGGGCGCCTCCTGCTCGACGCGCACGACCTTGAGCCGGTGGGCAAAGCTGCGCACGAGCGGCAGGCCGATCCGGTACGAGGCCACGACGCCGGCGGTCAGCAGCCACAGGCTGATCCAGTAGGCGCGCGCCAGAGGATGGCCCAGGAACGGTGCGCCGGTGGCGAGCTGGTGCGAGAAGGCGACGGCCGCGCCGAGGTAGGTGTACAGGTGGACCGTCCACCAGGTCTCGGGGCGCAGGTGCTTGCGCACATTGCGATACGAGGTGACGCCGGCCAGCACGATCAGGCCCAGGCCGACGACCGCGCCGAGCATTCCCGGGAAGTGGGTGATGAGCACCGACAGCTCGTGCGCCAGGCCGGTCTTCACGCCTTGCGCATAGCCCAGGGTGATGAACAGCGCGTGGGCCACGAGCAGGCCGATGACCCAGGGTCCGAGGCGGCGGTGCCAGCGCACGAGGGTGTCCTGGCCGAGCGCCCGTTCGACCGCCGGAATGCGGCCGACGAGCAGCACGGTGACCAGGAGCAGGTACGTGCCGAGCATGCCGGTCACCCGGCCGACGGTGGTCGCGAGGCCGCCCTGAATGAACAGGTCGTGGAGGGTGATCGTGGGGACCACGAGCGCGAGCGTGACGATCGAGCCCGCCCACGCCAACGTGCGAAAGAGGCTCGCCCAGATCTTGCGCGGGCGCGGCAGGGCGCCGGCGCGGGTGCGCGAGCGCACCCGCGCTCGCCGCTCACCGAACTCGTCGGTGACCTCGATCGCGCCCGTTTCCCAGTCTTCGATCACTGCTTCTCGACCTCCCGCCGCGGGGCGCGTCTTCTGGCCCCGCGGTCTCGCCTTGTCGTGCGAACGTGCACCGTAGATGTCCGGCGAATATGAAGAGGCGATGAAGACACGCTGTGCGGGCGCTGAGAATCGTTGCGGGCGCTGAGAATCGCGCAGGCGCTGAGAACCGTCGCGTGCGCTGCGCGGGCGCATCGCGGCCGGAGTGCGAGAATGAGACTCGCGGGCCTCGCTGCTACGAACCTGGGGTCGCTACCGCCGCAGCTCTGTGAGGCGCTTCGGAGACAGCAGCACGCAATCGCTGGCGACCGCGTCGCCGGCGGCCACGTCGCCTGCCAGCACGTTGCAGGCCGGCGCGCCGCAGAGCCCGCAGTCGTAGCCGGGCAGCGCTTTGAGCACGGTCTCCGCCTCGTTCACCCGGCGCACGCGGTCTCTCAGGGAGCCGGCGTTCGCATGCACCCTCGGCGCGAAGGGAAACTCGAGCGAGAAGTCCTCGTGCGGGGCGCGACGGTCGATCTCGGCGTCGGTCTGCGGGTCGGAGGCGGGCAGCTCGGCCATGAGGCCCTGGAGCTTCGCCTGGCCGACGTAGACGTTGTCGACCGTCAGGTTGCCGTTGCCGCACCCGGCCCAGCATGCGTAGCACTCGAGGAAGTCGATGTCCTTGAGCTTGCCGCGCTCGACGTCGTCGAACACACGGATCACGTTGGGCAGGCCCGTGACGGCGATGTAGCGGTGGTTTCGCAGGGCGTGGGGAAACGCGCGGGGCGTCGCCCAGCGCAGCATGGCCGACGAACGCACCAGCGTCGGCCCCGACGCCTGCTCGCCGGCGTCGGCGGCCCGGCGCGCTTCGGCGAGGATCGCATTGTAGACCTGGGGGATGCCGACGGTGCCGTCGAGACAACTCGTGCCGCCTTCGGCCGGCTGCACGATCGAGATCGTGCGCGCCTGGCACGGGGTCACGTAGATGGCCGCGACCTCGTCGGGCGGCAGGCCGAGCTCCCGCGCATAGTGGCGCTTGATCTCTCGTCCCGCCACCTCGCGCGGCGGCTGCATCTGCAGGAGCTGCTCGACCATGCGCGGGTAGGAGACCTGGATCAGCCGGATGATGACCGGGCAGGTCATGTTCACGAGCGGCCGCGGCCCGCGCCACGATGAGACGTAGTCGGCGATCGCGCGGGTGGTCAAACCGAGCTCGATGCCGTAGTCCCAGACGGCGTCGAAGCCGGCGGCGAGCAGGCCCTGCTGGATGTGCTCGGGGCGCACCTCACGGGGGAACTGGCCGAACAGCACGGGCGACGGGATCGCGACCTTGAACTTGAAGTGGCCGAACTCTTCGAGCGTGCGTGTGGTGGCCACGATGGCGCCGCGGGTGCAGGCCTTCAGGCACGAGCCGCAATCGATGCACAGATCGGCGCGCACGCTGGCCTTGCCGTGCCTGACGCGGATGGCGTTGGTGGGGCAGGCACGCATGCAGGCCAGGCAGCCGTCGCAGGCCTCGTCGCACATGCGAAAGCCGTGTGCGTACTCGATCGTGTCCGTGGCGGCCATCAGGCCGCTCCGTCGAGGTTGATCCGCGAAGAGATCACGGTCCCTTCGCCCACTCGCGACTCGACCTCGAAGCTGTCCGAGTTGCGGCGGATGTTGGGCAGCCCCATACCGAAACCGAAGCCCATCTCGCGCATCTCGTCGGTGGCGGTCGACCAGCCCTCCTGGAGAGCCAGGTCGAGGTCGGGGATCCCCGGACCGCGGTCGGCGACCCTGATGCCGATGTCGTCGTCGGTGACCACGAAGCTGACGGTGCCCTCGTCGGCGTACATGACGACGTTCATCTCGGCCTCGAAGGCGATCACGACCGTGCGCCGGATCACCCCGGGGTCGATCTCGAGCGCCTTGAGCAGCGACTTGATCTCGGTCGAAGCCTCGCCGGCTTTCTCGAAATCGCGGCCGTGCACCTCGAAGGAGCGCGAGAGGAGCTCGTCGGGCACTACATCGCCCCCGTGAGCCCCGTCTCGTAGAGGATCCCGCAACTGTCGAACATGCCGAGCTGCGTGGAGAGCAGGGGGATGCCCTTGTCGCGGGCGAGCTGGCGAGCCGCTTCGGGCGGCAGCTTGCCGCGCACGTAAATGATGGCGTGCACGTCGGCGACCACGGCGGTGCGCACGGACTGGATGTTGGTGAGGCCCGTCAGCATCACCGCGCCGGGGCTGTGAAAGGCGAGGATCTCACTCATGCCGTCGGAGGCCACGACGGTGTCGATGTCGGCGACGCCGTCGAGCGGTGTCAGCGCCTCGCAGCTCAGGGCGGCGGCGATGTCGGCGAGTCTCATTACCTCATGCCGAGCTCAAAGAGCTTGACGGCGTACGACCAGGTGTCGGCCGGCGTCGTGAACAGGGCGATGCCGGCCTTCTCGGCGAGCTCGACCACATCGGCCGCCGGCCGTTTGTCGTGGGCGAAGACCACGGCGCCCACGTCGACCAGGTTGGCTGCTGCGATGAGGCTCTTATGGGTCTGCAGCGTGAGCAGAAGGCCGCAGCCGTTGGCGCCGGTGATGATGTCCGACACCATGTCGGAGATATACACGCCGCCGGTCAGATCCTCGTCTTCCCAGCCGTTGAGCGCCTCGAGCGCGGTCTTGTCGACGACCTCGGAGATCTTCATGCAGGGTCCCCCTCTTTGCTTGGTCTGGCCGGCGTTGAGTAGAACTCGGTCAAGCCCGTATCGGCGATGACGATGCCCTCGCAGCGGTCGATGCGGTCGCACATCTTGCAGGGCACGACGACGATCCTGCGCCGCCCCGAGCGCAAGCGCTGGTTGAAATACTCGTTCAGCGCCGCCACGCCGGCGTCGCTCACGCAAGCGCCCGATTCGTGCGTCGATTCGGCGCAGAGGGCCACGTAGATCGACACCTTCCTGCCGAGCTCGAGCGCCAGGCGTCCGACGCCGCAGCGCGGGTCGGTGCAGGTCGAGAGCATGAGGCCCATCATGTCGTGCAGATCGACAAGCTCGCCGCACGTGTCGCAGCGCAGGTTGAAGTTGACGGCCTGGTAGCCGGCCAGGTGCTCCCAGAAGTGCTCTCCCTCACGGTACTCGTCGATGGGCACGACCGGTTCGAGCGAGAAGAACGAGCTTCTCGCACCGCAGTGGTAGCAGCCCTCTACGACGAGGTAGCCGCTGCGGACGTCGGTCATGGACCAGGTGTGGGCGCACGTGCTCATCGGGCCTCCAGTCCACGGGAGTACGGAATGACGCGGGTGGGGGAGAGAAAACAAAGACAGGGGGGAGACCCGGGCCGCGACGACCCGGCGGCGCTCCTTGTGCTCCGTGGTCGCCGGACTGCCATGCACGAACGGAACCGGTGCGACATCTCGTCAGCCCCTCCGCCCCCATGGGGCGGGCCCTGAAGCTCAACCTGGTCCAAACCAAGCACGCTCGCATGGTACCACAACGACGCGGCGGTCGAAGCCGTCGCTCCACGACCATACGCCCTTGTGCTACCATGACGGAGAACCGCGTGTGGCTCGCTTCCTTTTTTCATCGTACGGTGACGTCGGGGTTGAAGGAGCACCGAGAGATGGCCTGCGGATCGTTCGTAGAGCTCGGCTGAAGGCAGGGGGCTGCCGTGGTCGCCGCCCGCCCCACATCGCCGCCCGCCGCCCACCCGCGGAGCGCGACCCTCGACCCCTGGCCGGGCATCATGCGCGGCTTCGCTGGCGTGCCTTCCGACCTCGTGCCCGTGTTGCAGCGCACGCAGGAGACGCTCGGCTATCTCTCGCCCGACGCCGTGCGCCACGTCGCCCGCTGGCTCAAGTTGTCCGAGAACGACGTCTACGGTGTGGCGACCTTCTATGCCCAGTTCCGCTTCAGCCCTCCCGGGCGTCACCGCGTGCGTGTCTGCCTGGGGACGGCCTGCCACGTCAAAGGCGGCGTGCAGATGCTCGAGACGCTCGAGCGGCGCCTGCAGGTGAGCCCCGGCGAGACCACCGCCGACGGCGAGTACGGTCTCGAGCGCGTGGCCTGCCTGGGCTGTTGCGCGCTCGCTCCCGTGGTCACGATCGACGACACGATCCACGCCCAGATGAGCGTGCTCAAGCTGCAGGAGTTGCTCGATGGCGATCGCGACGCTTGAGCGCCGCCGGCGGCGCGCTGCGGCGCGCTGGGCGCGACTCCTGGCCAGCCCGCGCCCCGTCGTGTACCTCGGCATGGGGTCCTGCGGCCTGGCGGCCGGCGCCGCCGCGGTCCACGAGGCCCTGAAGGCGTACCTCGACGAGCACGCGGTCGACGCCGAGATCGTGGCGGTCGGCTGCATCGGGCCGTGCTACCTCGAGCCCTTGCTCGACGTGCAGCTGCCCGGCAGACCTCGCGTGAGCTACGCGAACATGACCCCCGAGCTCGTCCCTAAGACGCTCGACGGCCTGCTGGCCGGCGAGGTGCCGCGCCGCCATCTGGTCGGGTGGTTCGACTCTCCCGACGGCGGCGCCGGGCTCGACGGCGGCGCGGCAAGCGACACCGACGACCCGTCCCGCGTCGCGCTCGACCGCGACGGCGCGTTTGCCGGTGTGCCGCGCTTCGCCGATCAGGCCATGCTCAAGGATCAGGTGCGCATCGTGCTGCGCAACTGCGGCATCATCGATCCCGAGCAGGTCGACCACTACCTGGCCCGCGGCGGCTACCGGGCCTTCGAGCGCTGTCTCGGCCTGCCCTGGCGCGAGGTCATCGACACGGTCAAAGACGCCGGCCTGCGCGGCCGCGGGGGTGCCGGTTTTCCCACCTCGGTGAAGTGGCTCGCCTGTCGCGAGGCGGCAGACGGCTCGCGCAACCTCATCTGCAACGCCGACGAGGGCGATCCCGGCGCGTTCATGAACCGTTCGCTGATCGAGGGCGACCCCCACGCCGTCGTCGAAGGCATGCTGATCGCCGCCTACGCGATCGGCGCGGACCACGGCTACGTCTACATCAGGGCCGAGTACCCGCTGGCCATCGCTCGCTTGCGAACCGCCCTCGCCGCCGCCCGCCGTCTCGGTCTGCTGGGCGAGCACATCCTCGGCTCGGACTTCTCGTTCGACGTCACCCTGAAGGAGGGAGCAGGCGCCTTCGTCTGCGGCGAGGAGACCGCGCTCATCGCAAGCATCGAAGGCCGCCGCGGCATGCCGCGCAGCCGGCCCCCGTTTCCGGCCGTCTCGGGGCTCTGGGAGCGGCCGACCATAATCGACAACGTCGAGACACTGGCGACGCTGCCGGCCATCCTCGACCGGGGCGCCGCCTGGTATGCCGGCCACGGCACGGCGGCTTCCAAGGGGACCAAGACGTTCGCCCTCGTCGGCAAGGTGCGGCGCACGGGTCTGATCGAGGTGCCCTTCGGCACGACGCTGCGCAGCGTGATCTTCGACATCGGCGGCGGCCCGGCCAAGGACTTCAAGGCCGTGCAGACCGGCGGGCCCTCCGGCGGCTGCCTGAGCGACGAGTTCTTGGACACGCCGATCGAGTACGAGACTCTCGCCGCGGCCGGCTCGATCATCGGCTCGGGCGGGCTGATCGTCCTTGACCGCGACACCTGCATCGTCGACACGGCGCGCTACTTCCTCGGCTTCACGCAGGATGAGTCGTGCGGCAAGTGCGTGCCCTGCCGGGTGGGCACCGGCCACCTGGTCGGCATTCTCGACGCCATCTGCGAAGGGCGCGCCGAGCTTGCCGACCTCGACCGGCTCGAGCGTCTCGCCCGGATCGTCAAGGCGAGCTCGCTGTGCGGTCTGGGGCAGACGGCGCCCAACCCGGTCCTGTCGTCGCTCAAGTACTTTCGCGAGGAGTTCGTCGAGCATATCGTCGCCAAGCGCTGCCGCGCGGCCGTGTGCCGCGAGCTCGTCGTCTACTCGATCCTGCCCGACCGCTGCACCGGCTGCCAGCGCTGCGTGCAGGTGTGTCCCACGGGGGCGATCACCGGCCCCCGCGCCGAGGCCCACAACCTCGACCTCGAGAAGTGCATCAAGTGCCGCTCGTGCTACGAGGTGTGCCGCTTCGACGCCATCGCCGGCGACGCCATCGTGATCGAATCGGCGGGGCAGAGTCGTGCTTGAGCGCCTGCCGCGTCCCGACGGCCCCGCTGTGTGCCTCGAGATCGACCACCGTGAGGTCTCGGTCCCCGAGGGCACGAGCGTGTTGCGCGCCGCCGAGCTGGCCGGCGTGTTCGTGCCCTCGCTGTGCTCGCACAAGGAGCTCAGCCCGTTCGGTGGCTGCCGCCTCTGCTCGGTCGAGATCGAAGGCGCGCGCGGTTACCCGCTGGCCTGCAACACGCCGGCGGTCGCGGGCATGGCCGTCACGACCGACACCGTCGCCCTGCGGGAGATGCGCGAGGAGATCCTGCGTCTGATCCTCTCCGAGCATCCGTGCAGCTGCCTGCTGTGCGGCGAGAGCGACGACTGCCGCCGCACACAGGCGACCATCCGCAAGGCCGGCGTCTCGACCGGCTGCCGGAGCTGTCCGAGCGACGGCGACTGCGAGCTGCAAGGGCTGGTCGAGCGACTCGGCATCGACGATGTCGGCTATCCGATCGTCTATCGCGGCCTCGAAGCCGAGCACGACGACCCGTTCTACGATCGCGACTACAACCTGTGCATCCTGTGCGGACGCTGCGTGCGCATGTGCCGCGAGGTGCGCGGCGCCGGCGTCCTGTCGTTCAAGTTCCGCGGCCGCCATACGCTGATCGGTCCGGCGTTCGGTGCTTCGCATGCGGCGGCCGGCTGCGAGTTCTGCGGCGCTTGCGTGTCGGTCTGTCCGACGGGCGCCTTGGCCGACAAGGTGTCAAAGTGGGATGGCGGGGCCGATGGTCTCGAGGCCTCCACGTGTCCGTTCTGCTGCCTGGGCTGCCAGGTCGAGGTGGCGCACAAGGACGGCGCGCTGTCGTGGGTGCGAGGCGCCTACGACGCCGAGGTCAACGACGGGCAGCTCTGCGTGCGGGGCCGCTTCTGCGCCCCCGAGGCGACTCACCATCACTCGCGGGCGAGGCGGCCGCTCGTGCGCAAGGGCGCCTTCTTCAGGGTGGCAAGCTGGGACGAGGCGCTCGACGCTGCGGCGGGGAGTCTCGCGGGACTCGCCGGTAACGACATCCTGACGCTCGTTTCGGGAGACCTCACCAACGAGGGACTCTATGCCGCCCAGCACTTTGCTCGCGGCTTCCCGGGCGGAGCCGGCTTCGACTCGACGTCACGGGACTCGCTACCGGGCGGGCCCGCCTTCTGGTCGCGTTTGTTCGCCCTGCCGATCTCGATCAAGGCTCTGGGCGAGGCCGACACGGTGATCGTCGCCGGCCTCGATACGCGTTTCTCGTTCTCTGTGGCGGGCGTCCAGGTGCGCCGCGCCGTGCGGCGCGGCGCGAGGCTCGTCGTGGTCGACGCGCGCGAATCGAACCTCGCGCGTATCGCCGACGATTGGCGGCGTCCGGCCCCCGGCGACGAGGCGCGCGCCCTGGCGGACCTCGTGCGCACCCTCGCTACCGATGAGCCTTCGACGATAGCCATCGTCATCGGACCGCGGGTCTTCGACTGCCGTGGGGCCGAGGACCTGCCGGACGCGCTGGAAGCTCTCGCGGCGCGCAGGACCGTGTCGATCCTGCCGCTCGCCCAGGGCGCCAACGTACGGGGGGCGCTCGAGCTCGGCGTGCTGAGTGAGACCCTGCCCGGCCCGTGGCCCGCCGCAGGCCGGCGTCTCGACCCCGCCGCGGGCCGGCGTCTCGACCTCGCCCAGCTTCGGACGGGCAGCCGTCCGAGGGTGCTCTACCTCGTCGGTGCAGCGCCCTTCGCCACGCGACCCGACTGCGACGTGGTGATCGCCCAGGACCTCTACCTGCCGCCGTTCGAGGTCGACGTCTTCCTGCCGGCGGCGTCGTTCGCAGAGGCGGAGGGCACGCTCACCAGCATCGAAGGGCGAGTCCAGGAGTTGCGCCCCGTCGAGCACTTCGCGCCCGGAGCCACACACGGCTTCGCCCTGCCCGACTGGCTGATCTTCGCCGATCTCGCCGCTCGGCTCGGTCGTACCGACCTGCGATACGCCGACGCTGCCGCCGTGCGCGCGGCCATCCGCGCCGATCTGCCCGGATTTGCTGCCGAGTGCGACCGCTCGCCGCGGCTCATGACGCCGCTCGCCCTGAACACAGGCTCGCTGTCCGCAGCCCGCTCGTCGCTCGCCGCCGACTCTGCAGACGCCGCCGTTCGGCGCTCGTTGCCGACTCCGCTGTCGCCGCCCACTCCGCGGACGGACCGGCGAGCCGGGGCCGGTTCATCCTCGTCTCCGAGCAGCCTTCGTTTCGTCACCGGGGCATCGACCTCGCCGATGTGGTCGAAGGACTCGGCGAACTGCGCCTCGAGGAAGGGCTCGCCATGAATCCCGACGATCTCGCTCGTCTCGGGGTCGAAGAGGGCGGCACCGTGACGGTCACCCTGGACGGCTCTGACCTCGTGCGTGCCGTCCGCCCCGATCCCGATTGCCCGCGCGGGGCCGCCTACCTGACGCGCGGCGAGTCGTGGGAATGGCCGGCCCACCGCGTTCGCGTGCGCATCCGCGCCGGCGATCGGTCACGCGCGGCGCGGCCCGCGCGGCAAGTGGGCTCCGGCCCGCCGGCGAACGAACGGGGAGGTGGCCGTGGTCGCGGTCGTTGAGCGGCGCATGATCGTGCCCAACGTGCACATCCTCACGGTCGAGTCGCCTGAGGTGGCCGAGTCGGTGCGGCCCGGAAACTTCGTCATCCTGCGGCCCGACGAGCAGGGCGAGCGGATCCCGCTCGACGGTCGCCGACTGGGACGCCGACGCCGGCACCGTCACCTCGATCTTCGTGCAGGTCGGGGCCTCGACGGCCAAGCTCGCGCGCCTCAAGGCGGGCGACACCATCCCCTCGTATGCCGGCCCGCTCGGCAACGAGACCGAGATCGCGCCGTTCGGCACGGTCCTGCTCATCGGCGGCTGCTACGGCCTGGGGAGCCTCTTGCCGATCGCTCGCGCGCTGACGGCTGCCGGGAACCGCGTCTTTGTGATCGTCGAGGCGCGCAGCTCCTACCTGCTCTACTGGGAGGAGCGCATGCGCGAGGTCGCCGAACGGGTGATCGTCATCACTCGCGACGGCAGCCGCGGCTACAAGGGCCACGTGTCGCGTCTTGCCGAGATCCTCGCGCTCGAGAAGTTCGCGCCCGACCGCGTGATCGCCCACGGCTGCACCTTTCAGATGATGACGGTCGCCTGGCAGACGAAGCCGCTCGGCATCAA
Organism: uncultured Actinomycetes bacterium; assembly: GCA_963845355.1. Lineage (GTDB taxonomy): Bacteria > Actinomycetota > Thermoleophilia > UBA2241 > UBA2241 > Bog-752. Next base: position 12,880 of record CAWJRV010000015.1, read on the forward strand.
GACGATCGTCAGCATGAACCCGATCATGATCGACGGCACCGGCATGTGCGGCGTGTGCCGCCTGACCGTGGCCGGCGAGACGAAGTTCGCCTGCGTGGACGGGCCTGAGTTCGACGGCCACGAGGTGGACTGGGAAGAGTTCCTCGCCCGTCGCGAGGGCTATCACGCCGAAGAGGTCGAGCCCCTGCACCGCAGCGGCTGCGCCTCGCACTTCTGATGAGCAAGGTGAGCGGCGACGTGGACTCGATCTGGTGCGCCGGCCGATGCCCAAGCAGGAGCCGGTCGAGCGCGTGCGCAACTTCGACGAGGTGGCCCTGGGCTACACGGCCGAGCTCGCTCGCGAAGAGGCCGCCCGCTGCCTGCGCTGCAAGAAGCCGGGCTGCGTCGACGGCTGCCCGGTCGGCATCGACATCCCCGGGTTCATCGGCGAAGTCGCCGACGGCGACTTCGCCGCCGCGGTCCGCACGGTCAAGCAGACCAACGCGCTGCCGGCCGTCTGCGGACGGGTCTGCCCGCAGGAGGAGCAGTGCGAGCGCAACTGCGTGCTGGGCAAGAAGGGCGACCCGGTGGCGATCGGCCGCCTGGAGCGCTTCGTGGCCGACCGCGAGGCGCAGGAGGGCCCCGGGCAGCGGCCGCCGCTGCCGGCCCCGAACGGTCTCTCGCGTGGCGATCGTGGGCTCGGGTCCGGCCGGCATCACGGTGGCCGCCGACCTGGCCCTGCGCGGCTACGCGATCACCATGTTCGAGGCGCTGCACGAGGCCGGAGGGGTGCTCACCTACGGCATCCCCGAGTTCCGCCTGCCCAAGGCCATCGTGCGCCGCGAGGTCGACTACGTGCGCAGCCTGGGGGTCGACCTGCGCCTCGACTTCGTGGTCGGCAAGACGCGCACGATCGACCGGCTGCGGGAGACCTTCGACGCGGTCTTCGTGGGCGCCGGCGCCGGCCTGCCCTGGTTTCTCGACATCCCCGGTGAGAACCTGAACGGCGTCTTTTCGGCCAATGAGTACCTGACCCGCTGCAACCTTATGCGGGGCTTTCGGTTCCCGGCCTTCGACACGCCGCTCAAGCGCGCCGCGCGGGTCGCCGTGTTCGGCGGCGGCAACGTCGCCATGGACTCGGCCCGCACCGCCCTGCGGCTGGGTGCCGACGAGGTCCACATCGTCTATCGGCGTAGCAAAGCCGAGCTGCCGGCGCGCGCCGAAGAGGCCGAGAACGCCGAAGAAGAAGGCGTGATCTTCGACTACCTGACGCTGCCGGTGCGCCTCGTCGGCGACGAGCGCGGCTGGCTCTCGCAGATCGAATGTCTGCGCATGGAGCTCGGCGAGCCCGACGCCTCGGGTCGGCGCCGGCCGGTCGAGATCCCGGGCTCCGAGTTCGTCATGGACATGGATGCGTCGGTCTGCGCCATCGGCAACAGCCCCAACCCGCTGATCCCCATGACGACGCCTGGTCTCGAGGTCGGCAAGAAGGGCAACATCGTGGCCGACGACGACACCGGCCGCACCTCGCGCGAGCGCGTCTGGGCCGGCGGCGACGTGGTCACGGGGGCGGCCACCGTGATCTCCGCCATGGGAGCGGGGCGCCGGGCGGCTCGCTCGATCGACGAAGCCCTGTCGAGGTAGGCCGAGCGGTCTCCGCCGCCCGGCGCGGCCGCCGAGCGACTCACCCGAGGCGGGCGATCACCTCGTCGCTCGAGACGATCTCGGCGAAGCCGGCGCGCAGGGCGGTCATCGTGTTGCGCAGCACGGCGTCGTGCGGCACGGTCGTGCCGTCGGCCGCTTCGAGATCGGGGCCTTCGTTTGCGTCGGCGACGAACAGCACTTCGTAGTCGCGGCCGTGCGCGTCGCGGGCGGTCGTTTCGCAACAGAAGCTCGTCATGAGACCGGTGACGACGACCGCCTGCACTCCGGCGGTATGCAGGACCGCCTCGAGGTCGGTGCCCAGAAAGGCGCTGTAGCGGCACTTGACGACGACCACGTCGTCGGGCCGCACGTGCAGCCCGGCGACGAGCTCTACCCGGGGCGTGCCGGCCACGAACGAATCCTCTTCGTCGGGCGCCGCGAAGTCGCCCATGCGGCCGGCGTCGCTGCCGTCGGCGCGGTGCTCGTGTCGCACGAAGACGATCGGCAGGTCGTGGCCGCGAAAAGCGTCGATCAGCCGGTTGATGGGGGCGAGAACGTCGGCTGAGTGTTCGACGAAGGCCGGGCCCTCGGGGTCGAAGTACTCGCGCTGGACGTCGATCACGAGCAGCGCGGTGCGACCGTGGGCGAGGTCGTAGATCACGATGCTACCGCTCGATCAGGATGACGTCGTCGCCCAGCATGGAGACGCGCACCTCGTCTTGCACGCCCAGCGTGGTGATGGCTTTTCTGAGGGCGGAGCGCACCGTCTCGGGTTTACGGCCGATCTTTGCCACGTCGACGTCCATGGCCGCTTCGCCGGCATTGATGAACGCCGTGATGAGGTCGGGATAGAACGTCGATGCGGTACGACCCCTGCGCCGTGTGAGTGTCGCCGGGTCTCTCGGCTTGAGATAGTCCGCGGGACTTGTCTTCTTCGGCATGCTGGCCTCCGTGGTCGGCAATAGGGCGGCAGTCTTTTCTTCACCATATCCCACTGCCTCAAACTCCCGTCAATTGTTTGTAGCTTAGTCTCGCCGCCGCGGACCGACACGCGCTCGTCAGCGGTTCCGCGGCCGTCGCAGCGACGCGTAGAGATAGGCGGCGGCCAGCGAGCGGTGGGGTCGCCAGCGCTCACCGAGCGCCGCCACCTCGGCGCCGCTCGGCAGGTGGTCGAGGTCGTAGACTGTGCGCACGGCGCGCCGCAGTCCCGCGTCGGTCGCCGGCAGGGCGTCGGTGCGCCCGAGGGCCATCAGCACGAGCTCGACGGTCCAGGGACCGATGCCGCGGACGGCCGTGAGACCGCGGCGCAGCTCGTCGTCTGTCAGCTCGGTGATGCGCTCCAGGTCGAGTGCGCCGTCCAGGACGGCCGCCGACAGGTCGCGCAGCGAGGCGAGCTTGGCCCGCGAGAGTCCGGCGGCGCGCAGCTCCTCGTCGGAGCAGCGGGCCACGCCGGCGGGCGAGAAGTCTTGCCCGAGCAGATCGCCCATGCGCGCGAAGATGGCGTCGGCTGCGGCGGTGGAGATCTGTTGCCCCGCGACGGTGCGCACGAGCAGAGCGAAAGGCTCCCGAGGCCAGCTCGCCCGCCAGGCCCACGGGTCGACCGCCGGGCGTTCGTCGATCAACCGGCCGAGCGCCGGGTCGGCGGCGCGCAGGGTGGCGCGAGCCTGAGCCTGGGTGGTGAGCCTCGTCATCGCTCACCACCGTAACCGGTAGGCCACGGGGCGGCGGGCGTTTGCGGGCATACTGTGTGAAATACTGAAAGAGTGACCGTGCTCGATTACTCTGACATCGGCATCTCGACCGGCGCCTACTGGGAGCTGCCACTCGACGCCGCCCTCGCGCGCATCGGCGCCCTCGCGCCGGCGGCCGAGGTCTTCTCGTACGGGCGTCACTCGCTGCTCGAGCCCGCCAACGTGCGCGCCATCGCCGCCGCCGGTCTGCCGTTCAGCGTGCACGGCCCGTTCACGCACTTCGAGTTCGCCACCTCGTCCGACGGCAAGCACCGCAGCGCTCTCGACCTGCACCGCCGCCACATGCTGGCGGCCGCCGAGCTCGGCGCCTTTCTGTACATCGTGCACCCCGACCTGCACCGCCGGGCACGGCCCTGGAGCGCCAAGATCGCGGCCGCCCTCGAGCGCTCCTTCGTCGAGCTGGCCGTCTTGCAGGACGAGCTCGGCATGGCGGTCGCGGTCGAGAACATGCCCTTCTCGCGGCACTCGCACTTCACCGCGCCGGGCGACCTCGACCTGAAGGGTCTGGGGCTCGCCCTCGACGCCGGTCACGCCACCCTGACCGGCACCCTGGGCGCCTGGATCACCGACCCTCAGGCGCACCTGCGCCACGTGCACCTGCACGACAATCTGGGGCGCGACGACGGCGACCGGCACCGTCCGCTCGGCACCGGCGTGGTCGACGTGGCCGGCGTGCTCGGCCTGGCGCGGACCAGAGGCGCCACCATCGCCCTCGAGCTGACCAACGAGGCCGACGTAGCGTCGAGCCTCGAGTACCTGCGCGCGAACGACCTCCTGTCGTTGAAAGTGGGCTAGGCTCTCGTTCATGACGCCTCCGGCCACGGTCGACACCCAGCAGCTCAAAGACAGGATCAGGTTCCTGGCGCGCGTCGAGCCCTTCAAGGGGCTGCCCGGCGCCCAGCTCGACGACCTGGCGCGCACGATCGTCGAGCGCGTCGTGGCCGCGGGCGAGACGGTGCTGGTCGAAAGCGGCGTGCCGGGCACCGAGCTTTTCGTCGTGCGCGAGGGCACGCTCGAGATGCTGCACAAGGAAGCTTTCGTCACCCTGATCACCGCCGGCGAGGTCTTCGGCCACCCGACGCTGCTCACCGGCCTGCCGCCCGAATTCACCACCCGCGCGCGTGAGCGCTCGACGCTCTACTGCATTCCCAAAGCGACGGCGATCGACCTTCTCTGCCGGCCTTCGGGCGTCACGTGGCTGGCCGGCAATCAGCGCGAGCGCCTCATTCAGGCGGCCCGCACCATGCGGTCGCTGCCCGACGTGCGCAATCGACCGGTCACCGCGCTGGTGCGCAGCAAGCCGATCTTCTGCGAGCCCGACACGCCTATCCGCGAGGCCGCGAA
>CAWJRV010000016.1:0-39938 GCA_963845355.1 uncultured Actinomycetes bacterium
CTGCTCAGAGCCGCTTCCCGCGCCTGGCGGCGCTGCGGTAGGCGCTCGGGGCGCGGCGCCGCGCCGGGCGCTGCGCGCTGCGGATTCACGGCCCGGCGTTAGGCGCCGGGCACTGTGCGCCGGCGGTCGGGGCGCGGCGCCGCGCCGGGCGGCGGCGGCGTGTATCGGTGGGCGGTCTCGTCCCAGCCGCCCAGGGTGACCGCGACGCGGTAGACGCTGTTTAAGAAGGCGAGCACGAGCCCTCGGGGATCGGCGCTCGAGCGCACCTCGTCGTAGGGCAGCATCCACTCGCCCATGGCCTCGACCCAGCCGGCCTTGTCGGGCTCCATAGGCGCCGTCTCACAGCCGTCGGGACGCGGGTGCAGATAGGCATAGAAGAGAGGTTGCGGCGAGCTCTCGTCGCCCGGCCACAGCCCGGCGTTCAGGTGCTCGGCGTCGAGATCGTAGGTCATGATGTAGCCGCGGTCAGTGGGCGCCGCGGCGGGCCGGCCGTTGAAGAGCAGCACGGCGAGATCGAAGGCGCCCCACCAGAACTGCACGGCGCTGCGGCCGAAGAACGGCGAGCGGAACTCCTCGAAGATCGCGTTGGCCCGGCAGAGCAGCTCGTGGTAGCGCCGCGCCGCTCCCGGATCGAAGCCGAGGTCCCGCGTGTCTGCCGAAAACGGCGTGGCGCCGGGGATCTCCTGGGGTCTGTCCCAGAGGTCGACGGAGACCCCGAGCCTGCCCAGGGCCGCGAGAAAGTCGGCCCAGACCTGAGCGACGCTGCGGTTCCCGGTGAGCGCCATCTCGGCCGCTTGCCCGTCGCTTGCGCGCAGCCGCAGGGTGCCGTCGAACACGTCGATGGTGGCGCTGACGACGCGCTTACCGCAGGGCAGCGGGCCGGTGGCAAAGCCGCGGGCGTCGAGCTGCAGGCCGGCGTGCAGCCACTCGGGCAGCGGCGGGTGGAGCGCCAGCTTGAGCTTGCCGAGCATCTGCGTGTACAGGTGAAGTGTGGTCTGGGTCGGCGCCCACTCGTCGTGGCTGATCGCCGGCCAGGGCTCGCGGTCGCTCATCTGGGCATCCCTTTCGGGTCGCGGGTCGGGCTCGCCCCAGAGACTGCCCGCGCATCAGAACTGAAAAACCGTCAGCGGCCCGCGGCGGCGGCCACGCTCGTCGCCTTGCGCGCCACGGCAAACCAGCCGCAGCCGTTCATGACTTCGCACACGGGGTCGCCGTCTGTGTCGATGCCGGCAGGCAGGGGCGGCAGCGGTTCGAGAAAGCCTGGGTTGATGCGCTGCAGGAGCCGGCGTTTGAGCCCGGTGGGCGCGCTCGGGCCAAAGCCCTCATCGCCCCAGGCGACGACGGCGCCCGGTTTGGCCACCCTGACGAACTCGTCGAGAGCCCGGGCGGGCTCGTTGAAGAGCTTGACGCCGCCAAAGTGAAAGACGGCGTCGAACGAGTCGTCGGCGAACGGCAGGTACGCTCCGTTGGCCTGGACGAGCAACGGATCAAGACCGTTCTTGCGCGCCCGCCGGGCGCAGGCGCGCAACATGGCGATCGACAGGTCGAGCTCGGCGAGAGCGCCGGACGGCCCGATGCGCTCGGCGAGCAGCTTCTGGTAGACGCCGGGGCCGGGGGAGACCTCGAGCACGCGCATGCCGGCTCGCAGGTCCAGCCGGTCGACGATCCCGGCCCGCTCGCGCAGCGTGTGGATGCCGAACACCCGTTCGCTCGCCCGCTCGCTCCAGTCGTAGAACGGGGCGAACCGGTCGTAGAAGCTGTTCCAGTGCGCGTCGCTGCCCTCGATGCGTGCGGGCCAGACGAGTCGCAGGATGTCCTCGTCGGCGCCGACCCGATCGCCGTTCGCGTGCGGGCCGGCCCCGGGGGCAGCGAGTGGACCGGTGAGTGGGCCGGTGTGCTGACCCGCGAGCGAAAGGCCGTCCCACGGGGTCTGCAGAATGTCGAGCCAGGCGTTCAGCGACATGGCGCCACTCCCTTTCTCAGAGTTGGACTTACATCGTAAGGTAGCTGTTTGTCATGGTAGAGCTTACGGTGTAAGGTGTCAAGCATGACCTCAGCACGGCCGGCGAGACCGGGGCACACGACGGCAAAGGCACAGACGGCAGGCGAGCAGCGCCCGCCGCTGTCGGTCGCGCGCATCGCCGCCGAGGCGATCGCCATGGCCGACGAGGAGGGTCTCGAGGCGCTCAGCATGCGGCGGCTGGCCGAGCGCCTGGGCGTCGAGGCGATGTCGCTCTACCATCACCTTCCCTCCAAGGCCGCGCTGTTCGAGGCCATGGCCGGCCGGCTCGCGGGCTCGCTACCCGCGCCGCCCGACCTGCCGTGGCGTGAATCGCTCTGGGTCGCGGCCCACGCCTGGCGCGACCTCGCCCGCGAACACCCCGGCGCCTTCCCGTTGCTGGCCACGCGGGCGTCGCACGCGCCGGCGCTGGTCGAGCGCGTGGCCGTCGTCGTCACGCAGCTTCGCGCCGCGGGCTTTACGCCGGCGGCGAGCGCGCGCGCCTTCTCGTCGTTCATCACCGCCTTGAACGGCTTTCTGCTGGCCGCCGGTGTGCCGGCGGTGTCGCCCGACGTCCCTGAGCCCGGGATCGACGACCCGACCCTCGCCGAGATGAGCGGCGCCTTGAGCGACGTGCCCCCCGAAGCCTGGATGCTGGTGAGCGACGAAGCCTTCGAGTTCGACGTGACCATGCTGCTCGACGGGCTGCAGGCGGCCCTGAAGCGGGGAGCGGAGTAGAGGGCGGTTCGCAGTCCGCCCTGGGGCGCGGAGCGGAGGACGCGGTGCTCCCCAGTCCGCCCCGGAGCGTGGAGCGGAGGAGGCGGGCCCCGGGCCGCCCGGCGAGTGTCAGGCCGGGTCGCCTCGCCAGGTCGCCGTGTACTCCATGCCGGGCGGGAGCTCACCGACGTCCGGCTCGTCGAGCGCCCACTCGCCCGAGAACCCCGCCTGGCGTGCGGCCAGCTCGAAGTGACACATTGCGATGCCCAGGTCGACGCGCTGCAGGTCGGTCAGGCGCAGCAGCCTGAAGACCGGGCTGCCCTTGCCGTAGCCCTTGGTGCGCTGCAGGTAGAAGTGCCAGTCGGCGCCGCGACGCACCACCCGCCAGGGCTGCTTGTTGGACGCCGACGGCGCCATGCGCACGCCTTCGAGGATCGGCGAAAAGCGGTCCGGCGCGCCGTGCGCGCGGCCGTCACTGGACAGGGGCGCTTCGACGGACAGGGGCGCTTCGTCGAAGGCGAGCGGTTCGCCCAGGCGATCGGCGAAGAACAGGGAGGAGGCGGGCAGCCTGCGGCTGCCCGCCTCCCGACGGCGGATGCGCTCGGCGCCGTCGTCTGCGGCATATCCCAACGCCACGACGGCGGGCATCGTCTCGTCTGTCCGCAGTCCCCCCAGACGGGTCGCGAACGTGCCTTTGGTGAACGTGCCGCCGAGCCAGCAGGTGCCCAGCCCGAGACCGGTGGCAAACAACACCGCCTGCTCGGTGAGGTAGCCGTAGTCTTCGAGGTCTTTGGGCGCGCGCGCCACGGCTCCGACCAGAAACCCGGTCGCGCCCTTGATGAACCCGTACGTGCCCAGTCGCCGCAGGGCCCGCGGGTCGTCGGGGGCCGCGGCTACCACGGCGAATCGTGCCCGCGAGCCGAACGGTCCGACCTTGCGGGCGGCCAAATAGTCCGCGAGCTCGTGGCGCAGGTCGGCGGCGACAGGCTTGTCGCGGTAGGTCCGGCACGAGTAGCGCGCGCTGATGAGATCGAGCATGGGTCGCTGCATGCCTGGCTTCCTGTCTTCTGGTGCGGGCCTGTCCGCCCGCGCCGCGTTCATTCTTCGCGCCCGTCCGCCGGCGCCGCCCATTCTAGTCGTTTGTTCTATGGCCGGACCGAGCTCTGACGCCGAGATTCGTAGGTGGACGCCCAGGTGTTCGCACGACGGGTCGGGCGTTCGGCCAGGAGGGTGTCATGCAGCTTCTCATCGCACACGGCGGCACCGAGGCGAGACTCGCGCTGAAGCGCGTGGCCGCCGACGTGGAGGGGCTCGAGACAGTCGAGTGTGGCGACGGCGTGGAGACGCTCGAGATGCTGCTGGCGCTCGACTCTCCGGCGGTCGCGCTCGTCGACTGGTGCCTGCCCGGCCTGGACGGTCTCGAGCTTTGCCGGCTCGTGCACACCTACCACGAGGCCGGCCCCCCGTACATCATCCTCCTCGCCCACGACGGCTGCGATGTCGCCGCGGGCCTCGACGCCGGCGCGAGCGACTGCGTGCGCACGCCGGTCAACGGCGCCGAACTGCGGGCTCGCATCGACGTCGGGCGGCGATTCGCGGCACTTCCCTGGGAGCGGCTGACGGGCGCCGCCGCCGAGGACGCTGTACGCGACAGCAAGACTACGCTCGCGGCTCATTGCTCGCTCGACGGCGACGAGCCCGATGACGTGCATGGTGACCGCGAAGAGAAGTTCGAGCTGGAGTCGGTGCTCATCGCGCAATGGTAGCGGCGACGTAGCCCTCTGCCGCCCCGACACTCTGCCGCCCGACCCTCTGCCTCCCCGGCCCTCTGCCACGCGACCCCTGCCGCCACGTCCGTCTACCGGCGCGGATCGCGCCCCGTCAGTGCCAGCAGCCTGTCCTGCAGCGGCGCGTCGTCGGACACCTCCACCGCGGGGCCGAACACGCCCAGCGCGCGCCACTCCTCGGCCTGAGGCGCGACCACGTCCCAGAGGCCCTGCACCAGGTCGGGCGGCATGGTCGTGTCGGCGCCGATGAACCGGGCGATGTCGTAGACGCGGCCGCCGCGGAAGTAGGTGATGTGCTTCAGGTACTCGCGCGCCGGCCAGTCGCCGTAGGAGAGGTGCACGACGCGGTCGAGGTCGGTCAGGCCGCGCACCGCGCGGACGGCGGCCGCCACGAGGTCGGCGAACACAACCTTGGGCTCGTCGCCGAGCAGATCGCCCTCACGGTCGCCGTGGGCGTCGCCGACTTCGGCGATCGTCTTGCCGGCGAGCGTGTCCGGCACCCAGGCCTCGTCGTAGGCGTGGTAGGCGATCACGCGGCGCAGGGTCGAGCCGGGTTGGCGTGGCGTCATCTCCGCGGGCACCACCAGACCCCACTGGTCGTCCCTGATCTGCCCGACGACCTGCAGCAGCGCCTCGTCGGCCAGTATGAACACGTCTTGCTCGGTCACCAGTGCCTCCTTGGGAACGCCGTTCGGGTGTGCCGATGGTCTACCCGTCACCCGCCTTCGTCTATGCGGTTGGCGGCTGGGCGGTGGCCGGGTCCGACGGTTTCCGCAGCGCAGGCTGCCGGGTATCCCCTGAACGGGCTCGATCGATCACAGCCCGCCATGTCAAAAGGGAGTCGCCTAATGAAGCGTTTCGCCCAGTTTGGAACCGGTCTCGTCGCAGTCTGCGCCTGCTGCTTTGCGGCGCTTGCAGTCGTTCCCGTCGCGGCCGGGGCCACTCTTCGGCTCAGCTCCACACCCGACCGGCAGGTCTGGGTCACCGACGGGAGTGTCGGCGCCACCGCGGTCGGACCAGACGGCACGACCTACATCGGCGGCAGCTTTGGCTACGTCGGCCCCCTGACCGGCGGCGGCGCCATGCTCGGCTCGGCGACCGGAGCTCTCATGAGTCGCCTGGGCAAGGGGCCGGGCGGCGTGGAGGTCGCGGTCCCCGACGGCGCCGGCGGCTACTACATCGGCGGTGACTTCACGAAGGTGGGCGGCCTCACGCGCCACCACCTTGCCCACATCCTGGCGAGCGGCGCCGTCGACCGCTCCTTCAACCCCAACGCGAACGGCACGGTGTTCGCCCTCGCCGTCTCGGGTTCGACGGTCTTTGTGGGGGGCAGCTTCACCTACATCCATGGGCAGCCACGCGTCCACCTCGCGGCTCTACGCGCACACACCGGAGCGCTGAGGGCCTGGCGGCCCGCGGCGAACGGACCGGTCTACGCTCTCGCCGTCTCGGGTCCGACTCTCTATGCCGGCGGCTTGTTCACCAGGGTGGGCGGCGTGAAACGCAGTCACCTCGCTGCGCTGCGAACGGGCAGCGGCACTGTCACGGCGTGGAACCCCAGCGCCGACGAAACAGTCTGGGCCTTGGCCGTCTCGGGCGCGACAATCTATGCCGGAGGCCAGTTCACGCAGGCCGGAGGTCAGGCGCGCGCCGACATCGCGGCCCTTGACTCAGCCGGCGTCGCGACGGCCTGGGACCCGAGCGCCAACGGCAAGGTCCTCGCCCTGGCGGTCTCGGGTTCGACCGTCTACGCGGGGGGCAAGTTCAGCTCCATCGGCGGCCAGAGCCGCAGCTACCTCGCCGCCCTCGACGCGGGCAGCGGCGCCGCGACCGCCTGGGACCCCAACCCCGACATGCCGATCTGGGCGCTCGCCGTTCATGGCTCGACGGTCTACGCGGGCGGTTATTTCAGCACCATCGGCGGACAGACTCGCCACCGCATCGCCGCCCTCGATGCCGGTAGCGGCGCCGCCACGGCCTGGAACCCCGGCGCCAACTCTGACTGCGACGCGCTCGCCGCCTGGGGCACGTCCGTCTACGTCGGCGGAGACTTCAGCTCGACCGGCGGCCGGACGCGCGACAACCTGGCCGCCCTCGGCGCCAACGGCGCCGCCACGGCCTGGAACCCCGGCGCGAACGGCCAGATCTTCGCTCTCGCCGTCTCAGGATCGACCGTCTACGCCGGTGGCGCGTTCAGCTCCATCGGCGGCCAGGCGCGCGCCAACATCGCCGCCATCGATGCCGGCAGCGGCGCCGCCACCGCCTGGGACCCAAGCGCGAGCAACCACGTCCACGCGCTGGCCGTGTCCGGCTCGACCGTCTACGCCGGCGGGATCTTCTCCACCATCGGCGGCCAGACCCGCCACGACATCGCCGCCCTCGGCGCGGCGAGCGGCGCCGCCACGGCCTGGGACCCCGGCGCGAACGGCGAGGTCTTCGCCGTCGTGCCCTCCGGCTCGACGGTCTACGCGGGCGGGGCGTTCAGCGTGGCCGGCGGCCAGACCCGCCACGACATCGCCGCCCTCGACGCGGCGAGCGGCGCCGCCACGGCCTGGGACCCCGACGCAAACGCCGAGGTCCTGACGCTCGGCGTCTCAGGCCCGACCGTCTACGCTGGTGGAGACTTCGCCACCATCGGCGGCCAGACCCGCCACGACATCGCCGCCCTCGATGCGGCAAGCGGCGCCGCCAAGGCCTGGAACCCTCGCGCGAACGGTGAGGTCGCGACCCTCGCCGTGTCCGGTTCGACGATCGCCGCCGGCGGCGCGTTCACGGCCGTCGGCGGCAAGACCCGCCACCGTGTCGCCGCTCTGAGAAAGGCCAGCGGCGCCGCTACGGCCTGGAACCCGAGTGCGAACGGCGAGGTCCTGACCCTCGCGTTCGCCGGGTCACGCGTCTACGTCGGCGGGTCGTTCTCGCGGATCGGCGGTCAGGCGCAGTGGCCGGATCTGGCGCGCTTCTCGCGCTGACCGAGGTCAAGGTCAGCGTCCCGAATGTCGGCGCGGGCAGGACGGCGGTCGGGGGCTCAGCTTGCCGTCGCGACCGTCGCTCGCGCCATCGCGCCGATCTCGGTCCTGTACATGACCTGGTAGATGAGCCAGTGCGTGATGCCCTGCAGGTCGCCGCGGCGAGCCTGCGCGTCGAGACGATCGAACTGGCGCAGCGTCGCCGCTGAGAGCACGACCTGCGCTGCGCTGCCGGCCGGCCGGCCGCGAGCCATCTGCGTGCGAAGCCGTTGCGAGGCGCGCTGCGCGGCGGCGACCCTCTGCTGGTCGCCGGCGGCGGCCGCCGCGACCCACTCACGCCAGCAGGCGAGCCACGACCGTTCGCTGCCGCGCTCAAAGCCCAGGACGGCCCGGGTCTGGACCGGCACGCCGGCGCCCACCGTCCACGCGACGGGGTAGAGCGCGTTGCCGCACACGTTCACGGGGCCGAAGTCGCCGGCCCAGTCGAGCCTGATCGTCCAGTAGCGTCGCTGAAAGTCGAGCCACGCCTTCATGTCGCGAAGGTCGCCCGCACGCCCTTGTGCGGCGATCTCTGCGAGATCGCGTTGCCCGGGCCGCGGCTCCAGGCTCAGTGTCAGGACGTGCCCGTTTTGCGACAGGGTGGCCGGCAGCAATTGCTCGAGACGCAGCGTCGCGGCCTCGGCGGCCGTGATGCGCTGCCGGTCGCCGGCCCTGGCGGCCGCGACCCACTCGTCCCACCAGGCGACCCAGAGCTTGTCGAAGACCTCCTGGAACTCATCGCCGAGGTCGTGCTGCGACCTGCTCTCGGACAGCGCGCCGGGTGGGAAGATGCTCGGGTCGATGCCGGGGGGCACGCCGTCGAACAGCCGGCGCGCGATGTCGGAGCCCGCGGGGGCGCCGACGGCGCGCAGCACGGCCAGGCCTTCGGCTCGTGCCTGAGCAAGGCTGACGGGGGGAACGGCGTTCGTGGGGCCGGGTTCCTTGCCGTCGACCGTGACACGCCAGGCCACCTCGTGCGCCTGCCCCGGGTCGCGCGGTACCTGTGTCCCGGGCCAGAAGGTGTAGCCCACGGTGAGGCTCACGAGCCGCGAGAACCGGCCCTCTTTGGCGGCGGCGATGGCGCTGTCCCAGTAGCGCGCCTCGTCTACGTCGAACCCGGACATCGACTCGGTGCCGTACTTGCTGTGGAAGGCCTTCGCCGTGTCCTCGTTTGTGATAGTCGGGATCGTGGCGCGAAGCCGGTCGACCCAGCCCCGCGCCGCCGCGGCACGCGCCGCGTCGCCTTCGGCGGTCGCCGTCAGCCACTCCTTCGTCCAGTCGCCCATGGCTTCGAGCACGACGTCCTCGTGGCCGGCGGCGACGGTCGTGCCTGTGTGATACGTGCTGCGGTAGGCACGCCAGTGCGCGCCGGCCGGCAGCGGGATCTGGTGGGTCCAGCGCTCGTAGTCGCGGCGTGACTGGGCGACGCTGATCGGTGGGTTCGGCCCCTTGGCGATCGGGTCCAGCAGCACGGTCTTCGCGTAGACCGCCCCCGCGCCGAGCAGAAGGATCGCGGCGCCCGCCAGTACGACGACCGCGGGGCGCAGCCGGCGGCGCCGGCGGGCGGCGGCGCCGGGGTCGAGCGGGGTGGCGACGATCGCGCGGCGCAGCCGCTCGCGATCGTCGTCGCTCTCTTGCGGCATGCCCGCGGCCGGGTCGGCGCGGCGCAGGCGTGCGAACGGGTCAGTGCTCATCGAGGAGACCTCCTCGGGTGTCGGTGGCGGAGATACATGGCTGCCCCGGCGCCCGCTCGGGCTCCTTGGGCTCCTCGACCTCGGCCAGGGCCGTGGCGAGGCGCCGTCGGGCGCGGAACAGGCGGACGGCCGCGGCCGGCTTGGAGCAGCCGAGGGCCGCGGCCAGGCCGGCGCGGTCGAGCCGCTCCCAGGCGGCCAGCAGCAGGATCTCGCGGTCGCTGCCGGACATGCGCCGCAGCGCGTCGGCCAGCGCGGAATGCGCCTCGAGCGCTTCGATGAACGAGGGGACCGCCTCGCCCGGCGCCGCCTGCTGCTCGCGTTCGCGGCGCCGGCGCTCGCCGCGCTGCCGGTTGAGGCGCACGTTGCGGGCGACCCCGATCAGCCAGGGCAGCGCTTCGGCGGGCACGCTGTCGAGCCGCTGCCAGGCGATGGTGAAGCTCTCGGCCACGACGTCGTCGGCGCTGTCGGGGTCGCGCCGCCAGGCATAGGCGCGCACGGCCCTGTAGTAGGCGTCGCAGAGCTGGGTAAAGCGCTCCTCACGCGATTGTTCGTGATCGCCCATGACCCCCCGTCGTCGCGGTTGACTCTACACGCTACTGTCCGCTTCGGGCCGGGGAATTACATGCCGGGGAACTCTGTCCGGCGGCGGTCAGGCCGCGGCCGGCAGCTCGGTATGGGCACACCGCCCGACGGGGCCGGACGGATCAAGGCTCGCGTCCCGTCCCGGCGTTTCTCGGGCGCTACACTCGGGACTGAGGCCATGAGCGGTGAGCGATCAGCTGAGCGAGATCCAGGGGGAGCGTCCGCAAGCGGTGCGGCACGCCGGCCGTCCGACCCCGCCGGCGGTGCACGCGGACCGTCCGACCCCGCCGGCGGTTCGCGCCGGCCGCTCCTGCGCCGGGCGCTGACCGGCCTGGGCGCGGGCGCCCTGCTGACCGCCGCCCTGCTGGCCGCCTCAGTCGTGGGCGCGCACTTCGGCGCTCCCTCGATCCCTTACAGCATCTTCGAGTGGTTCACGCGCGTGCTCCCGGGCCGGCTGGTCATCTTTGGTCTCGAGAGCACGCTGCGCCTGCTCGAAGCGCTCGGCCTCAATATCAAGGACACCGGCAAGGCCGTCGAGATCGCCCTGGCGCTCACCGGCATGCTGGCCACCGGCGCCGTCGCCGGCCTGCTGTTCTTTACGATCGTGACGAGCGACGAACGCCGCCGGGTCATCCGCATCGGCGAGCTCGTCGGCCTCGCCGCGGGCGTCGTCTGCTTCGTCATCGCTCTCGCGGTGTCGGCGCCGGCCACCTTCGCCGCGCACGCCACCTCGGCGCTCTGGATCGTGGGCTCGATGTTCGTCTGGGGCTGGGCGCTCGCGCGACTGCGCCTGCTCGTGATCGCGCCCCTCCCTCGCGAGAAGTCGATCGAGGTGCCCGCCATGGCCGGCTCGACTACGGCCTACGTCCCCCTCGAGCGCGTCGGCGGCCGGCCGCAGCCCGCCGCCGAGGCGGCCACGCTCGACCGCCGTCACTTTCTCATTCGCGTGGGCGGCGCCGTCGCCACGGTCGTCGTTCTGGGCGCCGAGGTGAGCGACATCCTCATGGCTCAGACCGGGGTCGCCACCCCGACGCCGGTGAAGGCGCCCATTCCCTTCCCGAACGCCGACTCGCCGGTCAAGCCGGTGCCCGGCACGCGTCTCGAATACACGCCGGTCTCCGACTTCTACCGCGTCGACATCGACCTCGAGCCGCCCTCGATCGACGCCCTGTCGTGGCGCCTGAAGATCGGCGGCCTGGTCGAGCGGCCGGTCTCGCTTACGCTCGACGAGCTCAAGGCGACGTACCCGTCGACCGACCAGTTCGCCACGCTGTCGTGCATCTCCAACCCGGTCGGCGGACCGCTGACCTCGACCACCCTGTGGACGGGTCCGCCATTTCGCGACGTGCTGGCGAGCGTCGGCGTGAACCCGCAGGCGCGCTACGCCCACCTGCTCGCCCAGGACGGCTTCGACGAGGTCGTCGACCTTGCCACGATCCAGGCCGACGGGCGTATCGCCCTGGTTCACACCTGGAATGGCGAGCCGCTGCCCACCGCCCACGGCTTTCCGCTGCGCCTCTACCTGCCTGGCCACTACGGCATGAAGCAGCCCAAGTGGATCACCGAGATCGTGCTGGTGCCCGACGACATCGCGGGCTACTGGGTGTCGCGTGGCTGGGACAGCCAGGCGATCATGAAGACGACCTCGGTGATCGACGTGGTGGCCACCGACGACCTGGTAAGGAGCGGCGGCCGCACCTTCGTGCCGGTCGGCGGCATCGCTCACGCCGGCGACCGTGGCGTCTCCAGGGTCGAGGTCCAGGTCGA
The DNA here is from genome assembly GCA_963845355.1 of uncultured Actinomycetes bacterium. Taxonomy (GTDB): domain Bacteria; phylum Actinomycetota; class Thermoleophilia; order UBA2241; family UBA2241; genus Bog-752. The sequence goes on from CAWJRV010000016.1 coordinate 11,552, forward strand.
CGGCGGACCTTGGCAGGCGGCCGAGCTGCGCGCGCCCCTGTCGGGGCTGACCTGGGTGATCTGGCGCTATCAATGGCCGTTCGCGCAAGGCGAGCACGTGTTCGCGGTGCGCGCCTACGACGGCAGCGGGCAGCTTCAGATTACCGCGCCGCACAGCCCCTTCCCCTCGGGCGCAACGGGGATCGACACCAAGTCGGCGGTGGTCACGTAGGGGCGATGACGCAACGTCGGGCCTGCCCGCCGTGCGTGGCAAGCTCCGGGCGGGCTCGAAGGCCGTGAGAGGCCGGGCTTCGCCCCGGCCCGCCGTCGTGCAGCAGGTCAGCCGGCGAACCGCCGCGCGCCGATGCCGTGTCGCGCGAAGGGGCTACGGCTTGCGAGGCCCAGGCTCGGCCGGAACAGGATGGTGTCGGACTTGCCGTGGACCACCCGCGCGACCGGCAACGTGGCGTCGTAGCCGTGCCGGAAGGCCGAGTACGATTCGGCCTCGGCGCTGTCGGGAAAGCGCTTGCTCGCGCCGAAGCCGTAGGCGCGCCGACCAAAGCGCCCGGCGCTGCCGTACTCAGTGAACGACGGCGGCATGATGTAGAGCTCGTTCACTGTCTCCTCGGCGAGGCCGAGCACGACCGCGAGCGTCAGGTACTGCTCCCAGAGCACGACCGCCTCGGCCGGCTTGTCCTGCAGGTGGCCGAAGGTCTCCATGTAGCGACGCAGCGCCTCGTAGCCGCCGGCGAGCTCGCAGCCCCTGGGCGTGAGCGATTCCACCCGCTGGGCGAACAGGATGAGGCCGATGCCGAGCGGCAGGAGGGTGACAAAGCCGGCGACGCCGATCGCCTTGCCGGCGGGGTCCGCCATGGCGAACAGCATCAGCCACGGCAGGACCACGGTGCCGATGCCGATCAGCGACAATCGCGAGCGGTTGCGTTCGCCGCCGGGCTTCAGGAGGCCGCGGGCCTCGGCTTCGCGCAGCACCTGCAGGCCCCAGTAGCCGGCGACGACCGCCGCCGTCGCGGGGTGGTGCTCCCACCACTCGCGCACGGTCGACAGGAGCACGTCGTCGGCGCCGTGGCCGACGTGGTCGAAGAGCTCGTAGACGAAGTCGCGCTCGAGCGGCAACAGCGAGGGCAGCTTGTCGCGCTCGAGATGGAGCGCGTGGTCGTCGCGGGCGGCCCACTGCTCGCCCCCGGGCGCGGGCGTCTGCGTCTTGTTCATGACGATGACCCCGCGTCGCACGAGGTCGAGCAGCGTCGCGACCATCTTGGCCGACGTGGGCGCGGTGGTGAAGAGTGCGTCGACGATCGCCGGCGGCAGGTCGGCCGGCGGCTCGTGCAGGTACTCGGGGCCCTTGACCGGCCGCGAGTTGTACCGCCGGTAGAGCACCACGTAGACGGCGACGAGGATCGCACCGAGGCACGCGCAGACGATCAGGCCGGTCGTGAACTGCTGCAGCGTGAAGTCCGTCGTATCGGCCAGAAGCGCCGTGAGTGGCGCGAGCACGTCGACCCTCCTCGCGATCGTGTGGCGGTCGGCGGGCCGGGGCCCGCAGCTTGCCTTTCGGCATGCCGTCCGGAACTCTTGAGGGGTCCCGTGGGAGGTCGACGTCACCGACGCGGGCGGCTATCGCGAAGCACAAACGCGCCGGCGGCGATCTGTCGTTCACCGCCTGGGTCGTCAAGTGCGTCGCCCAGGCCGCCGCCGAGCACCGGCGCCGCGGTCCGGCGGCCTCGGACCGCTCCCGGCGGCGTTACAGCGTCGTCGTCGTGCCGCTGTCTTCGACGAGCGTGACAGCCACGCGCCCGGGCACGCTCTTGCGCACCGCCGCCCGCAGCGCGGCGATCGGCGGGGACGGGCTGGGGCCCAGAACGTCGATCACGATGGTGTCGCCCTCGACTCCGACCGACTCGACCTGCCACGGCGTTCCCCTGGCCCAGGCCGTCGCCGCCACCTGGGTGGCGTTCACCCAGTGCTCGTAGCGCGCCGTGCGCAGCGACTCGAACCCCAGCGGCACGAGGATGGCCACGACGAACACGATGACGAAGACGTGGGCGCGTCGGGCGACGCGCGGATCGCGTTCGGTCGCGAGGCGGCTGAACCCCGCGGCACTGAACACGATCACACCGCCTATGAGGATCGCCGCGACGTTGGCCAGGAACAGCAGCAGGGCGCCGATGGCCAGCTTGAAGTTCCCGGCGCCGGCCGTGATTCCCACGACCGCCAGGACCGGCACCAGCGAGATGGCGATCGCCACGCCGGCGAGAATGTTCGACACGTCGCGGCGCGACAGCGCGAAGGCGCCGGCCAGGCCGGTGGCGGTGGCCACCGCCAGGTCGAGCAGCGTCGGCGAGGTGCGCCCGACGATCTGGGGGTTGTCGATGAGCGGCATGCGTGGGGTGGTGATGAAGCCGACGAGCACGCCGAGCGCGATGTTGACGATGATGCCGCCGATCAGCAGGAGCAGCGCTGTGCGCAGGCGCCGGTACGAGCCGATGACGGTCGCCAGCGCCACCCCGTAGATCGGCGTCGCCAGGGGCGCCACGATCATGGCGCCGATGACGGCCGGCGTGGAGTTGCCGACCACTCCGCCCGCGGCGATCAGGCTCGACAGGATGAGCAGCATCCAGAACTGCGAGAGCTTGGCCCGCGTGTCGCCCTGGTCGACGAAGAGTCCCTCTTCGACCTCGGACAGCGCCGTGCGGTGCTCGCCGCCGGCGGCGACCGCGCGCGATATCCAACCCATCGTGTGCTCCCTGCGCGTCGTGGCTGGGCGTGAGCGCGGCGCGCGCTGCGCGCACCCACTCGCGCGCATCATATGGCAGCGGCGGGGCGGGGCGAAGGGTGGGACGTCGCCGTCGCTTGACGGTCCGAGGTTCCCCCGTCAGGGCTCCTTGCAACTGATGGCGTCGCCCTTGAGGCTCACAGCCGCTCGGCCACCTTCGGCATCTTGCGGAGCCGTGCGGCAAGGGAAGGCAGCCGCTCGTCGAGTGTTAGGAGTGCCGTTTCGAGGCTGAACGCGGGCCGTGTGAACTCCGCGACCTGGCTCAGGAAGGCGTCGGTCATGACCTCCGGCGCCAGATCGAAGGAGTAGGCGAGGAACTCGTCTGGCGTCTGCACCTCGATCGCGAAAGGTTCACACGCCTCGGGCGGAAAATGGCGGAGATTCCAGGTGACGAGAACGTCGGCTCGCGCCGCGACCGCGGCGGCGAGCACGTGCCGGTCTCTCGGTTCGTTCGTCATCGACGGGATCAGGGCGCGGTGACCGTCGACCATGGCCTCGGGAAATGCCTTCAGCATGCTGGCTATGAGCGATACCGACTGTTCGCTTGTGATGCGGCCATCGCGAACGAGGCTGTCGCTCATCTCGGCAATGATCTCGGCGCTCCATCGAACCTGGTACAGATAGCGCTCGGCCCCGCGGAGGAGCAGGTCACGGGTGGCCGTGGGGTATAGGACGCACGCATCGAGGAGCGCGATCCACCCCACTGTCAGTAGTCCAGGCCGTACTCAGCCGACTTCTTCGTGAGGTCGCGCAGCGCCTTGCGGCGTCCGGCGTCGCGAACATCTCGATACCGTGTGAGGTCCTCGAAGTAGACGCGCCTGTGGGCTCCCGTTTTGTGAAAGGGGATCTCGCCGGCGTTGAGGAGCTTCACGAGGTGGGGTCGCGAGACGTTGAGCAGGTCGGCGGCCTGCTGCGTCGTGAGCTCGTGGTGCACTGGGATGATCGAGACGGCGTTTCCCTGCGACATGGCGGCGACCGCCTGGACGAGGACTTTGTAGATAGACGTTGGGATCTCGAGCGTCTCGCCATCGGGCGAAACCAGCGAGGCCCGTTTGGTCATACTGATGTGCTGCGCCTCCATGAACGATCGCAGCCTCTGAACGGAGGCGGTCTCGCGCTTGTCGGGAGCGATCGGGGTTTGGCACTGTTCCACAGTGCTTGGTGTCAGGCACGCTTCCATCTCAGTCTCCCGGTGAGGACCCTTACGAGAAGCATTCTAGCATTAAACGAAATAAACGAAACAAGAAAGACATCGGAACCAGGTGACGTTTGCTTGAGATTCTCGGCCGCATCGCAGGTGCGCCGAGCCGGCGATCGCCGGCCGCTCTCTCGCCTTGGTCGGGAACCGAAACCACCGTTTCGCAATGTGGACCTGTGCATGACGTGCTAGTTGGAAAAGCGTACGCTGGTTCCACTGCGGGCAAGGACTGGGAATGGTCGGAATGAGTAGTAAGGGGTGAACGGCACCGACGACCGTTGGATTCGGTCTGGAGCCTTCGACTGGCTCGCCGAGCAAGTCGCGCTTCACGGCGACGTTCTTCCTCGCGACCTGCTCGCTGCCGGCTTCATTCTCAACGGGGTTCGCGTTCCCCTCGTTGGTCCGCAAGGGATCTTCAAGCCAAGAGTGATGATGGCTCCGCTCTCGATCACGACAGCCCCCACGGGGCCGTACGACGATGCGTTCGGAGATGACGGCTTGCTCAGGTATAGGTACCGCGGTGCCGACCCAAATCACCACGAAAACCGGGGATTGCGCTACGTGATGGAGCAGGCCCTGCCGCTGGCTTACTTCCATGGGATTGCGACCGGCAAGTACTGGGTCACGTGGCCCGTCTTCGTTGTTGCGGATGACCCCAGCAATCTCACAGTCACGGTCGACGTGGAGGCGCCGGAGTCGAGTCTTCTTCCCAGCGTTGAGACCGGTGCGGCGGTCGACTCCGACGCATTCAGACGTAGCTACGCTGCCGCACAAGTACGGGTTCGCCTGCACCAGCGGTCGTTCAGAGAAAGAGTCCTAAACGCATACCGGCGACAGTGTGCGTTCTGTCATTTGCGCCATGATGAGTTGCTGGATGCCGCGCACATCATCCCCGATTCTGACCCTCTGGGTGAGCCGACTGTTACCAATGGACTCGCTCTCTGCGCTTTACATCACAGCGCTTTCGACCGCCAGTTCATCGGCCTGCGACCTGACTGCATTATCGAAGTCCGCCCCGACATTCTTGTAGAGCACGATGGTCCGACTTTGGCTCATGCCATTCAGGGACTTCATGGTCACCGCATCTTGTTACCCCGTTCAGTCTCTCAAAGGCCGGACCCGGTCTTTCTTGAGCGGCGCTACGATCGTTTCCGTCGGGCTCCGCAGCCTGCTGCCTAACGGCGCGCGGCTCGCCAAACGATAAGGTGATCGACTGAGGCGAGCTCTGCTGAGGCAGTGTCCGGTGCATCACGCGGCAGTAGCCGCTGGGTTCATGGAGCCGTTCCACCACGTCTGCTAGAATCACCCGGTCAACAGCCCCCGCAACGTGCGCGGGCGCGAGAACAAAGGACCGGTGCGCTCATGCCTCTCCACGTCACCCTGCCCGACGGCTCCCCGCTCGAACTCCCCGATGGCGCGACCGCGCTCGACGCCGCCCAGGCGATCGGGCCGCGACTCGCCAAGGCCGCCGTCGCGGCCTCCGTCGACAGCGAGCCCGTCGACCTGACCCACGAGCTCCACGAGGGCGACCAGGTCGCCATCGTCACTCTCGACTCGTCGGCGGGCGTCCACATCCTGCGCCACAGCGCCTCGCACGCGCTCGCCCAAGCCGTCCTGCGGCTCTGCCCCGACACGAAGTACGCCATCGGGCCGACCATCGAGAACGGCTTCTACTACGACTTCCAGTTCTCCGAGCCCATCTCCGACGCCGACTTTCCGCGCATCGAGGCGGAGATGGCCAAGATCGTCGCCGAGAACCTGCCGGTCGCCCGCAAGGAGCTGCCGCGCGACGAGGCCCTCGCCCTCTTCCGCGACAAGCAGCAGCCCTTCAAGGTCGAGCTGATCGAAGACCTGCCCGACGAGCAGACCATCAGCATCTACACCCAGGGCGAGTTCGTCGACCTCTGCCGCGGGCCGCACCTGCCCAGCACCGGGCGCATCGGCAAGGGCACCTTCAAGCTCGTGAGTCTGGCCGGCGCCTACTGGCGCGGCGACGAGCACAAGGCTCAGCTCACCCGCATCTACGGCACCGCCTTCGCCAAAAAGGAGGAGCTCGCCGCCCACCTCGAGGCGCTCGAGATGGCCCGTCAGCGCGACCACCGCCGCATCGGTCGCGACCTCGACCTGTTCAGCTTCCACGACGAGGGGCCCGGCTTCCCGTTCTTCCACCCCAAGGGTCTGCGCCTGTGGAACGCCATGATCGACTACTGGCGCGACGAGCACGAGAAGGCCGGCTACGAGGAGCTGCGCACCCCGCCCATCTTGCGCCGCGAGCTCTGGGAGCGCTCCGGCCACTGGGACCACTACCGCGAGAACATGTACTTCACCGAGATCGACGGGGCGCCGTACGCCGTCAAGCCCATGAACTGCCCCGGCGGCCTGCTCGTCTACAAGAGCCGGCGGCGCAGCTACCGCGAGCTGCCGCTGCGCTGGGCCGAGCTCGGCCAGGTGCACCGCCACGAGATGAGCGGCGTGCTGCACGGCCTCTTCCGCGTGCGCTACTTCACCCAGGACGACGCCCACATCTTCTGCACCCCCGAACAGCTCGAAGACGAGGTCCGCGGCGTGCTGCGCTTCATGCTGCACATCTACGCCGACTTCGGCTTCTCAGACGTGCGCATCGAGCTGTCGACCCGGCCCGACGGCTCCATCGGCACCGACGAGATGTGGGCCACCGCCGAAGACGCCCTGCGCAACGTGCTCGAAAGCGAGGGCACCAACTACCAGCTGAACCCCGGCGACGGCGCCTTCTACGGGCCCAAGATCGACTTCCACATTCGCGACGTCATGGGCCGCAGCTGGCAGTGCGGCACCATCCAGGTCGACTTCGCCATGCCCGAGACCCTCGACATCACCTACACCGGCGCCGACAACGAGGAGCACCGGCCCGTCATGGTGCACCGCGCCATGCTGGGCTCGATAGAGCGCTTCATGGGCATCCTGCTCGAGCACTACGGCGGCAACCTGCCGACCTGGCTCGCGCCGGTGCAGGTGCTGGTGCTGCCGGTCAGCGACCGCCACGCAGGCTACGCCACCGGCGTCCTCGAGGCGCTGCGCATGGCCGGCCTGCGCGCCGACCTGGACGACCGCTCCGAGAGCGTGGGCAAGAGGATCCGCGACGGCCAGCTCCAGAAGGTGCCCTACCTGCTCGTGGTCGGCGACCGCGAGCAGGATGCCGGGGCCGTGAGCGTGCGCGAGCGCGGCGAAGAGAAGGGCGGCATGGCGCTCGACGAGTTCGTGCGCGAGGTCGTGGCCGAGGTGGCCGAGCGGCGGCTGCCCGCGGAGTCGGCGTGAGCCCGAAGCCCCTCGACGAGATCGACCGCCGCATCGTCCAGCACCTGCGTGAGAACGGGCGGCGGCCCTATTCCGTGATCGCGCGCGACGTGGGGCTGTCGGAGGCGTCGGTGCGCCAGCGGGTCGCGCGCCTGCTGCGCGACAAGGTGATCACGATCTCGGCGGCGACACACCCGACGAAGCTGGGGTTCGTGACGGCCGCCCTCGACGTCAAGGTCGCGGGCGGCGGTCACGACGAAGTCGCCGCGGCCATCGCCGCGCTGCCCGAGGCGGAATACGTCGCCACCTGCCTCGGCGCGTGGGACGTGCACGCCGACGTCGTCTGCGAATCGCGCGACCACTTGTATTCCGTGGTCGTCGAGCAGATCCGCAGGCTCCCCGGCGTGCTCGACGTCGCGGTGCTCCTCTACGTCAGGGTCGTGCGCGACGAGCTGGCCTGGCGGGAGCCGTCCAGGTAGCGGTGCACCCGGCTCGCGGACTCACGCGATTCGCGCAAACATCCACTGATTCCACGTATTGACCGCAGCTCTCCTCTCGGTTCTGATGGCTACACCATCGCTTCTCCCGTCGTAGCCCGCGTCGCGGACCGGCTCACGGGCCGCGAGCGATCGTCGAGCGAGAGGAGAGCCATACTATGTCAGCCAACGATCGCGCCGGGGTCGCCGGGCGGGTCGACCCCGCCGCCCCGAACGCCGAGTCCCGCTACCGCCGTCGCAGCTTCTGGCTCGATCAGATCGACGAGCCGCTGACGCCGCGCCCCGCCCTGCCCGGCGGGCTCGACGTCGACGTGGCCATCGTGGGCGCCGGCTTCACCGGGCTGTGGACGGCCTACTACCTGGCGAAGGCCGACCCGGCTCTGCGCATCGCCGTCCTCGAAAAGGAGATCGCCGGCTTCGGCGCGTCGGGCCGCAATGGGGGCTGGGTCTCGCCGTTCTTTCCGGCCCCGCTCGAGCGGATCGCCGAAGAGCGCGGCCGCGACGCCGCCGTCGCCATGCAGCGTGCGATGTTCGCGACGGTCGACGAGATCGGACGGGTCTGCGCCGCCGAGGGCATCGAGGCGCGCTACCACAAGGGCGGCGTGCTCGAGCTCGCGACCGGTCCGGAGCAGCTCGCGCGCCTGCGCGAGGAGCCCGACTACTACCGCGGCTGGGGGATCGGCGAGGACGAGATGATGTGGCTCGACGCCGCCGCCGTGCGCGCCCGCATCAAGGTGGCCGGCTGCCTCGGCGGCTCGTATCTGACCCACTGCGCGTGCCTCGATCCCGCCCGCGTCGTGCGCGGCCTGGCGAACGTCGTCGAAGGCCTCGGCGTCAAGATCTACGAGCAGACGCCGGTCCTGCGCATCGACGCCCGGGCGGCGGTGACCGAGGCCGGGGTGGTGCGCGCGCCCGTGGTCGTGCGCGGCACCGAGGGGTTCACTCCCGAGCTTCCCGGCGCGCGGCGCGACGTCATCCCGACGTACTCGCTGATGATCGCCACCGAGCCGCTGCCCGAGAGCTTCTGGAACGAGGTCGGCTGGGCAGGCTTCGAGACCTTCACCGACGGCCGTCACCTGTACATCTACACGATGCGGACCGACGACGGCCGGATCGCCCTCGGCGGGCGCGGGGCGCCGTATCACTTCGGTTCGAAGGTCCGGGCCGAGTACGAGCAGGTACCGCAGGTGCATGGCGTGCTCGAAGGCATCCTCAAAGAGCTCTTCCCGGCCGCCCGCGACGCGGCGATCACCCACCGCTGGGGCGGGAGCCTCGGCATCCCGCGCGACTGGTTTCCCTCGGTCGGCTACGACCGCGAGCGCGGCTACGCGTGGGGCGGCGGGTACGTGGGTGACGGCGTGGCGGCCTCGAACCTCGCGGGCCGCACTCTGGCCGATCTGATCCGCGAACAGAAGAGCGAGCTCACGGCGCTGCCGTGGGTCGGGCACCGGTCACCCAGGTGGGAGCCCGAGCCGCTGCGCTGGATCGGCGTGCGCACGTCGCTCGCCGTGTTCGCCAGCGCCGACCGTAAGGAGCGCCGCACCGGCCGGCCTTCTCGCCGCGCCGACCTCATGCACAAGCTCCTGCCGCTGTGAAACGGCGGCTTACGTAGGTCTGCCTGCGAGCGCCCGGCATCGACTTCGGCGTGCGCGTCTTCGCTCGGCTTCGTTGTCAACTTGACCATTTCTGGTCATACTGTGACCATGGAACGCGTGACCGTCGCTCAGCTCAAGTCCAGGCTCAGCTACTACCTGCGCGAAGTACGCTCCGGCAGGTCCTTTACGGTCGTGAGCCGCGACATCCCGGTGGCCACACTCGCGCCGCTCAACGCCCTGGCCGACGACGGTCTCATGTCGATCCCGGCCGATCCATCGGCGCCCCCGCTGTCTGCGCCGGTGTTCGGCGGGCCCGCCGATGCACCGGACGCCGTCGAGCTCATCCGCGAGGGGCGAGAAGACCGCAGCGGCCCATGGGCTGCTCCCGGCGACAGTCGTGACGATCGCGCTCGAGAAGGCGACGACGCCGGCGACGACGGCGACACCGCCGGACACAGCGCCGGCCGCGGCCCCGGGTGATCGCCTACACCGACTCGTCGGTATTCCTGCGCTTCGTGCTCGCGCAGCCCGACCGGCTGACCGAGCTCGACCGGTACGACGGCCTGGTCACGTCGGTCCTCACCGAGGTCGAGTGCCTGCGCGCGGTCGAGAACCTGCGGCTGACACGCCCTATGGGGCACGAAGATTACTTTGCTCGTCGCCGGGCGGTCTACGACAGGCTTGGGCGCGCCGAGCGGGTCCTCGTCACGGCCGAGATCCTCGCGCGGGCCGCCGGGCCGCTGCCCGCGCCGCTGCGTTCACTCGACGCCATCCATCTGGCGACCGCCCTGGAGTGGCGAGGCCACCGTGAGCCTGCGCTGGTCTTCGCCACCCACGACACGAGGCTCGCCGCCGTGGCGGCGGCGCTCGACTTCGACGTCATCGGGGTCTGAGCCCGTACCCCGCCCCGGTCTCGGCTTGGCCCCGGGGTTTCGTGACCGGCGTTCGAGCACAAGCCCCGCTTGCCGCGCACCGGTGTACACTCCGGGCAAGCTCGAATGCCAGAGGGACTGGAGGGGTCGTGAAGCTCGTCGCCATCGCGGGCAGCCCGCGCAAGAACGGCAACAGCACCGCGCTCATGCGGCTGGCCGTCGAGGGCGCCGTCGAGCGCGGCGCGACCGTCGAGATCTTCTCGGCGCGCGATCTCAAGGTCGCCGGCTGCCTGGCGTGCGAGTCGTGCAAGCGCTCGGCCGACGCGGTCTGCGTGCAGAACGACGACATGCACGCCGTGTACGCCGCGATCCGCGGCTGCGACGCGCTGCTGCTGGCGAGCCCGGTCTACTTCTACGGCTTGACGGCGCAGATCAAGGCCGTCGTCGACCGCTGTTACGCGCTGCTGCCGTTCGAGGGTGTCCCCGAAGGCGAGCCGCCGGCGCCGCGCGTCGCGCCGGGCAAGGGGCTCTATGTGATCACGACGCAGGCCGACGACGCGCTCTTCTACGGCTACCAGGTGCTGTCGGCCATCGCCTACGGCATGACCTGGCTCGGCATGAAGCCGGCCGGCCAGCTCGTCGCCACCGGCTTGCAGGACGCCGACGATTGGCAGCCGCGCGACGACCTGATCGCCGCGGCGCGGGCGCTGATCGCGGTCTGAGGCCGCGAGACTGCCCCGCGCCCGGCCTCGGATGTAGACTGATCGGTAAGCGACCGTCGATGCGCGCGGTGGCTCCGCGGCGGTCACGTGTCGGTCTCGTGTCGAGCCCGGCCCGATCAAGGTGAGCCGCAACGCGATGCGGGGCATAACCCGGCTTGCCGCATGTCGACTTTTTTGGGGGTCATTGGGGTGGGGTTTCTAAGACGCGCTGCGGACGGCGTGCCCGAAGTGCCGCCGGTGAGTACGCGTAGCTACTGGCTCGATCAGGCGCTCGCCGCCGACCCCGGCCTGCCCTGCCCGCCGCTCACCGGCGCCACTGAAGCCGACGTGTGCATCGTGGGCGGCGGTTTTGCCGGGCTGTGGACGGCCTACGAGCTCACCGAGCGTGAGCCCGGGTCGAACGTGGTGGTGCTCGAAGCCACCGTCTGCGGCGCGGGCGGCAGCGGCGCCAACGGCGGGTTCTTCTCGTCGTCCTGGGCCTTCGCCGACGAGCTCTGCCGGCGCTTCGGCGACGAGGCCGGCCTGCGCTGGGCGACCGCGCTCGGCGACGAGGTCGCCGAGCTCGGTCGCTGGTGCGAGCGCCATCACGCTCAGATCGACTTTCATCACGAAGGCATCGTCTACGGCAGGGCCGGCGACTGGCAGGACGAACCCGGCGCCGGCGTGCCGGCGCTGCTCGAGCGCCACGGCCTGGGCGGCCGGCTGCGCGCGGTCGATGCCGCTGAGGCGCGGCGAGTCGCAGACTCGCCGCGCCTCAGCGGCGGCGTCTTCACGCCCGACCTCGCCACCGTGCAGCCCGCCAAGCTGGCCCGCGAGCTGCGGCGCGTCGTGCTCGAGCGTGGCGTGCGCATCTACGAGGGCTCGCGCATGGTAGCCCTGCGAGCCGACGAGCCGGCGACCGTCGAGACCGCCGGCGGCGCCGTGCACGCCGCGCAGGTCGTGCTCACTCACGGCGCCTGGGCGGCCGCGCAGCCCGAATTCGCCCGTGCCTTTGCCGTGGGCGTCGACTACATGGTCGTGACCGAACCCATTCCCGACCTGCTCCGCGAGATCGGCTGGACCAGCCACACGGGCCTCACCGACTGGCGCCGCATGCTCTATTACCTGCGGCGCACCGACGACGACCGCATCGCCATCGGCGGCGGCGGCATGGCCCTGGCCTACGGGGGCGGCATCGCCGGCCGCGCGCTGGCCTCGCAGCGCCTTGCGGCGCGGGCGGCGCACGGTCTGGTCTGGCTCTTTCCGCAGCTCGCCGGAGTGCGCTTCGAGCAGGCCTGGAGCGGTCCCATGGACATGACCAGGTCGAGCCTGCCGTTCTTTCACACGCTGGCGCCGGGCAACATTTACGCCGGCCTCGGTTTTTCGGGTCACGGCCTCACGTCGACCCGTGTCGGCGGCCGCATCCTCGCCTCGCTCGCGCTCGGCGCCGACGACGAATGGGTGCGTCTGCCGGTCGTACGACCGCCCGCGCCGCTACCGCCCGAGCCCCTCCGGTGGCCCATGGTGCGCCTGGCGGAGTGGGCCTTCGAGTCCGGTGACGCCGCCGCCGAAGCGGGCCGCGGGCGCCCGCGTCTCGCGAGCGTCGTCGTCGAGCTCATGGAGGGATACGTACGATGATGTCGGAAAGGCAGAAGGACTGGTCGGACGCCGCCGCCGAGCTCGAGTGCGGCAGCGGACCCGAGTATGGCAACTGGGTCTCAACGAGGATCGTGGTGGGGCCTGCGATCGCCGCCGCCGTCCTGTTCGGCCTGGCCGTCGGCTTGCACTTCTTCGGCTTGCACTTCTTCGGGTTGCGCTGGCTGGTCTACGCGGCCCTGGCGGGAGCGATCGTCGCGGCGCTCGTAGCGGCCTACTTCGGCTATGCGCGCCTTCTGCTGGCGGCCGGCGACGGCGCCGTGCAGGCCCGCGTCCGCGAGCTCGTCCTCGATCGCCTGCAGTGGGACGGCCGGGGCCGGGCCCTCGACATCGGCTGCGGGAACGGACCGCTGACCGTGGCGCTCGCGCTCCGGTTCCCGCAAGCGGTGGTGACGGGCATCGACTCCTGGGGCGAGAGCTGGGAGTACTCGCAAAGCGTGTGCGAGACCAACGCCGCCTGCGAAGAGGTCGCCGAGCGCGTGAGCTTCGCCAAGGCGAGCGCGGCGGCGCTGCCGTTCGAAGACGGTTGCTTTTCGGCGGTCGTCAGCAATCTCTGTTTTCACGAGGTCCGGGGCACGCACGATAGGCGCGATCTGGTCAGAGAGGCGCTGCGGGTGCTCGAACCCGGCGGGGCTTTCGCTTTTCAGGACCTCTTTCGCCTGAAGAGCGCCTACGGCGGGATCGATGAGCTCCTGGCGGCGGTCCGCGGCTCCGGCGTGCGGCAGGTCGAGTTCGTCGATACCGGCCACTCCGCGTTCATCCCCGGGGCGCTGCGGCTGCCCTTCATGGTCGGGAGCATGGGCTTGCTCTACGGGCGCAAGTGAGCGGGCGCACATGAGCGGGTACGAGTGAGCGGGCTCGCCGTCTACCGCGACGCCACCCTGGGTGTGCACTTCGAGATCGACGATTCCTTTGCGCCGGGGCCCCGCCGCGAGTGGCCGGCCGGGATGCCGGGCGACGTCAGGTCGGCTTGCCTTGTCGCGAGCGGCTCAGGCGGGGAGCAGGCGGTGCTGTCGATCAGCCGGGTAGCGGTCGGCTCCGACACCTCCCCACAGGAGGTGGCCGACCATCTCCTCATCCACAACCGCTACGCGGCGCACACGGCCGAGCAGAACGGCTGGACGATCCACTCGCCCTGGAAGGCCGCCCTGCTCGCCGGATACCCCGCCATGCACTGCGACTACGTGGCGCTCGGACCGGCCGCTGCGAGTGGGGCGCCGGCAGCGACGAGCGCCATGCCGACTGCGCCGCTGCCGGCGGACTTCGGGCCGGCAGCGCCGGTGGCGACGAGCGCCATGCCGACCTCGCCGCCGTATTCTGGCGCACCGCCCGACGCGCCGCTCGCGGCACCCGGGCAGAGCGCGTCGGCCGGTCACGTGCAGGCCTGGATCGCCTACGCCGGTCGGCAGACCTTTCAGCTCATGCTCGTCGTCGACCCACCGGGCGATCTGGCGCGCAACCGTGCGCTCATGGATACGGTCGTGCGCACGTTCGAGATCGGCGAGCCGCCGGCCGACGACTCTGGCGGCGAGAACGTGCCCCGCGCACAGCCCGCGCCGGTCGAGCCGGACTGAGTCTGCTATGGCGCGACGCAGGCGAGGTCTGACCCGCGGTGCACTCATCGCCTGGGCGGTATCGCTGGCCGCCGGGATCGTCTTGGTCGTGGGGCTTGGGGCACTGCCGGCGAGCCTCGAGCCCGTCGTGTCGCTGGCGTGCTCGCTGGTGGGCATCTTCGGCGTCGTGATCGGCATCGGTATCGCCACCGGCTGGCTCGTCAGACTGCTCGCGATGGGCTACTGGCCGCGGCGGTCCTTGGCCGTCGACGATCTTGCGCCCGACCGCGTGTTCGGCATCTGCGTCATCCTCTTCGCGCTGCCGTCGCTCCTCGTTCGATAGTGATGGGCCCGCCTTCGCGCCGACCGCCGCGAGACCGCACGCGCTACGACGAGATCGGCGCCGACTACCGACGCACGCGGCGGCCCGACTCGCGCATCGCCCGCCAGATCCGCGCCGCGCTGGGCGACGTTCACACCGTCGTCAACGTCGGCGCCGGGGCCGGCGCCTACGAACCCTGCGATCTCGAGGTGACCGCCGTCGAGCCCGAGGCGGCGATGATCGCGGCGCGGCCGCTCGCGGCCGCGCCCTGCACGCTCGCCGCCGCCGAGTCCCTGCCGTTTCCCGACGCGAGCTTCGACGCCGCCATGGGCGTGCTGACCATGCATCACTGGACCGACGTCGTGGCCGGCTTGAGCGAGCTTCGCCGGGTCACCACTCGCCGTGTCGTTCTGCTCACCTGGGATCCCGAGTTCCACGACGCCCTGTGGCTCACGACCGACTACCTGCCCGTCGTGCGCATGCGAGACCGGGCGATCTTCCCTCGCCTGCCGGCTGTGCTCGCCGCCTTGCGGCCGCAGCGCGGCTTCATGGTCGATCCCGTGCTCGTCCCGCACGACTGCAGCGACGGGTTCCTGGGCGCCTGGTGGCGGCGACCGACGGCCTACCTCGATCCCACGGTGCAGACAGGCATCTCGAGCTTCTGCGAGCTCGGACCAAAGGTGATCGCAGAACCGCTCGCGCGCCTTGCCGCCGACCTCGAAAGCGGCGAGTGGCAGCGGCGCTTCGGCGGGCTGCTCGAGCTCGACGCGCTCGACCTGGGCTACCGCCTGATCACGGTCGAGTTGGATCACAGGGCCGCCTTGCGAGTCGCAGCCGGGGCCGGAGCGTCGCCAGAGCTAGAATAGAGGCATGGACGCCAACGCGAGATCGGCTCCCGAGACACTGCTCACCGAGCGGCTCGTCGGCCGCCGTCTGACGGCGGCCGACGAGCCGCTCTTTCTGGCGTTTCACCGCGACGCGCGTGTCTTGAGCTGGCTCGGCGGCGGCGACGAGGAGATTTCCGAGCAGGAGAACCGCGAGTGGCTCGACGACAAGCTGCTCCACTGGGAGACCCACGGCTTCGGGCTCTACGCCTGGTTCGAGGCCGGCTCGCCGGGAGCGCCGACCGATCTGCCCGCGACCACCGGCTCCGCGCCGACCACCGGCTCCGCGCCGACCGGCCGCCTCGTGGGCCGCGCCGGCATCCAGCAAGTCGATCCCGACGTCGGTGAGGTCGTCGGCGATCCCACGGCGGTCGAGCTGATGTACGCGCTGGCCTTCGATGCTTGGGGCCACGGCTTTGCGAGCGAGATCGGTCGCCGGTTGCTCGACGTCGCTCGCGACGACCTGGGGCGCGCCGAGATCATCGCCGACACGGTCCCTCACAACGTCCGATCGCGGCGCGTTATGGAGGGTCTCGGCTTCGTCTACGAGCGCGAGTTCTGGCACGACGACCACGCGATGGTGCTGTACCGCAGGGCCCTCGGCGTCGCCGGCGAGGGCTCGCCGTCCTCGTGAGGGCTCGCCGTCCTCGTGAGAGGCTCGCAGCCCTCGTGAGGGGATCGCTCGTGGGGGATCGCCGCCATCGTAGGAGGATCGCCGTGCTCGTGAAGGGATCGCCGTGCCGAAAGTCGTGAGCGCCGGACTTGTGATGTACCGGCTGGGCGAAGGGCGCCTCGAGGTACTCCTCGGACACCCCGGCGGCCCCTACTTCGCACGCAAGGACCTTGGCGTGTGGTCGATCCCCAAGGGCGAGGTGATGGACGGTGAGGAGCTGCTCACGGCCGCCCGGCGCGAGTTCCGCGAAGAGACGGGGCTCGAGTCGTGGGCACCGTATGTGTCACTGGGCGCGGTCAAGTACCGCAATCACAAGATCGTCCACGCCTGGGCCTTCGAGGGCGACGTCGACCCTGCCTGCCTCGTCAGCAACACCTTCGAGCTGGAGTGGCCGCGCGCGTCCGGGCGCCGCATCGTGGTCCCCGAAGTCGACCGCGCGGCGTGGTACGGATTGGCCGAAGCCCACGAGAAGATCGTGGCGGCGCAGCGACGCTTTCTGTTCGACCTCGAGGCGATCGTCGCGGCCGCGCCGCGCTGAGGACGGGCCGACGAGCGTTGCTCTCAGGCCTGCCCCGTGTGGCCGTGGGTCGCGTGCACATGGGGCACCGGTGGTACGTGCGGCTTGCCCGCGATGAGATCGAAGAACCACACCCGCCAGGCGCGCACCATGGCCGCCTCGCGGCAGTCGCGGCGCTCGGCGCGCTCGACCTTGCCGGGGTTGTCGCGGTAGCGGGCAAACCAGGGCGACCCGGGCCGCGCCAGGCGCAGCGCCCCGACCGTCGCCACGACGGGCACGAAGCAGCCGAGCACACCCGTCCAGAGCTTGCCCTTCAGAAAGCAGATGGTCGCCAGCGTCACGTTGACGATGACGAGGATGGTGATGACCCAGCCGCCGAGCTGGGCCAGCGGGGTCGCGTCGACGGCGTTGAAAGGCTGCAGACCGCCGAGGAACAGCAGCGCCACGGTGATCGTCACGATCACGGCGTCGACCGACACGCGGCCCTGCTCCTGCCAGTAGACGTTCTCGAGGTGCAGCAGCAGCGCGAACTCGTCGAGCGTGAGCGCCACGCCCCCGCCAAAGGCCAGCGCCGTGGCGATGCCCCAGAAGCCGTGCGGGTCGGTGGCGATCATGACCAGGCCGGAGATCACCATGACCACGACGCCGACCACCATGTGGTGGATGTGCAGCCCGCCCGGCTTCAAGTCGTGGAACCACCAGCGCACGTTGGCGCGGATCAGGCGCGTGTTGGCGCGGATTCCCAGGAACGTGATCAGCAGACCGAGCGTGAAGGCGATCAGGTGATTGCGGCCGGGGCTCGGCTGGAGCGAGCCCAGCAGCGACGTCAGGGTCGCCATGCGCAGGGGTGGCGGGGAACGTGCATGTTTCTCAGGATACCGCATGAGAGCACATGCGGCGGCCGTATCGCGGTGCATTTTCTTGGCTTGACATTCCAGGCTGCTGTACTAGCGTCGCACGAATCCGTGGGCTCGGAGCGTCGTTGCAAAGGCGCCTCCGGTCCAGGGCGCAGAAGGGGGGCTGTCGCCGTTTTCCCAAAACCGCGAGCGTCAGCCGATTTCGTGTGTCTGGGGTAACGACGTCGGCGCAAGGCCGGCGGAAGGGAGGCATGGTGGAAGTCACATCCGTTCCTGGCACCACGACGGCTGCTGGGGGTGCGCCGCAGGGAGGCGACGAAAGCGCCAAAGGACTAAGCTCCGGAGCGCTCGGCCTGTTCGCCAGTGTCGTGATCGGCATCGCCTCGGTCGCGCCGGCCTACAGCCTGGCGGCCACGGTCGGCATCCTGGCCGCGATCACCGGCATCGGCCTGCACGGCCCGTTCATCTTCATCGTGGGCTTCATCCCCATGGTCCTCGTCGCGTCCGGTTTCTACTACATGAACCAGGCCGACCCCGACTGTGGCGAGACCTTCATCTGGACCTCGCGCGCCTTCGGCGCGCCGCTCGGCTGGATCATCGGCTTCGCGGCGGTGGCTTCGTCGGTCATCGTCATGTCCAACCTCGTGTATATCGCTGCCCAGTACATGTTCTACATGGTGGGCCTGAACGCGGCCGGCAACTCGACCTTCTGGACGACGGTCGGCGGCGTGGCCTGGATCATCATCGTCGGCTTCTTCGTGGCGGTGGGCATCAAGGTCTCGGCCAAGGCCCAGTACGTGCTCATGGCGCTGCAGATGATCCCGATGGCGCTGTTCACGGTCTGGGCGCTGATCAAGGGCTACGCCACGCACCCCCAGGGCTTTGCCCCGATCCGCTTGTCGTGGTTTTTCACCACGCACGTCCCGGCCCACGCGCTCGCCGCCGGGGTCGTGCTGGCCGTCTTCCTCTACTGGGGTTGGGACACCGTCCTGGCCGTGAACGAAGAGAGCGAGGACTCATCGCACATGCCGGGCGTCTCGGCGGTGCTCAACACGATCATCCTCGTCTTGATGTATGTCGTGATCACGGCCGCCATGCAGTGCTACCACGGCGCCGACTTCCTCGCGAAGAACCAGAGTGACGTCTTCAGCCCGCTCGCCAAGGACGTCATGGGCGGTACCTGGGACAGGCTGGTCTTCCTCTGCCTGCTCACCTCGGGCGCGGCCTCGGCCCTCACGACCATGCTGCCGCTCACCCGTCAGACCCTCTCGATGGCGGCCCACAAGTCGCTGCCGGCGATCTTCGGTCGCATCCATCCCAAGTACATGACGCCGTTCTGGGGCACGGTCATCCTGAGCGCGCTCTCGATCCTCTGGTACGTGCTGGTGACCTTGTGGAACGCGAACGCCATCTGGGACGCGATCTCGGCGATCGGCATCATGGTCTGCATCGCCTACGGCGGCACCGGCCTCGCGGCCACCGTCTACTACCGCAAGGAGCTCTTCAAGAGCGCCAAGAACTTCTTCCTGATGGGTGTGGCGCCGACCGTCGGGGCGATCATGTTCGCCGCGATCCTCGTCAAGGTGCTCCACGATGACTATGCACCCGCCAACAGCCTGACCAGCTTCCACGGCATCGGCGGCATCTTCCTCATGGGCGTCGGCACCATGCTCGTCGGTGTGATCCTCATGATCGCCATGTGGATCTGGAAGCCCGAGTTCTTCAAGCGTGGGCCCGAGACCTGGCCGGGCGAGGGACAGCCGATCCCCTACGCCGACGAGCGCGTCAGCGAGTAGTCGACGACTCCTCGTCTTTGCTCAGTGCCGGTCGCCGCGCAGGGGCGGCCGGCGCGGGTGGGCGCGGCGGGGTGCTTTGGCACCCCGCCGCGCCTCCCAAAACGCACCGGCAACTACGGCGTTCCGATGCACGCTCCCGTGGGTAACGTGACCCCATGACGAGGCTCGGGTCATCTCGCGGCCGCAGGTTGTCGACGCACCTTGCGGCGTCGTGTATACTGCGCTCTCGCGATATGAGCAGAAGCGACCGCTTCTCACCCTGCACCGTTTGGTCGACAGGGTTCATCAAGAAGGAAGGAGACCGGTAGGCCGCTTAGGCGACCTTTTTTCTATGGGAAAACCGTTCTATCCGCGTGACAGGGATCGGCCCAGGGGGCCCGACACCCGTATCCGCATAAATGATGGTATCTACGCCGACCGCGTCCGTCTTATCGACGAAAAGGGTCAGCAGATGGGCATCAAGACCATCCGCGAAGCCCAGGACTACGCGGCGTCGACGAATCTCGACCTCGTCGAGGTAGCCCCTCAGGCAGACCCGCCGGTCTGCCGCATCATGAACTTCAGCAAGTATCGCTACGAGCTCGAGCTCAAGGCAAAGCAGGCCCGTAAGCACCAGAGCAACATCATCATCAAGGAGATCAAGTTCCGGCCCAAGATCGACGACCACGACTACGCCACCAAAAAGGGCCACGTCGTGCGCTTCCTCGAGCACAAAGACAAGGTGAAGGTGACGATCATGTTCCGCGGCCGCGAGCTCGTGCATCCCGAACGGGGTGAGCAGCTCCTCATGCGGCTGGCCGACGAGGTCAAGGAGCTCGCGGTCGTCGAATCCAAGCCCAACCTCGACGGCCGCAACATGATCATGATGCTGGCGCCCGTGAAGTGACAAGGAGAGGGTGCGAATGCCAAAGATGAAGACCCACAGCGCGACCAAGAAGCGCTTCCGCCTGAGTTCCGGCGGCAAGATCGTGCGCCGCAAGGCCTTCAAGAGCCACATCCTCGAAAAGAAGACCTCCAAGCGCAAGCGCGGTTTTCGCAAGAACGACCTGGTCAGCCCGAGCGACCGCAACGAAGTCCTCTCGCTCCTCGGCAAACGCTGAGGTAAGCGAAGGGGAGCGGGCCGGCGGACGGCCGCCACGGCCGCGCCCCGCTCACCGAATCAAGGAGTAGTACGACATGCCTCGAGTAAAGCGAAGCATTAACGCGCGCAAGAAGCACCGTAAGGTTCTCGAGCAGGCCAAGGGGTACCGCGGTGCCAAGCACTCGAGCTACCGTCGCGCCAAAGAGCAGGTCCAGCGCAGCCTCAAGTACGCCTATCGCGACCGCCGCGTGCGCAAGCGCGAGTTCCGCAAGCTGTGGATCGTGCGCATCAACGCCGGCGCTCGCGAGCACGGCCTCTCGTACAACGCCTTCATGCACGGCCTGAAGCTCGCCGACATCGAGCTCGACCGCAAGGTGCTGGCCGACATGGCCGTCGCCGACCCGGCGTCGTTCGCCTCGCTCGTCGAGCAGGCCAAGGCGGCGCTCGCCACCGCGGCTCAGGCCGCGTAGGGCCACTGCCGTCCGTGAGGCAGGTCGACGGCGTGGGGTTTTAGCCGCCCTCACGAGCACTGAGAACCCGCTCGTCAAACGAGCGGCGTCGCTGCGCGTCCGCAAATTCCGCCAGACCGAACGTGCCTTTTTGGTCGAAGGCGACGATCTGGTGATGGCCGGCCTGACCGCCGGACTGCGGCCCGACGCCGTGTTCGTGGCGGCCGGCGCGACCGACGTCATCGCGGGGCTCTCCGAATCGCAACACCCCATCGGCGACGCCCCCGTCTACACCATCGACGCTCGGGTCGCGGCCAGACTGTCGACGCTCGAGACGCCCGCCACCCTCATGGCCGTGTTCCCGATCCCCGTGGCGCCGCCGCTCGACACGCTGCGCTCAACCTGGCCGATCGCGCCACTTGAGACCGCGCCGCTTGCGACCGCGGCCGACGCCGCTCTCGCCGTCTACACCGACAGGCTGGCCGACCCAGGCAACATGGGGACGCTGGTGAGGGCGGCGGCGGCATTCGCCGCCGCCGCCCTCGTCGCCTCACCCGGGTCAGTCGATCTCTTCTCGCCCAAGGTCGTGCGCGCGAGCATGGGGGCGGTGTTCGAGCTGCCGCTGTATCAGGACGTCCCGCTCGAGCAGGCTGTCGAACAGCTTGGCGCCCGCACCGTCTACGGCCTCGTCGCTCACGGCGGCACGCCCCTCGACACCCTCGTGGCGCGCGACGTCCCGATGGCCGGCTCTGCGCCACTGGACCCGCTGCCGCGAGGCGCGGCGTTACTGGTCGTGGGCGCCGAGCGCGCCGGCCTGTCCGCCGAGGCGCTCGCCTGCGTCACCGACCTCGTCACCATCCCTCTGGCCGGGGCCGGCGGTCCCGGGGTAGAGTCCCTGAACGCCGGCGTGGCCGGCGCCATCGCGCTGTACGAGCTCTCGCGCCGCGCCGCCGGGCCGGCGTACCCCGGCGGCGCGAGCGGGTCGCGCGCCGCGGAGCCCGACGAACCCGTGTCCGGCGGCGAAGCGCCGCGGAAGGAGTGACCATGGACGACGCCCAGCTGCACGACCTGCGGGAACGCACGCCCGAGCTCGCCGCGCTGTTTACCGAGGCCTCGGCCGCGGCGGCCGCTGCCGCTGACGCCGATGCCATCGAGCACGTGCGAGTGCAGTTCCTGGGGCGCAAGAGCAGGCTCACCGAGATCCTGCGTTCGATCGCCACGCTGCCGGTCGCCGAGCGGCCGGTGGTGGGCAAGCTGGGCAACGTCGTGCGCACCGAGCTCGAGCGTCTCATCAACGATCGCGAGGCCGAGCTGCGCGGCGCCTCACTGGCCAACGCGCTGGCCGCCGAGCGCATCGACGTCACGCTGCCCGGGGCGCCGTTGCCGCTCGGTCACCGGCATCTGATCAGCCGCACCGTGCGCGAGGTCGAAGACATCTTCCTGGGCCTTGGCTACAAGGTCGCCGAGGGTCCCGAGATCGAGCTCGACTACTACAACTTCACGGCGCTGAACACGCCTCCCGACCACCCCGCGCGCTCGCTCCACGACACCTTCTTCATCGACGCAGACACGGTGTGGGCGCCGGCACGGACGAGCCCGCGAGCGGCGCCGGCGCGACCGAGCCCGCGAGCGGCGCCGGCGCGACCGGACCGGCGGGCGCTGCCCCCGGCGACCCGGCGTTCGGCAGCCTGCTGCTGCGCACTCACACCTCGCCGGTGCAGGTGCGCACCATGGAATCGCAGCAGCCGCCGGTCTACGTGATCTGCCCCGGCAAGGCCTATCGTCGCGACCTCGATGCCACGCACACGCCGATGTTCACCCAGATCGAGGGTCTCGCCGTCGACCGCGGCATCACCCTGGCCGACCTCAAGGGCACCCTGCACCAGTTCGCCCGCGAGTTCTTCGGCGCCGACCGCGAGATCCGCCTGCGGCCGCACTACTTCCCGTTCACCGAGCCCAGCGTCGAGGTCGACGTCTCCTGCCTGCTCTGTGGTGGCGCCGGCTGTCGTTCGTGCAAGTATTCGGGCTGGCTCGAGATCCTCGGCGCCGGGATGGTCGACCCCAACCTCTACGGCTTCGTCGACTACGACCCCGGCGAGCTGCAGGGATTTGCCTTCGGCATCGGCGTCGAGCGCATGGCCATGCTCAAGCACAACGTGCCCGACCTGCGGGCCTTCTTCGACAACGATCTTCGCTTCGTGGAGCAGTTCTGATGAAAGTACCGGTACGCTGGTTGCGCGAGTATGTCGACTACGACGGCTCCGTCGAAGAGCTCGCCGAGCTGCTCAGCCTGAGCGGCTCCGAGGTCGAGGGCGTCGAATGGCGCGGGGCGCCGCACGAGCCCGACAACCTGGCACTGTTTCGTGTCGGTCGCGTGCTGACCAAGGAGCGCCACCCCAACGCCGACAAGCTCTGGCTGTGTACGGTCGACGTGGGTCCCGAGTCCGGCGGCGTCCATCAGATCGTCTGCGGCGCCCAGAACTTCGCCGCCGGTGACACGGTGGCCGTCTCGCTGGCCGGCGC
Organism: uncultured Actinomycetes bacterium; assembly: GCA_963845355.1. Classification (GTDB taxonomy): domain Bacteria; phylum Actinomycetota; class Thermoleophilia; order UBA2241; family UBA2241; genus Bog-752. The sequence goes on from CAWJRV010000016.1 coordinate 34,772, forward strand.
CACCCTCGAGAACGGGCTCAAGCTGCGCAAGGCCAACCTGCGCGGCGTCGAGTCCGACGGCATGATGCTCTCCGAGCAGGAGCTGGGCTTCGAGCAGGCCAGCCCCGGGATCGTGGTGGCGCCGCCGGAGTGGACGGTCGGCGCCCTCCTGAACGACTACCTGCCGGTGGCCGAGGCCGTACTCGACATCGAAGTGACGCCCAACCGGCCCGACTGCCAGTCGGTCTACGGCATCGCTCGCGAGGTGGCGGCCGTCACCGGCCTGCCGCTCGCCCCGCTACCGCTCGCCGAGCCGCCCGAGTCGGGCGCGCCGGCCGCTCAGGCGATCGCAGTCGATATCGCCGACCCCGACCTCTGCTCACGCTACGGCGCCCGCGTCATACGCGGCGTCACGGTGGGCGACTCGCCGGTCTGGCTCAAGGCGCGCCTCACGCACGCCGGCATGCGCCCCATCAACAACGTGGTCGACGTGACCAACTACGTGATGCTCGCCGTGGGCCAGCCGCTGCACGCCTTCGACGCCGCCAAGATCCGCGGCGGCCGCCTTGCGGCGCGCCGCGCCCGGGCCGGCGAGCGCATCGTCACACTCGACGGCATCGACCGCGCCCTGCAGCCCGACAACCTGGTCATCGCCGACACGGCGCGCGCCCTGGTGATCGCCGGCGTTTTCGGGGCGATCGACGCCGAGGTCGACGAGGCGACGACCGACCTCGTGCTCGAGGCGGCGACCTTCGACGGACCCAACATCATGCGCACCTCCAAAGAGGTCGGCTGGCGCAGCGAGGCGAGCGCGCGCTTCGAGAAGGGGCTCGATCCCTGGTATGTGCCGCTCGGCCTGACCATGGCCGGCCGTCTGTTCCACGAGCTCTGCGGTGGCGCCGTGGCGCCGGGGGTCGTCGACGTCTGGGGTGAGCGGCCCCCGGCGCCGCCCCGCCTGCGCTACCACCCGAGCGACTCCGACGAGCTCCTCGGCCTCGCCGTGGCGCCGGCCGAACAGGCCGACATCCTGCGCCGTCTGGAGTGCGAGGTGCGGGGCGCCGAGGCGCCGGTCGACGAGGCCGGCTTCGTCGTCACCCCGCCGCCGTTCCGGCGCGACCTCGAGCGGCCCGTCGACCTCATCGAAGAGATCGGCCGTATCCACGGCCTGCAGAACCTGCCCGAGACCCTGCCGCGGCGTCGCGAGGCGGTGGGGCTGCTGACCCGCGAGCAGCAGGTTCGCCGGGCAGTCGCCGACTCGCTTGCCGGCGCCGGCCTCGACGAGGTCGTGGCCTACTCGTTCATCGGCCGCGAAGCGCTCGCCAAGCTCGGCCTCTCGGGCGGCGACCACCGAAGCGCGCCGGTCGCCCTGATCAACCCCATGAGCGCCGAGCAGTCGGTCATGCGCACGCTGCTGCTCCCCGGGCTGCTGGGGGTCGTGGCCGCCAACCTCGACCGCCAGGCCGAGCGTGTTGGCGTCTTCGAGCTCGGTCGCGTGTACCTGCGATCGGGCGGCGGCGACGTACCTGCATCCGGGCTCCCACCCGCCTCCGTGCCCGTGCAAGTACCGGTGCCGGGTCACAAGGACACGCCGCCGCCGTGGCCTGCCGTCGAGCGCGAGACGATCGGCATCGCGCTGTGCGGTCCGGTCTCGCCGGTGGGCTGGACGGGCGCTCCTCGGGCCACCGACTTCTACACGATCAAGGGCTACGTCGAGCGTCTGCTTGCCGGTCTCGCCGTCACCGGCGCGACCTTCGAGCGCTCCGTCGAACCGTTCCTGCACCCCGGCAAGTCGGCCGACCTGCTGCTCGGCGGCGAGCGTGTGGGCTACCTTGGTCTGCTGCGTTCCGACGTGGCCCTGCGATTCGCCATCGAGACCCACGATGTCTACGTCGCCGAGCTCGCCGTGGCGCCGCTCGCCGCGGGTGGCCTGCGCACGGCGCTGTTCGAAGACCTCGTGAGCCTGCCGCCGGCAAGCCAGGACCTGGCCGTCGTCGTCTCGGGCCGACGTGCCCGTCGCTCAGGTGCTCGACGTCGTGCGACGTGCCGGCGGCCGCCTGCTGCGCGAAGCTTCGGTGTTCGACGTCTACGAGGGCGACAGGTGCCGCCCGGAAAGCGCTCGCTGGCCATGCGGCTGGTGCTGCGCTCGGCCGACCGCACGCTCACCGACAAGGACATCACGGGCGTGCGCCGCAAGGTGCTCGCGGCGCTCGAGCGCGAGCTCGAGGCGACGCTGCGACAGCTCGCCGCAGAATAGGCGCGGCGCTGCGCCAGGTCGGGTCGGCGGCGGAACCGGCGGCAGACGAAAGGCGTGCGCAGGCGCAGGCCAGGCGCACCAGGCCGCCACCGTTTGTTGTAATTTGCAACAAACGGTGAGCGGCCCACGACACGGTGGCCCTCCCGCCGCCAAAAGAGCACGTAACAGCCGGGCAGCATCGCTCAGGCTCACGTAGGTGAATATTCATCTTCGTAGCAGCTAGCCTCCCAGCTTGCATCTTCCTGCACGATTCACGTAAAGTGCCGCGCACCATGAGCCGTCTGGATCTCATCGTCTCTCTCTGGCGCGTGCCGCTCCCGCAGCGCGCTCGACGGCTGCCTGCGGTCCCGAGCCCGACGTGCACGACGCACGCCGGTCGGTGGTCGCTAGCGCCTGTTTTTTTTTTTGCCTTTCGCCTGAGAAGCTTCGCGCCCGCCGCGCCGGCCCTCACTATTTCGGTCCTGCCCGCCCGCGTCGCGTCCGGAGTCTGTCCATGACCCTCACTTGCCTCCGCACCATCGAGTGCTTCCCCCTCAGCTCAGCCGTCGAGCCCTTTCAGCTCTAGCCTCAGCCGGCCGTCTCCGGGCCGACCTGGTCACGGTCGCCGTCGTCGGCGTGCGCGGGCTTCACGGGCGCTCTGCTTGCCGAACTGCTCCTGGCGTCACCCCGGCGTCTCGCTCGAGCAGATGAGCTCCGCGCGGCCTTGCCGGCGCGCCGGTCGCCGACCATCTGCCGCGCCTGCGGACGGGCCTCTCGTTCGTCCCGCCCTGATGAGGTCGGCGGCGTCGACGTGGCTTTCGTCTGTGCCTCCGCACGGCCAGTCCGCCGGCATTGTCAGGCGCCTGCTCGACGACGGCTCCCGCGTGGATCGACCTCTCGGCCGACTTCAGGCTCGATGCCGACGCCTATGCGGCCTGGTACAGGCCGCACCCGCATCCTGAACTGCTGGCCGAAGCGGTCTACGGCCTCACCGAGCTGCATCGCGCCCAGATCGCCACGGCGCGGCTCGTGGGTAACCCCGGCTGCTACCCCACGGCGGCGCTGCTCGCGCTGGCGCCGCTCGCTCCGCCGGGCTGCTCGACGTGGTGATCGACGCCAAGTCGGGCGTCAGCGGCGCGGGCGGGAGCCCAGCGAGCGCACGCACTTCTGCAACGTCCACGGCGATCTCGTCGCCTACGCCCTGGGCGGACACCGGCACTACCCTGAGATCGTCGCGGGCCTGGCCGCCGCGGCGCCGTCTCCGGCGCGCCGACCGGCGACTCGCCCCTCCTCCACCCCCCCTCCCCCCCATGCCGGCTCCCACCGTGACCTTCGTGCCGCACCTCATGCCGGTCGACGCGCGGTATCGTCGAAACGATCTACGTGCGCACGGCGCGGCTGCCGTCGGCCTCCGACCTTCGCGCCCTCTATGACGAGGCCTACGCCGGCGAGCGGTTCGTCGCCGTGAGCCGACGCGCCGCCCGAGCTCAAGGAGGTCGTCGGCACGAACGGCTGTCGCATCTACGCTACGGTGCACGAGCAGGCGCAGCGCCTCGTCCTCGTCGCGGCCATCGACAACCTTATGAAGGGCGCCTCGGGACAGGCGGTGCAGAACCTGAACGTCATGGCCGGGTTCCCGGAGCACTGGGGCTGACATGACCGTCGTCAAGAAAGCCTACCGCGGCCTCACACAAGGCGCCGCCAAGCAAGGCGGCGCCGCGCAAGGCGCCGCATTCGGCCATCGTGCTGCCGCTCGAGGGCTGCGGCCCCGCCGAGACACTGCCGGCGAGCCGCTTCGTCTGCCTGCCGGATTCGGTCACGCAGGCCGGCGGCTCTGTGACCCATCCACGGGGCTTCAGGGCGACCGGCGTGCCCGCCGGCCTCAAAAGGAGCGGCCGCCACGATCTTGGACTGCTCGTCCCGACCTGCCGTGCTCGCGGCCGTGCTGTTCACCACGAACGCCGCGGCCGCGGCGCCGGTACGCCTCACCCGCGGCCCGCCGCGTGCGAGCGGCGCGCGGGGTGGTCGTGAACTCGGGCAACGCCAACGCCTGACCGGCAAGCGCGGGCTCGGCGACGCGGCGCGGATGCGCCGCGTCGCCGCCGACGCGCTGGGCCTGCACCCCGAAGAGGTGGCCGTGGCTTCGACCGGCGTGATCGGCGTGCCGCTGCCCATCGAACCGTCGTGACCGGGATCGAGACGGCGGCGAAGTATCTGGCCGCCGCCGGCGGCCCCGACTTCGCCGCCGCGATCTCGCACGACGGACCGCACGTCAAGGCTGGCGTCCCGGACGCTGTCGCGGCGGCACCGAGTACACGGTGGATCGTCTCGCTGCAAGGGCGGCGGCATGATTTCGCCGCGCTCGCAACGATGATCGCCTCGTCACCACCGACGCGGTCATCCCCCAGCCGGCGCTCGACGACCTTCTGCGCCGGGTCGTGTCGCGGACCTTCAACCGGGTCACGGTCGACGGCCAGCAGTCGACCAACGACATGGTGCTCTGTCTGGCCAACGGCGCCTCGGGCGTGGCGCTCAAGGGCCCGGCGCTGACCGTTTTCGAGGAGGCGCTCGAGGCCGGCATGCTGGCGCTCGCCGTGGCCCTTGTGGGCGACGGCGAGGGCTCCACGCGCACGGTTCGGCTGACGGTGAGCGGCGCCTGGGACGACGACGAAGCCGCCGCCGTGGCGCGCTCGGTCGGCGACTCGCCGCTCGTCAAGGCCGCGTTCTTCGGCGGCGACCCCAACTGGGGCCGCATCGTGCAGGCCGCCGGCCAGGTCTGCGGCTCGAGCGACGGCGCCCGGTTTCGCGTCGAGGTCGCCTACGGAGGCACTGAGGTGGTGCGCGACGGCGAGCTGGGCGAGATCGGCGCGGCCGATCGCGGCGCCCTGGCGGACGCTCATGGCCGAGCCCGAGATCGATCTGCGCCTCACGTTGCATCGCGGGCCCGGCGTCTCG
>CAWJRV010000017.1:0-18817 GCA_963845355.1 uncultured Actinomycetes bacterium
CAGCGTTGTCATTGCGGCAGCGTTTCTCGCTGCAGATCGCGGGCGTCAGCATCACCCACTGGCACGACGGTCTCAAGAACGCCTCGGTAGACGCCGTCATCGTCCCGCAGCGCCGTGTAGATGATCCGCTCCGAACCATCTTCCATGCTGACCTCGTCCTTGGCGCCAGACTCCAGATCCTTCAGCAGCTTCGCGACCGCCGGTCGGACCTGCTGAGCGTGGCCTTGCACGAGGTCGCACGCAATGAGGTCTGGGTTGCATGCCGAGAAGGCCTCACCTGCCCAGAAAAGGAGCACACCGCTTTCGTCGGCGAAGCTCAGACCGATCGGCATATGAGCCAGCACGAGTGCCAGCTGGTCCTCAGTCAGGCACCCCGCCTTGGGTACCCTTCCCCCGCCCTCCACCGGCTCGACTGGGAGAACGGTCTGCAGGACCCCCCGATAGACACCGTTGTCGCGCAGCGCGGTGTAGATGAAGCGTTCCATCCCGAGGCTGTTTAGCTCGACTCGATCCACGACGTCCCGCGCCCCAGACTTCAGGGAGTCGAGCAGCGCATCAAGCGATCGCCGAGCACCCTTTGGGTGGCAAGCGTGTATATCGTGGCCGGCGGCTGCCGGGTCGCAGTCCACGAACGTTGCTCCAGCCCAGAAGCACACGATGTCGTTCTCGTCGGCCATGCTCAGGCCGACGGGCAGATGCGACAGCATCAGATCAAGCTGTGCTTCTGATACCTGTCCAGCCTGGATCATGCCTTTGCCTCCTCGAAGCGAGAGTGAGATGTGTCTCTGGCGCGGCTTGAACGCCCGCGCCTCATATCAGGTGCTGCTCAGGTCAGTGCGGTGAGAAAGAGCAGGGTCGGGGCTCGCCTCGTCGACTGCAGCCACGGTCTCAAGGACGCCGCGGTAGGTACCGCCGGCATCCCGCAGCGCCGTGTAGATGATCCGCTCCGTGCCACTCTCCTTGTGCTCGATCGTGTCGACCGGTTCCTTCTTGCCCGACTTCAGGTCGGCGAGCAGCGACTCGATCGCGGCGTGGGCGCGTTTGGGGTGACAATCGAACAGGCTGCGGCCGATGAGCTTCAAGCTACAGGTAGAGAAGGCGGCTCCTGCCCAGAAGCGCACGATGTCCTCGTCGTCGGCGACGCTGAAACCGACGGGCATGTGCGTAAACAGCAGCTCGGTCTGCGTCTGAGTGAGCTCTCCGGCAACTGCCATCTCTCGCCTCCGGGGGAAGTCTAGTATCCTATACTTTGTGGGATAGGATGTTAGACTGAGTGGGGTCGGAACGCAACTCCGATGGCGATGGCAGATCGATCACAGACGGAGGCGACGAGTGGCCAATCCTGAAGATACTGCCGATGCGCTGGCGCGCAACCTGCGGCGCTTGCGTGCCGAGCGCGGGCTGACGCTCGAGGAGCTTGCCAAACGGGCCGGCATCAGCCGCGGCATGCTCATCCAGATAGAGCAGAAGCGCGTCAATCCCACGCTCGCCACCTTGGTGCGCCTCGCGCAGGGGCTCGACGTCGGCCTGGCGGAGCTGGTCGAGCTCGGGAGCCGGCGGCGCGTGCGGGTGATCTCGCGAGACGAGGTCGTGGAGCTGTGGTCCTCTCCCGGCGGCGGTAGTGGACGGCTGCTGGTGGGCAGCGACCAGCTCGATCACATCGAGTTCTGGGACTGGCGTCTCGAGCCTGGGAACGTCCACCGGGCCGAGGCGCATGCGGCGGGCACAGCGGAGATCATCCACGTGCTCGAGGGCGACCTCGCGCTCGAAGTCGACGGGGAGTCTCATACGGTCACGTCCGGCGAGAGCGTCATCTTCTCGGCCGATGCCGACCATTCCTACGGCAACGACGGTGCGCGGCCCCTGCATGTGCTCATGATCGTGATCACGCCGCCGGCCGCCAAGACGATCATTTCCGGGAGCGATCCCCGGTCCGGAGGTGCGCGATGACCCATGACGACCACCACTGGCTGACCGACGACTTTCCCGAGCTGCGCGACGGTTCGCCCTGGGTGATGGAGGAGATGATCTTCGCGCAGCCGCGCCTCGCGGCGCCGCTCCTCGGCGCCGACGGTGCCGAGGTCACGCGACTGCGAAGCGCCGTGGTCGAAGCGGCCACCGCTGGCGAGCCGGTCGTCGTTACCGGCTGCGGCACCTCGGAGCACGCCGCTATGGTGGTGGCCGAACTGCTCACGGATTCGTTTCGCCGCGCAGGCCTTGCGACGGCTCGGGCCGAGGCGCGCCAGGCACTCGACGCCGCCCTCGAGTCGCGCGCCGGCGGCGTCTGCCTGGCGATCTCTCATGACGGAGGGACCAGGGCGACCAAGCTCGCCCTGGAGGCCGCCCGCGCGAACGGAGCCACGACCGGCCTGATCACGGCCAGCACCGACCCCTCGTGTGTGTCCGACGCCGACCTCGTCTTCGTCACTCCGGTCCACGACGACTCCTGGTGCCACACGCTCGCCTATGGGAGCGCCATTCTGGCCGGGGCAAGGGTCTCCGGCATTGCCGGCGACGAGGCGACGGATGCGGCCGTCAGCGTCATCGAGTCGACCCTGGAACGCCGAGCCGACTTCGAAGGGGCCGCAGCGCACCCCAACCGCTCGGGCCGCATCATCACCGTCGGCCTGGGCATTGACCAGGTCAGCGCCGGCGAGCTCGCCCTCAAGATCGCCGAGGGCGCGCGCATCCCCACCACCGCCTACCACCTCGAGACCCTCCTGCACGGCCATCTCGCGGGGTGTGATGCAAACGCGACGAGTCTCGTGGTTGTCGGCTTGGATCCTCACGGTGGAGCTCGCCGTGACCGGCGGTTTGCGCTTGTGGTGCGGGCCGCCCGGACCGTCGGTATCCCGACGGTCGCGCTGGCCCCGCATTCGCTGCTCGCGACGCTGCCGAGCGACGTTCACGCAGTCGCGCTCGAGCCCCCGCCCGCCGAGCCGCTTCTCGCCTCGCTGCTCCAGAGCGCTCTGGCGGTGCAACTCCTGACCCTCGGCATCGTTGGCCTGGCCGGCACGAACCCCGACCTGATTCGCCGCGAGGAGCGCGCCTACCGTGAGGCCGCGCGCATCGGTGACGCGACGCCCGACTGGTAGCGGCCCCCAGCGCTCTCCCACCCTCTCGCACCGTAGGGGAACGCGTATACTACATCCGCTGATCGACCGGCCTCTCCGCTGGCCGCTCGCCTGCGGGGGCGAATCGGTTTCGACAGGGAGAGACTCCGGTTGGAGCAACGAGCCGAGGCCCGGTGGCCTCACTTGGGCTGCCGGAAGCTTCATGGGGGTGCGCCGTGCATGTCTTGCGACCGCTCGCGCTTCTGGGTGTGGCCCTTGCCCTGCCGCTGCTCGCAGCCTCATGCTCCGCGTCGGACGCCGGCACGGCCGGTCAGCCGACTCCAGGCGGCACCGGCAAGACCATTGTGGTGGCCAAATCCGGTGGGGCGTTCTCGACGATCCAGGCGGGGCTGAACGCCGCCAGGCCGGGCGACACCGTCGACGTCCGGGCGGGGATCTACAACGAGCGAGTCACCTTTCCGAGGTCCGGGACCGCCGGGAAGTTCATCACCCTCCGGGGTGAGCCGGGGGCCGTGATCGACGGCACTGGGCTGTTCGACACGCTGACCGGCATCCGCGGCCTTGTGTTCATCGAGAACCGGTCCTACGTAAAGGTCATCGGTCTCACCGTCAAGAATGCCGTCAACAACTCGAAGAAGATCTTTCAGGCCGGCATCTGGGTGAGAGGCGCCGGCAGCCACATCGAGATCCGCGACAACAGGGTGTCTAACATCGTCAATGCCACCAGCGAATCCGGCTGCCACGGCATCGCGGTCTATGGCACCAACGGCACGACTCCCCTCAGTCACGTCACCGTCGACGGCAACGAAGTGACCAGATGCAAGACCGGCTGGAGCGAGAGCATGGTGTTGAACGGCAACGTCGAAGACTTCGTCGTGTCGCACAACAGGGTCCACGACAACGACAACATCGGCATCGATTTCATAGGCTTCGAAGGCGAATGTCCGACACCCGCCTTCGACCAGGCCCGCAACGGCGTCTGCACCGACAACGTCGTCTACGACATCACATCGCGCGGCAATCCGGCCTACGGAAAGGACCGCAGCGCCGACGGCCTCTACGTGGATGGCGGTCGCGACATCGTCATCGAGCGCAACAAGGTCGATCGCTGCGACATCGGCATCGAGCTGGCCAGTGAGCACCAGGGCAAGAGCACCAGGGGCATCACCGTGCGCAACAACTTCGTCTCCCGTTCCTTCCAGGGCAACCTCGAGATGGGAGGCTATGCCCCAAACAAAGGACGGGCGGTCGACTGTGTACTCGTCAACAACACGACCTATCACGGGATCGGCGGCGAGCTCGTCGTGCAGAACAACTGCAGGGCAATCACCATCGAGAACAACATCCTGGTCCACCCTCACCTGGCAGGCGGCTACCTGGTCCGGTGGGGCGGGAACAATACCGACATGACCATTAACAACAACCTCTACTTCGGCGCCAGCACGACCAGCCCGGGGGCCTGGCCCGACGCCGCGGCCATCTTTGCCGATCCGCAACTCGTGAACCCACCGCTGGACCTGCATATAGCCGCCACCTCTCCCGCGATCGATCGGGGCGTCAGCGTGGATGCCGGCACCCTGGACATCGACGGTCAGCCACGCGTTCAGGGTTCGGCCATCGACCTTGGGGCCGACGAAGTCAGCTGAGGGAGGATCGCGCTGAGTCGCATACTTTCGAAGTCCGCACGCAGGGCGAAGGGCCGCCTCGAAGCGTTCAGCGACGGTGTCTTCGCGATCGCCATCACACTGCTGGTCTTAGACATCGGGATCCGGCACGTCACTGGGAACCATCTCTTCGACGAGCTCGTCCGCGAGCGCCCCGAGTACCTCGCCTACTTCATCGCCTTCATGACGATCGGCATCGCCTGGATCGAGCACAGCGCGCTCACCGAAGCCCTGGACCATGTCGACGCCGGGTTCCAGCGGCTGAACCTGCTGTTCCTGCTGCTGGTCGGGTTTCTGCCGTTCCCCACGAAGATCATGGCGGAATACATGAGCCTCGTCGACAGCGAGCACGGGGGAGAGCGGGTGGCGGTCGTCTTCTTCGGCGTCGTGCTCCTGCTGATCAGTCTGATGCTGCTGGTACTCGGGCGCTACGCGGAGCGCGAAGGCCTCTTCGGCAGCGACGCGGCCGAGGAGCGCACCGAGGAAAACAGGGTCCGCTACCAGCTCGCGCCGAGCCTCATCTTCTACGCCGTGGCCATAGTCTGCGGCATCATCGTGCCCTATCTCGGCCTGGCCATGTACGTGCTCGTCGGCGTGTTTCTCATCCTGCCGGTGCGCACGCTGCGGCGAGGGCTCAAGCGCGACCGCTGAGGTCGTTCGACCGGCGTCCGCAGGCTGCGCAGCCTGCGCCCCGGGCGAACGGAGATCGACGCGGCGCACTGCTTCAACGTATCGGGCCGGCGGTCCCGATCCACGGCCCCGGGTGCTCACGCCATGCCAAGTACCGCAGTATCATCAGGAGTCGGCCAAGATGGGGAAAGTACTGTGCCGAAAGCCAGAGGGATCGTACATGGGCGCTGAACACTCGATTCGCATCGCGCAATCGTGTGCGCAGGACCCCCGCGACGCTGTCGAAGAGTTCCACGCGGGCGTGGCGCAGCCCGACGCGACGCTCGTGGCCTTCTTCTGCTCGGCGACGTACGATCGCGACGTGCTGGCCGCGGAGATGGCGCGTCGGTTTGGCGGCGTTCAGGTCGTCGGGTGCACGACAGCGGGCGAGATCGGGCCGGCCGGCTGCCGAGATCACAGCATCACGGGGGTGAGCTTCTCGGCGGCGGCCTGCGCGGCCGTGACCGGCCGTCTCGACGATCTCACGCGCTTCCAGGTCTCCGACGGCGTGGCGCTCGCTCACGACGTGCGCCGCAGGCTCGACAGGATCGTTCCCGGCGGCGACCGGCGGAACGAGTTCGCCCTCTTGCTCGTCGACGGGCTGTTCGGCCACGAGGAACTGCTGGCCCACGCGCTGCAGGAAGGCCTCGGCGAGATCTCACTGGTCGGAGGCTCGGCGGGCGACGGCATGAGCTTCGACACGACCTTCATCTACCACGACGGGCGCTTCTGCTCGGGCGCGGCCGTTCTCGTACTGGCCTCGACTCCCCTTCCGTTCACCGAGTTCAAGACCCAGCACTTCGTGCCCACCGACGAGAGACTTGTGGTCACCGAGGCCGATCCCGGCCTGCGCGTCGTCAGGGAGATCAACGGCCTGCCGGCTGCGCAGGAATACGCCCGCATCCTGGGGATCGACGCCGGCGATCTGGGTCCGAGCCACTTCGCGGCGTCGCCCGTCGTCGTGCTGATCGACGGCGCGAACTATGTACGTTCGATCCAGAAGGTCAACCCCGACGGCAGCCTCAAGTTCTACTGCGCGATCGAACGAGGGGTCGTCTTGCGAGTCGCCAGGGGCGTAGACCTCGTCGCGAACCTCGAGAGCGCCCTTGGCCGGGCGCGCGAGCGGATCGGACCACCGCAACTCATCCTGACGTTCGACTGCATCCTGCGCAGGCTGGAGATCGACGAGGCCGGCCTCCACGAGACCGTGAGCGACATCCTCCGCGCCAACAACGCCGTGGGCTTCAACACCTACGGTGAGCAGTTCTGCGGGGTGCACGTCAACCAGACCCTGACGGCGATCGCCCTCGGCTTCGGCACGAGCGGCGCGGCCTAGGGGAGGGTGATGGTCGCTGCGGATCGACCGGCCGGTGGCTCCGACGTACGGGCTCTCGAGGCCGAGATCGCGCGCCTCAACAAGGTCGTCGAGGCGCTCATGGACCGTTCAGAGTCGGCCATGAACATCGAGGGTTCCGACTTCGGCCTCTTCCAGACGACGGTCATGCTCCAGGACCAGGTGCGGCTGCGCTCCGAGGAGCTCGAGGCGGCCGCGCGCGACTCGTCGGACGTGGCGAGCAGCGCCGTCGCCGCACCCCGGGACATGCAGGCGCTGCGCCGCACGGCGGCGCTCCAGATACAGCTCCTCGAGCTCGTCGTGCAGCAGAAGGACGTCGGTGAGCTGATCGAACGAGTCGCCGCCATCCTTGACGAACCGGTCATCCTCTTCGACACTCGTGGGCGGGTGGTGTGTGAGTCGCGCAGCGCGGCCGACGCCAGCGGCCTGGCCGCACGGATCTGGGCGGCATACAAGGACGACCCAAGAAGCGCTCCGGACCCCGAGGGGGTCGCAGTCGGAGCCGGTCAGCGTGCCTACTTCCGTGAGATCACGGTGATGAACCACGCCGAACGCGTGTTGGCCGCGGTGGCCTCACACCGCCGGCCGACGGCGTTCGCGGGTGCCTCACTACTCTTCCTCCAGCAACTCGTGACCCTCGACCTTCTGCGCGGCCGTGACGAGCTGCGCATGCGTCGGCGCGTGCGGCGCGGCCTCCTGCGCGACGTGCTGTCCGGCGAGGTCGCGCCTGAGGAGTTGCTGGTCCGGCTGCAGGGCCAAGGATTTGACAAGGAGAACGTGCTGCGGGTCGTGATCGTCGAAACGGAGCCGCTGCAGGTTTCACCGGCCGAGACTGCCGACTCACGCGAGGTCGGGCGCCTGGGCGGGCGGCTTCTGCGCTCGCTCGACGACGCGTTGAGCCAGCGCCGCATGCCGTTTCTGAGCTCGCCCCTGGGATCGCAGGTCGTGGTGATCACCGAGTTGCTCGACGGCGGCACGGCGGCGGCGCGTGCCCTGCTTGCCGATCTGCACCAGGCCGCGGCCCAGTCCCTTCCCTCGGCTTGCGCCGCGGTGGGTTGCTCGGCGCCGCTTCCCGGAGTGGCAAGCGCAGCCAGAGGGCTGCTGCAGGCCAAGGCCGCGTGCAGCGCGAGCCGCCGCGCGCCACAGGCCGACGGCGTGGGCATCTTCGAGGAGCTCAGCGGGCACTTCCGCCTGCTCGACGGGCTCGACGAGGCATCTCTGCGCGATCTCGTCCACCGTACCTTCGCGCCGCTGCTCGAGTACGACGCGCGCCACCACGCCAATCTCTACGAGACCCTGCGCAGTCTGTTCGAGCACCGTCTCGCGGTCCAGGAGACCGCGGAGGCGCTGCACATCCATCGCAACACGCTGCAGAAGCGGCTGGCGCACGTCGAGCGGCTCCTCTCGATCGATCTGAGCGACCTCGACGCGATCGTCGACGTCCGGCTGGGCCTGCATGCCGCCGAGCTCCTGAGCGAGTCGCCTCAGTAGGTCTGCCTCACCGAGGGCCGTCGCTTCCGTCCTTGCCACCTGCCGCGAAGTCGCAGGCGGTGTGCGCGCGACCATGTTCGCGCCGCAAGAGTGGTCTTCGGTCGACTCGACGCCGGGCGCGCCCGGTCGCATCCTTGTCGTGGCACGACCCTGTCGCCGCCGGCGGCACCCCGCCGCCGTGCCGGCGACCGCGCAAGCAAGGAGGAGGCCATGGCCAAGATACTGATGATCCACCCGGACAAGTGCACCGGGTGCCGCAACTGCGAGCTGGCGTGCTCGTTCGAACACGAAGGCCTGTTTCGCCCGGGAGCCTCGCGCGTGCAGGCTTACGCGTGGGAGCGTGAGGGCATGTCGGTGCCGATGATGTGCCAGCAGTGCGACGATGCGGCCTGCGTGCTGGTCTGCCCGACCGGCGCCATGCATCGCAGCACGGCGATGGCCAACCTCGTCGACTGGGACGAGAGCACGTGCATCGGCTGCAAGATGTGCACGATCGCCTGCCCCTTCGGCAACGCCCGCTACGACGCCGCTTCGGGCGGCATCTTCAAGTGCGACACCTGCCAGGGCGCGCCGGAGTGCGTGGCCTTCTGTCCCAACGGGGCGCTCGAGTTCGTCGACGACGAGCAGCAGGTGCGGTCGCGCAAGAAGGCCTACGCGGCGAAGTTCAAGGAAGCCTTCCAGGAGGTGAGCTGAGATGTTCGGCTGGACCGGCACCATCCTGCGCGTCGACCTCACCGGGCAGACCGTCACACGCGAGGCCACCGACCCCCGACTCGCGCGCGACTACCTCGGCGCGCGCGGCCTCGGCGGCCACATCGTGCGCACTGAGGTCGACCCCACGACTGATGCTCTCGGCCCGGACAACAAGATCGTCTTTGCGCCCGGACCGCTGACCGGTACGTTCGCGCCGTCGGCCGGACGCTTCAACGTCGTCACCAAAGGCCCGCTGAACGGCGTGCTCGCCGCCTCCAACTCCGGCGGCACCTTCGGTCCGGAGCTCAAGTATGCGGGCTACGACGCGCTCATCATCGAAGGCAAGGCGGCCACGCCGGTCTACCTGTGGATCAGGGACGACGAGGTCGAGATCCGCGACGCGACCGCCATCTGGGGCCACACTACGCCCGATACCACTGACCTCGTGCGCGCCGAGACCGACGAGGACGCCAAGATCTCGTGCATCGGGCCGGCGGGAGAGCACCTGGCACTGCTGGCCAACATCATGAACGAGATGCACCGTGCCGCCGGGCGTACCGGCGTCGGCGCCGTCATGGGTGCAAAGAACCTCAAGGCGGTCGCCGTGCTGGGCAGCGGCGTCGTCACGGTCGCCGAGCCCGAGCGTTTCAAGGCTGCCGTCATGAAGGCGCGCAAGATGATACAGGCGCACCCCGTCGGCGGCGCCGGTCTGAAGGCCTACGGCACCGACGTGCTCGTCAACATCCTGAACCAGACCGGCGCTCTGCCCACGCGCAACTTTCAGGACGGCTACTTCCCCACGGCCGACAAGACCGGCGGCGAGTCACTGGCCGCCAAGCAGCTCGTGCGGCCCAAAGGCTGCTTCAGCTGCATCATCTCCTGCGGCCGGGTCACCAAGGTCGACAATCCGGCCTACGCGGGCATCGGCGAAGGACCCGAGTACGAGACCGCCTGGTCGTTCGGCGCCGACTGCGGCATCGACGACCTCGACGCCGTCACCAAGGCCAATTTCCTCTGCAACGAGTACGGCCTCGACACGATCTCGATGGGTTCGACCATCGCCTGCGCCATGGAGCTCTTCGAGCGCGGCATCATCACGACCGAAGATACCGATGGCCTCGACCTGCACTTCGGCAACACGCCGGCCATCGTCGAGCTGGTCCGCAAGGCCGGCGAGGGCGAGGGCTTCGGCGCGAAACTGGCGCAGGGCTCGTACCGCCTGGCGGAGAGCTACGGCCATCCCGAGTACTCGATGACGTGCAAGAAGCAGGAGATGCCCGCTTACGACCCGCGCGGCGTGCAGGGTATCGGCCTGAACTACGCCACGGGTAACCGCGGCGGCTGCCACGTGCGCGGCTACACGATAGCCATCGAGGTGCTGCAGAACGGCGCCATCATGGACCCGCATGTGACAGAGGGCAAGGCTGGGCTCGACATCTCGTTTCAGAACCTGACCGCGGCGCTCGACTCCAGCGGCGCCTGCCTCTTTTCGACCTTCGGCATCGGTGGCGCCGAGCTCACCGAGATGCTCGCGGCCCTCACCGGCCTGGACTACACTCTCGACGAGTTCATGCTGATCGGCGAGCGCATCTGGAACCAGGAGCGACTCTGGAACCTCGAGGCCGGCTTCACGAAGGCCGACGATACGCTGCCGACACGGCTGCTCACCGAGCCGATCAAGACCGGCCCGTCGAAGGGCGAGGTGAGCCACCTCGGCGACATGCTGCCCGAGTACTACGGGCTGCGTGGCTGGGACGAGGAGGGCGTACCGACCACGGCCAAGCTCGAGGAGTTGGCCCTACGGTGACAGGGACCGCGGCGCCGGGCGGCGCAAGCCGCCCGGCGCCGCGTCAAACAGAAAGCCACAGACATGACGGTCAAGTACTTCGCCACGATCAGGACCTACACCGGCGAGGCGGAACGCCACCTTGACGACGGGCCGGCCGATCTGCGCGAGCTGCTGACAGCGCTCGGGCGGCTCTACGGCGTGTCGTTTCGCGGCGCGGTGTTCTCGGGCACTGAGCTCAGCGAGGCGATCATCATCCTCGTGAACGGGCGCAACGTGCGCTATCTGCAGGGGCTCGACACACCGCTCGCGGCCGACGACGAAGTCTCGATCTTCCCCATGGTGGCCGGCGGCTGACGCAAGGTGGGACCGGCTTCGCTTTCGGGCGAAGCGACGAACGAACCCTCGCACAGAGGTGGAGAGTGATGACCGAACGAATCGTGATCCTCGGCAACAGCGCCGCCGCGATCGCCGCGGTGAACGCCATCCGCGCACGCGGCGGCGACCAGGCCATCGCCATGGTCTCCAACGAGCCGTGCACCGCCTACTCGCCGGTGCTGACCACCTACTACCTGCGCGGGCAGATCCCCGAGTCGGCCCTCTACTTCTGCGACCTCGGCTACTACCGCGAGCACGACATCTCCTGCCACTTCGGCAGGGCGGCGGTCTGCCTCGATACCGCGGCGCAGCGCGTGACGCTCGACGACGGCACGCGGCTCGACTACGACAAGCTGCTGATCGCCACGGGCGCCTCGGCCAAGCGCGTCACCGGACTCGATCCCGAGATCGCGGCGGACGTGCGCTACCTGCGCACCGTCGACGACGCGCGGCGCATCCGTGAGGCGGCGCTCGACGCCCGGCACGTGGTCATGATGGGCGGCGGGCTGGTCAGCCTGCAAGTCGCCGGCGCCGTGGCCCGTCCCGACCTGCGGGTGACCTGCGTCGTGGCCTCGCGCCAGATCCTTTCGCAGAACATCGACGCGACCTGCGCCGCCCTGGTGTGCGACCACGTTGAGCGCTCGGCGAACATCGAGGTCCTGTTCGGCGCCTCCGTCAGCGAGATCACCAAAGCGAGCGGGGGGTATCGCGTTCGTCTCGACTCCGGCGCGGAGCTCCAGGCCGATCTGCTGGCCGCCGGCAAGGGTGTCAGCCCCAATATCGGGTTCGTCGACCCCGCTCAGATCGACATCGACGAGGGCATCGTGGTCGACGACCATCTGCGTACCAGCGCCGGGAACGTCTGGGCTGCCGGCGACCTCGCCCAGGGCCGCAACCGCGTGAACGGCAAGGTCGAGATCGTCGCCAACTGGATCGACGCCTGCGAGCAGGGTACGGCCGCCGGCGCCGACATGGCCGGCGCGGCGCCGGTCTTCGCGGGCTCGATGGCCGAGAACATCACGACCCTCTTCGGGTTGCAGGTGGCCGCCCTGGGCATCACGAGGAGCCGCGAAGGCGACGGCCTGCGCGAGGTCACCCATCTGGACGAGGCACGCGGTGTCTATCGCAGGCTGCTGCTGCGTGGAGAGGTCGTGGTCGGCGCCACCCTTCTGCGCGACACCGGCGACGTCGGCGTGCTGCGCGGCGCCATCGCGGCCGGCAGGGAGCCATGGCCGTCGGCCGAGGCCGCGGCGCGAGGACACGTGAGGTACGCCGGGCTGCTCAAGGGAGCCCTGGCACCGTCGCCACACCTCGCGCGCGCCGTCTAGGGCGGTCGGCGCGTTCGACGGGCGCCGGCTCGTGTGAGGCGAGTCGTACTCGCTCCAGGACGCGACCACCTCGACGCTCCGGTCGTGGGACTCCCGCATCGGCCGCGTGCGCGCCTGGGCGAGCTCACCGTCGCTCGCCAGCGGCATGGCGCGCTGAGCCGGCACTACCCCCGCAGTGACACCGCAGATTCCCACTGCGGGGTGACGACCGAAGCCGCGGCCGCCGGGTAAGGTCCCTGAGACCCGTGTCGATGACGCGGCGCGGCGCGCACCGCCTCAGGGCGCGCGCCTGGCGCCGCAGGGAGGCGCGCACATGAACGACGTTCGTCAGCAAGGGATCGAGATCGTGCCGCAGGCCTGCGAGCGGCCGTCGACGACGCCCGCGCCGCTCACCGGCGCTCCGGCCGTCGTCGTGGCGCGCGACCTGACGCGCCGCTACGGTGCGGGCGATGCCGCGGTCGACGCCCTGGGCGGCATCTCGATCGATCTGGCGCGCGGCCGCTTTACCGCGATCATGGGCCCCTCGGGCTCGGGCAAGTCGACGCTGATGCATGTTCTGGCGGGGCTCGACGACCCCACGAGCGGGACCGTCTGGATCGACGGCGTCGAGATCACGGCGCTCAGGGAGCGTCAACTCACCCAGTTGCGGCGCGACAAGATCGGCTTCATCTTTCAGACCTTCAACCTGCTGCCCATGCTGACCGCCAGGGAGAACCTCGTGCTGCCGCTGACCATCGCCGGGAGAAAGCTCGACGACGCCTGGTTTGCCACGCTCGTCGAGGCGGTCGCCCTGGGCGACCGCCTCGACCACCGTCCGTCGGAGCTGTCGGGCGGCCAGCAGCAGCGTGTCGCCATCGCCCGGGCCCTGATCAGCCGGCCGGTCGTGATCTTCGCCGACGAGCCCACGGGCAACCTCGACTCAAAGACCGGCGACGAGGTGCTCGGCCTGCTGCGCCGCTCGGCCGACGAGTTCGGCCAGACCATCGTCATGGTCACCCACGATGCCCGCGCCGCCACCGTGGCCGATCGTGTCGTCTTTCTGCAGGACGGCCGCATCGAGCTCGACTGCGGGCGCATGAACCGCGACGAGATCTACGACACCATCAAGTCGCTCGAGGCCACCTCGGAACGCGCCGCAGGCGCGCCGGCGCGATGATCCGCCTGTCGCTGCGCGATCTGTGGAGCCGCAAGCTCCGCACGGTCCTGACCATGCTGGCGATCGTCCTTGGCGTCGCCATGATCGCCGGCACGTACGTGATCACCGACCAGATCAACGACGGCTTTCACAACATCTTCGCAAAGGCGGCCGTCGGCACCGACGTGAACATCACCCACAAGGCGGCCTTCTCGGGGCAGGATCTGTTTGCCAGCGGGGGCGCGCTGCCGGTGGCCCTGCTCGACCAGGTGCGCGCGGTCAAGGGTGTGGCCGACGCTGCCGGCACGGTCGAAGGCAGCGGCGCCGTCGTGGTGAACGGCAAGTCCGTGAACACAGGCGGCGCGCCCACGCTCGTCTTCTCGGCGTCGCCGCCCCGGTTCAGCCGCAGCAAGTATGTGGCCGGGGCCGCGCCGACGCGCGACGGCACCGTGGCGATCAACGCCAAGCTGGCCACCGACAAGCACCTCATGGTCGGCGACACCATCGGTCTGGCGACCGAGCAGGGCGTGCAGCAGGTCGTGATCTCGGGCGTGTTCGACTTTGGCGACTCGACGTCGATCGGCGGCGCGACGATCGTGGCGACGACGGTGGCCGACGCCCAGCGCTGGTACAACCTCGAAGGCCAGTACTCGAGCATCTCCGTCGCGGCGGAGCCGGGTGTCACGCCCGACAGGCTGGCGGCAAGCCTGAAGAAGGCGCTGCCGGCCTACGCCGAGGTCAAGACCTCGGCCCAGACGGTGGCCGACAGCACCAAGGCGGTGAGCGACGCCATCGGCAACGTGCTGCGCACCATCCTGCTGGCCTTCGGCGGTGTGGCCGTGATCGTGGGCGCCTTCATCATCTTCAACGCCTTCTCGATCACCGTCGCCCAGCGTATCCGCGAGTTCGCCATGCTGCGCTCGCTGGGCGCCACGCGCCGCCAGGTGCTGGCCAGCGTCATCGGCGAGGCCGGTGCGCTCGGCCTGATCGCCTCGCTGCTCGGCATCGCCGCCGGCCTCGGCATAGCCAAGGGCATCAACGCGCTGTTCCACGCGGTCGGCGCCGACATTCCCACGTCGGGTATCGCCCTGGCGCCCCGCACCATCATCGTGTCGCTCATCGTGGGGATCGGGGTCGCTCTGGTCGCCGCGCTGGCGCCGGCGTTGCGAGCCACCCGGGTGCCGCCGGTGGCGGCTCTGCACGAGGGCGCCACGCTGCCGCCGTCGGCCGTCAGCCGGTTCGCTCCGGCCGTCGCCGCCGTCGCCGTCGTGCTGGGGGCGGTCGCTCTGGCCGCCGGCATGTTCGTCCACGGCTCGACCTCTGCCCGCCTGCTCGAGATGGCGCTCGGCGCCGTACTCATCTTCGTGGCCGTCGCCATGGTCGCCAAGCACGTGGTGCGGCCGCTGGCCAGCGTGATCGGCTGGCCGGCCGAAAAGCTCGCCGGCAGCAGCGGACGGCTGGCTCGCGAGAACGCCACGCGCAACCCCGCGCGCACCGCCGCGACGGCGGCCGCCCTCATGATCGGCCTCGCCGTGGTGGTGTTCGTCGCGGTCTTCGCGCAGGGCTTCAAGGAGTCGTTCGTGAACGCCGTCGATCGTTCGCTCAATGCCGCCATCGTGGTGAGCGGGCAGGGCGGACAGACGGTGCCCGACGCCGCGCTCGCCACGGTCCGCGCCGTGCCGGGCATCGACCAGGCGGCCGGCATCTACTCCTCGATCGCTCAGATCAACGGAGCGAGCACCGCGGACGTGATCGGCGTCGACCCCATCACCTTTGGCCCGATGTGGCGCTTCCACTGGCTCAAGGGCGGCTCCGACGCGCTGCTCGGCCATCTGACAAGCAACAAAGCCCTGGTCGAGGAGCAGTTCGCCGGCACGTACGGGCTGTCGAAGGGCAAGAGCTTCACGGCGCTCGGCCAGACCGGTAACAGGCAGCGCTTCACCGTGATCGGCGAGTACCGCGACCCGACGCTGCTCACCGGCTTCACCATCGCCCAGAGCGCCTTCGACCGGCTGGTCCCGGCGACCCAGCACGACCCGCTCTATGTCATCGCCACGACCGGCTCCAACCCGTCCCAAGCCAAGTCGCAGGTGGCGGCGGCGCTCAAGGCGTTCCCGACGGCTACCGTGCAGACCAAGGCCGAATACACCGCCTCGCTCAAGAAGCAGGTCGACCAGCTCCTCCTGCTGATCTACGCGCTGCTCGCCGTGAGCGTCGTGATCTCGGTCTTCGGCATCGTCAACACACTGGTGCTGTCGGTCTACGAACGTACTCGCGAGATCGGCATGCTGCGCGCGATCGGTACGACGCGCCGGCAGATGAGGCGTATCGTGCGCTACGAAAGCGTGATCACCTCGATCATCGGGGGCGTACTGGGGACCGTCCTCGGCGTGCTGTTCGCCTACATCGTGACCTCGCGACTGGCCTCGCAGGGCATCACCTTCTCCGTGCCCTGGAACCAGCTCGTGGTCTTTCTGATCGTGGCCGCCTTCGTCGGCGTGATCGCCGCCGTGCTGCCGGCACGCCGGGCCGCCCGCGTGAACATCCTCGACGCCATCCACTACGAGTGACGCCGACGGGGAAGAGTGGACCTGATGAGCGAACCTGAGAACTTTCACCAGGTGGCCGGCCCGCCGCCGCCGCCGGACCCGCTGCACGACGAGATCGAGGCGCGCGCGGCGGAGCTGCGCGCGCTGATCGCGGTCACGCCGATGTCGCGTTCGACGTCTTCGACGTCGTTCGACCGGCCGGCGAGCTGGCTCGAGTTGCACGAATCGCGCCGCCGCCGCTTTTTGCTTGCCGGCGGCGGCGTCCTCATGGCCGCCGGCGTCCTGCTGTTCGTGCTCATCGTCACGGGCGTGTCGCTGCTCGGCGTCATGCTCCTCGCGCCCGGTGTGCTGCTGCTCGCTCTGGCCATCGGCTGGCGGCCGTTCTACACGCTGTATCTTCCCGGCCTTGCGCTCACCGGCTGGGGCGCCGGCATGATCGTCGACAAGGCGGTCGGTTCGCCCGCCTACCTCAGCCTCGTCGGCTTGGGTTGTGGCCTCGTGCTGGCCTGGATCCTGCGTTGCCGGCAGGCCGGCTGGGCGCACCTGTGGCCGCTCGTCTGTGGCATCGCGCTCGCCGCCATCGGCCTGCTGGCCGGCTTCGACCGCCCCTGGTCGTTTGCCTGGCGCGCCTGGCCGCTGGCCATCGTCGCGGTAGGCCTGGTGTTCGTGGTGCGCGCCGTCCTGCCCGCCCGCCGGGTCGGCGGGCCTCCTGCGCGCCGCTGACCGCCTCGGGCGGGCGTGCGCTCGCCGCGCGGTTGCCGTCGGCCCGGGCCTCCGGGCATCATGGGAACCATGAGAACGCCGCCGTTCGAACAGGGACCCATCCGGCCGCCGAGCGAAGCCTCGAGCCTGCTCGTGCGCGTCATTCGCAACTGCGCCTGGAACCGTTGTCGCTTCTGCCCGGTCTACAAGGGCTGCCGTTCGTCACTGCGGCCGCTGGCCGAGGTTCTCGCCGACATAGACGCGATGAGGGCGGCGGCCGACGTGTTCGAGAGCGCGTCCGGCGCGCCCGCCGTAGCGCCGGCCGGCGCACGCACCGACGCGCTGACCAGCGCGCTGCGCGCCGGGCTCGTGCCGCGCGAGGCTTATCAGGTGGCGCTCTTTCTGCGCGACGGGGGCCGCAGCGTCTTTCTGCAGGACGCCGATCCCTGCGCCGTGGCGCCCGACAAGCTGGTCGCCGTGCTCGGACGCGTGCGCGAGCGCTTCGACTCCGTGGACACAGTGACCGCCTACGGACGGGCGGCGACGCTTTCGCGTCGCCGCCCGTCCGACCTCGCCCGCCTGGCTGCCGCCGGCCTTTCGCGGGTGCACATCGGCATGGAGTCGGGCGCCGACTCAGTCCTTGCCTGTGTGGAGAAGGGCTGCACGGCGGCACAGGTGGTCAAGGCGGGGCGGCAGGTGCTCGAGGCCGGCATGGAGCTTTGCTTCTACGTCATGCCGGGTCTGGGCGGTCGCGACCTCGCCGCCGCCCATGTCCGCGGGACCGCCGACGCGTTGCGCGAGGTCGCGACCGCCGCCGTGCCCGAGCGGCCGCTGGTCGTGCGGCTGCGCACGACCGCCGTGGTCCCGGGCACGCCGCTCGCCGCCGACGAGGCGGCCGGGCGGTTCACCCTGCTCGACGATATCGAGGTGGCTGCTGAGCTGCGCGCTCTGCTGGTGCGGCTCGACGGGGTGCGGCTCGAGCTCAGGTCCGACCACGCGCTCAACCTGCTGCCCTGCTTCGAGGGCTCGCTGCCGGCCGACCGCGAGCTTCTCATCGCCATGCTCGACGAGCTGCTGGCACTGCCTGAGGCCGAGCGGGCCGAGTTTGCTCTCGGAGCTCGTGTGGGAGTGTTCCGCGAGCCGCGGGACTTGCTCGACGAGCAACGCCGAGCCGCCCTGCGGCAGCGCGTCAGTGGAGCCGACGAGGCTGCGGCCGGCGACAAGCTCGAGGCCGCCAAACGTATCAGGGCGCAGTTTCTCTAGTCGTCAGGCGTGACGTACCGTCAGCTTATGTCGCCCGTGAGATAGCGCTGAATGGTGGGTCCGACCGCGACGGCTACGGTATCGACGTCGGCCGATGCCAGCGGCTCGACGCGGCCGACGTACCGCATGAGGGCGAGGCCGATGAACTGCGAGCCGGCCAGCGTGGCGCGCAGCTCGGCGTCGGGTACGCCCAGGGTGACGGCGAGCGGGCCAAAGATCTCCTTGACGAGCAGGCGGCGCGCGAGCTCGGCGGCCTGCTCGTTTGAGACTATCGAGCGCAGAATGGCCATGAAGACCGGCCGGTTGTGCGGCTCCTCCCAGACCGTGAGAAAACGCTCCACGATCTCCTCGCCGAGACGCTCTCGTTCGCCGGCAAGGATCGCCGAGACGATCGTGTCGGAGGCGATCGGCAGCTCGACGGCGGCCTCGAAGAGCTGCTCCTTGGAGCCGAAGTAGTGGTGCACCAGGGCGGGGTCGACCAGAGCTCGCGCGGCGATGGCGCGGATGGTGGCGCCATCGTAGCCCGACTCGCCGAACTCGAGCCGCGCGGCGAGCAGGATCGCCTCGTGTGTGCCGCTGTCGCCCGGACGGCGGCCGGTGTGACCGGGATGGCTGGCGGGCCGGCTGATCGGGTGGGCGGTGGGGGTCATGACGCGGGCGCCGCGCCGGGCGTCTCGCCTGCCCCCGCGCCGGGCGTCTGCCGCGCCTCGCCGCTCGCGCCCGTTGCCGCG
>CAWJRV010000018.1:0-19169 GCA_963845355.1 uncultured Actinomycetes bacterium
GAGTGGCGCGCCGGACGGCAGTTCCGGCGGCGACGACTCGGCCCACGACACCGCCGCGTTCAACGGCGCGCCTTCCGGCGGCGCCGCCGGCGACGGCGGTCAAGCCGAACCCGACGCGCGTCGCCTGCTGCGCGCTTTGCACAAGACCGTGCGCAAGGTGACCGGCGACCTCGAGACGCTGCGCTTCAACACGGCGGTGGCCGCCCTCATGGAGACCCTGAACGAGGTGCTAGAGGTCTGGACCGCCCGCCGCGAGCAGCTCGACGCGGCGCAGTGGCGCGAGATCGCCGAGACGTACATCCTGCTGCTCGCGCCCATGACGCCGCACATCGCCGAAGAGCTCTGGCAGCGCCTTGGTCACGACACCTCCGTGCTCGCCGCGCCCTGGCCGGTCTGGGACGAGACCCTGGCGGCCGACGAGGTCGTGACCGTCGTGATCCAGGTCAACGGCAAGCTGCGCGACCGGCTCGAAGTGCCGGTCGGCGCGGCGTCCGACGACGTCCTGGCGCTGGCCCGCGCCGCGCACAACACCGTACGGTTCCTCGAGGGCAAGCAGATCGTCAAAGAGGTCTACGTTCCCGGAAAACTCGTGAACTTCGTGGTGCGCTGACCCAGAGCGGCCGGCGTCACGGGGGGGCGATGCTGGTGGGCGCGCTACGCATCTGGTTCGTCAGACCCCATCCGCCGCGCGCCGTGCTGGCCGGGCGGCAGCCCCTGGCCGAAGAACCGCGCTACAACTGGGAGCCGCTCGCCCTCAAGTTCTTCGCCTACCGCCTCGAGCAGCGTTTCGGAGGCGCCGTCGAAAGCACCGTCTGGCACCTGTTCGACGCCGCCGACGACGAGGCCTTCGTGGCGGCCTGCGGCGCCGAGCAGCCTCAGGTCGTGGCCTTTTCCGAGATCGATCTGCTGGTGAACGAGGTGAACCGCCTGGCTTTGCGGTTGAAGCGGCGGGCGCCGCACTGCGAGACCGTCGTCGGCGGCAAGCAGACCAGCCTGCTCGAGCCCGGCGACCGGTTCCCGTTCGTGGCCGTCGACTATGCGTTGGCCGGCGACGGCGTCGCGCCCCTGACGGCCCTGTGCACCGCCCTGGCCGAGGGCGTCCGCCCGCTGAGCCTGCCGGGACTCGTGCACGTCGATGAGCGCGGTGTGGTCGAGCGGGTCGAGGCGCTGGGCCGTCGCGACGAGCTCTCCGCGATCGACGGCGTCGCCCTCCACGAGCGCCCGGTGCGCAATCACGACCTTGCCGAGTACCTCGCGGGCGAACAGCGGTTCCCGGCGCCGCTCCCGGCCCCCTGGCGGACGTCCGCGGTGCTGGTCGGCACGGGCTGCCGGCACGCCTGCTCGTTCTGTCAGTCGCCTGTTGAGTACCGCAACGAGAGCGCCGTCGTCATGCGCCGCGAGCCCGGCAGCGTGGCCGACGAGATCGTCTGGCTCACGCGTGACCACGGCGTGGGCGCCGTGTTCGCGCTCTCGCCCAACCTCGAGCTCGACCACCTCGCCGCCATCTACCGCGAGCTTCGGGAGCGCGGTATCGAGTGGTTGCCCATCGGCGGTTTCGTGCGTGCGGCCGACATCGTCTCAGCCGACGAGCGCGGCCTGCTGGCGCCCCTGGCGGCGTCCGGCATGCGGGTCCTGTCCGTCGGTCTCGACGTCCCCTACGGCGCCGCCGGGGACTGCTTCGGCAAACAGTTCGACCTGTCGACCATGGAGGAGGCCGTCCGCCTGTGCACGGCGCGCGGTATCGCCCTGGCTGCCACGGTGATCGCCTCGCCCGAGCTGCCGGCGCGCGAGCTGCGGCGCTCGCTCGAGCCGGTCCTTGCGCTTCCCCTGCAGTCTGTCGACGTGCGTCTGGCGATCGTGCTCAGGAACACACCCTATTACCGCCGCATGCACCGGTATCTGACCCGCGGGCCTGAGCGCGGCAACGCCTACTTCGATCGGCAGAGTTACCGCTACCAGACGCTGCGGGTGCCGGGCGGCGCGCGACCCCGCGAGACGTACCGTATCGTGCGCGCCTTCAACGACAGGTTCGCCCACGATCCCAAACGGGCGAGCGCCGTGCATGCCCTCGTGGCGGCACACCCCGAGCTGCGGCCGGTGTTCGGCGAGGAGATGGCTGCAGCCGAGGAGGTCGCCGAGGCCCCGATCGCCGAGGCCCCGACCGCCGAGGCCCCGACCGCCGAGGCCCCGACCGCCGGGCCTGCCGGGGCAGCAGACGGGGAGCAGGCCGCCTACGACGCCGTCGCCGATCTCTACGCCTGCACGTTCTCAGACATCCGCGTGCGTCGCGTCGAGTGGCGCTGGCTCGAGTCGAAGCTGCCGCCGGACAGCGAAGCGGCCGTGCTCGACGTCGGCTGCGGCAGCGGCGCTCTGTTGAACGCCCTCTCGGCTCACATAGGTCGCGGCGTCGGGCTGGACGTGTCGGAGCGCATGCTCGCCCGCGCTCGCGAGCTCAACGCGGGCGACCCCAAAGTGAGCTTCGCGCCCGGCGACGCCGCGCGGGCGCCGTTCGCGGACGGCTCCTTCGACGTGGTCGTCTCGTTTCTGTCCCTGCACTACCTGGAGTGGCCCCGCACCGTCGAGGAGATCATGCGGGTGCTCGCCCCCGGGGGCCGGCTGCTGTGCGTCGACATGGTGGCCTCGCCGGTCAGGCGTCGCGAGCTTCCTCGTCTCATCGCCGACAGGACCGCCGTGACCGTCCAGCACGCGCTGCACCCGCACTTCGCGGCCGACCTGCGTGCACTGGTGCGCCAGCCCGCCTGGCAAGCCATGGAACGGCGGTATCCCCTGCGGCCGCTCGGACAGTACGTCGAGCTGGCCGCGGCGCTCGGCGCGCGGCTCGACGTACTGAGCGTCGGCGTAGCCGCGAAGGTGGTGGCCTTCGAAGCCGTCAAGCCGACCGATGACCACACGGCCGGATGACCCTGGGGATCCTCGACTGGGGTATCGGGGGCATCGCGTTCTTCGCCTCGTTCAGGACGCGGTTCCCGGACGTCGGGGTCGTCTATCTGTCGGACACCGGTTGCACGCCGTACGGTCGACAGAGCGCCCGCGAGCTCGAGGCGCGCCTCGAGCTCGCGGGCGCTCTGCTTGCCCAGGCCGGAGCCACCAGGCTCGTCGTGGCCTGCAACGCCATGAGCACCGTCCTGCCACGTCGTTCGGCCGGCGAGCTGGGCTTCGAGCGTGTGTGTGGCGTTATCGACAGCGCTGTGGAGGCGGTCCTTGAAGCCGACGTCGGCGTCGTCGGCGTGGTGGGCGGCGCGCGCACGATCGGGTCTGGTGCTTACCGGCGGCCGCTGCGTGCCGCCGGCCTCTCTGTGCGACAGCGAGTGGCGCAGCCCCTGTCGGCGATGATCGAAGCGGGACTCGCCGGATCGCCTGCTTTCCGCGCCGAGGCGGCACGCGTGATGGCGCCCCTGGAGCGGGTCGACGCGCTGGTGCTCGGCTGCACGCACTACTGGGCCGCCATCAGCCAGCTTCGTGGACTCACGCGGGCCGGCGTCATCGTCGACCCCGCGCGCGAGACACTCGATCGTGTCGTGTCGGACTGGTTCGAGGGCCGACCAGCGGACGACGGCCGTCCGGTCGACCGGTTCCTCACGACCGGCGATCCGGGTGCCATGGCTCGCGCCGCGCTTCTTGCGTTCGGTGTCGCGCTGCCGCGCGTCGCGAGCATCGGTCCGGAGCTTCGCGCCCTCGGCTGAGATGCGCGTTGGGCCTGGCCGCCTGCTTGGCTTGCTCTGCGCCGGGGATCCTGTTCCGGCTACCCTGCCGGCGCCTTCGTCTACCGATCCGACCGCCCATCGGCACCCCAGTTCGTGAGCCGCCGGGCTGACCGCCGGGCGCCGCGGCGCTAGCGTCTGCGGCATCGCTCCAACGCTCACCCCGGAGGTTCGCCATGGACATCTCGCGTCGCCAGGCGTACGTGTACGTCGCCCTGGCGCTCGTCGTCGCCGTGCTCGGCGCGCGCTACCTGTTCTCGTCGCATGCCGCGGCTCCCGCCGGGGGCAGTCTCTACTCGGGCTGGCGTCGTATGCCCCGTCGCCCTCGTCAACCGCGGCGCCGAGCTCGTACGCCAGCCCGCAAGAGATCGTGGTCTACGTCTGCGGGGCCGTCAGGCGACCCGGCGTCTACCATCTGGCCCCTGGGGCGCGTGTCGCCGATCTGCTCGCCGCCGCCGGCGGCGCCGGCGCCAGGGCCGAGCTGCAGGCCGTCAACCTGGCCGCCAAGCTGCTCGACGGCCAGCAAGTGGTCGTGCCCGTGCGCGGCGCCGTCGCCGGCGCCGCGGTGGCGGCCGCCGGCGGCGCCGCGACCGGCACGACGAGCGGAGCGCGATGCGTCCGGTACGGGCGCCTCCGCCGCGCCCGTCGACCTGAACACAGCTACGCTCGACCAGCTCGACGCGCTGCCCGGAGTCGGTCCGGCCACCGCCCAGAAGATCATCGACTACCGCACCGCCAACGGTGGCTTCAAGAGCGTCGACGACCTCAAGAACGTATCGGGCATCGGCGACGCCAAGTTCGCCACCCTCCAGCCGCTCGTCACGGTCTAGGGTCCGAACTCGGATGCGGGCGCCGCCGACCGCCCATCTGCTGCTTGCGGCCTACGTCTCCGGCCTGCTGGGCGCGCTCGTCTGGCGCCCTCATGGGCCGGGTGCGGCGCTGCTCGTGTGCGTCGTCGCGACATGGGCGCTCGCCTGTCTGCTGCGCCCGGTGGCTGCCTTGCCACCCGCGGCGCTCCTGCCGCCGCAGATGACATCGCCGCCGGACGCGGCGCCCGATCCGCCGCCCGACGCGCCGCCCGACGCCGGACGGCGGCGGCGGGGGCAGGTCGCGAGCCTCGTGGCTCTGGCGCCGCTCGTCGTGGTGGCCGGGGTGTGCGTCGGCGGGGCGCGACTCACCGCACAGGCCCAGAGCCGCCTCACCTGCTACGTGGGTCACTCGGTCGCTCTGCGCGCGATCGCCCTGACGCTGCCCAAAGCGAGCGGCGACCGCCTCTCGCTCGACGTCGCGGTGACGTCGGTCGCGGGCCGGCCGGTGGCCGAACGGGCGCCGCTCACGCTCGATCTGGGCACGGCCGATCCGCCGTGCTTCACCTCGCTCGGGCCGCTCGTCGAAGGCACGAGGCTGGTGCTGCAGGCCCAGGTCGAAGCGCTGCCGGTGGCCAAGCCGGGGGGCTTCGACTACGGTCGCTACCTCGAGCGGCGCGGCGAGCACGTCGTGCTCGCCGCGCCGCTTGCCGCGCTTTGCCTCGACGGGCGCCGCGGTGGGCTCGACGGTCTCATCGACCGGCTGCGGCTCGCCGCGCGCCGCCACATTCGCGGCGGTCTGCGCTCGCCGGTGCGCGAGGTGCTCGAGGCCATGGTCCTGGGCGACCAGCAGAGTGTGCCGGCAGACGCCGTCGACGACATGCGCCGCAGCGGTCTGCTGCACATCCTCGCCGTGTCGGGCGAGAACGTCGTGCTGCTGTGCGCCATGGGCTCGTTTCTGCTGACTCTCGCGGGCGTGCGGCGCGACGTGCGCTCGCTGGTCCTCATCCCTTTCGTGGTCGTCTACGTGGTGGTCACTGGGGCGACGCCGTCCATCGTGCGCGCCGGCGTCTCCGGGGTCGTGCTGCTGCTGGCGAACCTGTCGTCGCGGCCCACCGACGGCTGGTTTCTGTGGCTCGCGCCGGGCGCGTTCATGCTCACGATCAACCCCAACGTCGTGTTCGACGTCAGCTTTCAGCTCTCGTTTGCCGCCGTCGCCGGCCTGCTGGCGCTGGGCCGGCCGCTCACCCGGCTGCTGCGCTTCCTGCCCACGTGGCTGGGCGAATCGGCGGCGATCACCGCGGCGGCGAGCCTCTCGACGGCGCCCGTCTCCATGGCGACCTTCGGCCAGACGTCGCTCGTGGCCGTGCCGGCCAACGTCGCCGGCGGCTTCGTACTGGGGCCGATCATGTTCCTCGGCATGCTCAGCGTGTTCGTGGGCTTCGTCTGGGAAGGGCTGTCGGTGCCGCTCAACATCGTGGCCGGCCTGTTCACCGGCTTTCTGCTCACCGTGGCCGCCTGGTTCGGCGGCCTCTCGTTTGCCGTGTACCAGTGGCACGGGCCCTCGCGCGGCTTCGTGCTGGTGGCCCTGCTGGGCGCGGCGTTCGTCGTAGTCGCCGTGCTCGCCCATCGGGCCGACCTGTCGTTGCGCGAGTACGCGGCCGGTCGCGGGCGCCGCCGCACGTTGGCGATCGCCGCCGTGGTCGCGGTCGTCGTCGCCTTCGCGGCGGCGCCCGCGCCGCCGTCGGCGCCTCGTCTGCCGACGCTCACCGTGCTGAGCGTGGGCGAGGGCGCGGCGGCGCTTCTTCAGGAACCCCACGGTCCCACGGTGCTGATCGACGCCGGCCCGACGCCGCTGGCCGACTGTCTGTGGCGCCATGGGGTGCGGCGCATCGACCTGCTCATTTTGTCGCACGGCCACTCAGACCACACCGCCGGCCTTTCCGACGTGCTCGGCAACATCCCGATAACGCAGGCCCTGGTGCCGCTGCCGGTGGTGCCCTCGCCGGCCCTCGAGCGCGTCGTGGCCGAGCTCAAGGCCGCCGCGGTGCCCGTACGCGCCTGCACGATCCGCCAGACGCTCGCCATCGGCGGCGGGCTCCTCACGATCGTGCCCACCGGCATGATCGGCGGCACCAGCAACCAGGACGAGAACGACTGCGCCCTGGTGGTCGTGGTCACCCTCGAGGGGCAGAGTGTGATGCTGCCCGGCGACGCCGAGGCCGAAGCCCTCGAGCCGCTCGAGCTCGGCCACATCGCGGTCGTCGAGTTGCCCCACCACGGTTCGCGCGATGGGCTCGACGACCGGCTGCTGAACGAGATGGCGCCGCGACTCGCCTTGGTCTCGGTCGGGCCCAACAAGTTCGGTCACCCCACGCCCGAGATGCTGGCGCTCATGGCGAGCCACCACGTGCCGCTGCTGCGCACCGACCGCGTCGGCGACATCACGCTGACGGCGGAGCCGAACGGGCTCACGGTCGCTGAGGCGCGGCCGCTGTGAGGTGGGTCGAAAGGCAGGGCTCGCCGACCTGCACAGCCCAGCCCCGCGCAGAGTCGGCGAAGGCGTGCGCTTCTACAGCTCGCGGCGCCCCATGAACCAGACGGCGGCGGCCACGAACACAAGGCCGGCAAGCACAGATGTGGCGATGGGCCACAGCAGGGCGACGTCGCGGCCGCGCAGAGCGGCGTCGTTGGCAGCCATCAGGCCGGCCGGGCTGTGGTCGCGCAAGAGCGGAAAGCCGGTCAAAAAGAGCAATGCGATCCACAGACCGATGCCGGCGCCTATGGCCGGCGCCTGGCTGCGCATGGCCGCCGACAGCATGATCATCATGAGAAGGATCATGGCGGCGTAGACCAGCCACAGCGCGACCGCCTCGACGAACGGTCCGATCGAGCCGGTGCCGAACAGCGCCACGGTGGTGGCGATACACAGCGCCGGTACCGAGGATCGTGGCGCAGATCAGCAAGGCGAGCTGCGAGACCGCCTTGGCCACCACGAAGGCGGCCCGCGAGATCGGCTTGGTCAACACGAGGATGGCAGTGCCCGACTTGCGTTCGGCCGAGATCGTGGCGGCGCCGACCACGATGACCGCGATCACCACAAGCTGGCCGAGGTTGCCCATGAACTGCAGGTAGGCGTCGCGGGCCACCTGCGGCGGGAGCCTGATGATCACGCCGGGCTGCGATTTGGCCGTCGCCTTGAGCAGCTCGGGCGTCAGCTTGGTCAGCGTCGGCGACATCAGCCCGAGGAACACCAGGATGCCGGGCAGCACCCACAGGCGCCACGTCTTGAAGGTCTCGCGGCGCTCCTTGGCCAGGAAGGTGGTAAACGCGCCGCTCACAAGCGCTGTTTCGCGCCGAGCCGTGTGGGCGCCGGGTCGCGTGGGCGATGTCCCGCTCACGAGCGGCGCTCCCCGACCAGTTCGACGAAGACCTCTTCGAGGCTCACCTCGTCGGCTTCGAGACGGCGCAGCGCCAGGCCGGTCGCGGCGATCACGGCGGGAAGAGTGCGTTCGGCGACCGCCAGGTCGCTCACCGTCAGGCGCAGGGTGGCGCCGTCGCGCTCGATCAGGCCGACCCAGGGCAACGAAACCACGGCCTGGGCGAGACGCGTGGGGTCGTCGACTTCGACGAGCAGGCGCTGTCCGCGCCCGTGACTGCGCTTGAGCTCGTCGATCGTCGCTTGCTCCACGACATGGCCCCGGTCGAGGATCGCGACGTTGTCGCAGACCCGCTCCACGTCGGCCAGGATGTGGGTCGAAAAGAACACCGTCGTGCGGCCGGCCAAAGCGGCGATCATGTCGAGGACTTCCTTGCGGCCGATCGGGTCGAGTGCGCTCGTGGGCTCGTCGAGCAGCAGCAGCCGGGGCGCGTTCACCAGGGCCTGGGCCACCCCCAGGCGTTGCTTCATGCCGCGCGAGAACGTGCCGACGCGGGCTTCGACTCCGCCCAGGCCGGCGAGGTCGAGCAGGGCGACGATGCGGGCTTCGATGGTCTGAGCCTCGAGCCCGAACAGGCGGCCGGCGAAGCGCAGGAACTCGGGCGCCGTCATCCATGGGTAGAAGCCCGGCACGTCGGGCAGAAACCCCACCTGCCTTCTGACCTCGTTGGTCGCGCCCTGCACGTCGTGGCCGAGCACGGCGGCGCTGCCCGCGCTGGGCCGAGCGAGGCCGCCGAGGATGCGCAACGTGGTGGTCTTGCCGGCGCCGTTGGGACCGAGAAAGCCGAAGATCGAGCCGGCCGGCACGGTCAGATCGACGTCGTCCAGCGCGGCCTTGCGGCCGTAGACTTTGGTCAGGTCCCGCAACTCGACGGCCGCGGGCGCCGGGCGTGGCGCCGCCGGGGAGATCGGATCGTTCGTCGCTGCCGCGGGCGGCCCGTAGAGCAGCTCGACCGCCGCCCCGGCGCGCTCGCGGGCCGGCCGCTCGTCGGCTCCTGTGTTGTCGGCGAGGGGCGCGTCGATGCGGCCCACGGCAAAGTAGGCCAGCGGCCCCAGGAAGTTGACGAGGACGATCAGCGCCACCCAGATCCAGCGGTTGTGAAAGCGGATGGCGGCCGGGTCACGGGGGATCACATTGACCAGCGCGAGCACGAGGAGGGTGTAGTTCACCACCGTGACCACGATCAGCACGGTCCAGATCGCGGGGCTGAAGTGAAGCTGGATCCCGGTCGCGGTGATCACGGGTGCTATCCTAACAGGCCATGAGTGAGCCCTCCGACCTCAAATCCGCCTACCTCATCTGCGGCACCGACCAGCCCAAGGTGCGCCGCGGCGCGGCCCGCCTGCGCAAGCGCGTCTACGACGAGACCGGCAGCGAGCTCAACATCAGCCTCTTCGACGCCCGCAGTCAGTCGGTCGGCGACGTCCTGCAGGCCGCCGATACCGCGACCTTCACGTTCGGTACCCGCCTGCTGATGGTTTCCGGCGCCGACACCTGGAAGGCCGCCGACCGCGATCGCGTCGCCGAGTATCTGGCCGACCCGGTGCCCGGCGTGTGCATCGCCCTCGTGGGCGAGACGTTTCGCAAGACCGAGCGCCTCACCAAGCTGCTCGAAAAGAGCGGTCAGGTGCTGCGCTACGAGCTACCCAAGCGCCAGTCCGACGTGGCTGAGTGGGTGAGGGGGAGGGCCAGGTCGCGCGGCGCTCGCCTTGGCGGGCACGAAGCCCGCTACCTGGTCGCTCAGGTGGGCGCCGACCCGGACACGCTCGAGACCGAGCTCGCCAAGCTGGCCGCCTACACCCTCGGCCGGCCCATAGTGCAGGCCGACATCGACGAGGTCTGCTCTCCTACCATCGACGCCCGCATCTACCAGCTCACCGATGCCGTCGGCCGGCGCGACGCGCCGGGAGCCTTCGTCGTCCTCGAAGCGCTGTTTGCCGGCGGCGGCAAGAGCTCCGGCGAGGTGGCCCGCTCCACGCTTTTCTCGCTCGTGCGCTACATCGGCCAGCTCTCGACGGTGATGGACCTGTCGCACGAGATGCCGGCGTCCGAGGTCGCCGCCACGCTCGGCATCAAGCCGTACACGGCTCAGAAGCTGCTCGAGCAGCGCGCTCACTTTGAGCGCCATACCCTCGAACGCGCCCTGGCGGCCCTGGCCGAGGCCCAGGCGGCCATGGTGGGGGGCAGCGAGCTCGACGCCGAGTTCAGCCTGGAGCTCGCTCTCGGCAAAGTGCTGGCGGCGCGCTAGAGGCTGGCGGCGGCCCGCTGGAGGCTGTCGACGGCGCGCAGGAGGCTTGTCGGTTGTGCCTCAGGGGCTTGTCGGTCGCGCGTGAGTAGTCGCAGAAAAAGAGCCCGCGCGTCGGCGGGCCCGGGGTGGCGGGGTGTCGTTCTTAGGCCGTGTGGCCGGCGACCATGCGCGCGACGCGGCTCTTCTTGTGGGCCGCGTTGTTTGCATGGATGACGCCCTTGGAGGCAGCCTTGTCGATACTCGAGGTGAGCTCGGTGGCTACGAGCGCGGTGGCCGCCGGATCGCCGTCGGCGAGGCTTGATTCGAGCTTGCGAAAGAGGGTATGGATGCTCGACTTGACCTGCCGGTTGCGTAGCCGCTGCTTGACGGCGAGGCGCATGCGCTTCTTCTGCTGCTTGATGTTGGGCACGTTGGTCCTATCGTCGTCTCGGCTCACTGCCCGTTTCGGGCAGGCGTGTGATGGTAGCACAGGCGCCGCGAACCGGGCAAGCGCGCCGGTCTGTTAGACTAGGCGCGCCTCGAAGCTGCGCTGGCCTGAGCGGCGACGACGTAGTCGATCGTCGGCACTGAATCGCTGTTTTGCCCGCTTGAACGGCGCGATCATGCCGGGAGACCCTCACCCTTGACCGAGAGCTTGGCGCGTGACTGAAAGACAGAAGAAGCTCGCCTGGGCGGCCGTGATCGTGGCGGCGGCGACCGGCATATCGAGGATCGTCGGCGTCGCCCGCGAGATCCTCACGGCAAACGCCTTCGGCGTTAGCGTCCAGCTGAACACCTTCGCCTCGGTCGCCGTCATTCCCAACCTCATCCGCCAGCTCGTCGCCGACGCGGCCGTCAGCGCCGCCTTCGTGCCGGTCTTCACCGGCCTGTTCGCCAAGGGCGAGCGCGAACGCGCCTACAAGCTGGCCTCGTCGCTGCTCAGCTTCATGGTCGTCGTGGTCGGCAGCGCCACGGTGGTGCTGATGCTCGGCGCGCCGCTCATCGTGCGGATCTTCTTTCCGCAGTTCGCCCATCAGGCCTACATCAGTCATCTCGCCGTCGAGATGCTGCGCATCCTGCTGCCTACGGTGCTGCTGTTCAGCGTCTCGGGCGTGGTCATCGGCGTGCTCTATTCGTATGAGCGCTTCACCATGCCGGCCGTCGTGTCGATCGTCTGGAACCTGGTCATCATCGCCTTCATCGTGCTCTTCTCCGGCCCCGGCAAGCTGGGCATCTACGCGCTGGTCTGGGGCACGTTCTTCGGCACGGTGGCCCAGCTTCTGCTGCTCCTGCCTCCGCTGCGCCGGGTCGACCTCAAGTGGCGCCTGAGCTTCGACTGGCGCGACCCGCTGCTGCGGCGTGTGCTGGTGCTCATGGTGCCGGTCACGATCACCCTCGGCATCCTCAACTTCAACGCCCTCGTCGACTTCTTCTTCGCCCAGTTCGTGAGCGATCACGCGGCGGCCCAGATCAACTACGCCTTCAGGCTCTATCAGCTCCCCCAGGGGATGTTCGCCATCACCATCGGTACGGTGTTGTTCCCGACGCTCTCGCGCTACGCGGCCGACACGGACATGACGCGTTTTCGTGAGACGCTGTCGATGGGTGTGCGGCAGATCTTCTTCGTCTCGCTACCGTTTGTCGCCTGGTTTGTGGTCGTGCCCCACTCGATCGTGCAGCTCATCTACCAGCACGGCCACTTCACCGCCGTCGACACCGCGGCGGTGGCGCCCATCCTGGCCTTCTTCACGCTCGGTATGGCCTTTGCCAACGTCAACGTCATGTTCAACCGCGGCTTTCAGAGCCTGCAGCGCCCCTGGCTGCCGCTCTATGTGGGCCTCGTCAACCTTGGCCTGAACGCGCTGCTCGACTGGGCGCTCTACGGACCGCTCGGCGCGCGCGGCATCGTGCTGTCGACTTCGATCGTGTCGGCCTTCAACTTCGTCGCCTTGCTCGTGCTCATGCGGCGCCAGATCGACTACCTCGACGGGCGCCGCATGCTCGTGAGCCTGGCGAAGATCCTGGTCTGCTCGGCGGCCCTGGCCTTGGTGAGCTATGCCCTGTGGCACGGCCTGCGCTCGCTCGCCGACAGCGGACTGCTCGGACTCGTCGCGGTCGTCGCCGCGGTGTTCGGGGTCGGCGGGCTGGTCTACCTGGGCGCGGCTCTGCTGTTGCGCGTCGAGGAGCTGTCGGTCGTGAACCTGCTGCTGCATCGCGGCCGCCGGCGCCTCGTGCCGCCCGAGGAGACCGAGGTCGTGCCGTGAGGCCGGTCTTCACCGGAACGGGCACCGGTCCGACCCTTCCGCTACTGTAGGACGGAAGATGGATCTCGACCACATCCGCAACTTCTCGATCATCGCCCACATCGACCACGGCAAGTCGACGCTGGCCGACCGCATCCTCGAGCTCACCGGCACCGTGCCGGCGCGCGACATGAAGGAACAGCTCCTCGACAGCATGGACCTCGAGCGCGAGCGCGGCATCACGATCAAGGCGCAGGCGGTGCGTATCGACTACAAGGCGCGCGACGGCGAGACCTACCAGCTCAACCTGATCGACACCCCCGGCCACGTCGACTTCACCTACGAAGTCTCACGCTCGCTGGCCGCCTGCGAGAGCGCCGTGCTCGTTGTCGACACCACGCAGGGCGTCGAGGCCCAGACCGTGGCCAACGCCTACCTCGCCATCGACAACGACCTCGAGATCATCCCGGTGTTGAACAAGATCGACCTGCCGGCTTCCGACGTGGCCGAGACCGAGCTCGAAGTGCACGAGCTGACCGGGGCCACCCACGACGAGCTGCTCAGCGTGTCGGCCAAGACCGGCGTGGGCGTCGAAGACGTGCTCGAAGCCGTGGTGGCGCGCACGCCGCGCCCCGGAGGCGACCCCGAGGCGCCCTCCCGGGCGCTGGTCTTCGACTCGCAGTACGACCAGTACCGCGGCGTGGTCGCCTACGTGCGCGTGGTCGACGGCTCCTTCAGCCGCCGCGAGATGGTGCAGATGATGGGCACCGGCCAGCGCGTCGAGATCGAGGAGCTCGGCTACTTCGGGCCCGAGATGGTGCCGCAGGAGCGGCTCGAGACCGGCGAGGTCGGCTACATCATCACCGGCGTCAAAGAGGTCGCTCAGGTGCGCGTGGGCGACACCATCACCGCTCTCAAGCGCCCCGCCGCCGAGGCGCTGCCGGGCTACAAGGTCGTCCACCCTATGGTCTTCTGCGGCCTGTTTCCGACCGAAGGCGACAAGTTCGGCGAGCTGCGCGACGCGCTCGAGAAGCTCACGCTGAACGACGCCGCCCTGTCGTGGGAGCCGGAGACCTCGCAGGCGCTCGGCTTCGGCTTTCGCTGCGGCTTTCTCGGCCTGCTGCACATGGACATCGTGCGCGAGCGCCTCGAGCGCGAGTACGATCTCGAGCTGATCACCACGACGCCCAACGTCGAGTACCACGTCGTTCTGACCGACGGCGCCATGGTACCGGTTCGCAATCCCGCCGAGATGCCCGACGTGGCGCGCATCGACCACGTCGAGGAGCCTTACGTGGCCGCCTCGGTCATTCTGCCGACCGAGTTCGTGGGTACCGTCATGGAGCTGTGCCAGGGGCGGCGCTCCGACTTCGTCGACATGAAGTACCTCTCGCCCGAGCGCGTCGAAATGCACTACCAGCTCCCGCTCGGTGAGATCGTGATCGACTTCTTCGACCAGCTGAAGAGCCGCACGCGGGGCTACGCCTCGCTCGACTACGAGTTCTGGGGCTACCGCGACGGCGACCTCGTCAAGCTCGACATCCTGCTGGCCGGCGAGCCGGTCGACGCGCTCTCGCTCATCGTGCCCCGGGAACGTGCGCCGGTGCGCGGCCGGAGCCTGGTCGAGAAGCTGCGCCAGAAGATCCCGCGCCAGCTCTTCGAGGTCGCCATCCAGGCGGCCATCGGCAGCCGGGTCGTGGCCCGCGAGACTGTCAAGGCGCGCCGCAAGGACGTGATCGCCAAGTGCTACGGCGGCGACATCAGCCGCAAGCGCAAACTCCTCGAAAAGCAGAAAGAGGGCAAGAAGCGCATGAAGCAGATCGGCACCGTCGAGGTGCCTCAGGATGCCTTCCTGGCCGTGCTCGAGCTCGACTCAGAGGGCAAGGACAGGACATGAGCGCACCGGCCGGCGCCGGCGCGCCGGCCGGTGCCGGTGCGCAAGCCGCCCCCGCCCCGCGCCACGTCTATGTCCACGTGCCGTTCTGCGCGGCGCGCTGCGACTACTGCGAGTTCTACTCGGTGCCGGTCGGACGTGGCGGTGAGGCGGGCGCCGTCCTCGAGCCCGCCGGGCCCGAGGGCCTGTTCGACCGCTTCGTGGCGGCGGTGGGCGAGGAGTGGCGGCGCGAACGCGAGCGCTCCGGTGTGAGCAGCCTCGAGACGGTGTTCATCGGCGGTGGCACCCCGTCGCTGCTGGGCTGGGAGCGCCTCGAACGGCTCCTCGAGCCGTTCGAGGCGCTCCTCACGCCGCATGCCGAGATCACGGTCGAGACCAACCCCGACGACGTCACGCCGGCGTTCGCGGCCTGGGCGGCCGCCCGGCGGTTGCGTGTCTCCCTGGGTGTGCAGAGCTTCGACGCTCGCCTGCGGACGGCACTGGGCCGGCGCGCCGTCGCCGACCCCGAGGCGGCCTTCGTCACCCTGCGCCAAGCCGGCGTGGGAGCGCCGCCGGCCGCGCCGGGCAGCCCGGTCGCGCCCTGCCGTCCGGTCGCGCCCGGCCGCCCGGGTGCTCCGGGGCTCGGTATCGACCTGATCTTCGGCCTGCCGGGCCAGCGTCTCGCCGACGTCGAGGCCGACCTCGCGACGGTGGCCCGTCTGCGGCCCGACCACGTCTCGTGGTATGAGCTGGGCATCGTGTCCGGAAGCGCTCTCGCCGCCCGGCTCGAGCCGGGCGCGGGGCCGCGTCTCGGCCGCGAGGCCGCGACGCTGCCCGACGACGACGCGCTGGCGGCCCTGTACCGGCGCGTCGTCACCGGTCTGGGCGGACTCGGCTTCGACTGGTATGAGGTGAGCAACTTCGCCCGGCCGGGGTATTGCTGCCGTCACAACTCGGCGGTCTGGCGCGGTCACGACTACCTGGGCCTGGGGCCCGGAGCGGTGGGCACCGTGGGCGTGCGCCGGCAGCGCGACCTGCCCGACGTCGAGGCCTATCTGGCTGCGCTCGAAGCGGGCGCCGAGCCGCCACGCGGCCACGAGCACCTGGACGACGCGTCGCGCGCTCGCGAGCGACTTCTGCTTTCCGCCCGCACCGGCGAGAGGGTGGCGCTCGACGACCTCGGCGGCGTGATCGACCGGAGCGCCCTGGCGCCGCTCGCCGCCGCTGGATTGGTCTCGCTCGCCGGTGGTACACTTCGAGTGACGCGAAAGGGGCGGTACGTGGCAAACGGGGTCTGCGTACGCTTGTTTCGCGATTCTTCGTTTTTGGAGGCATGAGTGGCTCTGACTCCCAGGCAGGAGCAGGTCCTAGGAGCGGTGGTCGACGAGTTCATCGCCTCGGGTTCGCCGGTCGGGTCGAGGCTCCTGTTCGAGTCGCACACGTTCGGCATAGCGTCGTCGACCATCCGCAACGACCTGGCGGCACTCGAGGAGCTTGGGCTCCTCGCTCATCCGCATACCTCGGCCGGCCGCGTGCCCACCGACGCGGGCTACCGCTACTACGTCGACGCCGCTGTCAAGGAACGCCACGACACGACGGCGCTGCCGCTCGATCACGTCGCGGTGCGCAGCGAGATCGACGTCGCCCTCGAAGATACCGCCGAAGCCCTCTCGCGGGCCACCGAGCTGCTGGCCATCGTCTCCGCACCGTCGGTGTCGGCAGCCGCCATCCGCCACATCGAGGTGCTCTCGCTGCAGCCTCACGTCGTGATGGTCGTGATCATCACCAGCGCGGGGCGCGTGACCAAGCGAGTCTTCCACGTCGAGCGGGCCATCGACGAAGGTCTCGCCGACTTCGCCCGCGTCTATCTGAACGAGCGCCTGACCGGCAAGCAGGTCGGCACGCGGGTGGTCGACTCGGCCTTCTCGAGCGCTGAGCTCGGGCCCCAGGAACGCGCCTTTCTGGCGACGCTGCGGCCGGCCTTCGAAGTGGTCGTCTCCGAAGACTCGAGCCTGCATCTGGGCGGCACGGCACGCCTGCTCGAGCGCCTGAGCGAGCAGGGAGCAAGCCACCTGAACGACATCGTCGCCCGGCTCGAGGAGCGCTACAACCTGCTGCAACTCCTGTCGGAGGCGCTGCGCGGACCCGATCTGTACCTGCGCATCGGTCGCGAGATGGACGACCCGTCCCTGCAGACCTGCTCGCTGGTCGCGGCCGGCTACGGCGTGGCCAACCGCAACCTCGGCACAGTCGGCGTCCTGGGTCCGACCCGCATGGACTATCACACCGTCATCGGCGCCGTGCGCGGCGCCGCGGTCACGCTCAGCGCCCTGCTCGAAGAGACCTGGTAGATGAAACGCGACTACTACGACGTCCTGGGCGTCGACCGCGATGCCGGCGACGCCGAGATCAAGAAGGCCTTCCGTGGGCTGGCGCGCCAGTTCCATCCCGACGTCAACCCCGACGACCCCGAAGCCGAAGCGAACTTCAAGGAGCTGGCCGAAGCCTACGAGGTGCTCTCAAACGACCAGACGCGAGCGGCCTACGACCGGTACGGCTTCGACGGCCTCAGGGGGCAGGGCGCGCCCGACTTCTCGCAGTTCGGCTTCTCCGACCTGTTCGACGTGTTCTTCGGCGGCGACCCCTTCGGGTCCGGGTTGCGCGGCGGGGGCGGCGGCCCGTTCGGCTCCGCGGCCGGCGCGCCGCGCGGCGACGACGTCGAGGTCGAGGTCGAGCTCGACCTGGTCGAAGCGGTCTTCGGCGTGTCCACCACCGTCCAGGTCCGCGCCGACGTGGCCTGCGAGGTCTGCCAGGGCAGCGGCGCCAAGCCCGGCACCGGGCGCGAGACCTGTCCGCAATGCAAGGGCACCGGCCGCACGCGCGAGATCAGCTCGCTGGGCGGCTTCGGGCAGTTCGTGCGTACCAGCACCTGCAGCGTCTGCCGCGGCCAGGGCACCATCGTGCGCGAACCCTGCGAGAAGTGTCGCGGCACCGGTCGCCGGCGCGCCGATCGCACGGTCACCGTCGAGGTGCCGGCCGGCATCGCCCACGGTCAGCGGCTGCGGCTCACGGGCGAGGGCGGTGCCGGCGGCCCGGGTGCGCGCCCCGGTGATCTGTACGTGCTGGCCCACGTGCGTCCCGACCCGCGGTTCTTGCGCGACGGCGACGACCTCGTCTACCGGCTCGACCTCACCATGGTCGACGCCGCTTTGGGCACAAAGACCGTCGTGCCGGCGCTCGACGGCGACATCGAGCTCAAGCTGCCGGCCGGCAGCCAGCCGGGCGACGTCAAGGTCTTTCGCAATCGCGGCGTGCCGGTGCTGCAGGGCTACGGCCGCGGCGACCTGCGCGTCGTGCTGAACGTCACCGTGCCGCGCCATCTGAGCGACGACCAGCGCGAACTGCTGCAGCGCTTCGAAGAGCTTTCGACCGACAAGAACTACCAGCCCGACGAGGGCTTCCTCGACAAGCTGCGCGCCGCCTTCAGACAATGAACGTCGCCCGCTTCAGGCGCTGCACCCTCGAGATCCCAGACGACCGCTACGACGAGGCGGTCGGGGCCCTGCTCGATCTGGGCGTCAAAGGCTGGCAGGAACACCTGCCGGTGCTCACCTTCTGGCTGCCCGAAGAGGTCTACGAGAGCGCCGACTGCGGCCGGGCTCTCGTAGGCCTGCGCGACCTCGGCCATCTCTATTGCGAGCGCGAGGAGGGCGGCTGGGAGCGCCAGTGGCGCGAGTTCCACCACCCGGTCACCACCGGCGGGGTCACCGTGCGGCCGCCCTGGGCGCCGCCGTTGCCCGATACCCTCGATGTGATCATCGACGTCGGCATGGCCTTCGGCACCGGCTCGCACGCTACCACGCGCCAGTGCCTGGCCGTCCTCGCGGCCCTGCCGCCCGGCTCGCTCCTCGACGCGGGCACCGGCACCGGCGTGCTGGCGCTGGCCGCCATGCGGCTGGGGTTCGCTCCGGTGTATGCCTTCGACAACGACCCCGAGGCGCTGGTGATCGCCGAAGAAAACGCGCGCCGCAACAACCTGCGACCCCTGCTGTTCGGCGCCGACGCCACCGATCCGGCGATCGAGCTGCCGTACGCCGACGTGGTGGTCGCCAACATCGCCGCGACGCCGATCATCGCCCTCGGCAAGCGTTACACCGAGGCGCTGGCTGCGGGCGAGCGGCACCCGCGCCTGGTCATCGTCGCCGGGCTCATCGACGAGCAACTTCCGGCTGTGCTCTCGGCCTTCAGCGGCTATCGGCGTCGCGAAAGCTCGAGCGAGGGTGAGTGGAACTGCGTGGTGCTCGAGGCGCCCACGCCGGTGACGACGTAGGCGGCCGGCGCGAGTCGACGCGTGTGAGCGGGGGCCGAGACTCCGGGTACGGGCGCGAAGCGCCGCGCGTTCACGCCGCGTTTGCCGGCTGCAAGGTGAGCCAGGCCGACTGCGAAGCGGTGCTCGCCGTCCTTGCCGCGCGCGGCTGGCGCCCGGTGCGCGATCCCGCCCAGGCCGACGTCCAGGTGGTGCTGACCTGCGGTGTCACCGCCAAGGCTGAGCGTTCGTCCCGCCAGCTCGCGCGCCGCCTGGCCGCCCACGGCCGGCCGGTGGTGGTCGCCGGGTGCGCGGCGGCCCTGCGTCCCGAGCAGTTCACAGACGCCGGCCTCGCCCCGACCACCGGCGCGGCCGGGCGGGCGGCTGGCGCCGACCAGATCGCCGACTGCGTGCTGGCGGCGGCCGCGTCGGCGCGCGACGGCGCCGGGGCCGGCGCGGGTGCGCCGGCCTCCGGCGGGCGTGCGACGGCTCAAGACGATCGTGCGGCGGCAGGCGACGAGCGTACTCCGGCCCACGATTCTGCCGGTCTCG
>CAWJRV010000019.1:0-15377 GCA_963845355.1 uncultured Actinomycetes bacterium
TTTCCGAAGTTCGAGTTCGGCGACGCCCCGGCGGCGGTCTGCTCTAGCTCGGGGCCTGCGATGGCATCCGTGTCGATCGAGATCCTGCCCGACGTCGCGGCGCTCGCCGAGCGTGGCGCCGACCTGTTCGCCCTCGCCGCGCAAGAGGCGGCGGCGGCGCGCGGCGCCTTCACGGTCGCCTTGAGCGGCGGCCACGCGCCGCGTCCGCTGTATGCCCTGCTCGCTCGCCAGCAGTTCGCCCAGAAGATCCCTGGCGGCGGGTACACCTTTACTGGGGCGACGAGCGCTGCGTGCCGCCCGACGACCAGCAAAGCAACTACGGCATGGCCTACGAGGCCTTCATCAGGCACGTGCCGATTCCGCCTGAGAACGTGCGCCGCATGCGCGGCGAAGACGAGCCCGAGGAGGCGGCGAGGGCCTACGAGCGGCTGCTTTCGCAGCCGCCCG
Organism: uncultured Actinomycetes bacterium; assembly: GCA_963845355.1. GTDB lineage: Bacteria > Actinomycetota > Thermoleophilia > UBA2241 > UBA2241 > Bog-752. Next base: position 448 of record CAWJRV010000019.1, read on the forward strand.
CCCTCGCCGCCTCCTCGCAGGCCGACCTGCCGGTCCTCGACTTCGTCTTGCTGGGGCTCGGTCCCGACGGCCATACGGCGTCGCTGTTTCCGCACTCGCCGGCGCTTGCCGAAGAAGGCCGTCTGGTCGTGGTCAACGAGGGCCAGGGTACGGGGAAGAGGCTGACCGTGACCTACCCGGTGCTGAACGCCGCCCGGCGCGTCGTGTTCCTCGTCGGCGGGGCCGAAAAAGCGGGAATGGTGGCCGAGGTGCTCGAGGGCCTGCGGGCCCCCGAGGCGGTCCCCTCGCAGGCGGTCTCTCCGGTCCATGGTACGATCACCTGGCTGCTCGACGAGGCGGCGGCGGGCGAGCTGAGCGGCTCTCGATCGGGCTGACGAGACGACGGTAGGTGAGCTCACCGGCCGCGGCTGACGTTCACAACGACCGAATGGGGGGGCGATGGGTCTCTTTGGCCATCACGACAAGGTGCCGGCGCCGCCGACGACCTTCACCGTGCTGCGAGGCGACGACTTCGTCACGCTCACGCGCGACGACTTCGCCGAGATCACCACTACAGTCGACAAGCTCGAGATGGAGCGTCTCGTCGATCTCGGATGGCTGATGCTCGACGAGTCGACGGAGGCCGGGACCGGACCAGTGCACCTCGAATTCCACATGAGCGGCGTCTTCACCGGCGGTCGCGACGGCCAGGCGGCAAAAGCGGTCCCCGTGGAGATGCCCCCGGGCGACGTCACGGTCTACACCGTCGGGTACCTGAAGGACGGCGCCGGCGCCGTCCCGCGCTGACCGAAACCGTCGCGTCCGGAGTCGTTCCGCTGGTGGTATCCTTTGTCGGCAAGCCAGGTGGCCGCGGTCGGCGGGCGTCGCTCTCCTCCTCGTGAGCGAGCGAGGCCGCCGGTCGAGGAAAGTCCGGACACCGCAGAGCAGGGCGCTGGATAACGTCCAGGCGGCGAAAGCCGACGGACAGCGCAACAGAAAGCAGACCGCCAACGGCCCCTTAGGGGGTGCGGGCAAGGGTGAAACGGTGAGGTAAGAGCTCACCAGCGGTCCTGGCGACAGGCCGGCTCGGCAAGCCCCGCCCGGTGCAAGACCAAATAGGGAAGCGCTCGAGGGTTGCTCGCCCGAAGCTTCCGGGTTGGTCGCATGAGCCCCACGGCGACGCGGGGCCCAGATGGATGGTCACCCAACGACAGAATCCGGCTTATCGGCTTGCTGACGAAAGCCCCGCCGCGCAGCTGACGGCGGGGCTTTCCATTTCTCTAGAGCGCGCGCCGTTCGAACATGACGGTGGCGACCAGAAGCGAGCCGATCATCCAGGCGGCCGACCACGCGAGGTCGTGCAGCGTCGGCCCGGGCAGGACGAAACTGGTCAGGCCGCCGTTGAACGAGGTCGTGGTGCCTGCCACGAGCGGCGAGCTCAGTACATGCGGCATGAGGATGACGGCGGCCGCGAGCAGCCTGGCGCCGATCCCTGTGATCTCGCGGGCGTGGATCAAGCCCATGAGCACGTAGGTGTTGCCGACCACCTCCCAGGTGAGAAAGCCGATGATGGCGGTGGCGACCATGCCGACGATCACGGTGAGGGCGACCATCACGGCCAGCACCACCGCGGCGTTCCAGGCCAGCACCACGAAGTCGTAGAGCAGCGTCCAGTCGGCGCGGCCGCCGGCCAGGGACACGACGAACGTGCCGACGCCCATTACGGTGAGGGTCGCCGCCAGGGTCAGCGCGTTGCCCAGGTAGCGGCCGGTCAGATACTCGCCGCGCGACACCGGGCGCGACAGGAACATGATCGCGGCGCCCGATTCGAGGTCGTAGCCGACGATACCCATGCCCAGGATGATCACCGTGGTCAGCGTGTAGATACCGGCTCCGCTGCGCGCGAACAGGCGCGCCGTCTCGCGCGTGCCCAGGCCGGCCAGGGGGTGAAAGACGCCGAGCAGGGCGAGTCCCACGACGAGCGCCAGGGCGACGCCGGCGAGCCACCACAGGAGTCGCCGGTTGGCCTGCTCGACGACCGTGGCGCGCGCGATCAGGGCGGTCGTGCGCAGCGCGCCGTTCACTGGTCGAGCCACGGCGGATGCTCGGTGGGCGGTGGGGGAGAGGCCGGCGGCGCCGGGCTGGGCGCTTGTGTCCTGCCGTCGGGCGACGCCGGGCTGGGCGGGTGTGTCTTGGCGTCCGGCTGCGCCGGTGGCGGCGTGGACTGCCAGGGCGGGAGCGCCGGGTCCGGGCGCCGCGCAGCGGCCGGTTGCCGCGGCGGGAGTGGAGAGGCCCAGCCCCCGGCCGGGCCGTAGCCGGTCCCGCCGCCGGCGCCCTCGATCAGCTCGATGAAGACATCCTCGAGCTCGCGGTCGCCGCTCAGAAGGTCGTCGAGCGCGCCCTCGCGGATGACCCGGCCGCCGTGGATCACCGCGACGCGGTCGCACATGCGTTCGACTTCGGACAGAAGGTGCGAGTTCAGCAGCACGGTGGCGCCGCGCTCGCGCGCCGCGACGATCAGGTCGCGCACCTGACGGCGGCCGATCGGGTCGAGGTCGGCCGTCGGTTCGTCGAGCACGAGCAGCTCCGGCTCGTGCAGGAACGCCTGGGCGAGCGACAGTCGCTGGAGCATCCCTTTGGAGAGCTGACGCGCCTGACGGGCGGCCACCGACTGCAGCTCGGACGAGGCGAGCTGACCTTCGACGGCCGCCGCCAGGGCGGCGCCGCTCATTCCGCTGAGCGCGCCGCAGAGCTCGAGGACCTGGCGAGGATAGAGGTAGCGCGGGAACCCGGGCTCCTCCGGCGAGTAGCCGATGCGGGCGCGAGCCCCGGCTTCGCCGGGCTCGCGCCCGAAGACCCGCACCGTTCCCGAGTTCGGCTTGAGCAGACCCAGCAGCGCCTTGACCAGGGTGGTCTTGCCCGCGCCGTTGCGCCCAAGCAGGCCGAATATCTCACCGCGCTCCACGCGCAGATCGACGCCGGCAAGGGCCACGACCGCGCGGGCGCGCCGTCCGTAGCGCTGCTGCAGGCCGACGATCTCGACGATGGAGTCCTGCGACACGGGCGGCTCGGGGTCGGGGATGTCCGGATGGCCGGCAGGTGCCGACGGTGGGGATTGTATCGCGTTTTGCCCGCGGCGCGTCTGCCCGCAACGCGCTTGAAGGCAACGGGGCACGGGACGTATCCTTGCGCTGCAAACCGACATCAAGGAGGCGACGTGGCACGCCCACTGACCCCCGACGAACTGGCCCGCTACCCGTGGGCCAGCCAGATCAGCGACTACATGCCCGTGGGCCGGCTCCGCAAGTCCGCGGTGTACTTCGGCCTTGCCGGACTCACGATACTGCTGATCGGCGCCATTTTTTCGCTCGCTGAGGCACAGAACATTCATAGCGCGGTGACCATGCGCCACCTTCCCACCAAGATCGGCGTGTACGGTGGCATGGCTCTCACCCTGATCGGTGCGGCGCTCGGCGTCGTCACGGCCATACAGGGTATCGTCCACCGCGGCGCGCACTCGTTGCTGCTCTGGTCGGCCGCGGCCATCGCGCCGGCGCTGCTGGTGTTCTTCGTTTTCCGGCCGATGATCCACTAGGCGCGCAACGAAGTCACGCCCGCCTGAGCGGCGACGACGAAGTCGATCGCCGGCACTAGGCGCGTCACGAAGCCACGCCTGCCTGAGCGGCGACGACGAAGTCGATCGCCGGCACTAGGCGCGCAACGAAGTCACGCCAGCCTCGCGCCTTGCCCGCGCGCTTATGTCCCCGCCTCGTGCTAGCGTAGACGCACGCTCATGCCTACCGGCACCGACAACTCGCACCGACGCCTCGTTCTTGGCGGCCGCCCGCGCCTCGAAGCGGCGCTGGCCGGCTGGATCGCCGCGGTCAAGGGCCACGATCCGCTACGCGAGGTCGTCGTCGTGACTGGTTCCAACCTCGCCTGCGGGCACCTGTCGCGATCCGTCGCGCGGCATCTCGGCGCGTACGCCGGGGTGCGATTCGTGTCTATCCACGCGCTCGCCCCCGAACTTGCCGCCGACCGCCTTGCGCACGCCGGCTTGGGCACAGATCCCGTTTCCCTGCGCCTGCTTTCGCCGTTGCTGCGCGAGCGCCTGGTCGCGGCGCTCGTCGCGCGCCGCGCCGGCGAGACGGACTGGTATTTCGAGGCGGTCGCTCGCACGCCCGGCCTGCCGCGCGCGCTGGCGCGCACCATCGACGACCTGCGCGAGGCCGGCGTGCCCCCCGATGCGCTGGCGGTGGTCGGGTCGCGCAAGGCGGCCGACCTCGCGGCGCTCTACAAGGAGTACGTCGCCACGCTGCGCCGTCGCGGACTCGTCGACGACACCGGGCTCTACGCACTGGCTACCGAGGCCGCGAGCCAGGGAGCGCCGCCGACCGTCGCCGGCGTGCCGGTCGCGCTCTTCGGCATCTACGACCTGCCCGCCATGCAGGCGGCCCTCGTCGCGGCGCTGGCCGCCGACCGGCCGTTCGCGGCCTTTCTCCCCTCGAGCAGCGGTGTGTGCCGCTACGCCGCCCCGGCGCTGGCCTTTCTCGAAAGCCTCGGACTCCAGGTCGACGGCGACCGAGATGCAAGGAGCGCGCCCGATGGCTGTGCTTCCGCCGGCATCGGTGTCCCCGCGGGCATCGGTGCCCCCACAGCCTTTGCCAACGGCGCCGACGTATCTCAGACGCAGGTGAACATCGTGTCGGTCGCCGACGACGTCGCCGAGCGGCGTGCCGCGGTCGCCGAGGTGTTACGAGCCGCCGCCGACGTCGCGTTTCACGATATCGCCGTGATCGTGGCCGACCGTTCGGGCCGCGATCGGCTGGCTCGCGCCCTGCAGGCACACGACATCCCGGTCGCAGCCCGGGGCGCCGACGACGGGGTCTCGGCGCGCGCCTGTCGCCTGCTGCTCGACTGCCTGCTGCCGGTCGCCGGACGCCCGCTGCGGCGCGACGCGGTGATCGACCTGGCCGCCACCGCGCCGCGCCTCGACGCGGTGGCCGATGCGGCGGCCGGTGCGGCGACCGTGGCCCTCTGGGACACCCTCTCGCGGCGCGCCCGCATCGTGGCCGACGACGAATGGTACGACCGCCTTCGCCGTCTCGAATATTCGCTCTCCCAACGTCGGGCACGCGAGACAGAAGCTGCCGTCGCCGTCGAAACGGGCGCGACCGTGCCCGACGCCGCCGCCTCGTCCGCGCCATCGCCGCCCGACAAGGTGGCGGCCGCAGCCTCTCTGCGCGAGTTCGTGGGCCGGCTCGCCGGCCGGCGCAGGCGCCTGCTCGCGGCGCGGACCTGGCCGGAGGCCACACACCATCTCATAGACGCCGCGCGCACGCTGTGCGGCGTGCCGCCCGACGATCCCGCGCTGTCGGCCCTGGCCGAGCTGGCCGACGTTGCGCTGGTCGACGACGCCGGGCCCCGCGAGTCGTTCGGCGGGGTAGCGCGGCGCGTCCTTGCTTCCCTCGAGTCGGCCACCGACCGGCGCGTCGGTCGCGACGGCGTGGCCGTCCTGTCGCCGCAGCAGCTCCGCGGTCTCGCCTTTCGGGTGGTCGTCTTCTGCGGTCTCGCCGAGGGCGGGTTTCCCCCGCGGCCGGCGCCCGATCCGGTCCTGCCCGACCGCGAGCGCAGCAGTATCGCCGCCGCCTGTGGCGCGCGCCTGCCGGGCAGCGCCGACCTCTCTGCCGAAGGCGACGCCTTGTTTGCTCTGGCGCGTGACGCGACCGTCGAGCGGTTCGTGGCGCTCTACCCGCGTCTCGACTCATCGACCGGTCGGCCGCGGCTGCCGTCGCGCGCGCTCCTGGGCCTTGCCCGCGAGCTGGCCGGCCGCTCGGTGGCCTTCGAAGAGCTCGACCGGGACGGCGGCCTTGGGGGCCTCGTGCGGCGCGTAGCCGGCGGGCGCGGCGAGCAGGTCGATCTGCGCGACGTCGATCTCGGTGTGCTGTCGGCCGGGCGCGGCGCGCTCGGCGCGCTCGACTTCTATGCCGGCGCAGTGCTTGGGTCGGCGCGGGCCGAGCGCGCCGCGGCGGCGGCCGCAGGCCGCCGCCGCGGCGCGCTCGGCCCGTACGACGGCGTCCTGTCCGCGGGTCACGCCGCGCAGGCCGCCGCAGGCGTGTTCGCCGGCCCGATCTCACCCAGCGCCCTCGAACAGTACCTGTCCTGCCCGTTTGCCTTTTACCTGCGCTACGTCCTCGGACTCGAGGTGCCCGACGACCCCGAAGAGTCGCTGTCGATCGAACCGGTCGACCTGGGCAGCCTCGCTCACGAGATCCTTCAGGGTGCTTATGCGGCGGCGGCCGTCGGCGTGCCATCGGCCGTCGGCGTTCTGGCCGCGCTCGACGACGTCGCCGCCGCGGCGTTCGCCCGCGCCGAAGCGCGCGGGCTCACCGGTTTTCCGCTTTCGTGGCATGTGCTGGCCGACGCTCTGCTGGCCGATCTGCGACATGTCGTCGAGGCCGACCCATGCTGGAGAGACGATCTCGTTCCGGCTGAGTTTGAGTGGCGGTTCGGCCGCGAAGCTTCAATGCCGCGGGTGTTCGCCGGCGACGGCGCTGCGGCTGCTTTGCCCCAACTGCTGGTGGGCGAGCGCCTCGTGAGTTTCCACGGTCGTATCGATCGCATCGACCGTAGTGCCGACGGGCGCGCGGTGCGCCTCGTTGACTACAAGACCGGCCGGGGCGCCAATGAGGCCGGGCGGGTGCGCCGGGGTCGCGATGTGCAGCTTCCCGTGTATGTGCTGGCCTTGCTGGCCGGTGGCCAAGCGCCCGAACAGGTCGTCGCCGAGTATCGCATGGTGCGCCGCAAGTCCGGTTTCAAGAGTGTTGCGCTGTCGGGGGAGCCGCGTGAGATCGCCACGCAGCTTGCCGCCATAATCGGAGTCGCGCTGGCCGGCATCGAGGGTGGGCTGTACCCTCGCTGGCCGGCGTACGACTGTACGTACTGCGCCGATGCCCAACGCTGTGGCGTCGACCGCATCGCGTTTGCCTTCAAGCGCCGCGACCCCCGGCTGCGGGCGCTGCTCGACTTCAAGGAGCCCGCGAACGGGTCTCAGGGACGGGCATCGTGAGTGAGTCGCACCAGCCTGCCGAGCCGCGGCGAGCCGCCGAGCTGACGCAGCCAACCGGCCTCCAGGAGACCGTCGAGCCGCGGCTTCCCATCGACGACGAGGTGCGGCGGCGCGTGGCCGGCGACCTGCGCACCACGTTCCTGGTCAAGGCGGGCGCCGGCACCGGCAAGACGCGCGTGCTGGTCGATCGCTACGTCGCCTGCCTGACCGGCGACGACGGGGCCCCGATCAGCGACGTCGTGGCCATCACGTTCACCGAGAAGGCCGCCGGGGAGCTGCGCCAGCGCATCCGCGGCCGGCTCGAACGGCTCCTGGCCGGCGACGAACTGTCGCCGGGCGACATGCGGGCGCCGGGCAACGGGCTGTCCCCGGGTGACAGGCTTGCGCCGGGCGACCGCGAGCGGCTCGCGGAGGCTCTGAACGGGCTCGACGATGCGCCCATCTCGACCATCCACGCGTTCGCCGCGCGGTTGCTGCGCGAGCGGCCGGTCGAAGCCGGGGTCGATCCCGCCTTCGTGCAGCTCGACCCGGTCAGTTCCGAGCTCCTGCGCGAGCGCCTGTGGCGCGACTGGCTGTCCGGACTGCTCGACGACGTCCGCGAAGCGGGTGGCGACGACGTCGAATCGGTGCCGACCACGAGCCGCGGTCCGGCTGCTCTTCTCGACGAAGTCCTGCGCGCCGGCGTCACGATCGAACAGGTCGCAGATCTTGCCCGCGCGCGGTTTGCCGAGCGCTTCGCGGTCGACGACGCAGGTCCGCCGGCGCCGCCCGACCTCGCGGCCGCCGTCGCCGCCGTCAAAATGAGTGCCGCCGGCGTGGTCGCCGCGGCTGACCGCTGCCTCGCCGACGACGACAGGCTCAAATCCGCAAGCCTCGGCCTGGCCACCCAGGCGGTCGCGCTGCCCGAGGCGGGCGATGTTCACGAGCTCGGCCGGGCGCTCACCGTGGCGTCGGCCCGCGCCGCGGCATCGGGTGGCAAGAACATGGGTCAGACGCGCAACTGGCCTGGCGGCAAGGCCGGCAAAGATGCCATGCTCGACGTGCGCGATGCTCTGCGCGAGCAGATCGCAGCCGGCGCCGGCGCCTACGGCGCCTATGTCGCCGGCCTCACGCTGGCGGTCGCCGCCGACTTCGCCCGTACCGCCGCGGCCGCTCAGCTCGACGCCGGCGCGCTCGACTTCGACGATCTGCTGGGCCGCGCCCGCAACCTGCTCGCCGGCGTACGTGGGGTCGACCCGGCCCACGTGGCCGCGGTGCGCGGCCATTTTCAGAGGCGCTATCGCTACCTGCTGGTCGACGAATTCCAGGACACCGATCCGCTGCAGGCCGAGATCGCCTTTCTGCTGGCCGAACGCGAGCCCACGGCGCGAACCTGGCGCGAGGTCGAACTGCGGCCCGGCAAACTCTTCCTGGTCGGCGACGCCAAGCAGTCGATCTACCGTTTCCGGCGCGCCGATATCGCCATGTACGACGAGGTCGCCGAGCTCATCGCCGGCCAGGGCGGAGAGATCGTCTCCCTCGAGCAGAACTTCCGTACCGTGTCGTCGATCGTCGGCTGGGTCAACGACGTCTTCGACGGCTTGCTGGGCTCGGTCGGCGAGCGCGGTCTCGAGCCGGCCTACGACCGTCTCACTCCTTTCCGGCCGGATGGCCGGCCCGGACGCGACGTCGTGGTCGTGTGCGCGGCCGCCGACATCGAGAACGACGTCGACGAGGTCGGGAGCGCTGCTGAGGTCGGGATCGGCGTCGACGAAAGCGAAAACGACGTCGACGAGGTCGAGAGCACTGCCGCCGAGGCCGAGAACGGCGTCGACGAAGCCGAGAGGCCCGCCGGCGCCCCCCCGAGCGCCCCCAGGAGCTGTGCCGCCGCGAGGCCTCGCTGATCGCCGGCCTGCTCACCGATATGCAGCGGCTCGGTTGGCGGGTGCGTATCGGCGACGGCGCCGGCGAGTCGGATTGGCGCTCCGCCGTGCCGGGCGACGTCGCCATCCTGCTGCCCTCTTTCACTCACGTCGGCCACTACGAGCAGGCCCTGCGCGAGGCCGGCCTGCCTTATCGGGTCGAAGGCGGTCGCACGTTCTTCGGCCGGCGCGAGGTGCTCGATTCTCTCGCGGTGTTGCAGGCCCTGGACACGGCGGCCGACCCGGTGGCCGTCTACGCCGCCCTCCACAGCCAACTCTTCGCCTTCTCAGACGACGACCTCTACGCCTTCAGTGCCGCCGGTGGGACGTTCGATTACCTCGACGGCGAGCCTCCGCTGGGTTTTCCCGAGATCGCCGCGGCCCTCTCCGACCTGCGGGCACTACACGAGCGGCGCAACCTGCGGCCGCCGGCCGAGACGCTCGACGATCTGGTGCGCCGCACGCGCCTGCTCGAAAGTCTCGCCCTGTGGGCCGACGACGCGGAGCAGGCGATCGGCAACGTGGCCGAATTGATCTCTCTGGCCGACGAGTTCGCCCACAGCACCGAGGCCAGCTTTCACGCCTTCGTGGCCAAGACGGCTCGCGACGTCCGCGCCGCCGACACCGCGGAGTCACCGGTCGGTGAGACCGGCGAGTTCGTACGGCTCATGACCGTTCACAAGGCCAAGGGTCTCGAGTTTCCCATCGTCGTGCTCGCCTCCGCCATGCTTGCTCCCCGCAACGCGAGCCGTGATCCTCTGATCGACCGGATCGGCCGGCGGGTCGACTGCTCGCTCGAGTGCCCGTCGCCCGATCTCGACAAGCCGGGCACCACCGTGAAGTTCCAGACGGCCGGGTATGAGCGGCGTTTTGCCGACGAAAAGGCGGCCCTCGATGCCGAACGCAGCCGCGTGCTCTACGTCGCGCTCACGCGGGCCGCAGACCTGCTCGTCCTGCCGATCGTCGCCGGCGAACCTCCCACCGGCTCGCTCCAGGCGCGCTGGCAGGCCGTCGCGCCGGTCGACTTCGCGGCGACCGAAGGCCAGGACGACGACTCGGCGACCGGCCCCGCGGTCGACGACACGGATGTGCGGCTCGCCGACTTCGTGCGCGTCGTGACGTGGGCGGCGGGGGCGGCGCGGACGCAGTCCGCGCCGCCCCCGCCGCCCACCGCCGACGCGCTCTCGGCGCGCGAGACCTGGCGCGTCGGGCGCGCCACCCTGCTGGCCCGCGCCTCGCGCACCGCGCCGATCTACGCCCCGAGCGCGCTGGAACGCCTCGAACCGCCCGACTGGGCAGACGGGAGCACCAGCGGCGCGCCGCCGGTCGGATCCGCTGCCGCGGCCGCTGCGCCGCCGGGCGATCCCGCTGCCATCGGTGCGGTCCGCCGCCCGGGCGGCCGCGAACATGCTCTGGCGCTGGGCACGGCAGTGCACGCTGTGCTCGAACGCGTCTCGCTCGACGACGACGGCGGCCTCGCGGAGCTTGCCGGGGTCGCCGCCTCACAGGCCGGCATCGCCGGCGAGAGTGGTACGGTGGCCGGTCTCGCGCATGCCTGCTGGCGGGCGGCGCCGCTGCGCGCCGCCGCCCGCCGACCTCACCGTCGCGAGCTGCCGGTCTGCGTGAAGCATGGCGAGGTCCTGATCGAGGGCGCCCTCGACCTGGTCTATCGCGACGACGAGTTGGGCGGCTGGATCGTCGTCGACTACAAGACCGATGCTCACCCGATACCCGCCACGGTGCGCGAGCGCTACGGCGGTCAGGCCGGCGCCTACGCGCTGGCTTTCGAGGCGGCCGTCGGCGAGCCGGTCCTGGCCGTCTGCGTGCTGCTGGCCTCGCTGCCCGACGCAGCGGGAGCGGCGACGGTGGTGCGCCTCGAGTGCGATCAGTCGCTGCGCGATCTGGTCGAGATGCGCCTGCACGAGGCGGCCGGCGGGTAAGCTGGTCACGCTTAAACGAGGAGCTTGGGCTCGAAGATCGAAAGAGAGGTCGTGACGTCGAGCTCACACGAGTCGGTGCGCGACGAGCCGGTCACCCTGCTGCAGCGTATCCGTCATCCACGCCTGCGGGCCAAGGTCCTGGTCGGCGTGCTGCTGGCCGCCGTGCTGGCGCTCAGCGCGCAGTTCATCATCTCCTACTGGGTGACCTCCAACAGTCTCGATCAGCTTGAAGACAGCCGGGCGGCCGACCGGCTGAGCGTCGCCGTCAATGTCCTGACCGACCATAGCGCGGCGTTCCAGCAGCTCGCGGTCGACAACGGTTCGCCGGTCGTCGCGCCGCACGTCGCGGCGCGCGACCTGGGCTGGTTGGACCGCGAGCTGGTTCGACGTCTCACCGGCACGGGTCGGGTCGATTTCGTCGCCGTGCTCGACTCTCGCGGAGGCTCCCTTGCGAGCTCGGCGGCTACGCCGGGCGCTGTCCTTCGCATGCCGGTCGTGACTGACGCCGCGCGGGGCGAGGCCTCGTCGAGCTGGGCCGTCGTCGGCGGCCGGCTCTGGCTCGTAGCCGCTGCGCCGATCGGAGAAGGCCCAGGTGCGTCGAGCGTTGGCACGATCGTCGTCGGCAGGGTGGTCGACGTGGCCTTCGCGCGGACCATCGCGCGGGCGACGAACTCGCAGATCGCCTTCGTCCTCGGCGGCAAGGTGGTCGCCATCACCGACCCTGCGATCCTGTCCCTGGTGAAGATCGTCGATCGCGCGCCCGCCGGCCAGGGCGACGCCGATGCCGTCCACGGCTACAGCGGCGCGCGCCAGACGCTACCGCTCGCCGGGGCGCAAGCCAGCATCGTCGCGGCCGAGGCCCGGAAGCCGATCATCGCCGCCCACCGTCAGCTCCTGCACGGTACTGCTTTGGCCGCCCTTGGGGCATTCGCCGTGGCGGTGGTGATCGGCCTCATCCTCGCCCGTCAGGTGGTCAAGCCGTTGAGCTCCCTGACCGCCGCGGCGCACGCGATCGCCGGCGGCGATCTCGAGCGTCACGTCGAGGTGTCGCCGGTCAAGCGTGACGAGATCAACGAGCTTGGACAGGCCTTCAACGATATGGCCAGCGAGGTCGCCGGGGCTCACGAGACCTTGCGCCAGACGGCCATCCGCGACGGGCTCACGGGTCTCCTGAACCAGCGTGAATTCTACCGGCGCCTCGAACAGGAGGTCGCTCGCGCCGACCGCGGCGGTCTGCCGCTGTCGATGCTGATGGCCGACCTCGACCGCCTCAAGCCCGTCAACGACACGCACGGCCACCTTCAAGGCGACGCCGTGCTCGCCGAGGTGGCGCGCATGATCGAAGGCAGCGTGCGCGAGGGCGACGTCGTGACGCGGTACGCCGGAGACGAGTTCGCGGTCATCCTGCCCGACGCCGATGCCCGGCAGGCGCTCGACGTCGGCGAGCGCGTCCGCTCGGGGGCGGCCGGCGTGGCCGGGGCGGCCGGCCTGCCGGCCGGCGAGGCGGTCACGCTATCGATCGGCGTCGTCACCCGACCCGCCGGGCAGTGGGACGCACGGCGCACGGTCGAGCTTGCCGACGACGCCCTCTACCGGGCCAAGCAGGCCGGGCGCGACCGGGTCGAGGTCAGCCTGGCGCAGAGCTGATGTCAGGCTAGGGCCGGGGCCGAACGAGTCACGCCTTTTTGCCGGCCCGCCGGCAGGCCACCTCGTAGGCGTCGGTGGCGGCCTTCAGGCGGGCGGCTGCCGGCGTGCCGGGTTTCGGCTTGGAGTGCAGCCAGAGCGCTTTGCTCCAGAACCGCAGCGTCTGCTCGCTGTCGGGCTTGATGGCGGCGGCCTGCTCGTACTTCTCGCAGGCCGTAAGGAGTACGTCGTCGGCCCTCTTGCGGGGCATCGTCATGGCCTGGTGGCAGAGCGCGGTGCCCCAGTTGAACAGTGCCTCATGCATGTCGGGTTTGACGGCTAGAGCCTGCCGGAACTTCTCGTAGGCCGCCTCGAACAGGGCATCGGCCTGGTCGCCCGCCTTGTCTTTGGCCTGGTGGAAGAGGGCGATGCCCCAGGTGTCCAGAGCCTCGTAGCCGTCGGGCCTCACGGCGAGAGCCAGAGCGCACTTCTCGCGCGCCGCCGCAAAGAGCGCATCGGCCCTCTTGCCCGACCTGGTCACCGCCCGCTGTGTCAGGGCCACGCTCCAGGCGATGAGCTCCTCGTACTTGTCGGGTTTGATCGCCAGCGCTCGCTCGTGCTTGTCGCAGGCGGCCTTCAGAAGGGTGTCGGCCGCCCTGCCCTTGGCGGTCCGGGCGTGGTCGGACAGCGTGGTCGCCCAGTTGAACAGCGCCTCGTGCAGGTCGGGCTTCGCGGCCAGCGCGAGCTCGTACTTCTCGCAGGCGGCGGCAAACAGTGCCTCCGCCTCGGCGCCGCGCTTGGTCACGGTCTGCCGGGACAGGGCGGTGGCCCAGCCGAAGAGCGTCGCGTGGCTGTCGGGATCGGTGGCCAGCGCCTGGGCGTACTCTTCGTAGGCGGCGGAGAAGAGGGCGTCGGCCTCGGGCCCGGCCTTGGCGCGCGCCTGATCGGACAGGCTGTTGGCCCGGTCGGTCAGGGCGACGGCGCTTGACGCTTCGGAGCCCCGCGGCGCGAGCCGCCCGCGAAACAAGACCTGGTCGTCGGGCAACGCCGTCAGGTTCGCCACCAGGCGGGGACTGCCGTCGGCGTCCCTGACCCAGGCCACCACCTCATCCTCGTCGGTGATCATCAGATCGTCGGCGCGTTGCGGCCCGTAGCGAGCCTTGAGGGTGCGCAGGGCGGCGGCCTCGGACTCTGACAGATCTCGCTGAGGCGTCATGGCATCACCTGACGGTCGGGCATGGTCGAAGGCAAGTCGAGCAGAGAGCCGGCCCGGGAACGGCCCGACTCAGCTGGCCTGCCTGTGAATGATACGCTGACGGGGCGTTGAAGGTCGCGACCCGAGTCGCACGCAGGCGGGGAGGAGGCTTCGCAGGTACGACCGGGCGCGACGTCGCGAGACGATCGGGTCAAAGGGGAGGGGATCGCCATGACACCTCACACGATGCGCCGCCTCGGTGCGGTGGCCGCGGTCGGTGCAGGCGCCGGGCTCGTCGCGGCGATGGCCGTGTTCGCTGCCGCCTGCAGCTCATCGAGCCCGAGCCCGTCGAGCTCTGCCGCGCCGGGCGCCGCCAAGACCATCGGCTACTCGCATGTCGTCGACCTGAGTCACGTGGTGAGCCCGCGAATACCGCTGTGGCCGGGCGACCCCAAGGTCGTCTTCAAAGTGGTCGCCACCATGAAGAAGGACGGCTACTACCTGCGCAGCTTCACCATCGGCGAGCACAGCGCCACGCACATGAACGCGCCCAACAGCTTCATCTCCGGCAACACTGAGGCCATCACCAGCTACCCGCCTGAGCAGCGTGTCGTGCCCGCCGTTGTGATCGACGCTCGCGCCCAGTGCGCGGCCAATGCCGACTACCAGTTGACAGAGCAAGACGTGCAGAGCTGGGAGGCCAAGCACGGCCGGATCGCGCCGGGCTCGTTCGTCATCATGTTCACCGGCTGGCAGGACAAGTGGAACGACCCGAAGGCCCTCATCAACCAGGACGCCAAGGGCAACCTGCACTTTCCCGGCTTTGCCGGCGCGACCACGAAATGGCTGGTGAGCGACCGCCAGATCGTCGGCGTGGGGATCGACACGCACGGCGTCGATCCGGGCTCGGACACGAGCTACGCCACCAACACCGAGATGGCGAAGACCCACGAGATCGCCATCGAGTGCATGACCAACCTCGACAAGCTGCCGGCCAAGGGCGCGACGCTGGTGCTGGCGCCGCTGCAGCTCCAGAACGGCTCAGGTGCGCCCATGGATATCGTGGCCTTCGTGCCGTGAGAGCGGATTGATCTGCTGCAGAGTGACGGCATGATCCCACGACGTACACCGACATGACCCATCTCGTCTCCCGGCCCACAGTTGACCTTCGCCGCGCCGCCCCGTAGCATGCGGTCCGCGGACCAAGACCCCCACGGACGACC
>CAWJRV010000020.1:0-17713 GCA_963845355.1 uncultured Actinomycetes bacterium
GCGCCGGCGCCACGTCTGTGACGAGCGGGGGGGAGTGCGCCGGCGCCACGCCGTTCGTGGCCGCCGGCCCACGTGTGTAGCGAGCCTCGACTTTGCAGGGTTTGACCGCGTCGCCAAGAATGCTAGCAGGAACCGGTCTCGAGACAGGAGCATGACCCATGGCTCACGTTCTGGCTTTCGCGAACCAGAAAGGCGGCGTAGCCAAGACGACCTCCACCCTGAACCTGGGCGTCGCGCTGACCGAACTGGGCAAACGGGTGCTCGGCGTCGACATGGATCCTCAGGGCAACCTGACCATGAGTCAAGGCATCGATCCTGAGAATCTCGAGAAGAGCCTCTACGATGTCCTGGTCCACCGGCTGCCGATCAACGAGGTTATCGTGTCCAACGAGATCGACGTCGCCACGTCGACCATCGACCTGGCCGGCGCCGAGATGGCGCTCTCCACGCAGATCGGTCGCGAGCGGGCCCTAGAGAAGGCCCTCAAGCCCATCCAGGGGCGTTACGACTACATCCTGATCGATACTCCGCCGTCGCTTGGGCTGCTCACCATCAACGCCCTGGCGGCCTCAAACGGCGTGATCGTGCCGGTGCAGTGTGAGTATCTCTCGCTGCGCGGCCTGCTGCAGCTCGAGCGCACACTCGAGATGATCCGCGAGAACATCAATCCCCGAGTGAAGATCCAGGGCATCCTGCCGACCCTGTTCGATTCGCGCACCCTCCACGGCCGCGAGGCCATCGAGATCCTCAAAGAGAACTTCGGGCCCCTCGTGTTCAACACGGTGGTGCGCAAGACGATCAAGTTCGCCGAGGCGCCCGTGCAGGGCTCCTCAGTGCTGAAGTACGATCCCAGGGGCAAAGGCGCAGAGGCGTACCGCAGCCTCGCTCGGGAGGTGCTGAATGGGAAATCGGCCTAGCATGCGCGATGGTCTCTCAGAGCTGTTCCGCCGCACCGACATGAGCGGCGAGAGCGTGCCCCCCGGCGCCGACGCCGACGATCAGGTCGTCACGGGCAGAGCATATGTCACCACGATCAAGGTCGTGGGTGTGGGCGGAGGCGGCACCAACGCCGTCAACCGCATGGTCGATTCCGGCATTCGCGGCGTCGAGTTCATCGCCGTGAACACCGACTCCCAGGCGCTGCAGACCTGCGACGCCGACGTCAAGATCCACATCGGGCAGGAGCTCACGCACGGTCTTGGTGGTGGCGCGGTCCCCGACATCGGGCGCCAGGCGGTCGAGCTCTCGCGCGACCAGATCAAACAGGCTCTGAAGGGCGCCGACATGGTCTTCGTGACCGCCGGCGAGGGGGGTGGCACCGGCACCGGCGCGGCGCCGGTCATCGCTGCCGTCGCCCGCGAGCTGGGCGCTCTCACCGTGGCGATCGTCACGCGGCCGTTCTCGTTCGAGGGCCGCAAGCGCGAAGAACAGGCGTTGCGCGGCATCGACGAGCTCAGGGCGGCCGTCGACACGGTCATCGTGATCCCCAACGATCGGCTGTTGCAGGTCGTCGAGCGCACCACCACGATCGTCGAAGCGTTTCGCTACGCCGACGACATCCTGCGTCAGGGCGTACAGGGCATCTGCGACCTCATCACGGTGCCGGGTCTCATCAATCTCGACTTCGCCGACGTGCGCACCATCATGAAAGAAGCCGGCACAGCGCTCATGGGCATCGGCACCGGGCGCGGCGAGACGCGCGCCAACGAGGCGGCTCGCATGGCGGTGAGCTCGCCGCTGCTCGAGACCTCGATCAGCGGGGCGCGCGGCATCCTGCTCAACATCACCGGCGGACGCGACCTGTCGCTGTACGAGGTAAACGAGGCCGCCGGCGAGATCGCACTGGCGGCCGACGACGACGCCAACATCATCTTCGGAGCGGTGATCGACGAGCGCCTCGAGGGGCTCATGACCGTGACGGTGATCGCCACCGGGTTCGGCCCCGAGGCCTTGCAGCGGCCGGCGCCGCCGGTGACCGGACGCCGGGCGCCCGCGCCGGCGTCCGAGCCCCAGGGTACGCCCTTCGAGCGGCCGCCGAGCTTCGACACCGGCGACCTCGACATACCACCCTTCATCAGGCAGCCCGACGAGTGATCCGCCCGGCCGGGTCGTTCGACGAGCTTCACGTAGACCTCGAGGTCTTCGACGGTCCCTTCGACCTGCTGGTGACGCTCATTCTGCGCGACGAGGTCGACCTCTGGGAGGTGCGCGTCTCGCGCATCGTGGCCGAGTACATCCTCAAGCTGGCCGAGTCCGAGGAGTTCGACCTCGAGGCGACCTCGCACTTCATCGTGCTGATCGCGGCGCTGCTCGAAATGAAGTCGCGTCGCCTGCTCGATGCCGGCAGCCCGTTCGTCGACGAGCTCGCCGAGTTAGACGACGAGGCCGCCGGCGAAGAGCTGCTCGAGACGCTTCTGCGCTTCGCCAGGTTCAAGGGGGCTGCCGGGCGCCTGAGTGCTCTGTTTGCCGAGCACGCCGGCCGGCTGTATCGCACGGCCCCGGTGCCAGCGCGGTTCCTTCGTGCGGCAAGCGACGGAGCGGCGCTGCCGGCCGGCGCGCTCTCTCGCGCTCTCGCCGTGCTGCTCGCCGAGCCGCCCGCCCCCGATCTCGGCCATATCACCGACATCGCGGTCACGCTGGTCGCCGAGCTGCGCCGGCTGCGCGACCTGCTGGCGGCCGAGCACAGCTTCACGTTCTCGGCGGTGGCGCCGCGCGACCGGCTCGAAAAGGCCGTGACTTTCTTTGCGCTGCTCGAGCTGCATAATCAGGGCGAGGTGAGCCTGCGGCAAAGCCGGCCCTTCGCCGAGATCACGGTCACGCGCGCGGGCACGCCCGCCGGCGGCGGCGACGGCGTTGCGCCCGGGCTCGTCGCAGGACCATCTGATGACGCACTCGCGGCCGTGGGGTAGGATGCTTCGGTAGGTAAGCTTATCCGCCCCCCGAACCCCACGCCTCATGAATGACTTAGCGCGCCGCCTCGAAGCGGTCATCTTCATCTCTCCGCGTCCCGTCGCCGCAGACGAGCTGGCCGCCGCCTGCGACGAGCGCGTCGAGCTCATCGCCACCGGCCTCGATGAGCTCGCCGCCGAGTACGCCGAGGCTCGCCACGGCATAGAGCTTGCCCAGGTCGCGGGCGGTTACGCCTTTCGCGTGGCGCGCGACTGCGAGACGCCGGTCGAACGCTTTGCGGGCGCTCGGCGTCCCGACGACCTCTCGCCGGCTCTGCTCGAGACACTTGCCGTGGTCGCTTACCTGCAGCCCACGACGCGCGCCGAGGTCGCCCAGGTGCGCGGTGTGTCGTCGGAGTGGGCCCTCACGTCGCTCGTCGAGCGCGGCCTCGCCGAGGAGTGCGGGCGTGCCGACACCCCCGGCGCGCCGATCCTGTATGCCACGAGCGAACGGTTCCTGCAGCTCTTCGGGCTGCGCAGCCTCACCGATCTCGACGACCTCGAGGCCTTTGCCTTGTCGGCCGCCGAGACCGATGAGCTGCGCGCGCGCCTGCTGTCGAACGCCGAAAGGAGACGACTGTGAGCGACGAGCAGGGTCGGCGCGGCAGCGAGCAAGACGGGCCCAATGAGTCGCCCACGGGGCGGGCAGCCGACCAGTCAGGCAACGAGTCGGGCGCCAAGCCGGGGAACGAGTCGGGTGCCAAACCGGGTGACCAGACGAACGACAAGCCGGGTGCGGGTAGCGAGGGGGCCGGCAGGCCCTCCGAACAATCCGCCAGGCGTGGCGGTCGCGGTGGGCGTGGCGGCCGCGGGGGGCGTGGCCAGCGCGGGCGCCGGGGCGACGACCGTGGCCGTGGAGAGCCTCGCAGCGCACGCGAAGGCGGCGGCCGCGAAGGCGGCGGCCGCGAAGGCGGCGGCCGCGAAGGCGGCGCTCGGCAGGGTGGCGGTCGCGAGAGTGGTGGTCGCCAGGGTGGCGGTCGCGGCGGGCAGCGCGACGACATGACGCTGGTGGTCTATCTGGCGCGCGCCGGAGTGGGTTCGCGGCGACGGTGCGACGAGCTTGTGCGCGAAGGCAAGGTGACCATCGACGGCGCCGTGGTCACGTTCCCGCGCGAGAAGGTAGGCGAGCGGGCCGAGGTCGCCCTCGAGAGCGAGGTGGTGACGCCGCGCGAATACCGCTACGTGCTGGTGAACAAGCCGCGCGGCGTGGCCTCGACGCGCAGCGACCCCCACGCCGAGCGTGTCATCGTCGACCTGGTGCCCGACGGGCGCACGCTGTTTCCCGTCGGCCGGCTCGATCTCGAGACCACCGGGCTGATCATCCTGACCAACGACGGTCCTCTGGCCAACCGGCTCATGCACCCTCGCTATGGTGTGACCAAGACCTACAGCGCGCGGGTGCGTGGCCAGGCGACCAAGCGGGCGCTGGCCGAGCTGCGGGCGGGTGTCGAGCTCGAAGACGGGCGCACGGCGCCCGCCGAAGCGCGTATCGAAAAGCAGGGCGGCAAGACGACACTGGTGGAGCTCACCATCCACGAGGGACGCAAGCATCAGGTGCGTCGCATGCTTGCCGCGCTCGATCTGCCGGTCGAGGAGCTGCATCGCCGCCGCTACGGCCCTCTGTCGGACAAGAACCTGAAGATCGGCGCCTGGCGCCTGCTTTCGGGCGACGAGGTCGAAGCCCTGCGACGCGCCGGCGAAGAGGTCGAGCGCAACGTTGCCGGAGACGACGCCGGGGAGGCCGTCGAGCTGGCGGCGGACGGTGCCGAACCGGGCCCGGCGCACCGCGACGATCCGGCACTCGAAGAGGCCATTGCCGCCGCCCTTGCGCGGGGCCTCGAGCCGCGCCGCGACGACGTGCCGCCCGAAGGCGACGACGAGTCTTCCGTCAACGACGCGTCTTCCGCCGCCGACACAGTGACGCCTCTGAGCGTCGACACGGCCGAGCGTAGCGACGAGGCGACGCCTCTGGGCGCGCCTGAACCGCAACAAGACGACGACGCGCCGGGGGCGACCGATGGCGCGCCGGGCGCCGGCGGCGACACGGAGCGCAAGGGGAATGACACGGCCGTCCAGGACGGCGAGCCCGCGTCCGAGGCCGACGACCTGCCGCCGACCACGACGCCGGCGGCGTAAGGTCGGCTATACTGGTCGTCCGCCGTGTGGAGACCCGGAGACGCCCATGACCGACGATCAGAACCCCCGTCTCGTGGCCCTGAGGGGCGCGACGACCGTCGACGCCGACACGAAGGGCGACATCAGGCAGCGTACCGAGGAGCTGCTCACGCAGTTGATCGACAGAAACGCGCTCGCCGCCGACGACATCGTGAGCATCCTCTTCACCGCGACGACCGACCTGAGAGCCGACTTTCCGGCCGTCGCCGCGCGGGCGCTGGGGCTCTCGAACACACCGCTGCTGTGCGCCCAGGAGATCCCCGTCGAAGGCGCCATGGCCCGCTGCATCCGCATCCTGCTCCATTGCTACGGACGTCCCGGAGCGGCGCGCCACCACGTCTACCTGCACGAGGCGCGTAAGCTGCGCCTCGACGTGCCGTCATGAACGGTCGCAGCGAGGCTCCCGGTCCAGCGGGGCAGACCGGTCGAAGGGAGGACCACTGAGCATGATGATCATCATGCACGAGGGTGCGACCGAACAGGAGATCGCTCATGTCGTCGCCCGCATCGAAGAAGTGGGCGCCAGCGCTCACGTCTCCGTGGGCGAGCGGGTCGACGGTGATCGGCGCCATCGGCGACCGCGAGGAGCTGACCGGACTCCCCCTCGAGGCGTGTCCGGGGGTCGACCGGGTGGTGGCCATTCTCAAGCCGTACAAGCTCGTGAGCCGCGAGTTCCACCCCACGACACCGTCATCGACGTCCGCGGCAAGAAGATCGGCGGCTCGCATTTCGCGCTCATCGCCGGACCCTGCTCGATCGAGACCGAAGACCAGGTCATGGCGGCCGCCCGCGCCGTCAAGGCGGCGGGCGGCTCCATGATGCGGGGCGGCGCCTTCAAGCCGCGCTCATCGCCGTATGCGTTCCAGGGGCTCGGGCTCGACGGCCTCAAGATGATGGCCGCGGCGCGTGACGAGACCGGCCTGCCGATCGTCACCGAACTGCTCGGACCCGCGTGATCTCGAAGGCCTGCTGGCCTATGCCGACGTCGTCCAGATCGGCGCCCGCAACATGCAGAACTTCCAGCTCCTTTCCGAAGTGGGCCGCTGCGCCAAGCCCGTGTTGCTCAAGCGCGGACTGTCGGCCACGATCGAGGAGTGGCTCATGGCCGCCGAGTACATCGTCAAGGAGGGCAACCGCGAGGTGATCCTCTGCGAACGTGGCATCCGCACGTTCGAGACGGCGACGCGCAACACCTTCGACGTGAGCGCGGTGCCGGTGGTGCAGCTCGCCTGCCATCTGCCTGTGATCGTCGATCCGAGCCATGCCACGGGACGCCGCGACCTGGTGTTGCCCTGTCGCTTGCCGGCATCGCGGCCGGTGCCAACGGCGTGCTGGTCGAGATGCACCCCAACCCGGAGCTCGCCCTCTGTGACGGGCCGCAGTCGCTGTCGCCGGTGGCCTTCGCCGAATACGCCGGCCGCGGCGGCGAGCTCGTCCGCTGGACCGGCAAGGAGATCTCGTAACGGTCGTGGCGTCGCCCGTTCAGCCAGACGGCACGATCGCGCTCATCGGCGTCGGTCTCATGGGTGGTTCCCTGGGGCTCGCCGCCCGCGAGCTGGCCGGAGTCACGCGCGTCGTCGGCTACAGTCGCAGCCCCGCGACGATCGCCGCCGCGCTCGAGTGCGGAGCCATAACCGAGGCGGCGGCCAGCCTCGAAGAGGCCGCCTCCGCCGCCGACCTGGTGTTCGTGTGCACGCCGGTGCGGCTGATCGTCGAGCACGTGCGCCGGGCGCCGCGTGGCCGCTCCCGAAGCGGTCGTGAGCGACGTCGGCAGCACCAAGGCGATGCTCATGGACGCGCTCACACCGGGCGAGCAGAGTCGCTGCGTGGGCGGTCACCCGCTCTGCGGCTCAGAGACGGCGGGGGTCGGCAACGCCCGGGCGTCGCTCTACGAGGGCGCCACCTACTTCCTCACGCCGGGAACGCACGTGCGACCGGTCGCCTTCCAGAAGCTCTACGACTTTCTCGTGCAGATCGGCGCCCGCCCCGTCGCCGTCGAGCCCCACGAGCACGACCGCGTCCTGGCCCTCGTGAGCCACCTGCCGCACATCCTGGCCAACGTGCTCATGACCCAGGCCGGCGAGCACCAGGGAACGCGCGACGCGCTCCTGTCGGCCGGTCCCAGCTTTCGCGACATGACGCGCATCGCCGGCAGCAACGCCCGCGTCTGGGCCGACATCTTCCTGGAGAACCGCGAGGCGCTGCTCGCCTCGCTCGACGGCTATCGCAGGGGCCTCGATGAGATGGAGCAGGCGCTGAAGGCGGCCGACGAGGGCCGCCTCGCGGCCCTCGTCGGCCGCGCCGCGCGCCAGCGGGAGCGCCTGCTGGCCGCGGAGAGCCTGTCGGCCGACAAGCTGTTCCGCATCATGGTGAAGATCCCCGACAGGCCGGGCGTGCTGCAGCAGATCATGGTGGCACTGGGCGACGCCGCCATCAACGTCGAGGACCTTGCCCTGCATCACATGAGCGCCGAGCTCGGCGGCGAGCTCACCGTCTACGTGCTGGGCGGCGCGGTGTGCGAGCGGGCCTCCGAGCTGCTGGGCGTCCTGGGCTACCAGGTGACGACCGGTCGGGGCGTCGAGTGAGCGGGCGTCGAGTGAGCGGACGTCGAGTGAGCGGGCGGCGCGTGAGCTGGCGTCGAGGGAGCAGGCGATGCGGCGGGCGACCGTCGGTAGTCTCGCGCCGGGCGCGATGAGCGCAGGCGCCGACACGCTCACGTTTCGGCCGGCCGGTCCGCTACGGGGCCGCGCGAGGGTGC
Source organism: uncultured Actinomycetes bacterium (assembly GCA_963845355.1). Taxonomy (GTDB): domain Bacteria; phylum Actinomycetota; class Thermoleophilia; order UBA2241; family UBA2241; genus Bog-752. The sequence goes on from CAWJRV010000020.1 coordinate 7,882, forward strand.
CGGGCGACAAGTCGATCACCCAGCGCGCCCTGCTGATCGGCGCCGTCTGCGAGGGTGCGGTCGAGATCGTCGAGCCGGTCTGGGCCGGCGACCCTCTAGCGACGGCCGGCATGGTCACCGATCTCGGGGTGGCCGTCGACGGCCTCGCGGCCCGCGAGCGGCGCGCCGTGGTGCACGGCGTTGGTCTGCACGGCCTGCGTGCTCCCGGACACGACCTCGACGCCGGCAACTCGGGCACCGGCATGCGGCTGTTGGCGGGTCTGCTCGCCGGCCAGCCCGGCAGCTTCGTGATCGACGGCGACCGTTACCTGCGCGCCCGGCCCATGGGCCGCATCGTCGCGCCCCTGCGCGCCATGGGGGCGCGCATTGCGGCAGGCGACGGCGACCGGGCGCCGCTTGCGATCGACGGCGGCCCGCTGCGGGCCATTCGCCACGAGTCCCCCGTGGCGAGCGCGCAGGTGAAGTCGTGCCTGCTTCTGGCGGGGCTGCTGGCCGACGGTGAAACGGTCGTGCGGGAACCCTGGCCCAGCCGCGACCACACGGAGCTCATGCTTCAGGCTGCCGGAGCGTCGGTGACGCGGCGTGGCGCCGAGGTCTCGGTGCGCCCGGCCGAGCGTCTCGAGCTCGACCGCGTCGCGATCCCCGGCGACCTCTCCTCGGCCGCGTTCCTGGTGGCCGCGGCGCTGCTCGTGCCGGGCTCTGACCTTGTCGTCTCCGACGTCGGTCTCAACCCCACCAGGCTGGGTTTCTGCGAGGCTGTGCGCGACATGGGCGGCGAGATCGAGTGGGCCGCCGGAGGCAGCGACGGTGGCGAGCCGCGTGGCGAGCTTCGCGTGCGGGCCTCGGCACTCCACGGCACGACGGTGCCGGCCGCCGCCGTGGCGTCCCTGATCGACGAGGTCACCCTGCTCGCGCTGCTCGGCTGCTTCGCCGAAGGCGAGACGGTGATCGAGGGCGTGGGCGAGCTGCGCGCCAAGGAGACCGACCGGCTCGCGGCGATCGTCGACATCGTGCGCGGCCTGGGGGGTGTGGCCGAGGCGAGCGCCGACACCCTGCGGGTGGCGGCGCAGCCGTTGCGCGGCGGCGCGCTGTCGAGCCGGGGCGACCACCGTCTCGCCATGCTCGGGGCGGTCGCCGGCCTCGTCTGTCCCGCCGGGGTGACTGTGAGCGGCTTCGGTGCCGCCGCGGTCACGTTTCCCGGCTTCACCGATGTCCTGGCGGAGGTGCTGCCCTCATGACGGTGATCGCCATCGACGGACCGGCGGGCTCGGGCAAGAGCACGCTGGCCAGGCTGCTCGCGGAGCGCCTGGGTTACGCCTACCTGGACACCGGCGCGATGTACCGGGCGGTGGCCTTCCTCGCCCTGCACGAAGGCGTTGCTTTGGACGACGGCGCTTCACTGGCCGTCCTGGCCCGCGAGGCGCGACTCACGTTCGCCGCCGACGGCCGCATCGTGGCCGCCGATCGGGTCGTCAGCGAGGAGATCCGCCGACCGGCCGTGTCGGCCGCGGTCTCAGAAGTCTCGGCGCACGCCGAGGTGCGTGCCGTGCTGCTCGACGAGCAGCGGCGTATCGGGGCGGCTCAGGACGTGGTCATCGAGGGCCGCGACATCGGCACCGTCGTCTTTCCCGAGGCGCCCGTCAAGCTGTTCCTGACCGCCTCACCCGAGATCCGCGCCGAACGGCGCCGCAAGGAGCTGATCGCCGGCGGGGAGCACGTCGGGGCAGACGAGACGCTGCAGGCCATGATCGCGCGCGACGCCTACGACTCGGGGCGCGCCGTCGCCCCGCTGCGCCGCGCCGACGACGCCGTCGAGCTCGATACGTCGGGCCTCGATATCGCACAGGTCGTCGAGGCCGCGCGACGTATCGTCGCGACTCGTCTGGGAGCGAGCGCGTGAAGCACGTACCTCTCTATGTGTCCGCCGACCGCTGGTTCTACCGTACCGTGCGCGTGCTCTCCGGGCTCACGCTGTGTGCCACCTACCGGCTGTCGTGCGAGGGCGCCGAAAACCTGCCGGTAAGTGGCGGCGCGCTGATCGCCGCGAACCACAAGAGCGAGCTCGACCCCTTCTTCGTCGGGCACGCCTTTCCCCGGCCGGTGCGCTACTTCGCCAAATCGGAGCTGTTCGGCAACGGCGCCCTGCGCTGGGCCGTCACCGAGCTCGGCGCGATCCCGGTGCGGCGCGGCGCGAGCGATCGCAGCGCGCTCGAGGCGGCGCTCGCGGCGTTGGCCGCCGGCGAAGCGCTCATCATCTATCCTGAGGGGACGCGCATGCGTGACGACGCCGTGCACGAGTTTCAGCCCGGCGTGGGGATGCTCGCGCTGCGCAGCGGCGTGCCGGTCATTCCGGTCGGACTCAAGGGCAGCGGCGACGTTGTGCGTAACGGTCGACCCGGACTGCCGGTGGTGCGCGTCAAGGCCGGACCGGCGGTCGATCTCTCGGGTCTCGTGGGAAAGAGAAGTGAGATGTACGTGCAGGCCGCGGTCCGCATACGAGACGCAGTCGTGGCGCTCTATGAGTCCCTCTGAGCGGCGTAAGAAGGCAGGTCCCGGCATCGGTGGCGTCGCCGGCGGTGGCGCTGGCGACGCGCTCAGCGGCGGTGCGGGCGACGCGCTCAGCGATGGTGCGGGCGACGGGCTCGGCGGCGGTCCCGCGATCGTCGTCGCCCGCTACGCCGGGTACTGCTACGGGGTCGAGCGCGCCCTGCGCATCGCCGAGGAGTCGGGAGCCGCGCTGGCGCCGCCGATCTACACTCTCGGCCCCCTGATCCACAATCCCTCGGTGGTGGCTCGACTCGCCGCCCGCGGCATCGCGGCGATCGACGATCTCGACCAGGTCCCGCACGGCACGGTGATCGTGCGCACTCACGGCGTCGATCCCGACGTGGTGGCCGCCGCGCGTGCTCGGGGCCTGGCCGTGATCGACGCCACGTGCCCCTTCGTCAACGTCGCTCAACAGAAGGCCGACATGCTGCGCGAGCAGGACTACATCCCGGTGATCCTCGGCGAGCGCGACCATCCCGAGGTGGTCGGACTGCTGGCCTGGGCCGGCCCCAAGGCGATCGTCGTCGAAGATGCCGACGAGCTGCGCCTGGGCGGGGTGAGGGGCAAGCGCGTCGGGGTGGTCGTGCAGACCACCCAGACGCGCGACAATCTGGCGCGACTCGTCGCGCGGCTCGCCCCGGCCGCCCGCGAGACGCTGGTCTTCAATACCATCTGCGACGCCACCGGCAAACGCCAGGCGGCCGCTCAGCAGCTCGCCCGCTCCGTCGACGTCGTGATCGTGGTGGGCGGCCGCAACAGTGCCAACACGACTCGTCTGGCGAGCCTGTGCCGCGTCATCCAGCCCCGCACCTGGCACATAGAGACGGCCGCCGAGCTCGAGGGTGACTGGCTCGCCGGCGCGCGGCGCGTGGGGGTGACGGCGGGGGCGTCGACTCCCGAAGACGAGATCGACGCCGCCGTGGCACGCATTCGCGAACTGGTCGGGCCATGAGCGCGCGGGCCTGCTCGCGGTGAGCGACTGCCGGCGGCGGTTCGCTGCAGCGCGGCCTTGCGGTCGACGAGGCGGTCGCGGCCGCCGCGCGAGCCGGCGTGCGAGCCGGCGATCGGATCGTGGCCATCGACGGCCTGCCGCCCGAGGATGTGCTCGACCTCGAGCTTGCCGCCGCGGACGGGCGCTTCATGCTCGACCTCGAGCGCGATCGAGAGCGGGACCGCAACCGCCGCCGGCTCTCGGTCGTGGTCAGACCTGGGGCGCGGGGAAGGGCACGGCGTGAGGCTGCGCGACGGTCTCGGGGTGCCTGTACGACGCTGCGCGAACGACTGCCTGTTCTGCTTCGTCGCCCAGCTCCCGCCCGGCCTGCGGCCTTCTCTGTACGTCAAAGACGACGACTATCGCCTCTCGTTTCTGCAGGGCACGTTCATCACCCTGACGAACCTGAGCGAGCACGATCTCCAACGCATCTGCGCCCTGCGGCTCTCGCCGCTCTACGTCTCGCTGCACGCCTGGGACGACGCCGCTCGCGAGCGGTTGATGGGGGCGGGTGCGAGGTTCGTTCCGGCCTTGCTCGCGCGATTGATCGACGGCGGCATAGACGTCCACGTGCAGATCGTGCTGTGCCCCGGTGTCAACGATGGTGCGGTGCTGCGCCAGACGGTGCGGCAGCTCAGCGTTCTGGCGCGCGGGCGCCCCTTCCCGGACCGCGCCGGCGAAGCGGAAGGGGCCGGTGCCGCCGGCCCGGGTGCGGGCGCCGGCAACGAGCGCCGCGGCGGCGTCGTCGACGTCGGTGTCGTGCCCGTCTCTCTCGCGCGTGAGTCGCCGGGTCTGCGGGGCGTCACGGCTGCCGACGCGGCCGAGGTGGTGGCGACGGTCGAGGAGCTGCAGGAGAACGCCGTCGCCGCGCTGGGCCGGCGCTTCGTACACGCCGCCGACGAGCTGTACCTGCTGGCGGGCCGGCTGCCGCCGGCCGCCGACGCGCCCGCTCAGTATGAGAACGGCATCGGGCTCTGCGCGGCCCTGCTGGCCGAGGCCGACGAGCTCGAGCTGGGCGCCGTCGGACCGAGCCTGGCCTTGCTCGGGGGCAAGGCGGCTGCGCCGGTGCTGGCCCGGGCGAGCCGCGGGCTCGCGACGCGCACCGGCGCCGCTGTGCGGCCGTTCGTAGTGGTCAACCGGCTCTTCGGCCCCACCGTGACCGTGACGGGCCTGCTCGGCGGCCGCGAGGTCATGGCCGCTCTGCACGGGCAGCCCCTGGCGCCCGGTGAGTGGCTGCTCGCCCCGCGCGCGTTTCTGCCCGAGGACCTGGGGCGCACCCTCGACGACGTCAGTGAAGCGGAGCTCTCGGCCGCCTGCGGCGGCCGACTGGCGCTGGGCGACGATCTGAGCAGCGCCGTCGCCGCGGCGGTCGTCGGCGGCAGTGGCGGCCGGCGGCGCGTCAGCCGTCGATCACCGCGATGAGCTCCTGCGGGGTCTCGACGAGGTGATCGGGCGAGGCTGCACGCAGGCGTTGCGCGCCGTGCCAGCCCCAGGCCACACCGATCGTGCCCAGCCCGGCTTTACGACCCTCGATGATGTCGCCGGCGGTGTCGCCGACATACCAGGATCGGGCCACGTGATCGTGCGCCGCGCGAGGGTGCGCCGCGACCGCACGCTCGATCTTGCGCACCTTGCTGGTATCGACATCGGCATCCATGATCTCCTCGATGCCCGAAAGCTCATGAGCGTCGAGAAAGCCGTTGACGATCGCCGCCGTTGACGACGTGATGATGACCAGCGGGTGGTGCCGCGCCAGGTGCTCCAGCATCTTCGGTACACCGGGAAAGCAGGGCAGCAGCGTCGGCGGCCGGAGCGCGGCGCCGAAGACCTCCTCGACCGTGCGGGCCTCGGCGGCCGTGACACCGGCTCTCGAGAGCGAGGCGAACCAGTTGTCGTCGAGCAGCGTCAGGACCTGCTCGCGGCTGGCGAGGTCGGGCCGGCCTATGGCGGCGAAGGCCGCCACCATGGCCGCGCAGAAAACATCGAGGGTGTCGGCGAGGACACCGTCGAAATCGAACATGACGAGCGCATCGGAATGATCCATGCTTGGGTCGCCCTCAGAGCGATCGGGACTGAAACGAGCGTGAACGGGAGCATACGACAGCGGCGGCGGCGATGCATCCGGGCTCGTCGACCAGTTCGCAGCGAGCGTGCGTCGGCGGACGGGCCATTCAGCGCTTGCAGTGGAACGCGCTTTAACGTACTTTTCACAACAACATCGCACTACATGATGGTCGGGTCGAGCCTGCCACAAGTTTGCGATTGTGTTCGTTTGCGTCGAGTCAGCTGTCACTGGGGGTGCCGTGCTCACATCGACTTGTGCCCTGCGAGTCTCGCCCACGACGCGTGCCGCGCGCCCGGGCCGGGGCCCGTGGCAGGCAGCCTCTCTTCCCTTTCTCACGGGCTGCCGATGAACGCGCGCGCGGCGCGTCGGACCCGCGCGGTCGGCATCGCTTGTGGTCACGACGCCCACGCGATACGGCCTCGCAACTGGGCAACCAATTCGTCAGGGATTAAGCTAGCGACAGGGCGCGGCTGCGGATCGCCGTCCTTTCCCGGCGCGCTGGCGCGAAAGGAGTGGGTGGACAAATGAACGTGGACACCACGAGGCTCGAAAGGGGTTCCTTGTGAAGGTGCGGCTCTTCTTCGCGACCGACGTGCACGGCTCCGAGGTGTGTTGGCGCAAATTCATCAACTCGGCGAAGCATTACGAGGTCGACGTCCTCATCCTCGGCGGCGACATGACGGGCAAGGCGATCGTGCCGATCGTCGAGACCGGGCCCGACCAGTGGCAGTACCACATGCAGGACCAGCAGCACGACCTTCAGGGCGCCGACGATCTGGCCAAAAACCAGAGGCTCGTGCGCGATCACGGCTACTACCCGGTCATTCTGACCCGCGAGCAGGTGCAGGAGTATACGGCCGAGCCCGAGAAGCTCGACGACGTGTTCAAGCGCGAGATGCGGCGCACGGTCGAAGAGTGGGTCGCCTGGGCCGACGAGCGCCTGGCCGGCAGCGGCATCCAGTGCATCGTGTGTCCGGGTAACGACGACCAGCCCGACATCGACGAGATCCTCGCCACGTCCAAAGAGATCGTCGTGGGCGAAGGCAACGTCATCGACATGCCAGGCGACTATCAGCTCGTCTCCAGCGGCTGGACCAACCTCACGCCCTGGGACACGCCGCGCGAAGAAGACGAGCCCCTTCTGCGCAAGCGCATCGAAGCGATCATCGCGCAGGCCAGCGCGCCGCCCGAGCGCCTCGTTCTGGGCCTCCACGCGCCGCCCTACGACACACAGCTCGACGTCGCCCCCAAGATCGACTGGGACACCCTCACGGTCCAGGGGCAGGACACCGCTCACGTGGGTTCGACGGCCGTCAGGGAGGTGATCGACAAGTTCCAGCCGCTCCTGTCGCTGCACGGGCATATCCACGAAAGCCGTGCGGCCGTCCGTATAGGGCGCACGCTGGCGGTCAACCCGGGGAGCTCCTACGTTGAGGGGACGCTGTCGGGTTGTGTAGTCGAGCTCGACGGCAAGAGCAAGGTAAAACGTTACAGACTGACCATGGGATGAGCCTGCCCAGGGACGTCTTAAGGGGGGGACGGCGCATCGCGTCGTCCGCAATGGTCGTGTCACAGGAGGTCCACTAGATGGCGACAAACGCCGGAGCACCGCCGCAGGAGCAGACGCTCTTCGTGCGCAAGGCGAGCGGTCTCGTCAAAGGCTGGTCAACGACTGACGGCTTCAGATACTCGTTCTTTTCGACCAACATCTTCTTGGGGATCTGGGGCTTTCTCTACGCGGTCTTCATTCCCGGCGGCAGCGTGTTCTGGGCGGTCGTCATCACTACGCTCTGTGTGCTGCTCGAAGTGGTGGTCTACGCCGGCCTGATCTCCGCCATGCCGCGCGCCGGCGGCGACTACGTCTGGCAATCGCGCGTCTTCCACAGCTCGGTCGGCTTCGTGCTGGGGTCGACGGGCTGGTGGTTCATCCTCTGGCTCTGGATCCCCATCTACGGAGCCCTGTGCGCCAACTCGTTCATCAAGCCCATACTGCGCATCCTCGGCGCCGGCAGCGCCGCCGACTGGCTCAGCAAGCCCACTGGCTCCTTCGTCGTCTCGCTGGCGACGATCGCCCTTGCGACCTATCTGGTCGCGATCGGTATGAGGGGCTATGCCATCTTCCAGAAGTGGGCCCTGTGGATCGGTCTCGTCGGCATCGCCATCGCCGCGATCATCCTCCTGGTCACCTCGAAAGCCAGCTTCATCCACGCCTTCAACCGTGAGAGCCTTCATCTGTACGGTGCAGGCGCCACCAAGAACGCCTATCTCGCGACCCTCAAGAACAGCGGTTCGGGCATGCCGTCGTCCATGTTCAGCGGCACAGCCTGGCAGACCCTCAAGCTGGTCCCCTTCATGTGCTTCTGGCTCCTGTGGCCTAACTGGGGCGCGACCCTTTACGGCGAGGTCCGCGGAGCCAAGGACTTCCGCAAGAACATCTACCAGATGGGTGGCGGCCTTCTGTCTGCCGCGGCCATCGGTATCGTCTTCCTGTTCCTCGTGAGCAAGACGATGGGCTACAAGTTCTTCATGGCCAGCGCCAACGGCTACATGGGCGTCCTCTACGGCTACGTCAAGGCGACGCCGCACGCGGGTGACTACCTGTCGCCGACGGCCATGATCGCCTGGGTCGTCAACAACGCGGCGTTCCAGGTCATCCTGATCGCCCTCATCTCGCTGCTGGTCTTCGGCTGGTGGGGCACCGTGTTCCTCTCGTCGACACGCATGATCTTCGCCTCCGCCTTCGACCGCATCCTGCCCGAAGGCGTGGCCAAGGTGACCTCGGGCGGCGTCCCGGTCGTGGCGCTCGTTCTCATGGTGATCCCGTCGATCATCGTCTCGGCCTTCTACGCCTACCAGCCCACGTTCGTGCGGCTCACCTACGACGCGACCCTCGTGATCGCCGTCATGTTCCTGGGCTCCGGCCTGGCGTTCATGATCATGCCCTGGCGGACCAAGAGCATCTGGGACAACTCGGCGCTGCCGAAGATGAAGATCCTGGGACTGCCGATCATGACCATCGCGGCCGCGCTCTACTCGGCCTTCATGATCTTCAACCTGTACCTGTGGATCTACGACCCGACCAACACCTACGGCGTCGGCTACAAGAACGGCAGCTCGATGGTCTTCATGGCCATCCTCTATGTCGCCGCCATCGCCATCTGGATCATCGCGTGGGCCGTCCGCAAGCGTCAGGGCATGGCGCTCGAAGCGGTCGCCAAGGAGATCCCGGTCGAGTAACAAAGCAACCGTCCGTCGATAAGCCAGTCTCGCTCGGTGTGACCGCGGCGGCGGTCCGGCCCCCTCGGGGCCGGACCGCCGCCGACGTCGCGACGAGCGGGCGTCTGCAAAAGGAGGTCGATACATGGCACAGCCGTTCATCCTGCCCAAGGACATTCCCATCGCGCAGTACCCCAAGCCCGAGGTGTTTCTGACCGAAGGCAAACGCCTCACCGAAGAGGCCCAGAAGCGCGGCATCGTCATGCGGGTCATGGGCCCGCTCGCGCTGCACTACTACTTCCCGGACCAGATCGACCTGTATGCCAAGCTCGAGCGGCTCGGCGAGCGCTACTTCACCGACATCGACTACGCCGCCTACGGCAAGACCAGCGGCAAGATGCGCGACTTCATGAAGGACATGGGCTACGAGTGCGACCTGCAGACCATGGCCATGTCGGGCAAGACACGGCACATCTACTACGCCGGCCCGGTGCCCATGATCGACGTGTTCTTCGACAAGCTCGACTACTGCCACGAGGTCAACTACAAGGACCGCCTCGAGCTCGACCCCTACTGCGTGCCCCTGGCCGACATCGTCCTGCAGAAGTTGCAGATCGTCGAGATCAACGACAAGGACCTGAAGGACATCGAGTATCTCTTCATCACGTGCGAGATCGGCGACGACGACACCCACAAGATCAACCAGAACTACATCGCCAAACGTTTCGCCGACGACTGGGGCTTCTGGTACACCGCGACCCAGTTGAACCTCGAGCGCGTCAAGAAGCACTGCGACACGGTACCGGCCCTCACCCCCGAGATGCGCGAGCGCGTCAAGGCGCAGGCCGACAAGCTGCTTGCGCGGGTCGACGCCGAGCCCAAGACCAAGGCCTGGAACAAGCGCGCCAAGAAGGGTGCGTCGAAGATCTGGTACAACGACGGCTTCTCCGACTGGTGAGCCGGCGCTGTCTTCATCTCGAGTCAGCAAGTCAGGCAGGAAGGCTGAGGCACCC
>CAWJRV010000021.1:0-5951 GCA_963845355.1 uncultured Actinomycetes bacterium
ATGGTGGTTCGACACCGACCCCGGGAACGCTCTCCGGCGCAGCGCTTCCCAGAGCTCATAGCGTTCGTCTGTCTCGACGAACCGGCCGCCGACGACGCCGCGCTGCGTACCGAAGAAAGTCTTGTGGGTCGAGCCGGTGACGAGGTCGGCGCCTTCGGCGAAGGGCTCCTGGAAGTGCGGCCCCAGCAGACCCAGCACGTGGGCCGCGTCGTAGAGGACGACGGCGTCGATGCCCTGCTCGGTGAGAAACCTTCTGATCTCGGCGACCGGCTCGCGATGCAGCACCATGCTGCGGCCGAAGACGATGAGCTCGGGCCGGTGGCGCGCGATGAGCTCCTCGCTGGCGGCCACGTCGATGAGATACGGGTTGTCCTCGCGCATCACGAAGTTGACGACCGCCGGAGCGTCGGTGCGCGGATCGCGGGCCACGAAGTCGCGCAGGGCGCCCATGGGCTGCGCGCTCAGATGCCCGCCCTTGCCGATATGGTTGTTCATCACCATGCCGATGCGCCGCGGCTCGGCTTTGGGGTCGGCGCGGTTGGCGTACTCGACGAGCGCACTGAAGACCGCCATGTTGGCCATCTGGCCGGAGACGACCCGGGTCTCGGTCTCGGCGCAGCCGAGGTACTCGCTGAGCTCGGCTTCGAGCCGGCGCTCGACGTCGGCGATGAAGCGCGTGCCCTGGTAGTAGAAGACCTCGTCGTCGTAGAAGGCCTCGGAGCGGCGGTGCTCGGCGTAGCGAAACGCGGGGTCCATGATCGAGGCCAGCCGCACCAGCGGCGAGGCGGTCATCTCCGAGGGGATTAGGTTGATGGTCTCGCGCTGCCGCCAGGCGGTGTTTTCGATCGTCTCGCCGAGCAGGAGCCTCGCCTTGGCCACCGGCTCGCCCCGCGGCAGCTCGACCGCGGGCAGCTCGTGGTCGTAGACGATAGGCCGGGCCAGCGGCGGGGCGTCGCTGCGCAGGTGGAAGGGCACGACGAGGCCGGCCACCCGGTGGCCGCGGATATCGACGGTGACGGCGTCTCCTTCGACGACGTCGCAATCGAGGAGCGCCAGGGCGATCGACCGCTGGGCGTGTTCGTCGGTCTGTCGCGAGTCAAGGCCTTCGCCGCTCACGATCCAGTACGGCACCGACGTGCCGCTCGTCACATAGCCCACCCGGCGCTCGCCGGCGAACACCGGGGCGCCGGTGCGGGCCACGCCGCGGCCGGCAAGGGCGAGCGGCTGTACGAGACGCGACAGATCGGCCCGCAGCCCATAGTCGCGCGCCACGATCCCCGCGAAGGCGTCGTGCTGGCGGGCCAGCGCGGCGCGACCGATATAGTCGCCCTTCAGGGCCGAGAAGCTCACCGCCAGCTTGGCCAGCGGGATCGCGAAGACCGGGATCTCGGCGCCGTCTTCGTCTGTGCCGAGCTCGAAGCCGTAGAGCGGCAGGCCGGCTTCGAGGCGCAGCGTGTCGCGTGCGCCCAGGCCGGCCGGCGTAGCCCCGCCGGCGACCAGGGCGTCCCACAGCGCGGGAGCAGCCTCGGCGGCGACGAAGAGCTCGAAACAGAGCGGCTCCCCGGTGTAGCCGGTGCGCCCCACCTGCACGGTCGCCCCGGCCGCTGTGACGACCGAGAGCCGGTTGCGCAGCGGCTCGGGCAGCTCGCCCCGCGAGATCGCCGCCGAGAGGATGGCGCGCGAATCGGGCCCCTGCAGGGCGATCATGACGCTCTCGAGCGTGGCGTCGTGGAGCTCGAGGTCGGTGAAGCGCTCGGCTTCGTGAGCGAAGTGCCACCAGTCCCGCAGGCGGTTGGCGGCGTTCACGACGAGCAGGTACTGGTCGGCGCTGAACCGGTACAGATAGGCGTCGTCGAGGGCGCCGCCAACCTCGTCGCCGATGATCGTGTACTGGGCTTCGCAGACGTCGAGGGCGGCTGCGTTGTTGGTGAGCACCCGCTGCAGGAAGGCCAGCGCGCTGGGTCCGCCGATCACGAAGCGACCCATATGGGAGACGTCGAACAGGCCGGCGTGCCGGCGCGTGGCCAGGTGCTCGGCGACGATGCCGCCGGCGTACTGGATGGGCATCTGCCAGCCGGCGAACTCGACGATCCGGCCGCCGGCGGCGACGTGGCGCTCGTAGAGAGCCGTGCGCCGAAGCTCGTACATCGTGTTCATCGGTCGGCCGACCGCTGGCGGCGGGCGTTCTGCGGCAGGGGCGCCCGGCTCTGGCCGCCGGTCAGATACGTCTTGAGGCGGCCGAGTCCCTCGACGATCCGCGGCGTGTCGATGCCCGAGTAGGCGAGCCGCACGTACTGCTCGCGCTCGGCGGGCTGCCGGCGGCCGAAGTGCACGCGCGAGCACACCGAGACGCCGGTGTCATGGAGCACGAGCCGGCGAAACGTCTCGACGTCGGTCAGGCCCATGCGCCGCATCGCCTCGGTGACGTTCGGGAACAGGTAGAAGGTCGCCGTGGGCTTGTAGCAGCGCACTCCCGGCATCTCGTTCAGGAGCGCCACCGCCGTATCGCGGCGTTCGCGCAGGACCGCGACGATGTGTTCGGGCCCACTCTGATCGCCGGTGAGACCCTCGAGCGCGCCGTACTGGATGAAGTGATTGGGGCACGACTCGTCGTTTACGTTGAGCTTGGCGATCACGTCGATCACCGTGCGCGGCCCGAGGGCGGCGCCCAGGCGCCAGCCCGTCATGGCGAACTTCTTGGAGAACGTGTAGAGGATCACGGTGCGCTCGGCCATGCCCGGCAGCGAGGCAAGCGATCGGCTCCTGCCCGCGTAGCGGATGTTGAAGTAGGCCTCGTCACAGAGCACGAACAGGTCGTGCCGCAGCGCAAGCTCGGCCAGACGCGCAAGCTCGGCCGGCGACGCTTCGGCGCCCAGGGGATTCTGCAGGTCGTTGACGATGAGCAGGCGGGTACGAGGCGTAATGGCAGCCTCGAGAGCCTCGATGTCGATGACGAAGCCGTCGTCGTCTTCGAGGTAGCCGTAGGGTACCGCGACGCCGCCGTGAAACTCGATCTGCGACTCGTAGATCGGATACCCCGGGTTGGGGTACAGCACCTCGTCGCCGGGATTCATGAGAGCCAGGATGAACTTGCCGATCACCGGCTTGCCGCCCGGTTCGATAGCGACGTTCTCCATGGCGTAGACGAGGTCGTGCGAGGCGCTCACGTCGGCGGCCACGGCCACCCGCAACTCAGGGATACCGGCGTTCGGACAGTAGCCCGTCTTGCCGTCGGCGATGGCCTTGAAAGCCGCCTCGACCACGTTCGCCGGCGTCGGGATGTTGAGATCGCCGATGTGAAACGGATAGACATCGTGACCTTTGGCGGCGAACGCAGCCGCCTCGGCCGACACCGCAAACGCCGTCTCCGTGCCGAGACGAGCGATGCGCCGAGCGATGTGTTCCATGATCGACGTCCCCTTTCACGACAAAGAGAAAAGACAGCACGAAGCACCTGGCTTCGCCCTGTCCTCTCGTGCCGCCCGCGGCGCCGCATGCGCTCAGAGCACGTTCAGGGACCCGTCCGGTCGCGTTCCGTTGGCCTGAGAGTTTCGGACAGACTGTGCTGCCTTGCCCCTTCGGCGAGCGCCGCCGTCAATCGGCGATGTGCGCTCTCTCACGCGACCTTCGACCGGGAGTCATGCCGCTTGCCGGCTCTTCTACCTCAGTCCTGATGTCCTTTCGTTTCAGGCTCGTCATGCACGCCGCGCCCCACGTGGCGGCAGCTTTGCCCTGCCGCCGAAGCCGCTCGCGGCCGGCGACCTTCATTGTACCGTCTTTCGAGTCGCGCGGCGAAAGCGGACCGCGATCAGACTGCGTCTCGGCGGCGCAGGTGAAGCAGCTCCAGCGGATGAGAAAGCACCGTCGTCGCACCACTCTCGAGCAGCTCGCCGACCGTGCGAAAGCCCCAGGCGGCTCCGACCGGGATCATGCCCGCCGCGGTCGCCGTGACCATGTCGATGGCCGTGTCGCCCAGAAACACTATGCGCTCCGCGGCGCGGTCGAGGCGCTCGGCCAGCAGCAGCGCGGTCGCGGGATCGGGCTTTGCCGGCGTGTCCGGTCGCGCCCCGAGCACCTCCTCGAATTCGTGCGCGCCGAGGAGGTCGTAGACGATCTGTTTCGCGAGCTCGTCGGGCTTGTTCGACAGGACGGCCAGCTTCACGCCGCCGGCTCGCAGGCGGGCGACCGTCTCGGCGACGCCGTCGTACAGCCGCGTCTTGACGAGACAGTGCCGCCCGTAGTCGGCCATCATCGCCGCGGCGCATCTCTCGATCGTGTCGTCGGTGCGGCGGTCGGCGGGCAGCGCCGTGGTCACGAGATTGCGCAGGCCGGCGCCGATCATGGCGCCGAACGCGGCGTAGTCGTGCATGGGCAGCCCTTCGCTCGCAAGGACCCGGTTCATGGCGTCGGCCAGATCCGCGCGGGTATCGGCGAGGGTGCCGTCGAGATCGAAGATGACACCCTCGAACTCCATGGCTGTCAGAACATGAACATCGGCTTGCCCGCGACGACGCCTACCCTGGGCCGGTAGTTCTCGGCGTCGTAGAGGGCGGCGACATCGACGGGACGCATGCCGCCGGCCACCACGTCGAGGGCCACCGTCGTGTACGTGCCGCCTTGCAGGGCGACGAGCGTGCCCGACGTGCCGGCGGCAAGCTGCTCGAGGGCGAGGATGCCGTACGAGGTGGCCACCATGCGGTCGAGCGTGTCGGCCGGTCCCGAACGGATCACGTAGCCGAGCTGCTGGAACATCATGTCGATGCCGGTCAGACGCTTGAGCTCCTTGGTCACGGCATCGCCGATGCCGCCGAGCTTCTTGTGCCCGAAGGCGTCCTCTTCGCCCGACTCCATGTGCGTGCCGCCCTTGGGCACCGCGCCCTCGGAGATCGTCATGATGGCGTAATTCGAAGGGTTACCGGCCCGATCGGCGGTGAGAAACGCCGCCAGACGCTCGGTGTCGAAGGGCACCTCGGGGATGATCGCGCGGTCGGCCGCGGCCAGGTAGGCGGCGTAGAACGAGGTCGCGCCCGAATGCCGGCCGAAGAGCTCGACGACGCCGATGCGCTCGTGCGAGCCGACCGCCGAGCGGAAGTTCGTGATCATGTCGACCGAGCGGGTCACGGCCGTCGAGAAGCCGATGCAGTAGTCGGTGCCCACGACGTCGTTGTCCATCGTCTTGGGGATCGCCACCACGCTCACGCCCTCGTGATGGAGCCGGTTGGCGAAGCTCAGCGTGTCGTCGCCACCGATAGCCACGAGGGCGTCGAGGCCGAGAGCCGAGATCACCCGCACGGCGTGCTTTGTGCAGTCGACCTTGCCGTCGTCTTTTGCCACCTGCTCGTCGGCGCGCACCCAGGCGGGCACCGCGTCGGACTTGACGTTGCTCGGATTGGTGCGCGACGAATGCAGGATCGTGCCGCCGGTGCGATCGATGGTGCGCACTGCGTCGGGCGTCAGGGCCACCGTCGTCGCGGCGATCGCGGCCGGGTCACCCGGGTCGATCAGCATGCTGGCCCAGCCGCGGCGCAGGCCCAGCACCTCGATGTCGTGGTCGCGCGCGCGCAGCGTGACGGCCTTGATCGCCACGTTCAGGCCCGGCACATCGCCGCCGCCGGTGAGAATACCGATCCGCCGTACGTTCTTCATGAGTCCTCCCGCGGCATCCCGGCGTCTCGCAAAAGTGCCTCGCTCCGCCGTTCGTTTGCTCTGTCTTGGTCTGCGATCTTCGTCTTGAGTCAGGCCGGCTTTGTGGTGCGATGGATCTCCATCACGTCCTGCACCAGCTTCACGGCCTCGTCGTTGAATCGCCGGTCTCGTCGGACGCCGCGCGGGTCGGGCCGACCGGCGCGGCGGTGTGCGTAGCTCGCTAGTTTATAGGCAATGACGACCGGTGACAGCCTGCTCGCGTTCGTGCCCACGGAACGCAGCGATGACGACCCCGTAGACCACGC
>CAWJRV010000022.1:0-80448 GCA_963845355.1 uncultured Actinomycetes bacterium
GTCGCGTCGCCCTCGAGTATCCGCCGGCGAGCACGCTGCTGGCCGTCGAGGTGTCGTCTTCGTCGGCCGACAAGGCGACCGCCGCCGGCGCCTTCGTGAGCGAGCGGCTAGGTCGCGCCCTGCGCCACGGGGAACACCTGATCGGCCCTGGTCCGCTGTCTCGCGAGCGCAGCCGCTACGTGGCGCGCATCGTGGTCAAGAGCGCCGCGATCGAAGCGACGCTGCCGGTCATGCGCGAGCTGCTCGCGCGCTACGGCGGGCGGTTCGCGCAGCGCGGGGCCCGGCTCGTCGTCGACGTCGAGCCCCAATGGTTATGAGGCGGGGTACAATACGTCCATGAGTCAGACCGAACGCACAGACGAGCGCCGTCCGCGCGAGCGCCGCTCACGGCCCGAGATACCGCCCGAGCGCCGCTCGGCCGCGCTCGCCCAGGTGCGCACGCTCGGCGACCCCGTGCTGCGCGAAAGCGCCCGCCCCGTCGAGACGTTCGACACTGAGCTCGCCGCCCTGTCGCGGCGCATGATCGCGGTCATGCGCGACGCGCCGGGGATCGGCCTCGCCGCGACCCAGCTCGGCATCGTCAAGCGCGTCATCGTATATCAGGTCGACGACGACCCGGTCACGCTGGTCAACCCGCGCATCGTGCGCGCTTCCGACGACACCGAGGTACTCGACGAGGGCTGTCTCAGCCTGCCCGGTGTGACCGTTCCCGTCGAACGTCCCGCGGCGGTTCGCGTGCGGGCTCGCGACCTTCGCGGCCGGCGCCTCGAATACGACGCCGAAGACATCGAGGCCAGAGTCATTCAGCACGAGATCGATCATCTCGACGGCGTGCTGATCCTCGAACGCACCTCGCGCGAGGAGCGCGGCCGCGTGATGCGAGAGCTGCGCGAGCGTGAGACCGCCGGGGTGTCCAGCGGCTCGGTCCTCTAGGCGCTCCGGCCGCATGAGGATCGCCTGGGCTGGCACGGCGCGGTTCGCCGAACTCGTGCTCAGGCGAGTCGTCGAGTCGCCCCACGAGGTCGTCGTCTGTATGACCACGCCCGACCGTCCGAGCGGCCGTCACGGCTCGCCACGACCCTCCGTCCTGAAGACGGCCGCGCTCGAGCTCGGCCTGCCGGTCGTCCAGCCCGCCGACCTGCGCGCTCCGGGAGCGCTCGTCGACCTGCTCGCCAACGAGCCCGACGTGCTGGTGGCCTGCGCTTACGGGCGCGTCGTACCGACCGACGTGTTCGAGGCGCTGCCGTCGCTCGTCGTTCATCCCTCACTGGTGCCGCGCTGGCGCGGCGCGGCGCCGGTGGTGCGGGCCCTCATGGCCGGCGAGACGCGGCTCGGCGTGGCCACTCTCGAGATGACCGCCGGGGTCGACGAGGGTCCGGTCGCCGACGAGCGGGTCGTCGAAGTGCCGCGCGACGCCGACGCCGGCAGGGCCTACGAGCTGCTCGCTGCCGCGGCGGCCGACAGTCTCCTCGCTACGCTCTCCGGTATGGCCGACGGCTCGGTCGTCTTCACACCTCAGGTGGGTGAAGCCGGCTACGCCGAGAAGATCACAGAGGCCGACCGCGTGATCGACTGGCAGCGACCGGCCGAGGCGATCGCCGACCAGGTACGGGCGCTGTCCCCCGACGTCGGCGCCCACACAGAGCTGGGCGGTCGCCGCGTGGTCGTCTGGAAGGCGGTCCCGCGGAGGTCACTGCCCTCCGGCGGTGAGACGCGCGATCGTCTTGTGGTGCCCTGCGGGCGCGGCTTTCTCGAGATCATCGAGTTGCAGGAGGCCGGTCGGCGGCGCATGACGGCCCAGGACTATCTGCGCGGCGCCGGCCGGCGCCTGGCGCAACGGTAGGTGCCGGTGCCCGCCGGAGAAGTCGCGCCCGCGCGGCGCGCCGCCTACGCAGTGCTGCTGCGCGAGACGCGCAGCCGGGCGGCATTCGATCTTGCCGCCGCTACCGGATCTGAGTTCGCCCATCTCGCAGCGCGCGACCGGGCCCTGGCCTACGAGCTGGCGATGGGCACGATCAAACGGCGCAACTCACTCGACCGGGTGATCGGCGCGTTCTCCGACGCGTCGTCGTCGCGTCTGCGACTCGAGGTGCGCGAAGCCCTGCGACTCGGCGCCTTCCAGCTCCTTTACCTGGACCGTGTGCCGGCCCATGCCGCGGTGAACGATGCGGTGGAGCTCGCCAAGGCTCACGGCCGCCGCACCGGGGCCTTTGCGAATGCGGTCCTGCGCAGGGTCGCGGCCGACGGCCGCGCCGAGCTTGCGCGCCTCTCGAGCGGCGCCACGGTCGAAGCGCTGGCGCTGCGCCACTCGCACCCGGAATGGCTCGTCGCTCTCTGGCGTGACGAGCTCGGGCCCGCCGCCTCCGAGGCGCTGATGGAGGCCGACAACCGGCCGGCGCAGCGCTGCGTGCGCGTGAACCGACTGCGAGCGACGGTCGCCCAGGCTCAGGCCTCACTGGCAGCCGACGGCATCACCGCGCGGCTCGCCCGCGAGGCGTACGCCGAAGCTCCCGCGGACACGCCCGACGCGCTCGTGCTCGAGGGCCCGGCGCTCGAGTCGAGCGTGGCCTTTCGCGAGGGCTTCGTCACGCCGCAGTCGCGCGGCTCGCAGCTCGTCGCGGCGATCGCCGCGGGCGCGTTCGAGCCGGGCACCGGCAGCGGCCCAGGGAACGCCGCCGACCTCTGCGCGGCGCCCGGGGGCAAGACCTCACAGCTCGCCCTGCTACTGCCGGGCTGGCGCCTGCTGGCCGTCGACGACGAACCCCGGCGGGTCGCGGCGCTACGCGCGAACTTGAGCCGGCTCGGAGCCGACGGCGCCGAGGTCTGCGAGCGCGACGTGCTGGCGCTGGGGGAAGACGGGGCCGAGCGCGGACGCTACGACATCGTCCTGCTCGACGCGCCCTGCTCCGGCCTGGGCACGCTGGCCTCGCGACCCGACCTGCGCTGGCGGCGCCGCGCCGGCGACGTACGCCGGCTGGCCGCCCTGCAGCGCGATCTGCTGGGGGCCGCCGCGATGCTGGTCGCGCCAGGCGGGGCGCTGATCTACTCGGTCTGCACCCTGACACGGGCCGAGACGCTCGGCGTGGTCGATCGCTTCGTCGCAGACGGCGCCCGCGACGCCGCCGGCGGCGTCATACCGGGCGCCGTGTGGACACTCGACGATCTGGGCGCCGCCCATCCGCGCTACCGGCATCCGGGCAACGGCGCCTACGTGCAGACGCTGCCTTCTCGCGACGACACGTCCGGGTTCTTCGTCGCGCGGCTGCGACGATTGACATAGCATGAACGAACAGGTGCGCCGCACGTGGTCGCGTCGGCGCGCCGCACGTGGTCGCGTCGGCGCGGCGGCATGTGGGTGACCACGCGAGGGCGCTCCAGGGCGATGGCGGAAAGACACAAGGAGGGATGGCCGATGAGTGTGGTGCTGAGCGAACGCCTGGTGGCGCCGTCGATACTGTCGGCGGACTTCGGACGTCTCGACGCCGACATGGCGACCGTGATCGACGCAGGGGCGCGGCTCATTCACGTCGACGTCATGGACGGCCATTTCGTGCCCAACATCACGCTTGGCCCCGCGGTCGTCAAGGCGATCGCCCCGGGCGTGCACGAGCGTGGCGCGGCGCTCGACGTGCACCTCATGATCGAACACCCGGAACGCTACATCGAGGCCTTCGCGACGGCCGGCGCCGACGCGATCACGGTGCACCAGGAGGCGTGCGTCCACCTTCACCGCACGCTGGCTCAGATCCGTGAGGCCGGCGTCCAGGCCGGCGTCGCGATCAATCCGGCTACGCCGCTCGAGACGCTCGCCGAGGCGCGCGACTACACCGACCTCGTGCTCATCATGTCGGTCGATCCCGGGTTCGGCGGTCAGCGCTTTATCGCCTCTTCGCTCGACAAGCTGCGCCGCGCCCGAGCCTACCTGCCGGCCGCCGTCGCGATCGAGGTCGATGGCGGCGTGTCGCTCGACAACGCGGCCACGCTTGTCTCAGCAGGCGCCAACCTGCTCGTGGCCGGCAACAGCGTCTACGGAGCGGCTGACCCGACCCTCGCCTTTCGCGCGCTGGCCGCCGCGGTGGCCCAGGCGGCATAGGGCGGCGGCCTGCGGCGACACTGGCGGCAGTCTGCGGCGCCACTCGCGACGGCCGCGACGTTGCGCTATACTTACTGCCAAGAGAGTGTCTTCAGGGCGGGGTGAGATTCCCCACCGGCGGTGAGAGCCCGCGAACCCCACGATGTGGGGCCGATCAGGTGAGATCCCTGAGCCGACGGTCATAGTCCGGATGAAAGAAGACCAACGCGGTACGTAACGACAGCCCTGGAGCCACGTGTGCACCGGGGTTTTTTTTGTGACCGAAGACAGGTATCTGGACCGCGCTCTGCAGCTGGCTCGCCTGGGCCGGCGTCTGGCTCACCCCAATCCTCGCGTCGGGGCCGTCGTGGTGGCCGGCGGCGAGGTGGTCGGCGAGGGCTATCACCGCGGGCCGGGGACGCCTCACGCCGAGGCCGTCGCCCTCGAGCAGGCGGGGCCGCTGGCCCGGGGCGCCGAGCTCTACACCACTCTCGAGCCGTGCTGTCACCAGGGCCATACGGGCCCCTGCACCAAGAAGATCGTGGCCGCCGGCGTGACTCAGGTGGTGGTCGGCGCGATCGATCCCAACCCGGCGGTCGACGGGCGCGGTATCGCCGCCCTGCGCGCCGCCGGCATCGAGGTCACGGTCGACAGCGGCGCCCTGCACGCGCTCTGCGAAGAGTTGAACGAGCCGTTTGCACGGTACATCCGCAGCGGCTTGCCCTTCGTCACCTTCAAGGCGGCCGTGTCGCTCGACGGCAAGGTCGCGGCGGCCGGCGGTGAGCCCCGCTGGATCTCCTCGCCCGAGAGCCGTCGCGAGGTTCACCGCATGCGAGCCGCCGCCGACGCCGTGATGATCGGCGCCGCCACGGCACGGCGTGACGATCCCCTGCTCACGGTTCGCGACGCCGACGGCCCCGACCCTGTGCGCATCGTCGTGAGTCGCACGGGCGACCTGCCCGCCACGTCGCTGCTCGCCGGCTCGGCGGGGGAGACTCCGACGATCCTGCTGACCCTGTCGATCGGCTCGGTTCAGGCGCAAGCGCTGGCCGCGGCCGGTGTCGAGGTCGTGCGGGCCGGGGGCCTGCGCGACGGACTCGCCCAGCTTGCCGACCGCGGCCTCGTCGAGATCCTCTGCGAAGGGGGGCCGACCCTGGCCGCGGCCTTGCTGGCCGAAGGCCTCGTCGATCGCGTCGCGATCTTCGTCGCGCCGCTCGTCGTGGGTCGCGGCGCGCCCGATTTGATCGCCTTGTCGGCGCCTGACGCGGCGGCTCAGGGCCTGGCTTTGGCCGACGTCGCCTGGACGAGTTCGGGTGCTGACATGGTCTGCCGGGCGCGCGTCGTCAGGCGCGACGGCGGCGATCGAGAAGGTGAGGCCTCGTGTTCACCGGCATAATCGAGGAGCTCGGCACCTTGAGCGGCCTCGTGGTCCGCGATCGCGCGGCCGTGATCGAAGTTGAGGCCCAGACCGTGCTCGAAGGCCTGCGGGTGGGCGATTCGGTGGCCACGAGCGGCCCCTGTCTGACCGTTACACGCCTGTCTCGCGATCGCTTCTGGGCCGACGCCATGCCCGAGACGCTGACGCGTACGACACTGTCCCGCAAACGGCCCGGCGACCGGCTCAACCTGGAGCGCGCGCTCACGCTGCAGTCGCGCCTCGGAGGACACCTCGTGCAGGGCCATGTCGACGGCGTCGGCAAAGTGCTGCGGGTGCAGCGCGACCGCAACGCTGCGGTCGTCACGCTGAGCGCTCCCGCCGACGTCATCGCTCTGTGCGTGCCCCAGGGCTCACTTGCCGTCGACGGTGTCAGTCTCACCATCGCCGGTCTCGAGACCGGCGCCATACGGATCTCGCTGATCCCCCACACCGCTGCAGCCACCACGCTGTCCGAGCTGCGGGTCGGCGCCGAGGTCAACCTCGAGGCCGACATCATCGGCAAATACGTCCGCGCCTACCTTACCCGGCCCGGGTCCGCCCAGGGCCTCACCTTCGAGAAGCTGTCAGAAGCGGGGTTCTCATGAGCACCACCAAGACGCCCACCACCGGACAACCGGGCGCGGCACGCGATGCAGCGCCCGGACGATCGCCGTTTGCCACCGTCGACGAGGCCCTCGCCGACATTCGTGCGGGACGCATGGTCGTCGTGTGTGACGACGAAGACCGCGAGAACGAGGGCGACCTCACGATGGCCGCTCAGTTCGTCACGCCCGAGGCGATCAACTTCATGGCGACGCACGGGCGCGGTCTGATCTGCCTCGCGCTCAGCCCGCGACGCTGCGAGGAGCTCAACCTCGGACCCATGGTCGCCCAGAACTCGGCGCGCTTCCAGACGGCCTTCACGCCGTCGATCGAGGCACGCGAGGGAGTGACCACCGGCATCTCCGCCGCCGACCGCGCCCGCACGATCCAGGTGGCGGTCGACCCGGAGTGCGGTCCGGACGACCTGGTGCAGCCCGGCCACGTGTTCCCCCTGACGGCGGAGCCCGGCGGCGTGCTCGAACGCACCGGCCAGACCGAGGCGGGCGTCGACCTGGCGCGTCTGGCCGGCCTGCAGCCGGCGGCGGTGATCTGCGAGGTCATGAACGAGGACGGCACCATGGCGCGCGTCCCCGACCTCATCGAGTACTGCAAGCTGCACGATCTGAAGATGATCACCGTGGCCGACCTCATCCGTCACCGCCGCCGCACCGAGAAGCTCGTGCGGCGCGTGGCGGTGGCCCAGATGCCGACGCGGTACGGCGAGTTTCGGGCCATCGGCTACGAGTCGGTGATCGACGGCTCCCACCATGTCGCTTTAGTCAAGGGCAACGTCGTCGGCAAGCGCGACGTCCTGGTGCGGGTGCACTCCGAGTGCCTCACCGGCGACGTCTTCGGCTCGCTGCGTTGCGACTGTGGCGAGCAGCTCGCCATGGCTCTGCGGCGCGTCGAGGAAGAGGGCCTTGGCGTCGTCCTCTACATGCGCCAGGAAGGCCGCGGCATCGGCCTGCTGAACAAGCTCAAGGCCTACGCCCTGCAGGAGCGCGGGCGCGACACCGTCGAGGCCAACCTCGAGCTGGGTTTTCCGGCCGATCTGCGCGACTACGGCATCGGCGCCCAGATCCTGGTCGACCTGGGGCTGTCGAGCATCCGCACGATGACGAACAACCCCAAGAAGCTGATCGCCCTCGAGGGCTACGGACTGACGATCACGGAGCGCGTGCCGATCGAGGTGGCGCCGCACGAGCACAGCGTCACCTACCTGCGCACCAAACGCGACAAGATGGGGCACCTGCTCGAGCACGAGGAGCTGCTGCCGGCCGAAGGCGACGAGGGCTGACGCCGCCGCCTGTTTTTTGAAGGCGGCGACCGTCCGCCTCGACTGAAAGGAACCGAGACCATGAACGCAACCTACGAAGGCAACCTGTCCGGCAAGGGGCTGAAGTTCGCGCTCGTCGTGGGGCGCTTCAACGATTTCATCTCGACGCATCTGCTCGACGGCGCGCTCGACAACCTGCGCCGCCACGAGACCGCCGAGAGCGACATCGACGTGGTCTGGGTGCCCGGCGCCTTCGAGATTCCCCTGGTCGCCCAGAAGCTCGCCGCCAGCGGCCGGTACGACGCCATCGTCTGCCTTGGGGCGGTGATCCGCGGCGGCACGCCGCACTTCGACTACGTCGCCGCCGAGGTCTCCAAGGGCATCGCCAGGGTGAGTCTCGAGAGCGGTCTGCCGGTCGTGTTCGGCGTGCTCACGACCGACAGCATCGAGCAGGCCGTGGAGCGTGCCGGGACGAAGGCCGGCAACAAGGGCTGGGCGGCCGCGCTGACTGCGCTCGAGATGGCCAACCTGCTGCGGGTGCTGCCCGGGGGCAGCGCCTGAGGCGCGCTCGGTGCGGGCGACTAGAGGGCTTTGGCGACGCGCCCCGACTTGAGGCAGCGCGCGCAGACGTAAGCCGACTGTGGGCGACCGTCCAGGACGATGTGGACGCGCTGCAGGTTTGGCTCGAAACGCCGTTTGGTAGCTCTGTTGGAGTGGCTGCGGTTGTTGCCCACGGCGGGCTTCTTACCACAACTCACGCAGATTCGTGACATGCGAAGTCCTTCGCTTGCGAAAGGTGACGGGCCGGAATTATGCTACACGCGGCCGCGCGACGCAACCGCGGCCTTTGTCGTAAGGTCCTTCATGAGCCGGTTTTCCAAACAGATGTCGATCCTCGAGGCGCTCGAAGCGCACACCGACGCGCGCGAGGTCTTCGCCCGCTGGGGCATGGGTTGCAGCCTCTGCATAGGAGCCCAGCTCGAGAGCATCGAAAGCGGCGCCATCATGCATGCGGTCGACCCCGACGAGATCGTCGCCGATCTGAACCGTCTCACCGACCCGGCCGCGCCCGACTGACGGCCGCTCGGGGCACGGACGATGGCTCAGACCGACCTCAAGGCACGTCTTCCCGGCGACGATCTGGGCGGCGAGGTGACTGTGGCCGACAGCGTGATCGCCAAGCTCGCCGGCCGCGCGGCGCTCGCCACCTATGGGGTCGTCGACCTGCGGCGCTCGCGCCTCACGCCGGTCCTGCGTCTCTTTCGCGACGAACTTATGCGCGGCGTCGAAGTCGATGCCCACGAGTCCTACGCCGACATTGGCCTGCACGTCGTGATCGAGCGCGGGCTCAACCTCGCCGAGGTGACGCGCACGCTCGAAGAGCAGGTGCGCTTCGAGGTCGAGCGGGTGGCGGGGGTGAGGGTCGGCGAGCTGCGGGTCCGCGTCGACCACGTCAGCACATGAGTGCCCGCGGCCACGTCCTCGAGGTGCTCAAGGGGGCGTCGGCGGCCCTCGGGATCGAGCGCGGCTACATCAACGATCTCAACGTCTATCCGGTACCCGACGGCGACACCGGCACGAACCTCTTCCTGACCATCCAGGCGGTGATCGACGAAGTCGAAGGCTCTCCGGCCGACGATCTGCGCAGCCTCATGGCGGTCGTCATCCGGGGTTCGCTCATGGGCGCCCGTGGCAACTCGGGCGTCATCCTGTCGCAGATCGTGCGCGGCGCCTGCGAATCGATCGCCGCCGCCCAGTCGTTCACCGCCGGCGCCGTACGCGACGCTCTGGGGGAGGCGACGAGTGCCGCCTACCGGGCCGTGCGCCAGCCGGTCGAAGGCACCATGCTGTCGGTCATCCGGGCCATGTCCGAGGCCGCGGCGGGCGCCCCCGAGGCGAGCTCCCTGCCTGCGCTGCTTACCACCGTGACTACCGCCGGCGCCGAAGCCGTCGAGCGCACGATAGACCAGCTCGAGGCCCTGCGCCGCGCCGGAGTGGTCGACGCCGGCGGCTACGGCCTGCTCGTCTTGCTGCGCGGCGGCGTGGCCGGCTTTCTCAGGGCCGAGACGGGCAGCGCGGCCGCGGCGGCGGTCACTGCCGACGGCAGCGACCACCGCCGCGGCCGCGCCTCGCGCCACATCGAGGGCATCCCGCCCGACGCAGTCGAGGAATCGCGGTATCGCTACTGCACGAGCTTCCTGCTGGTCGGCGACGACCTCGACCGCGACGACCTCGAGACTTTCGTGAACACCCAGGGCGACTGCGCCCTGGTGGTCGGGGGCGAAGGCATGCTCAAGATCCACGTGCATACCGACCATCCCGGCGAGGTGCTGGGGTACGCGTCGGCGCACGGCAGGGTCGACGACGTCGAGGTCGCCGACATGCGCGAGCAGACCCGCGCCCGGGAACGTCGACTTCGTCTCGATCGCCGCGTGACCGTCGTCGCGGTGGCCGCCGGCGAGGGCAACAAGGCGCTCTTTGCCGAGCTGGGTTGCGAGGCGGTGATCGACGGCGGCCAGTCCATGAACCCGAGCGCGGCCGAGTTGGTCGAAGCCATCGAGAGCCTCGACGCCGCCGAAGTGGTGCTGCTGCCCAACAACAAGAACGTCGTGCTGACCGCCGAGCAGGCCGCCACCATGTGCGACCGCCGGGTCGTGGTCGTGGCCTCCACCTCGCTGCCGGCCGGCCTCGCGGCCATGGTCGCCTTCGAGGCGACGGCCGATGCCGCCGCCAACGCCGTCGCGATGGACGAGGCGATGCGCCGCGTGCGCAGCGCCGAGATCACCCACGCCGTGCGCGACTCCGAGATCGATGGCGTCGGCGTCAGGCAGGGCGAGGTCATCGGGCTGGTCGACGGCCGGCTGGCCGCGAGCGGCGACGACCTGCGGCTCGTCTTCAGCGACGTGGTGCGCCGGCTCGGCGCCGGGGGCGCCGAGCTGATCACCATCCTCACCGCCCTGAACGGCTGCGGCCTTACCGTCGCCGACCTCCAGCAGGCGGCCGCCGAGGCCTGCGCCACGGCCTGCCCCGACGTCGAATTTCTGTTCCAGGAGGGCGGCCAGCCGCTCTACCCGATCCTGCTGGGCGCCGAATGACGCAGCTCACGCTCGACAACACGGCGATCGTCGTCGATTCGACCTGCGATCCGCCACCGGGCTACTTCGACCAGCCCGGCCTCGCCATGGTGCCGCTCAAGGTCCACTTCGGCGACGAGACCTACCGCGACGGCGTCGATCTCTCGCCGGCCGAGTTCTTCGCCAAGCTGGCCGCGTCGCCGGTGCTGCCGACGACCTCGCAGCCGACCGTCGGCGAGTTCACCGCCGTCTACGCGGAGCTCAGCCGCCGGTACGAGCACATCCTGGCCTTTCACCTGTCGAGCGGCATGAGCGGCACCTACCAGGCGTCGCTCGCGGCGGCGCGCCCGTACGCCGGTGTCGAGGTGTACGACACGCGCACCGTGTCGGCCACCATCTGCCTTCTGGTCGATCGCCTGCGCGCCAGGCTGGCCGAGGGCATCTCGAGCGACACCGCTCACGCCTACATCGACCATTTCCTCAGCCACAACCACATGATCTTCCAGCTCGCCACCCTCGAGTACCTGCGGCGTGGCGGTCGTATCGGTCGGGCGCAGTCGATGGTCGGCGACGTGTTCGGCATCAGGCCGCTGATCACCATCGAGGACGGCGAGCTCGTCGCCTATGCGAAGGTACGCGGCGAGCGTCGCGCGCTCGAAGGGATGGCCGGCCTGCTCAGCAAGTATACGACGCCCGACGACGCCGTGAAGCTGGTCACCTGGAGCGCCGACGCCGACGACAAGCTGCCGGCCCTCGAAGAGGTGTTGCTCGCGGCGCGGCCCAAGGCGGAGATCGTCTTTCACGGACGTGTCGGGGCCATAGTGGGCACCCACGGCGGCCCAGGCGTGTTTGCCTTCGCGATGATCGTGGAGTGAGCGACAGGCCTCTCCTGCGCTTTGCCGGCGGCCGCTACGACGGGCGACCGCAGCCCACCCTCCTTGCTCCCGACGCCTCGGGTCTCGCACGTCCGCTGGCCGAGCTGCCCGGCGTACGGCCGGCCCTGGCCAAGCGCCTGGCGGGCTTTGGTCTTACGACGGTCGGCGACCTGCTCGAACACTACCCGCGACGCTACGAGGACTTCACCGACCGCAAGGCGATCGGCGAGCTGAAGGTCGGCGAAGATGCCACGGTCAGAGCGACCGTCGAACGCGTCACCCTCGAACACGGCCACCGTCGCCGGGTCACCATCGTGAAGGCCGTGCTGCGCGACCAGTCGGGCGTCATGATCGGCGTCTGGTTCAACCAGCCCTGGCTTGCCAAGGTGCTCGAGAAGGGCATGGTGCTCAGCCTGCGCGGCAGCGTCCGCCTGAGTGGCGGCGGCGCCTCGTTCACAGTCAAGGCGCACGAGATCCTGGCCGGTGAGGGCGAGACCGTCCACACCGAGGGTATCGTGCCGGTGTATCCGGCCAGCGAAAGCATCTCCGCGCGAGTGCTGCGCGACCTCATGCACGAGTCGCGCCGGGCGGCGCGCAGCGTGCCCGACCCGCTGCCGGGCGCGCTGCGCGCCGCCGAGCGCCTGCCGACCAGGGCCGACGCGGTGCTCGCCATGCATGGGCCGCGCTCCCACCCCGAAGCCGCCGCCGCCCGCGAGCGTCTGGTGCTCGAGGAGTTGCTGCTCATGCAGCTCGGGCTCCTGCTGCACAAGCACGCGACCCAGCGAGCCCAGAGCGCCGTCTCTCTCGGTCTGCCGGGCCCAATGGCGGCGCGCTTCGTGGCCGACCTGCCGTTCGCCCTGACCGACCACCAGGTGGCCGCGCTGACAGAGATCGACGCCGACCTCGAACGCGACACTCCCATGCGCCGGCTGCTGCAAGGCGACGTCGGCTCGGGCAAGACGGTGGTCGCTCTGCACACGCTCCTGCGGGCCGTCGAAAAGGGTCACCAGGGGGCCTTCATGGCGCCTACCGAGACGCTCGCCGAGCAGCATCTCGAGACCATGACGGCGCTGCTCGGGCCGCTCGTCTCCTGCGAGCTGCTCACGAGCCGCCTCACGACGGCCGAGCGTCGCGCGGCGCTCGAGCGCATAGCGGCGGGCAAGGCGCACATCGTGGTCGGCACGCACGCTCTGATCCAGGGCGACGTGGCCTTTGCCGACCTCGCCGTCGTCGTGGTCGACGAGCAGCACCGCTTCGGCGTCGTGCAGCGCGACGAGATGGCGCGGCGGGCGGCCGCCGACGGCGGCCGCCCGCCGCACGCCCTCTACATGACCGCCACGCCGATCCCCCGCACGCTGGCTCTGACCTTCTACGGCGATCTCGACGTGACCGTCATCGCCGGCGCGCCGGCCGGGCGCACGCCGGTCGTCACCCGCCTCGTGAGCGAGGGTCGCCGCGCGGCCAGCTACGAGTCGGTGCGCAGGCAGATCGACCGCGGCCGCCAGGTCTACGTGGTGTGTCCGCTGATCGACGAGTCCGAGGCCCTGCAATCGGCCGCGGCCGTCGACGAAGCCGACCGCCTCGCGGCGGGCGAGTTCGGCGCCTACCGGGTGGCCGTGCTGCACGGCCAGATGAAGACCGCCGAGCGTGAGGCGACGATGGCGGCCTTCAAGGCCGGCGATATCGACGTGCTGGTCGCCACCAGCCTGATCGAGGTCGGCATCGACGTGCCCAACGCCACCGTGATGATCATCGAGGGCGCCGAGCGCTTCGGCCTGGCGCAACTCCACCAGCTCCGCGGCCGGGTCGGTCGCGGCACCGAGAAGTCGTACTGCCTGCTGTTCACGAGCCGCGGCGAGAAGCGCGGCGCCGGCGAGCGTTCCGGCGCCCGGCTGCAGGCCCTGCGCTCGACTTCGGACGGCTTCGTGCTGGCCGATCGCGACCTCGAGATCCGCGGCGAGGGGCAGCTCTTCGGCGCCCGCCAGTCGGGGTTGCCCGATCTCAAACTGGCCAAGCTCACCCGTGACCGCGATGCGGTCGTGCGGGCGCGCGGACTGGCGGCACGTATCCTGGCGACCGATCCGGGCCTCGCGTCACCGGCCCACGTGCCGCTCGCCGACGCGGTGCGCGACGCCTTCGGCGACGAGCTGGCCTGGCTGCTCAAGGCGTGAAGAGCGGGGTATGGTGGGCCTGACATGAGCGCCACCGAACTCATCGCCACGCACTCCAACACCGACTTCGACGCTTTCGCCGGCATGGTCGCGGCCCACAAGCTCTACCCTGAGGCCGCCATGGTGCTGAGCGGCGCGGTCAACCGCAATGTGCGCGAGTTTCGCACCCTCTTTGCCGACGAGATCGCCGTGACCGACGCCGGCGCCATCGACCTGGCCGCGGTCACGCGCCTCATCCTGATCGAGACCTTCCACGCCAACCGGCTGGCCGAGCTCGGCCCCTTGACGACGCGCGGCGACGTCGAGATCGTCGTCTTCGACCATCACCGCCCGGCCGGCGTACTGCCGGCTTTCATCGAGCCCGCCAACGTCATCACGTCCGACGACGGTTCGCTGGTCACGCTGATGCTGCGCATCGTGGCCGGGCGGGGGCTCGAGGTGAGTCCGCTCGAGGCGACGCTCTTCGCCCTGGGCATCCACGAGGACACCGGCTCGCTGACCTTTCCCACGACGACCCTGCGCGACGTCGAGGCGCTGGCCTTCTGCATGCGCCGCGGCGCCAACCAGCAGCTCATCGAGCGCTTCCTGCACAACCCGTTGAGCGCTCCTCAGCGCGAGCTGCTGCTGCGCGTGCTCGAGCAGGCGCGCCCGGTCGAGGCGGCGGGCCTCGACGTGCTGGTGGCGGCCCTGAGCGGCGACGAGTACGTCGAAGGGGTGAGCCTGGTCGTCCACAAGGCGCTCGACGTGGCCAACTGCGACGCACTCGTAGTGCTCGTCGCTATGCAGGAGCGCGTCTTCGTCACGGCCCGCAGCCGGGTGGCGGCGCTCGACGTGGCCGAGGTGCTGAAGGCGGTGGGCGGCGGCGGCCACGCCGCCGCCGCGTCGGCGATCGTCAAGGACCTGCCTCTGGCGACGGCGCGGCGCCGGGTGATCGCCGCTCTCGGGCGCGCCCGCGCGGCGGCGCCGACCGCCGAGGACCTCATGTCGCAGCCGGTGCGCTGGGTGACCGTCGATACGACGGTCGACGTGGCCCGGCTTGCCTGCGAGCGCTACGGCTACGGCGGCCTGTCGGTCTGTGACGGCGGCGAGCTTGTGGGCTCGGTCTCGCGTCGCGACCTGGACAGGGCGGTACGCCACAAGCTGAGTCACGCTCCCGTCAAGGCGGTGATGACGACCTCCGCCGGCGTCGTCAGCGCCGGCACGGCGCTCGACGAGCTGACCAACGTCCTGGCGCGCGACCCGCTCGGCCGGGTCCCGGTCGTGCGCTCGCGCACCGACGCGCCCGTGGCCGTCGCCGACGTGATCGGCGTCGTGACCCGCAGCGACGTGCTGCGCGCCCTGCACGCCGGAGGCGAGAGCGGCGGCGCCGCGCCCGAGACCTCGCTGGCCGCCCAGCTCGGCCGGCTCGGGCTCGACGAGCTGCTGGCCGAGGTGCAGGCGGTGGCCGCCGCCTATCGCGGCGCCTACCTGGTCGGCGGCGCGGTGCGTGACCTGCTGCTCGGTGAGCCGGTGTCCGACATCGACATCGCGGTCGAGGGCGACGGCATCGAGTTCGCCCGCGAGCTGGCGGCGCGGCTCGGCGGCCGGGTGCGCGCTCATCAGAAGTTCCAGACGGCCGTGATCGTGGCCGGGCGCCCCGGCGACCAGGCGGCGGGCGTCACGCTGCGAGTCGACGTCGCCTCCACGCGCACCGAGTTCTACGACTATCCGGCGGCCCTGCCCAAGGTCGAGCACGCCACCATCCGCGGCGACCTGGCGCGGCGCGACTTCTCGATCAACGCCATGGCCGTCTCGCTGAACCCGCGCGACTTCGGCGCCCTGCTCGACTTCTTCGGCGGCCTCGACGATCTGCGTCGCAAGCGTATCAGGGTGCTCCACAACCTGAGCTTCATCGAAGACCCGACGCGGATCTTCCGCGCCGTGCGCTACGAGGACCGCTACGGCTTTCGCATGGATCGCCACACCCTGGCCCTGGCGCGCGCCTGCAGCGAGATGGACCTGATCGGCGACCTGTCGTCGGCGCGGCTGCGTGACGAGCTCGTGCTGCTGTTGGACGAGCCGCGGATCTCGTTCACGCTGCGCCGTCTCAAGGAGCTTGGTCTGCAGCACAGCCTGCATCCGCGCCTCGCCCTCGACGAGAGCAGCGAGGAGCTGGTCGCCGTGGTCGACGCCCTGCGTCGCCGCTGCCACCTGACGCGCGAGGTCCCCGCCTGGCGGGCGCGTCTCGTCGTCACGCTGCGCGAGCTCGAGCCTGAGGAGATCGAAGAATGGGTCGCGCGCATGCGGTTCCGCCGGCGCGACGGCCGCGTCCTGGTGCGCTCCTGGCTCGTCGGCACGCGACTCGAGCGGCGTCTGCGGCGCTCTCTGAGCGAGGCCGACCTCTACGAGATCGTGCGCGGCGAGCCCCTCGAGGCGCTGCTCATGGCCATGGCTCTGAGCGCAGGCACGGAGGCGCAAGAACGTCTGGCGCAGTTCATCAGTCGCACCCGGCGAGTGCGACTCGCGGTCAGCGGGCGCGACCTTCTCGAGATGGGTTACCGCCAGTCGGCCGACCTCGGCGCGGTGCTCCACGAGCTGCTGCGCCTGAAGTTGAACGGCGAGATCTCGGGCCGCCGGCAGGAGCTCGCCGCGGCGCGGCGCCTGCGCGGCGGGGAGTGACGGCCTGGTGACGCCCGCGGGCCGCACCGAAGACTCGCGGCCGCGTCTGGCCGCCGGACTCGTGCGTCACGACGACGGCGGACCGGTCTGGTATGAGGCTCGCGGCGACGGCTGGCGCGCCGCCTTCTCGACGAGGCTCGGCGGCTGCTCGACGGCGCCCTTCGATTCGCTGAACGTGGGCATCTCGACCGCCGACGAGCCGGGCCGGGTATGGCGCAACCGGGTGGCGTTCGCCGCCGCCGCCGGAGTGGTGGCCGACGATCTGGTCGTGGCGGGACAGGTCCACGGCACGACGATCGCCGAGGTGGGGAGGGGAGAGCGCGGCCGCGGTGCCCGGGGTCGCGCCGATGTCCTGGCCCACACCGATGGGCTGCTCACTCGCGAGGCGGGCGTGCCGCTGTTTGTGAGCTACGCCGACTG
Source organism: uncultured Actinomycetes bacterium (assembly GCA_963845355.1). Lineage (GTDB taxonomy): Bacteria > Actinomycetota > Thermoleophilia > UBA2241 > UBA2241 > Bog-752. The sequence continues at coordinate 16,567 of CAWJRV010000022.1, forward strand.
CGTGCCGGTGCTGCTCGTCGCCGGTCGCCCGGCACAAGCGCTGGCGCTTGTGCACGCCGGCTGGCGCGGCATGATCGCGGGCATCGTCGCTCAGGCGGCGCGGGCGCTGGGCGACAGCGGCACTCCGAGCGCCGCCGTGATCGGTCCGAGCATCGGGCCTTGCTGCTTTGCGGTCTCGCCCGACGTCGGCGAGCGGTTCGAGGAGAGCTTTCCGGGCACCTGGCGCGACGGACGCGTCGACTTGTGGCAAGCCGCCCGCCGGCAGCTCGAAGCGGCGGGCTATCCCGCCGCCGATATCATCACGAGCGCTCTGTGTACCTGCCACGACCACGAGTTCTTCTCGCACCGTCGCGAACGCGGTGTGACCGGCAGACAGGCGGCCATCGCCTGGATATCAGGAGGTTCCCCGCAGTGAAGCAGTTCAGTGGCACGGCCGAGCATGTGCGGCGGCGGTTCGAAGAGGTCTCAGAGCGGGTGGACGAAGCCGCCCGGCGCGCGGGCCGCAGCGGCGCCGATGTCGAGATCCTGGTGGCGACCAAGTACGTCGCGGCGGACGACATGGGAGTGCTGCGCGAGGCCGGCGTCGCGCTGGTCGGCGAAAATCGCGCCCAGGACCTGGCCGCCAAGCATGAGCGCTTCGCAAACGACTTCGTGTTCGACTTCATCGGCCATCTGCAAAGCCGCAAGGTCAAGCTGGTGCTGCCTCTCGTGCGGCTGATCCATTCGGTCTCGACGATGAGCGTGGTAGAGGAACTTCAGGCCCGCGCGCAGAACCCAGTAGCCGTGTTGGTCGAAGTGAACATCGCCGGCGAGGAATCCAAGTCGGGCATCGAGGTCGCCGAGATCGACCGCTTCCTAGACCAGGCGGCGGCATGCGACAAGGTGTCGTTCAGCGGTCTCATGTGCATGCCGCCGCTGCTGCCCGAGCCTGAGGACGCGGCGCCGTACTTTGCGCAGACCAGGCGCCTCGCGAGCGAGCTTTCGGCTCGCTGGGCCGGCAGATATACTTTCGCGCAGTTGTCGATGGGCACGAGTGCCGACTATCAGGTGGCAGTGCAAGAGGGTGCGACGATCGTCCGCGTCGGAAGCGTACTGTTCTGACAGGTGGACCGGGAGGGACGATGGGGCTAGGCGATAGCTGGCACAAGGTGATGGTCTACTTCGGCATCTCCGACGACGAGGAGTACGAAGACGAAGAGACGCTCGCTCCGCACGAGGAGCTCGAACGCTCCTATCAGGACCGGCCGAACGTCCGCAAGTTGAGCCGTGGCTCGCGGGGCCGCCAGAACGACTACGACGACATCTTCGCCGACGAGCCGCCGGCGCGTCCGCAACGGGCCGGCGTGGTGCGCCCCCTCGAAGCGCCGCGGCCGCAGCGCGTCGAGGTGCATCTGGTGATCCCCAAGAACTTCAACGACGCGCAGCAGATCGCCGACAAGTTCAAGGTCGACGTTCCGGTGATCGTCAACCTGCAGGGTTCCGACACCGACCTCTCCAAGCGCCTGATCGATTTTGCCAGCGGGCTCACCTATGCGCTCGACGGCGGCATGCAGAGGGTCGCCGACAAGGTCTTCCTGCTCACGCCGCGCAACGTCGAGGTGTCGGCCGAAGAGCGCGCCCGGCTCATCGAGAAGGGCTTCTTCAACCAGTTCTGATGCGAGCGGGATTCCTCGGCGCCGGGCACATCGCACGGGCCCTCGCTGAGGGTTGGGGTCGAGACGCGTCTCAAGAGCCGTCCGGCGGGACTCCGTCCGGCCGGCTCGCCTCCGACCTTGCACTGAGCGTCTACGACCCACTGCCCGAGGCTGCGCAGTCGTTTGCGGCGCGGTTCGACGCGCAGGCCTGCGCTTCTCCGGCTGCCCTTGTGAGCCTGAGCGAGATCGTCGTGCTCGCCATGCGCCCGACCGACGTGCCTGCGGCGCTCGCGGCGGTCGCACCGGTCCTCGAGGCGCGCGCCCTGGTCTCGCTGGCCGCCGCCGTGCCGCTCGATGCGCTGCGCGCCGGCCTGCCCGACGGGGCCCGCGTGGCACGCCTCATGCCCAACGTGGCCGCCGCGGTGGGCCGCGGGGTATTCCTGCTTGCGGCCGGCACACTTTCGGCGGCGCAGCTCGACGCGGTGCGTGATCTGTTCGGCCGGGCGGGTAGTGTGGTAGAGATCGGTGAGAGCCTGTTCGACCCGGCCACCGCCGTCGCCGGCTGCGGACCGGGCTTCACGGCGCTGTTCATCGAGGCATTGGCCCAGGCCGGTGTCGAGGCCGGGCTCGACGAGTCACTGGCTCGCGAGCTGGCGGTGGCCGGCGTGGCCGGGTCGGCGGCGCTGGTGGCGCGCGACGGCGACCCGGTCGCCGTACGCACGGCGGTGGCCACACCGGGCGGCATGACGGCTGAAGGGGTAGAGGTGCTCGAAGACAGAGGTATCAGAGAGGCGCTCGCGGCTGCCGTGGCCGCCGCGGTAGCGCGCGCCAGGCGCGGGCGATGATCATTGTCGTCGTCGAAGCGGTCGTCAACATCTACTCGTTCGTCATTCTGGCGCGCCTGCTACTGAGCTGGGTGCCGCTGCGGCCCGGTACGCCCGTGTACCGGCTGTACGGTATCCTCTACGCGGTGACCGAACCGTATCTGCGCATCTTCAGGCGGTTCATCCCGTACGTGCATCTCGGCAACACCACCCTCGATCTCAGCCCGGTGGTCGGGCTGGTGGTCCTGTTCATCGTTCAACAACTCGTGCTCTTCCTGTAGGGGCACGGGACTGGAGGCCCGATGAAGCTGACACCGCTCGACATACGCCATAAGGAGTTCAAGCGCGGCATGCGCGGCTACGTCGACGGCGAGGTCGACGAGTTCCTCGACGAGATCGCCGACGAGTTCGAACGGCTGTTCAAGGAGAACATCGAGCTCTCAGAGCGCGGCGAGGCGCTGCAGGAGAAGATCGACCAGTACCGCAACCTCGAAGAGACGCTGCAGAACACCCTGGTGGCCGCTCAGCGCAGCGCCGAGGAGCTCAGGGCCAACGCCCAGAAGGAGGCTCAGCTCATCATGAGCGAGGCCGAGCTGAAGGCGCGCCAGATGGTCAACGAGTCGTACGCCGACAAGCAGAAGGTCGAAAAGCAGATCGTCGTGCTACGCAGCTCCGAAGAGGACTTCCGCTTCAAGTTCCGCTCGCTGCTCGAGGGGTACACCAAGCAGCTCGCCGAGGTCGAAGCCGAGGCTAAGAAGACGGGCCGCTTCGCGACGCCCACCGAGGAGATCAAAGAGGCTATGGCGCACGACGCCGCGAGCCGGCCGGCTCCGAGCACGCCTTTGCCGCTCGCGGCGCGGCCGTCCGCGCCTGCGCCGGCGATGCCGGCGGCGCGCCCCGCAGCGCCGGCGCCTGCGGCGCCGCCTTTCGCAGCCCCGAAGACCGCTCCAACGGCCTCGTCCGCAGCGCCCAGAGAGGCCGGCTCCGCCACCGCTCCTGCGCCGAGCTCAGGCGGGGCGGCCGGGCCGTCGATCGACAGGCCGGCCGCACCGGGGAGCGACGAGCCGGCGGCGCCGGGCGCCGGCAAGCCCGCCGTGCCACCGTCCGACAAGCCCGCCGACAGGCCCGCCGCGGAACCGCGGGCGCCGTTCCTCGGCGAGCCCGACGATCTGCTCTCCGACGTCGAGAACGAGGTCGACGACAACGCCTTCAAGTGGTGACGCCGGCCCGCTGCGCGGCTCAGCCGACGGGGTGCTCCTGGCCGTCTGGGTGACGCCGGGCGGCCGGCGCTCCGAGCTCAGAGGAGTCGCCGACGGACGCCTGCGCGTGCGGGTCGCCGCGCCGGCCGTCGAGGGCCGTGCCAATCGTGAGCTCTGCCGCTTTCTGGCCGCGACGCTCGGCGTGTCCCGCGGCAGCGTGACCGTGACGGCGGGCGAGAGTGGTCGCCGCAAGACGGTGCTCGCATGCGGCGTCGGGCTCGAGACCGCACGACAGGTCCTGGGCCTGGCGCCCGACGCCACCTGAGATGGCGACACGCAAACAGATGAGAAGGACGGCGTGTCAGGCAAGGCTCCCATGAGTGTGTTTGACGCTGTGTCTGGCGCGGTCGGGATCCGACGATGAGCCGTGTGCGCGTGAGGGCGGCGGCAATCGCGGTCGCGATCGCCGCCATCGACCAGCTCGCCGGCTGGCTCGTGCGCCGCCAGGCGGCCCACCTGCCCTGGACCTTCGGCGCCAGTCTGGCTATCCGCATCGAGCACAACACCGGCATCTCGTTCAGCCGGTTCGCCGACGGGGGCGGCCTGCTCGAGGCGGTGATCGTCTGCGTCTGCATCGGCCTGGCGATCGCCGTATGGCGAGCGCCCGTGCGCTTTGCCATGCCTCTCGCGGTCGTGCTGGGTGGGGCCGCAGGCAACCTCATCGATCGTCTGCGGTTCGGTTTCGTCGTCGACTACGTGGGCATAGGGCCCTGGCCGACCTTCAACCTCGGCGATGTCGCCATCCTCGTGGGCGCCGCGCTCATCGCGTTGCGCGTCCTGTGGCCCGCACCGCGCGAGCGCTTCGACGGCGGGACCTGAGGCGCGCATGCCGGACTTCGTGGCGGGCGAGAGCGAGGCGGGTGAACGGCTCGACGTCGTTCTGGCACAGCGCTTGAACGAGAGCCGCGCCGGCGCGCAACGCCTGATAGCGGGCGCGGAGGTCAGAGTCGACGGCCGAGTGGTCGGCAAGAGCCACCTGCTGCGCAGCGGCGACGTGGTCGCCTACGTTCTGCCGGGCGCCGCGTGCCACGATCCTGAGCGCCGAAGTCGTCCCATATGCCCTCGTCTACGAAGACGAGGCGCTGCTCGTGGTCGACAAGCCGGCGGGTGTCGTGGTGCATCCGGCGCCCGGCCACGAGCACGGGACGCTGGTCCAGGGCCTGCTTGACCACGGCATCGCCGGAGGGCACGAATCGCGGCCCGGCGTCGTGCATCGCCTCGACCGCGACACGTCGGGCCTGCTGATCGTCGCCCGCACACCCGAGGCTCACCGCCGGCTCGTGAGCCAGATGGCGCGCCGCGAGATCTCCCGCCGCTATGTGGCGCTGCTTGCGGGAGCCCTGCCCCACGATGAGGGCACGGTCGACGCGCCGCTCGGCCGGCACGTGCGCGACCGCAAGCGCATGTCGGTCCACACCACCCGGCCGCATCGCGCGGTCACGCATTTCGCCGTGCGCGAGCGCTTGCCCGGCTACACCCTGCTCGACGTGCGTCTCGAGACCGGCCGCACGCACCAGATCAGGGTGCACTTCGCGGCCCTGGGCTACCCGGTCGCCGGCGACCTGACCTACGGTGACAGGGCGCGCCGTCCGGCCGGCCTTGGGCGGCAGTTCCTGCACGCCGCGCACCTCGAGTTCGCCCACCCGCTGAGCGGCGAACGGCTGTCGTTCGACGCGCCTTTGCCCGACGATCTCGCGGTCTTTCTGCGGGCGCTCAGACGCGGCTCGTGACGGTGCGTTCAGGCAGGTGACGGTGCGCGCGGTGCGCGAGGGAGCCTTAGAGGCCGCCCGCGAGCCGTGCTTCCCGGGCGTTTCCGGACGTGCTCCTTGACCCCGGCGCCTTCGCGGGCTACAGTCGCTAAAACCTTTAATCCAGGTCCAGAGAGACCGGAAAGGGGCATATCGTGATGCACGTCCAGACCAGCAGCGCCGCCCAACCCGAGGCGGTGTTTTTTTATGTCTGACGCCGGCGACAGGGTCGTCATGACGGGCGAGCAACTCTCGCGCACCGTCACCCGCATGGCCCACGAGATCCTCGAAAAGAACACCGGCGACGAACGGCTCGCCATCGTCGGCATCCACACCCGGGGCGCCTTCTTGGCCCGCCGGCTGCACGCCATCCTGCGCGACATCGCGGGACGCGAGGTGCCGCTCGGCGAGCTCGACATCTCCTTCTATCGCGACGACGTGGCGGCGCGCGGCGCCTACGGCGTCGTGCCCTCGACGCCCAACCCCATCGTCAAGAGCACCGACCTCGACTTCGCGGTCGACGGCGCCACGGTGGTGCTGGTCGACGACGTCCTCTATACGGGGCGCACTATCCGGGCTGCCATCGACGCCCTGTTCGACTACGGCCGGCCGGGTCGAGTGCAACTCGCGGTGCTGGTCGATCGCGGTCATCGCGAGCTGCCGATCAGGCCCGACTACATCGGCAAGAACCTGCCGACCGCCCCGCGCGAGCGCATCGAGGTGTGCCTGGCCGAGGCCGACGGCAGAGACGAGGTCGTGCTGGTCAGCCCGGCCGGGGAGGCGTGACATGGCCAAGCGTGACCTGCTGTCGATCGACGATCTGACGAGAGCCGAGGCGGAGCTCATCCTCGAGACCGCCGAAAGCTTCCTGCCCGTGCTGCAGCGCGACATCAAGAAGGTGCCCACCCTGCGCGGACGCACCATCATCAACATGTTCTACGAGTCCTCGACGCGCACCCTGACGAGCTTCGAGCTGGCCGCCAAACGGCTGTCGGCCGACACCATGAACGTGCGCGCCGCCGGATTCCGCGGTCGACAAGGGTGAGTCGCTGAAGGACACCATCCTCACGCTGTCTGCCTACCAGCCCGACATCATCGTCATGCGCCACCCGCAGATCGGGGCCTGCCGCCTCGCCAGCCGCTACACCCAGGCCAGCGTGATCAACGCCGGCGACGGCAAGTTCCAGCATCCGTCGCAGTGCCTGCTCGACCTGTTCACCATGCGCCAGGCGCTCGGTCGCGAGCTCGACGGCAAGAAGGTCTGGATCGTCGGCGACATCCTGCACAGCCGCGTGGCGCGCAGCGACATCGCCGGCTTTCAGCTCCTGGGCATGGACGTCACGGTGGCCGGTCCGCCGTCGCTCATCCCGCGCGATGTCGAGAGCCTCGGGGTCGCGGTCGAGTACTCGCTCGACCGTCTGCCCGAAGCCGACGTCATCTACCTGCTGCGCATGCAGATGGAACGCATGCAGGAGGGCGCCAACTTCATACCCTCGCTGCGCGAGTACTCGACCCTCTACGGCATGACGCTCGAGCGGCTGCGCCCCGGGCAGAAGGTCATGCACCCCGGCCCTATCAACCGCGGCGTCGAGATCAGTCCCGCGATCGCCGACCACGCCGATACGCTGATCCTCGAGCAGGTCGAGGCCGGTCTTGCGGTGCGCATGGCCATCCTCTACCGCACCATCGCCGGCTACGACGAACGCTCGGCTGACGAGAGGGGTGTGGCGTGACCGTCCGTACATGGTCCAAAGGTGGCGCCGGGATCGACCTGCTGGTGCGCGGCGCCAGGGCGGTCGATCCGCTGGCCGAGCTCGATCAGACACTCGACGTGCTCGTCAAGAAGGGTCGCATCAGCGCGATCGGCAGCGACCTCGAAGCGCCCGCCCGGGTGCGCGTCGTCGAAGGCAAGGGCCTGCTGTTGCTGCCCGGTCTCGTCGACCTTCACACCCACCTGCGCACGCCCGGCCGCGAAGACGAGGAAGATCTTGCGACTGCGTCGGCCGCGGCCGCGGCCGGCGGCTACGTCGCCGTGTTCGGCATGGCCAACACCGACCCGGTCATCGACTCGGCGGCCCTCCTCGAAGGAATGGCGCAGCGGGCTGCGGCCGAGGCGACCGTGCCCACCGGATTCTTCGCTGCCATGAGTCGCGACCTCGCCGGCAAGCAGCTCACCGAGATGCACGAGCTGGCGCAGGCCGGCGCGGTGGGCTTCAGCGACGACGGCAAGCCGGTCGCCGGGGCTCAGCTCCTGCGGCGCGCCCTGCAGTATGCCAAGGTCACCGACCGCTTCGTGGCGGTGCATGCCCAGGACGACTCGCTCATGGGCAACGGCGTCATGCACGAGGGCGCGGTCTCCGCCAAGCTCGGACTCGGCGGCATCCCCGCCATCGCCGAGAGCGCTGACGTGGCCCGCGCGCTCGAGGTGGCGCGTTACGAACGGGCCCGCCTGCACCTCTGCCACCTGAGCACGGCGCTGTCCCTCGAGCATCTGGAACGCGCCCGGGCGCTCGACCTGCCGGTCTCGGCCGAGGTCTGCCCGCACCATCTCACCCTGACCGACGAGTGCGTCACGAGCCTCGACTCGAACCTCAAGATGAACCCGCCGCTGCGCCCCGAAAGCGACCGTCGAGCACTGGTCGCGGCGCTGCGCAGCGGTCTCGTCGATTGCGTGGCGACCGACCACGCGCCGCACGCCCAGCAGGAGAAGGAGGTGCCGTTCGAAGCCGCGCCCTTCGGCACGACCGGGCTCGAGACGGCGTTCGCCGCCCTATACGGCGCGCTCGTGGTGTCTAAGGAGCTCCCGCTGGCGGCGCTGGTCACGCGCATGAGCCAGGCGCCGGCACTCCTGGCCGGTCTGCCGGCGCCCACGCTGGCGAGCGGCGAGCCGGCCAACTTCTGCCTCGTCGACGGCGCCGCCCGCTGGACGGTCGCCGCTGCCGACCTGCACTCGCGGTCGACCAACTCGGCCTGGCTCGGCCGCACGCTGCGGGGACGCGTGAAGCTGACGGTCGCCGCCGGACGCCTGGTGTTCGACGATCGTGCCTAGCCCGGCGCTGATCGTCCTGGAGGACGGCTCCGCCTATCGTGGCGAGGCCGTCGCCGGCGCCGGCACGATCGGCGGCGAGATGGTGTTCAACACGGCCATGACCGGCTACCAGGAGATCGCCACCGATCCCTCATACTGCGGGCAGATCATCACCTACACCTTCCCCCTGAACGGCGACTACGGAGCCGACCCCTCACGCGACGAATCGGGGCAGGCTCACGCCCGGGCGATCGTGGCCCGCGAGATCGTCAACTATGCGTTCAACCGCGATTCGACGGCGAGCTGGCTCGACTGGCTGCGCAGCCACGACGTGCTCGCTGTCGGCGGGATCGACACGCGCGCCCTCACGCGCCACATCCGCAGTCAGGGCGCGCTGCGGGCCGTGGTGTCGACCGACGATCTCGACGTGGGCTCGCTGCGCCGTCGCGCCCAGAAGCTGCCGCGCATGGCCGGCCTCGACCTGGCTAGCGTCGTCACCTGTGGCGAGGCGTCCGAGACGCCGGCCGGCGGCAGCGAAGAGCCGCTCCATGTCGTGGCCTTCGACTTCGGCATCAAGCGGTCCATCGTGGGGTATCTGGCCGCGTCCGGCTGCCGGGTGACCGTCGTGCCGGCCGGCATGACGGCCCGCGATGTGCTCAAGCTGCGGCCCGATGGCGTCTTTCTGTCGAACGGTCCCGGCGACCCGGCGGCCGTCACCTACGCGGTGAAGACGGTCCAGAGGCTGCTCGGCAAGACGCCGGTGTTCGGCATCTGCCTCGGACACCAGCTGCTTGCGCTGGCGCTCGGGATGTCCACCTACAAGCTCAAGTTCGGTCACCGCGGGGCGAACCACCCGGTCAAGGACCTCACTACCGGCGAGATCGAGATCACCACGCAGAACCACGGCTTCGCGGTGCGCGACCCGGGCAGAGCAGGCTCCGATCCGGGCAAGGCCCCCGACGGTGCGCCCCGGGTGACCCACGTCAACTTGAACGACGGCACAGTCGAGGGCCTTGCCGCGCCGGAACAGTATGCCTTCTCGGTGCAATACCACCCCGAATCGACGCCGGGGCCGCATGACTCGCGCCACCTGTTCAGCCGCTTTCGCGCCGAGATGCGGCGTTTCGCGACGGAGCGCACGGGCGGCGCGGCCGAGGTGACCTAGCCGTGCCGCGCCGCGACGACCTCCACAAGATCCTCATCATCGGCTCGGGCCCGATCGTCATCGGTCAGGCGTGTGAGTTCGACTACTCGGGCACCCAGGCCTGCAAGGTGCTGGCCGACGAGGGTTACGAGGTGGTGCTCGTCAACTCCAACCCGGCGACCATCATGACCGACCCCGACTTCGCCGCGCGCACCTACATCGAGCCGCTCGACCTGCCCACGCTCACGCGCGTGATCGAGATCGAGCGCCCCGACGCGCTGCTGCCCACACTGGGCGGCCAGACCGCCCTGAACCTGGCGATCGAGCTCAAGGAGAGCGGCATCCTCGACCTTTGGGAGGTCGAGATGATCGGCGCCGACGCCGACGCCATCCGCCGCGCCGAGGACCGCCAGGAGTTTCGCACCGCCATGGAGGAGATCGGCCTGCGCGTGCCGCGCAGCGTGATCGCGACCTCGCCGGCCGACGTCGAGCGCGCGGCCACAGACCTTGGTCTGCCGCTCGTCGTGCGGCCGGCCTTCACCCTGGGCGGGGCCGGCGGCGGCATCGCCCACGATCGCGAGAGCCTGCGGCATATCGCCGAGAACGGCCTGCGTCTGAGCCCGATCACCCAGGTGATGCTCGAGGAGTCGGTCGCCGGCTGGCACGAGTACGAGCTCGAAGTCATGCGCGACCGCGCCGACAACGTCGTGATCATCTGCTCCATAGAGAACGTCGACCCCATGGGCGTGCATACCGGCGACAGCGTCACGGTGGCGCCGGCCCTCACCCTGACCGACGCTCAGTATCAGGAGCTGCGCGACGCCGCCAAGGCGATCATCCGCAAGATCGGGGTCGACACCGGCGGCTCCAACGTGCAGTTCGCGGTCGATCCCGTGAGCGGCGACGTCGTGGTCATCGAGATGAACCCGCGCGTGTCGCGCAGCTCGGCGCTCGCGTCCAAGGCGACCGGCTTTCCGATCGCCAAGATCGCCGCCATGCTGGCCGTGGGGTACACCCTCGACGAGATCCCCAACGACATCACCCGCAAGACGCCGGCAAGCTTCGAACCGACCCTCGACTACATCGTCGTCAAGATGCCGCGCTGGGCCTTCGAGAAGTTCCCCATGGCCGACACCGAGCTGACGACCCACATGAAGAGCGTGGGCGAGGCGATGGCGATCGGGCGCACGTTCAAAGAGTCCTTCCTCAAGGCGATGCGCTCGCGCGAGCTCGACAGCACGCCCGTCCTGCCGCTCGATCGCAAGGCCATCGCCAAGGCCCTTGCGGTGCCCTCCTGCGAACGCTACGAGCTCATCCTGCACGCCTGCCGCCAGGGCTTCAGCCGCGACGAGATCCACGACCTCACGGGCGTGCCGCACTTCTTTCTGGCCGAGCTCGCCGACATCGTCGAGCTCGAAGGCGAGGTGCGTCGCGCCGGGCCGCGGCTCAGCGCCGACGCCCTGCGGCACTTCAAGCGCTACGGCTTCTCGGACCGCCGCCTCGGCGAGCTGACGGGCACGGGCGAGAGCGAGATCCGCACCCTGCGCCTGAGTCACGGCATCACTCCCGTGTACAAGGCCGTCGACACCTGCGCCGCCGAGTTCGAAGCCGAGACGCCGTATTTCTACTCCACCTACGAAGACGAAAACGAAGCCGTTCCCGGCGAGCGCGAGCGCGTCGTGATCCTGGGCAGCGGACCGAATCGGATCGGCCAGGGGATCGAGTTCGACTACTGCTGCGTGCACGCCGCGATGACCGTGCGCGAGCACGGCTACGAGGCCGTCATGGTCAACTGCAACCCGGAGACCGTGTCGACCGACTACGACATCTCCGACCGGCTCTATTTCGAGCCCCTCACCTTCGAAGACGTCGCCAACATCTGCGCGAACGAAAAGCCAAAGGGCGTCATCGTGCAGTTCGGCGGTCAGACGCCGCTGCGCATCGCCCATCAGATCGAGGCCGCCGGCAACCCGATCCTGGGCACGCCCCAGGACGCGATCGACCTGGCCGAAGACCGCGGCCGCTTCGGCATGCTGCTCGACGAGCTCGGCATCCGCTGCCCCACCTACGGGGTGGCGCGCGCTCGCGACGAGGCGCTGGACATCGGGGAGCGCATCGGCTATCCGTGCCTCGTGCGGCCTTCGTACGTGCTGGGCGGACGCGCAATGCAGATCGTCTACTCGAGCGAAGAGCTGGGCCGTTACGTCGATGGCGCGGTGCACGCGAGCCCCGACCACCCGATCCTGATCGACAAGTTCCTGGAGGACGCGATCGAAGTCGACGTCGACGCGCTCTCGGACGGCAACGAGGTCTACATCGGCGCCATCATGCAGCACGTCGAAGAGGCCGGCGTGCACTCGGGCGACTCGTCGTGCGTGCTGCCGTCGATCTCGCTGGGCGAGGGCACGCTCGAGCAGGTGCGTCGCCAGACGAGCGCCCTGGCCAGGGCGCTCGGCGTGCGCGGGCTCATGAACGTGCAGTTCGCCTACCAGAGCTACGAGCTCTACGTGCTCGAGGTCAACCCGCGCGCCTCGCGCACCGTGCCCTTCGTGAGCAAGGCCACCGGGGTCCAGATGGCCAAGCACGCCACGGCCATCATCCTGGGAGCATCGCTTGCCGAGCTCCACCTGCCCGAGCGCCGCGTACCTCGTCACGTGAGCGTCAAAGAAGCGGTCATGCCGTTCAACCGGTTCCCGGGCGCCGACTATCGCCTTGGTCCCGAGATGAAGGCCACCGGCGAAGTCATGGCGATCGCCGACACGTTCCCCCAGGCCTTTGCCAAGGCCCAGGCGGCATCGGGCGCGCCCCTGCCCACCGACGGCACGATCTTTCTGTCGGTCTGCGACCCCGACAAATCGGCGGCCACGATCCTCGGGCAACGCCTGCACGGCCTCGGCTTCACCATCCTCGCCACACGTGGCACGGCGCGCGCCCTGCAGAGCCTCGGCGTGCCGACGATCGAGGTCAACAAGGTCATCGAGGGAGCGCCGCACATCGTCGACCTGATCGAAGAGGGCCGGGTCGACTTCGTCGTCAACACGCCGTTCGGCCGCGGCGCCCGCAGCGACGGCTACGAGATCCGTCGTGCGGCCCTCGAGAAGGGCCTGCCCTGCATCACGACTCTCGCCGGCGCGTCCGCGGCGGTCTCGGCCATCGAGGCCGCGCGCCGACCGCGAGTGACGGTGCATTGCCTGCAGGACCTGCACGGCGATGGGGAAGACTGAGGGAGAGATCGATGGGTCCCACGGCGCCCCCGCCGGGCGAGCAGACCTGCGCCAGCGCCACGAGCGGCCAGTACCGCGTGGTCGCACGCCGCTCGTTCGGGCCCTATGCACTGCTCACCCTCCTGGCCCCCGACATCGCCGCCCTCGCCGCTCCGGGCCAGTTCGTCATGGTGGCGCTGCCCGGCACACAGTTCCGTCTGCGGCGCCCGCTCTCGCTGCATTCCGTCGACGGGGACCGGGTACGCCTGCTCGTCGAGCCGCGCGGCGAGGGCACGCGCGAGCTCTCCAAGCTGGGCGTCGCCGATACGCTCGCGGTCGCCGGGCCGCTGGGGCACGGGTTCCCCCTCGAGCGGGTGCGTGCGGCGCTGCTGGTCGCCGGCGGCATCGGCACGGCCCCGTTTCAGTTCGTCGTCGACGCGCTGCGTGCTCGCGGTGTGCCGGTGACCGCGGCCTTCGGCTTTCGCGACGAGCGTCAGGCGCGCCTGGCCGGGGCGTTCGAGATCGACGACCTCTGGGTGGCCACCGACGACGGCTCCCTGGGCAGGCGCGGCACCGCCGTCGAGCTGGCTCGTGAGGTCGGGGCGGGGCCGCAGACGAGTGTCCTCGCCTGCGGCCCCGCCCCGCTGCTTGCCGCGGTGCGCGCCTGGACGAGCGCTGCCGGGCTCTCGGGCTACGCTTCCCTCGAAGCCCACATGGCCTGCGGCAGCGGCGCCTGCCACGGCTGTGTCGTGCCGACCCGACAGGGCTACCTGAGGGTTTGCGTCGACGGCCCCGTGTTCGAGCTCGACCTTCTCGAGCCGGGCGCCGGCAAGCCCGGTGCGCAGGCCGCTGTCGCCGACAGGCCCTCCGACGGTCCGGCGGCAGGGCTTGCGCCCGCCTCCGACGAGGCTGGGGAGGCGCGGTGACGGCGTCGCCCGGACAGGTCTGCGACCTAGCCGTCACTCTTGCGGGGCTGCGCCTCGAGCATCCCGTCCTGAACGCCTCGGGCACCTTCGATGCACTCGAGACCGCCCGCCACTACGGTGCGCAGGCACTGACGCCGTTTCCCTTCAGCGCCTACGTTCCCAAGACGGTCACGCTGGAGCCCCGCGCCGGCAACCCCCCGCCGCGGCTCACCGAGACCGCCTCAGGCATGATCAACGCGGTCGGCCTGCAGAACCCGGGCATCGAGGCGTATCTCGACGAGCTTTCCCTGCTGTCCTTCGTCCCCGTGCCGGTGATCGTCAACATCGGCGGCCGGCGACCCGAGGACTACCTCGAGGTGCTGCGGCGCCTCGAGGACCGTCTCGCGGCCGGCGAGGGCGCCCTGCCGCGCGTCGTCGGCTACGAGCTGAACGTGTCGTGCCCGAACGTGGGCAGGGGAGGTCTTGCGATCGGCACTGAGCCTGCCGAGACCGAGAGACTCACGGCCGCCGCGCGCGCCCTGACGCCGCGGCTGCTGATCGTCAAGCTGACCCCCAACGTCACCGATATCGTCGCGGTCGCTCGGGCGGCGATGGACGCCGGAGCCGACGCCGTGTCGCTCGTGAACACGGTGCGGGCCCTGGTGCTCGACCCGCAGACGCTGACCCCCTTCCTGGGCAACCGCACCGGCGGCTTGTGCGGTCCGGCAATCAAGCCGCTTGCCTTGCGCATGGTGTGGGAGATAGCCGGCGCGCTCGACACCCCGATCATCGGCATGGGCGGGATCGTCGGCGGCCGCGACGTCCTCGAGTTCATCGCCTGCGGGGCGACCGCCGTCGCGGTCGGGGCCGCGAACTTCAGCGGGCCCGACGCGCCCCGGCGGATCGTCGCCGAGCTGCGGGCCGAGCTGAGCGCTCGCGGCCTGCCCGACCTCGCCGCCGTGCGCGGCAGGGCGCTGACCGGCTCCTAGGTCTCTCGTCGCCGCGTCGGGGCCGCGCGGCACGCTACCTGCGAAGTCGCAGCTAGTGTCGTCCTTTTCGACAGCGGCGGCGGCTTGAACCGCCCGACGGCGTTCCATATACTTCCTCTCGATGCAGACTCCCGCCAAGCAACTGAACGTCGCCCCGGAACGCTCGCTCGACCAGCGTATGGACGCCCTCCAGCGCGCCAATCAGGTGCGCAGCCGGCGCGCCAGGCTCAAGGTCGATCTCAAGCGCGGCCACGTCACCATCGCCTCGGTGCTGCGCGAGCCGCCGGAGTACCTGCTGACCGCCAAGGTGGTCGACCTGCTCATGGCGGCGCCCAAGTGCGGCCGCGTCAAGTCGGCTCGCATCATGGAGCAGTGCCGCGTCAGCCCGAGCAAGACCGTCGGCGGGCTGTCCGACCGCCAGCGCTCCGAGCTGCTGGGCTTCTTCGGGAGCTGACCATCCCGTCGGTCTTCGTCGTCGTCGGCCCCTCCGGGGTCGGCAAGGGGACCGTCATCAGTCTGGTGCGCAAGGCGCTGCCGGGTGTCGCCACGTCGGTATCGGCGACCACCAGGGCGCCGCGGCCCGGCGAGACCGACGGCGTGCACTATCGCTTTCTCACGGTCGCTGCGTTCCGGCAGGCCGTGGCCGAGGGGAAGTTCGTCGAATGGGTAGACTACGGTGGCAACCTGTACGGCACGCTGCGCGCCGACGTAGAAGACAAGCTTGCGCGGGGCTATGATGTCATCCTCGAGATCGAGCTCGAAGGTGCGCGCGCCATTCGCCGGTCCATGCCCGGGGCGATGCTGATCTTCTTGGCGCCGCCGTCGATCGACGAGCTGGCCCGGCGGCTTCAGGGCCGGGCGACCGACTCGCCGCAGGCGATCGCCCGCAGGCTCGAGATCGCGAAGGGCGAGATCGCCGCCGAGCATGAGTTCGACGAGGTCATCGTGAACGACGAACCCGAACGGGCGGCCGCCGACCTCGCCGCCATCATGGCGCGGCATCGCGCCACGTAAGAGACGACACAAAGGAGACCAGTGGACCGTCCCCGCATCGACGAGCTGCTGCCCCATGCGGGCAACTCGCGGTACTCGCTCACCGTCATCGCCGCCAAGCGCGCGCGCCAGATCAACAACTACTACAACTCGCTCGGCGAGGGGCTGTTCGACGAGTTCCCGCCGCCGCTCGTGACGTCGCGCAGCAAGAACCTGCTCACGATCGCCTTCGAAGAGATCGCCGAGGGCAAGATCGACTTCTCGACCAAGGGCTGAGGGTCAGGTAGGGCAGGGATGGCGGCCGGAGAGCTCCACCCGCCGCAGCGCCACGTGCTGGTCGGCGTGAGCGGCGGCATCGCGATCTACAAGGCGGTCGAGTTCGTGCGCCTGCTCACCAAAGAGGGCTACGCCCCGACGGTGGTCACCACCGCGGCCGCCAAGCGCTTCGTCATGCCGCTCACGTTCGCCGCGGTGGCCCGCGCCGGGGTGCTCGACGACGAAAGCTCCTGGCAGGCGTCGGGCGGCTGGTTCGAGCACATCGAGGCTGCCCGCCGTGCCGATCTCATGGTCGTGGCTCCAGCCACGGCCAACACGGTCGCCAAGCTCGCTCTCGGGCTCGCCGACAACCTGCTCTCGGCGATCTACCTGGCCTTTCGCGGTCCGGTGATCGTCGCGCCCACCGCCAACTGGGCGATGTACGAGCACGAAGCCACGCAGCGCAACCTCGAGATCCTCGCCGGGCGCGGCGTCGAGGTGCTGCCGACCGGTGCCGGCGACCTCGCCTGCGGCGAAGAGGGCGCCGGGCGCATGGCCGAGCCAAAGGTGATCATGGCGGCCGTACGGCGCGCCTTCGCCGGCCTCGCCGCGGGAGCGCTCGCCGGCCGCAGGATCGTGGTCACGGCGGGCGGTACCCGCGAAGCGATCGACGCGGTGCGCTACATCGGCAATCGCTCGAGCGGCAAGATGGGCCGGGCGGTCGCCGACGAGGCCTATCTGCGGGGCGCCGACGTCGTCCTGGTCACGACGCGCGGCGGTGACGAGACGGCCTATCGCACGGTGATCGTCGAGAGCGCAGCCGAGATGGCAGGCGCGGTCGCTCGCGAGTCGGCCGACGCCGATGTGCTCGTCATGGCGGCGGCCGTCGCTGACTACCGGCCGGAGTCGGTGAGCGAGGGCAAGCTCGAGCGCGCGGCGGCGCCCGAGCTCACGCTGCGGCTGGTGCCGACGGTCGACATCCTCGGTCGGACCGGTCGCCCCGGTCTTCTCCGCGTGGGGTTTGCCGCCGAGGCCGGCCCGCGCATCGATCGCGCCAGGGCCAAGAAGGCCGCCAAAGGCGTCGACCTGCTGGTCTTCAACGATATCCTCGCGGCGGGCATCGGGATCGGCTCCGACGAGAACGAGATCACCATCCTCGCCGCAGCTCGCGAGGTGCACGTGCCGCGGACGAGCAAGACGGCCTGCGCGCGTGCCATCCTCGACGAAGTCGAGACCGCCCTCAGCGGCCGTTGAGTCGCGTGGCCGTCGCATGAGCGTTGCCCCGGTGTCTCGCGACGAGGTCGTGAGACTGATCGACGACGCCATAGCCAACGTCAACCTGCGGCGCCACATGCTGGCCTGCGAAGCCGTCATGCGCGGGCTGGCTGTGAGACTCGGCGAGGACCCCGACCTGTGGGGCTTGACCGGACTCGCCCACGACCTCGACAGCGAGGAGACCGCCGGCGACGCGGCCCGCCACGGCGTGCGCGCGGCGGAGCGGCTGCGCGAGCTGGGGCTGCCTGCCGAACTCGCCCACGCGGTGATGGCTCATAACCCCGAGACGGGAGCGACCGTGGGACGGCCGCTCGACGTGGCCCTGATCGCCGCCGATCAGACCACCGGCCTGATCACCGCCGCCACTCTGGTACGGCCCGACCGTGCGCTGCCGCAAGTGAAGCTCTCCTCCGTGCGCAAGCGCATGCGCGAAGGCGCCTTCGCGCGCGGCGTCGATCGCGACTCGATCCTGCGCTGCGC
The DNA here is from genome assembly GCA_963845355.1 of uncultured Actinomycetes bacterium. Lineage (GTDB taxonomy): Bacteria > Actinomycetota > Thermoleophilia > UBA2241 > UBA2241 > Bog-752. Next base: position 34,304 of record CAWJRV010000022.1, read on the forward strand.
CGAGCTCGGGCTCGATCTCGACGAGTTCCTCGCCATCGCGCTCACCGCCATGCAGGGCGTCGCGTCCGACCTGGGACTCGCCGGCGAGTGACGATGGGCGCGGCGGGCAACGACCGCGCGGGCGTTCGCCGCCCGCCGGCGAGCAGGGGCCGGACGAGCGTCGTGACGATCAGGCGGCGCACGCCGCTGCCGTGGCCCACGGCGAGCGAGCCTACGAACTGTTCCAGAAGGGGCGCCGGTTTCTGGCCGACCGACACCCCGCCCAGGCGGCCATGTTCCTCGAGCAGGCGTTGCTGCTGGCCCCCGACAAGAATTCCATCCGCGAGGCGCTGGGCCGGTCGTACTACGCCCTCGGCCGTTATGGGCGCGCGGCGCAGGAGTTCGAAGAACTCCTGCGCCGCGCGCCCACCAACGACTACGCCCACTTCGCCCTGGCCCGCTGCCTGCTCAAGGCAGACGACGCCGCGGGCGCCCTGCGGGCCGCTCGCCTGGCGGTCGCCATGGCGCCCGCCAACGCCGACTACCGGCGCGCGCTCGACGACTGCCTGGCGGCCGGCGACCAGGCGCGCAACGAAGTCACGCCGGCCTGAACGACGGCGACGGCCGCCGCTCTGGGCGACGGCCTGGTCCGGTCAGCCCGCCGGAGGCGCTCCGGGAGTGACCTGCGGCGGCACACTCTGGGGCGGCATGCCCTGAGGTGGCGCCGACTGTGCAGGGGCGATGGAGTCGGTGCCGGCGTGGGCCATGGCCAGGAGGATGTCGATGCGCTTCTGGATGGGTGGGTGCGTGTCGAACAGGCCGGCCGACTCCTTGGTCTTCTTGCCCTTCAGCGGGTTGGCGATGTAGAGGTGCGCCGTGGCTCGGGTGGCGACCCGCAGCGAACGGGGGTCGCCCGAGATCTTCTGCAGGGCGTGGGCCAAGCCGAGCGGGTTGCGCGTCAGCTCGACACCCGAAGCGTCGGCCAGGTACTCGCGGTGGCGTGAGATCGCCATCTGCACCATGAGGGCGAAGAACGGCGCCAGGATGGCGAACACGATGGCGATCAGCAAGAGGATCGCGCCGCCGCCGCCGCTGGAGTTGTTGTTGCGCCGGCCGCCCATGCCAAAGAAGGTCGAGCGCAGAAAGAAGTCGGCGATGAGGGCGATCATGCCGACCAGCACACCGACCAGCATGGCGAAGCGGATGTCGAAGTTGCGCACGTGCGACATCTCGTGGGCGATCACGCCCTGGAGCTCGTCGCGACTCATCATCTCGAGCAGCCCGGCGGTCACCGCGACCGACGCGTGCTGAGGGTCGCGACCCGTGGCGAAGGCGTTGGGAGCAGGGTCGTTTATGACGTAGATGGCCGGCACGGGGATGCCGGCCGCGATCGACATCTCCTCGACCACGTCACACAGCACCGGCGCCTGGTCGTGGGTGACGCGCTGCGCCCGGCTCGCCGGCCAGGACGATGCCGGAGCCGCCGTAGTAGCCGATGAGGCTCCAGACGATCGCCACGACGCCGAAGACGCCGAGCAGGCCGAGGCCCGCGGAATACGTGCGCCAGTAAGCCACGCCGATGGCGAAGCCCAGGGTGAGCAGCACGGCCAGGATGATGACGACCAGCAGGACCGAGTCGCGCTTGTTGCGGGCGATCTGTTCGTACATGGACCGGCGACCGTCGCTCTACTGCGCCGGCTGCTGCGGCGGGCTGGGCGGCTGCGGCTGGACCGGCGGTTGGGTCGGCTGGACCGGCGGCTGGGCGGGCTGCGCCGGAGCTGCGGCGGGCTGGCCCATCTGCACCTGCGGCGCCATGCTCAGGTCGACCTTGGGGACCTCGCGATCGGCAGCTTCGGCCTCGAAGAACTGGCGCGTGGTGAAGTTGAACATGCCGGCGATGATGTTGCTGGGGAACTGCTGGATCTTGGTGTTGAAGCTCATGACGGAGTCGTTGTAGAACTGGCGCGCGAAGGAGATCTTGTTCTCGGTCGTGGTCAGCTCCTCCTGGAGCGACATCACGTTCTGATTGGCTTTGAGGTCGGGATAGTTCTCGACCACCGCGAACAACGAACGCAGGCTCTGGGTCAGGGCGTTTTCGGCCTGTGCCTGGGCGGCCGGGCCCTGGGCGCCGGCGGCCACGGCGGCCGCGCGGGCGTTGGTCACCTTCGTCAGCGTGTCCTGCTCGAACTGCATGTAGCCCTTGACCGACTCGACCAGGTTGGGGATGAGGTCGTGCCGCCGCTTGAGCTGCACGTCGATCTGGCTCCAGGCGTTGTCGACCTGGTTGCGCCGCCGCACGAGTCCGTTGAACGTAGACCACAGGCCCAGCGCCACAACGACGACGATGACGATCACCACGATGACTGCAATCACTTGTGTCTGCTCCTTTGTGAAGTGGTTTCGACCTGCGCCTTTATCGTCATTGTACGACGCGAAGTTGAACAGCGTACCCCGTCCGGCCGAACGGCTGGTGACGCCGGCCCAGAGGTTTCCCGCTGCGAGGAGATGCTATGCTGCACGCTATGCAGCTCGACCGCAAGGCTCTCGGAACGACGCGATGAGGCGCCCATTACTCAAAGTGGTGATCGCTGCGGTCGTGCTCGCGGTGCTAGCGGGCGTCGGCTACGGTGTGGTCCATGTGCGCTCCGCCAGCGGCGGCACGGGCCAGCCCAGCGTCAGCCCCTCGCCGAGCGGCACGGCCGCCGCCACGCAGGAGAGCCCTGCGCCGGTGCCGCGGTGGCTGGTCGCCAAGGCGGTTGCTCCGGTCGTCGCCTACAGGGCACCGTCGACCACCGCAACGGTGAGGCAGCGCTTCGGCAAGACCAACGCCAACGACTTCCCCTCGGTGTTCCTGGTGCGCTCGGTGCGCCAGGTCGGAGGCGTCACCTGGTACGACGTCTGGCTGCCGATCCGCCCCAACGAGAGCCACGGCTGGATCAAGGAGGGCGGCGTCGCCATCTACACCACCAGCGCGAAGATCGTCATCCATTTGGGCGAGCGCCGTCTCTTCGTCTACCGGCGCGGGCAGCTTCTGGGAGTCTTCAAGGTCGCCGTCGGCAGCCCTGCGCTGCCCACCCCGACCGGTATCTACTACATCAATCAGAAGCTTAGGCCGCTCGCGTCCGGCGGTCCCTACGGGGTCCTGGCACTGGGCCTGAGCGCCTTTCAGCCGAAGCTGGCCAACTGGCCGCAGGGCGGCGTCGTGGCCATTCACGGGACAGACCAGGACGCCCTCATCGGCCAGGCCATAAGCCATGGTTGCGTGCGCATGCACAACGCCGACGTGCTCAAGGTCAGCGCCTGGGTGCCGACCGGCAGCCCGGTGGTCATCGTCAAGTAGTGGTCGCCGGCCGGCCGTGCCGGCCCGAGCTCACCAGTACTCGCCCTGGACCAGCTTCATGTCCTTGGCCTTGCACTTCGGGCATGTGTACGAGTAGGCCTTTTCCAAAAAGAAGAGCTGGCTGCCGCATGTGAGGCAGTTGAAGTCGTCCACCAGGATGTCGGCACCCGTGAGGTCGACTTCGGCGATCGCCTTGCACTCCACGCAGATCGCCGGCATGAACCGCTTGCGTGGGTCGTTGGCGCTGACTCCCCAGCGGATGTTCTCGGCCGTGTAGCCGCACTCGCGACAGACGAAGGTGGTGTACTCTCCCATGCGCTTCTCGTCCTTCTGGTTTCGCCGATAGGGGCACGTGGTCTTATCCTATCGGCACGTTTGCCCCGCTCGCTTAGGCGATCGCCGACGTTCCCCGCGTGCTTGATTAGTCTTTCAGGCGGGTGGTATATACTTACGCAGACAAACTCGGACAACCGGGAGGCGAAGGCTTTCGAGAAGTGGGTGCGTTAGTCGCCCACTTTTGTTTTGTGGAGATGGGTGAGAACGACCAGCAACGACAGCTTATGGCAACGATCGAAGCGGCCCTCGCGGCAGAGTTTCCCGAGGTCGAGGTCGTCGATGTCGACGTGCACGGCGGACGTAGTGGGCGTCTGACGGTCTACGTCGACCGGCCGGGGGGCGTCGACATCGCCCTCTGCGAAGCGGTCACCCATGCTCTCGACGACTTGCGCGACACCTACGCGCTCGACGTCTCATCACCCGGTCTCGATCGTCCACTGCGCACACCCGCGCAGTTCGCTCGCGCCGCGGGCGAGAGAGTGTACGTGAAGACCGCGCTGCCGCGCGACGGGCGCGCGGTCTTCAGGGGCCGGCTGAGCGAGTCCGGTCCCAAGGTCGTCACGCTTGCCTTGGACGAAGGTCAGGTGGTCGACATCCCGTTCCACACGATAGCGAAGGCCCACGTGATCTTCGATTTCGACGACAACGGAGGGCACAGTGAGTAGAGAGATCATCGAGGCTCTACGCCAGATCGAAAAAGAGAAGGGCATCAGTGCCGAGACGCTGCTCTCTGCGCTCGAGGACGCGTTGCATTCCGCCTACCGCAAGACTCCCGATGCCGTCGAGACGGCCAAGGTCGAGATCGACCCCGAGACCGGCGACATCCAGGTGTTCCAGCTCATCTTCCCGGAGCACGTCGACGTCGAGGCGCTCAAGGTGCGCAACGAAGAGGGCGAGGAGATCGGCATCGACCTGTCGTCGGTCGACGAGTCCGAGATCGAGCGCCACGAGGTCACGCCCGACAACTTCGGGCGCATCGCTGCCCAAACGGCCAAGCAGGTCATCCTGCAGCGCATCCGCGAAGCCGAGCGCGACCTCATGTACGACGAGTACGTCGACCGCGTCGGCGACATCGTCACCGGCATCGTGCAGCAAAGTGACCAGCGCTACACGCTCGTCGACCTCGGCCGCGTCGAAGCCCTGCTGCCGAAGAGCGAGCAGGTCGACACCGAGCGCTACGAGCACGGCGCGCGCGTCAAGGCGATCATCATCAAGGTGCAGAACTCGACCAAGGGACCACAGGTCATCCTCTCGCGGCGTTCCGACGACCTCGTGCGCCGCCTCTTCGAGCTCGAGGTGCCCGAAATCTCCGATGGTCTGGTGGAGATCAAAAACGTGGCTCGCGAGCCCGGTTTTCGCTGCAAGATCGCCGTCATCTCGCACACCGACGGGGTCGACCCGGTAGGCGCGTGCGTGGGGCCTCGCGGCTCTCGCGTGCGCATGGTGGTAAGCGAGCTGCGCGGCGAGCGCATCGACATCGTGCCCTACAACGATGAGCCGGCGCGCTTCGTGGCCAAGGCGCTCTCGCCGGCCCGGGTGCGCGAGGTACTGGTCGACGACGAGGGTCGCTCCGCGACCATCATCGTGCCCGACGACCAGCTTTCGCTGGCAATCGGCAAAGAGGGTCAGAACGCGCGCCTGGCCAGCAAGCTCACCGGCTGGCGTATCGACATCAAAAGCCAGAGCGAGATGGCCGGCAACGAAGCCGAGCTCACCTACTCAGAAGACGGCGACGACGCGAGCGGCCGCTGCCTGGCCGTCATGTCGAACGGCAAGCGCTGCCCGAACATGGCGCTGCCGGGAAGTCGCTACTGCGGCATCCCCGGCCACGAGAAGCTCGCCCAGGCCGAGACCGGTGAGCAGGTGACGGCGGAGTGACGGCGGCAGGGCATGTCGGCGGACCGCGGCGCACGTGTGTCGGTTGCCGGCAGGTCGCGCCGACCGAGGCGCTCGTGCGGCTCACCGTGCGCGACGGTCGCGTCGTGCTCGCCTCGCCGCGCCCCGCAGGGCGCGGCGCTTGGCTGTGCCCGCAGCCGGACTGTTTGGAGCAGGCGACACGCAGGCGCGCGCTCGATCGCGCGCTGCGCGCGCGCGTCCTCATCGACGACGATCTGCGCAGACGTTTCACCGGCGTCTGCGAGCAGCGAAAGGCGGTGATGTGAGTGGCCCGCATGAAACCTGTCGCTGAGGTCGCCCGCCAGCGTAATACGACAGTCGAAGACGTGCTCACCCACTTGAAGCGCGCCGGCATGGAGCTCGCCGACGGCCAGACCGAAGTCGATGAGGACATCGTCGACAAGGCGTATGCGCAGACGTCCAGCGGTCCCCGCAGGGCGCGTCCGGGCGGCGCCGGCAACCGCCGCCGGCGCGTGGTGATCGACGCTCAGGCCTCACGCCGCGGAGGCGGTCCACAAGACAATCGCCGCGGCCGCCGCGACCGCCACCAGCAGGGCGACCGCGCCGACGCGGCGCCGGTCGCGCCGGTCGAAGGCCAGGTCATCAAGGTGCCGTCGGGAGCCAGCATCAAGGACATCTCGCAGCTGCTGGGCGTCTCCACCGCCGACATCATCAAGACCATGATGGGCTACGGCGAGATGGCGACCATCACCCAGTCGCTGTCCGACGAGGCCATCATGATCCTCGCCGACGACTTCAAGCGCACGGTCGAAATCACCCACGCCGCCGACGAAGAGGTGGAGCTCGACGAGGCTCCCGTCGATCGCCCCGAAGACCTCGAGCCGCGCCCACCGGTGATCGCTGTCATGGGCCATGTCGACCACGGCAAGACGAGCCTGCTCGACGCCATCCGCGAGACCGAAGTGGCCGCCGGCGAGGCCGGCGGCATCACCCAGCACATCGGCGCCTACCAGGTAAAGCACGACGGCAAGATCGTCACCTTCCTGGACACGCCGGGCCACGAAGCCTTCACCGCCATGCGCGCCCGGGGCGCCAAGGTCACCGATATCGCGGCCATCATCGTGGCCGCCGACGACGGCGTCATGCCGCAGACCGTCGAGGCCATCGACCACGCCAAGGCGGCCGAGGTGCCGATGGTGTTCGTCATCAACAAGATCGACAAGCCCGACGCGAACGTCGAGAAGATCAAGCAGCAGCTCACCGAGTTCAGCATCGTGCCCGAGGAATGGGGTGGTGACACGGTCTTCGTCGAGGCCAGCGCCAAAAAGAAGATCGGGCTCGACAACTTCCTCGACATGCTTCTGCTGGTCGCCGAGGTCGCCGACCTCAAGGCCAATCCCGATGCGCCGGCGAGCGGAGTCATCATCGAGGCCAAGGTCGACGTCGGCCGCGGCGTGGTCGTCACCATGCTGGTCGAGCGCGGCACCATCCGCGTCGGCGACGCCATCGTGGCCGGCGAGGCGAGCGGCCGGGTGCGCGCCATGCGCGACTTCAAGGGCGAGCCTCTGGCGAAGGCCGGGCCCTCGACCCCGGTCGAGATCATCGGCTTCGACTCCGTCCCCGAGGCCGGCGAAGCCTGTCGTGTGGTCAAAGACGAGAAGGCCGCCCGCGTGCTGGCCAACCGGCGCACCAACCGTCTGCGCGCCGAGGACCTGGCCAAGCAGCACGCCCTGACCCTCGACGATCTCTACGCCCGCATCGCCGAAGGCGAAGTGAGCGAGCTCAACCTGATCATCAAGGCCGACGTTCAGGGCAGCATCGAGGCGCTTGCCGACGCCCTCGGCCAGATCGGTCACGACGAAGTCAAGGTGCGCATCATCCACTCCGGGGTGGGCGGCATCAACGAGTCCGACGTCATGCTGGCGACGGCCTCCAAGGCGATCATCATCGGCTTCAACGTGCGTCCCAACGCGCCGGCGGCGGCGCTCGCCGAGGCCGAAGGCGTCGACATCCGCACGTACCGCGTCATCTACAAGGTGACAGAAGATGTGCAGGCCGCCCTGGTCGGGCTGCTCAAGCCCGAGGTCGTCGAAGAGGTGCTCGGCCAGACCGAGGTACGCCAGCTCTTCAAGGTCTCGCGCCTGGGCACGATCGCCGGCTGCCACGTCACTCGCGGCAAGATCACGCGGGCGTCGAGCATCCGCGTCCTGCGCGACGGCGTCGTCGTCCACGACGGCACGATCTCGTCGCTCAAACGCTTCAACGAAGACACGCGCGAAGTCCTCGAGGGCTTCGAATGCGGCATCCTGCTCGACGGCTTCAACGACCTCAAGGTGGGGGACACGCTGGAGGCGTACGAGACCAAGGAAGTCGCCCGTGGCGCATGAGGCGCACGTCGGCGTGCTGCTGGCCGAGCTGCACTTTCCGGCGAACCGATCGCTCAAAGACAAACGGCAGCCCCTCACCTCGCTGCGCGATACCGTGCAGCGACGCTACAGGGCGTCGTTTGCCGAGGTCGGCCATCAGGAAAGCTGGCAGCTGTCCGAGGTGCTCGTCGTGCTGGCGGCCTCGTCGGGCCGCCAGGCTCACGAACGAATCGACGAGATCGAACGATACCTCAGCGGTCGCGAGTACGAGGTGTCGCGCGTGATCGTAAAGGCAGTCGACCCGGTCGAGGCTGTGTGGGACTCAGACTCCTGAAGGTAAACGAATCGCTGCGCGAGGTCCTGTCGCAGGAGATACCCGACCTCAAGGACCCGCGCATCGGGTTCGTCACGGTGACCGGGGTCGAGACCTCGGCCGACCTGCGACACGCCAAGGTTTTCGTGAGCGTGCTGGGCTCCGCAAAGGTCCGCGAAAGCACGCTCGCCGGCCTGCGCGCGGCCCACGGTCGCCTTCAGGATCGCATAGCCGCCGACGTGCGCATCAAGCGCACGCCCCAGCTCCAGTTCCTCTACGACGAGTCGATCGACCGGGGCATGCATATCGAATCCTTGCTGCAGCGTTACGAGGCTGAGCTCGGCGAGCCCGTCGACGACGGATCGACCGACGACTTGCGGGCCGGCGACGATCCGGACGAGCCATGAGCATGCGCGCGCCGGAGCTCGATGCGGTTTGCAAAGCCATGCGTGGCGAGTCGCAGGTCGCGCTCGCCATCCACGAGAATCCCGACAGCGACGCCGTGGGGGCGGCAGCCGGCATGCTCGACCTCTTCGGCCAACTCGGTGTCGCGGCGCTGCTGCATACCGACCCGGGCGTCGATCTGCCGCTGGCCGGGGAGTTCCTGCCGGCCGAGCTTGTGGCTCAGGGTCCGCCGCCGCTCGGAGCGACCCTGTATGCGCTCGACTGTGGCTCGATCGAACGTCTCGCCGTGACTCTCGGCGCCTGGAACGGGCGCATCGTGAACATCGACCACCACCACGACAACACCCGGTTCGGTCTTCTCAATCTGGTCGACGACACGGCCAGCAGCGCCTCGCAGATCGTCTGCGAGATCGCGGCGGCACTCGACCGGCACTTCTCGCCCCGTGCGGCCGCGGCGCTGTACGCCGGTGTCTCGTTCGACACCGGCCACTTCCAGCACTCCAGCACCTCGGCGGCCACCTTCGCCTGCTGCGCCCGTCTCGTCTCCGACGGCGCCGACCCAAATGCGATCTACCGGTTGCTGTTCGAGACGCGCTCGCTGGCCTCGCTGCGGTTGTGGGCGCGCGCGATCGGCGCGGCGCTGCCCGCGGCCGGCGGCCGTGCCCTCATCGCCCCGCTCACGGCCGCCGACTTCGCCGCCACCGGCGCCTCCGACGACGAGACCGAGGGGATCGTCGACGCCCTGCGCAGCGTGCCCGGAGTCGAGGTCGCCGCCCTGGTGCGCCCGCGCGCCGACGGTGCCCGGGTGAGCCTGCGCTCCGATGGCTTCGACGTCAGCGCCGTGGCGGCCCTCAAGGGCGGCGGCGGCCACAAGCAGGCCGCCGGTTTCAGCGCCGCCGGCACGGTCGAGGAGGTGACCCAGTGGCTCAGTACCGCACTCGACGAGCGCCTCTCGACGGCATCCTCCTGATCGACAAGCCGGCCGGCTGCACGTCGCACGACGTGGTCGCCAGAGTGCGGCGCGCGCTGCGACCCGCCGTCAAGAAAGTGGGCCATTCGGGCACGCTCGACCCGTTCGCCACCGGGCTGCTGATCGTGCTGGTCGGCCGGGCCACCAAGCTGGCTCGGTTCTTCGTCGATCTGCCCAAGGAGTACGTCTGCACGGTGCAGTTCGGCTGGACCTCCGACACCGGCGATCGCACCGGCGAGCTGGCCGCCACGGGCCGCTCGATCAGCCTCGACGAGCTCTCGGCCGTGCTGCCGCGGTTCACCGGGCGCATCACCCAGCGCGTGCCGATGACCTCGGCGGTCAAGGTCGACGGCGAACGTCTCTATCGCAAGGCCCACCGTGGCGAGGTGGTCGAGACGCCGACCCGGGAGATCGAGATCGAGGCCATCGACGTCCTCGACTTCGATCCGGCGGCCCTGTCGTCGACGTGCCGTATCCTTTGCTCGAAGGGCACCTACGTCCGCCAGCTCGCCATCGACATCGGCTCGACGCTCGGCGTCGGCGCCTATGTCGCCAGTCTTGCGCGCGCCGCGACCGGCCCCTTTCGCCTTGAGGACGCGCAGTCCCTGCCGGCCTTCGAGGAGGCCGTCGGCGGGCGCGACGACGACGACCTGCGCATCCCCGGTCTGGTCTCGCCCGGCGAGGCGCTCTCGTTTTTGCCTGCGGTGACCGTGACGGCGGCGCAGGCGACCGCGGTGCGCAACGGTGCCCGTTTGCCGAGTGGTCCACCACACCCGGTGCGCGTCGTGTTTCGCGACGAGCTCCTCGCGGTCTACGGGCCGCTCGACGACGAGCCGGGGCTGCGGCCGCTCGTCATCCTGTGATGGAGTTCGTGGACGAGCTCGCGGCAGCGCCCCGGCGCCCGCGCAGCGTGGCCCTCGGCACGTTCGACGGCGTGCACGCCGGTCACCAGCTCGTCATCGGTGTGGCCGTCGAGGCGGCTCGCCAGCGAGGCCTGACCTCGACGGTGGTCACGTTCGACCGGCATCCGCTGGCGATGATCGACCCGAGCCACCAGCCTCGTCTGCTGACTCCCCCGGCCGTCAAGCGCGAGCTCATCGCGGGGCTCGGCGTCGACGAGCTGGTCGTGCTGCGCTTCGACGCCGCTCTCGCGGCCGTCGAGCCGGCGAAGTTCTGTCGCCGGGTGCTGGCCGAAGGGTTGCAGGCAGAGGTCGTGGTCGTCGGCGAGAACTTCACCTTCGGGCTGCGTGGCGAAGGCAGCGCGACCACGCTCACCGACTGCGCTCGGCACCTGGGTTTCGAGACGATCGTCATGCCGCTGCTCACCTCGCACCGCCGTCCGATCAGCTCGTCGCGGATCCGCCGGCTGCTGCACGACGGCCGGCTGCCCGAGGTACGCGCCATCCTGGGGCGCCCGCCGCGTATCACCGGCGTTGTGGTGCACGGCGACAAGCGCGGCCGCACACTCGGGTTCCCGACCGCCAACATCGAGGCTCACACCGGCATGATCTTTCCCGGACGGGGGGTCTACGCCGCGCGCGCCGAGCTGCACGGACGCTGGTACCGGGCGGCGGTGAACGTCGGGCACAACCCGACCTTCCTGCACAGGGGCGACGAGACCGCCTTCGTGCGCATCGAAGCGTTCCTGCTCGACTACGAGGGCGACGCCTACGGCGCCGACATGGTGGTCGATTTCATCGCCAAGCTGCGCGACGAAGAGACCTTCCCGGGCCCCGCGGCGCTCGTCGAACGCATGCACGACGACATCGCCCGCACGGCCACCCTCGACGATCCCGCCTACGCCGAGTTCAGCCTCTGACGAGCGGCCGCCTGTTTGTCGCTGCCCCCTCGTGTGGTACCCTACCGGACGACCGTCTCTCGGTTCCGGGCCGCCGACCCGGTACTGGGTTTCCGGATTATCCCGCAAGGGAGGTGATTACCCTGGCAATCACGACCGAAGACAAGCAAGCGATCATTTCGCGATTCTCCAAGCACGAGGGCGACACCGGGTCGCCCGAAGTGCAGGTGGCGCTGCTCAGCAAGCGCATCGACGACCTCACCGAGCACCTCAAGGTCCACAAGAAGGATCACCATTCCCGCAGAGGGCTGCTCATGATGGTCGGCCATCGTCGCCGTCTGCTCGACTACCTGCAGGCCAAAGACATGGAGCGCTACCGTACCCTGGTGAAGGAGCTCGAGCTGCGCAAATAGCGCGGCCCGCTACCCGAACCGTGACTGGGCCTGTCCCGAAGAGTGTGGGGCGGCCGGAAGGATTCGAAGGTATTTCATGACAACCGTTCACACCGTAGAAGTAGAGGTCGGAGGGCGCACCATCACCCTCGAGACCGGCAAGCTTGCCAAGCAGGCAAACGGCGCAGTGCTCATGCGCTGCGAAGACACCGTGGTGCTGGTCACCGCGGTGGCCCGCGAGGAAACCCGCGAAAACCAGGACTTCTTTCCGCTGACGGTCGACGTCGAGGAGCGCATGTACGCGGCGGGCAAGATCCCCGGCGGGTTCATCAAGCGCGAGTCGCGTCCGAGCGACAAGGCGACGCTCACCGCGCGGCAGATCGACCGGCCCATCAGGCCGTCGTTTCCGAAGGGCTTCATGAACGAGGTGCAAGTCATCGGCACCGTGCTCTCGTTCGACCAGGACAACGCCTACGACGTGCTCACCATGACCGGCGCCTCGGCGGCTCTCACGCTCTCGGAGATCCCGTTCCTGGGGCCGCTCGGGGCCGTGCGTGTCGGCTTGATCGACGGCGCCTATGTGGTCAACCCGCTGCTCTCCGAGCTCGAAGAAGCCACGCTCGATCTCGTGGTCTCCGGCAGCCGCGACGCCATCGTGATGGTCGAAGCGGGCGCCATGGAGGCCAGCGAGGAACAGGTCCTCGAAGGGCTGCGTATCGCGCACGCCGAGATCCAGAAGCTGATCGACGCCCAGCTGCGCCTGCGCGAGCTGGCCGGCAAGCCCAAGTGGGAGGTGCCCGCCTACGAAGTCGACCGTGGTCTCTACGACGCCATCGTGCGCGAGTTCGGCGCCGAGGTCGACCGGGTCACCGCGATCGAAGACAAGAAGGCCCGTCAGGACGCCACCGTCGAGCTGCGTCAGCAGATCGTCGAGCGGCTCAGCCAGGGCGTCGACGACGCCGAGCTGCGCGAGCGTACCGCCCAGATCAAGCGCGCCTTCTCGCAGCGCGAGAAAGACGTCATCCGGCGGCGCATCGCCGTCGAAAAGCGCCGCCCCGACGGCCGCGGCACAGACGAGATCAGGCCCATCACCTGCGAAGTCGGCCTCGTGCCGCGCACGCACGGCTCGGCCCTGTTCACGCGCGGCCAGACACAGGCCCTCACCCTCACGACCCTCGGCGCGACCGGCGACGCCCAGCGCATCGACACGATCAACCCCGAGACCGGCAAGAAGTACATGCACCACTACAACTTCCCGCCGTACTCGGTGGGGGAGACCGGCTTCATGCGCGGTCCCAAGCGGCGTGACATCGGTCACGGCGCCCTCGCCGAGCGGGCTCTCGCGCCCATGCTGCCCGACGACAAGGACTTCCCCTACACCATCCGCCTGGTGTCCGAGATCCTCGAAAGCAACGGTTCCTCGTCCATGGCCAGCGTCTGCGGCTCGACCCTGTCGCTCATGGACGCCGGCGTGCAGATCAAGCAGCCCATCGCCGGCATCGCCATGGGGCTGATCAAGGAGGGCGACGACTACGTCGTGCTCACCGACATCGCCGGCGTCGAGGACCACCTCGGCGACATGGACTTCAAGGTGGCGGGCTCGCGCAACGGCATCACCGCCCTGCAGATGGACATCAAGATCTCGGGCGTGAGTTTCGAGATCCTGGCCGATGCCCTGGCGCAGGCGCGCCGCGGCCGTCTGTTCATCCTCGACAAGATGCTCGCCACGCTTTCTGAGCCGCGTGCCGAGCTCTCACCGTTCGCGCCGCGCATCTTCACGATCCAGATCAACCCCGACCAGATCGGCCTCGTCATCGGCAAGGGCGGCGAGACCATCAAGGGGCTCTGCGAGGAGTTCGGCGTGCAGATCGACATCGAAGACGACGGCACGATCTACGTCGCCGCCCCCGACATGGAGGCAGGCGAGGCGGTCACCGAGCGCATCGTCTCTATGTGCAAGGACATCGAGGTCGGCGACATCATCACGGGCAAGGTGGTCAAGACGACCGACTTCGGGGCCTTCGTCGAGCTCAAGAAGGGCGTCGACGGACTCATCCACATCTCCAAGCTCGGCGGCGGCAAGCGGATCGACAAGGTCGAAGACGTTGTAAGCCGCGGCGACACCATCACCGTCGAGGTCGTCGAGATCGACAAGGCGCGCAATCGCATCGGCCTGCGGCCGCTCGAGGCGCCTGTGGAACATTAGGGCCGGAGGCGGGCTATTCAGGGCTTCCAGATCGCCACGCTCGACAATGGGCTGCGGGTCGTCACCGAGCCCATCGACGGCGTACGGTCGATCGCCCTCGGCTTCTGGATAGGGGTCGGGTCCCGTCACGAGGACCCGACCCGCGCCGGCATCTCACACCTGATCGAGCACCTCATCTTCAAGGGCACCGCCGACTACTCCGCCTGGGACATCGCCCGCATCTTCGACCAGATGGGCGGCGAGCTGAACGCCGCCACCTCCAAGGAGTACACGCTGGTCCATGCGCGATTCCTCGACGCCCACTTGGACGAGGCTTTCGCGGTGATGGCCGACATGGTGGTGCGCCCTCTCATGGCCGAGCTCGACGCCGAACGCGAGGTCGTCCTCGAAGAGGTCGCCCTCTACGAAGACTCGCCGTCCGATCTCATTCACGACTACCTCGCCGAGACCGTCTTCTGGGAGCACCCCCTCGGCCGTCAGATCATCGGCACCGCCGAGACCCTTCAGGGGTTGGACGAGGCGGTCATCAAGACCTATCACCAGCAGCACTACGTGAACCCGGCGATCGTGGTGGCCGCCGCCGGCAACCTGCGCCACGAGCACGTCGTCGAGCTCGCCCGGCAGCACTTCGGCGCCGACGTCGCGGTCGCCGCGCCGCCCGAGCCGTCGCTGCGCCCGCCCCGGGCGCGCCACGACGCCTACTTCATGCACAAGGAGACCGAGCAGTTTCACGTCTGCCTCGGCGCGCCGACGATGTCGCGCGACGACCCGCGACGCTTTGGCCTGTCGGTCCTCGACACCGCCCTGGGCGGCTCGTCGAGCTCGCGCCTCTTCCAGGAGATCCGCGAGAAGCGTGGCCTGGTCTACTCGGTCTACTCCTACACGTCGCTCTATGCCGACACCGGCCTCGTGGCGATCTCGTTCGGCTCGCGACCCGAGGGCCTGCCCGAGGTCATGGAGCTCTGCACGACTGAGCTCGAGCGCCTGCCCGACTCGCTGACGGTCGAGGAGGTCGAGCGCACCAAGGAGCAGATCAAGGGACAGATCGTGCTCAGCATGGAGAGTCCTTCGGCCCGCATGAACCGGCTCGGTCGGAGCGTCCTGCTCGGACTCGAGATCCGCACGCTCGACGGCATGCTGGCCCAGATCGACGCCGTCGACGCCGACGCCGTCGTGGCCCTTGCCCGCGAGTTCTACGACGTGGGCACTTGGTCGGCGGTGTGCGTCGGTCCCGAATCCGAGCCGTTCAGGGCCACCGTGGCGGGCTACAAATGGTGGGATCCCGAATGAGCGGCGTCGTCGTGCTCGGAGCGCTCGGGCGCATGGGCTCGCTGCTGTGTGCCACGATCGCAGCCCAGGACGACCTCACGCTGGTCGCCAGGGTCGATCCCGGCGAGCGCTCCTGCGGCAGCGAGAGCGGCGAAGAGCCGGCGACCGTCGCCGAGGTCGCGTCGGCACCGTTGTTCGGCACGGTCGACGAAGCGCTGGCGGCCGTGCGGCCCGACGTGGCCGTCGATTTCACCCTGCCGGACGCCGTGTTCGCCAACGTCTCCGCCACCCTGAAGGCCGGGCTGCCCACGGTCGTCGGTACGACGGGCCTGACCGGCGACGAGCTCGCGAGCCTGTCGGCCCTGGCCGGCGCTCACAAGGCGCCGCTGCTCGTCGTGCCGAACTTCGCCCTGGGCGCCGTGCTGCTCATGCAGTTCGCGGCGCGGGCGGCGCGCTACTTCCCGTCGGCCGAGATCATCGAGGCCCACGAGCAGGGCAAGGCCGACGCGCCGTCGGGCACCTCTTTGTTGACCGCGCGGCTCATGACCGAGAGCGGCGCCGCCCATCCGCACGGCGCCGCCGAAACGCGACCTTCGCGCGGCCTCCCGAGCGGCGGCGTGCGCATTCACAGTCTTCGACTGCCCGGCTTCGTCGCCCATCAGGAAGTCGTCTTCGGCGGCGTGGGGGAGACCCTCTCGATCCGCCACGACTCCCTGTCGCGCGAATCGTTCATGGCCGGCGCCCTGCTTGCCGTCCGGCGCGTGCCGTCGCTCGAGGGCACCATCATCGGGCTCGAGAACCTGCTGTTCGACACAGTCGCCGGCCAACAAGTGGAGGAGTAGAGATGGTGGAGTCCTTCGGAGACGTCCTGACCGCCATGGCCACACCGTTCACGCTCGACCTGCAGGTCGACCAGGTGGCCTTCTCGGGGCTCGTCGACCACCTTCTGTCGAACGGCTCCGACGGCCTCGTGGTCGCCGCCACCACCGGCGAATCGCCCACCCTGACCGACGACGAGAAGGTCGCTCTGTTCCGCCAGGCCGTCGAGATCGCCGACGGACGCGGGCCGGTCATCGCCAACTCCGGCTCCAACGACACGGCGCACTCCGTGGCCCTCACGCGCCGCGCCGAAGACGCCGGTGTCGACGGGGTGCTCGTCGTCGCGCCTTACTACAATCGGCCGCCCGAGCGTGGCCTGCGGGCCCACTTCGAAGCCGTCGCCGCGGCCACGAACCTGCCGTTGATCGTCTACAACATCCCTTCGCGCTGCGTCGTCAATCTCACGCCTGAGCTGCTGGCCGAGCTTGCGAGCATCGAAAACATCGTCGCCGTCAAGCAGGCCAACCCCGACCTCGAGCAGTCGCGCCGACTCCTCGAGCTGTGTGACCTCGGCCTGTATGCCGGCAACGACGACATGACACGCGCGGTCGCGGGGATGGGTGGCTGGGGCTGCATCTCGGTGGCGTCTCACCTGGTGGGCGCCCAGATGAAAGAGCTCGTGACGGCCGCGCGTGCCGCCGACACGGCGCGCGCCGCGGCTCTCGAGACCGAGCTTGCGCCGCTCTTCGAAGCGCTGTTCGTGACGACCAACCCGATACCGCTGAAGGCGGCGCTGAACATGCTCGGCCGCGAGGTCGGCGGCTTGCGGCTGCCCCTGGTCGAGGCGAGCGACGACGAACGGCGTGTCCTCGAAGGCGTCCTCAGACGGCTCGAGCTGTTGTAAAGACTGTAAAGGATTCGATGGTCCCCGGCGGCCGGCGCAGCGCCGGC
Source organism: uncultured Actinomycetes bacterium (assembly GCA_963845355.1). Taxonomy (GTDB): domain Bacteria; phylum Actinomycetota; class Thermoleophilia; order UBA2241; family UBA2241; genus Bog-752. The sequence continues at coordinate 51,305 of CAWJRV010000022.1, forward strand.
GCGGGGGGCCTCATGCATGACCGACAAAAGGAATAGAAGAAGACCATGACTGACAACACACTGAAGATCATCCCGCTCGGCGGGATGGGCGAGATCGGCAAGAACATGACCGCCGTCGAGTACCGCGGCAAGATCGTGGTCGTAGACTGCGGCCTCGCGTTCCCGCGCGACGAGATGCTCGGCATCGACCTCGTGCTGCCCGACATCAGCTACTTGCGCGAGCGCCGCGACGACGTCCTGGCGTTTCTCATCACGCACGGTCACGAGGACCACTTCGGGGCGCTGCCGTACGTCCTGCGCGACATCAACGTGCCGGTCTACGCGAGCCGCCTCACACTGGCTTTCGCCAAGTCCAAGCTCGACGAGCACGGCCTGCTCAAGGTCGTCGAGTTGAACGAGGTGAGCGACGATTCGGTCGTCGACCTCGCCCCGTTCACCGTGCGCTACTGCGCCGTGAGCCACAGCGTCCCCGACGCCATGGCGATCGTGATCGAAACGCCCGAGGGCCGAATCGTCTTTTCGGGCGACTACAAGTTCGACCACACGCCGATCGACGGCCGCGTGACCGACGTGAACAAGCTGGCGCGACTCGGTCAGGAAGGTGTGCTCGCCCTGCTCGGCGATTCGACCAACATCGAAAGCGAGGGCAGCACGGGCTCCGAAAGCCAGGTCGGGCAGGCCTTTCATCGCATCTTCGCCGACTCCGACGGACGCGTGCTGGTGGCCTGCTTTTCGTCGCACATCCACCGTATCCAGCAGGCCATCGAGATCGCCCACCTGCACGGTCGCAAGTTCGCGGTCTCGGGCCGTTCCATGGTGAAGAACGTCAACATCGCTCGCAACCTCGGCTACCTTCGCGTGCCCGACGACGCGCAGATCAAGCTCACGGACATCGGCAACTACCGGCCCGACGAGCTTCTCATCCTGACGACCGGCAGCCAGGGCGAGCCGCTGTCGGCGCTCTCGCGCATGGCCTGGGACGACCATCCCCAGGTCGAGCTGCAGCCCGGCGACACGGTCGTCATCTCGGCGCGCCCGGTGCCCGGCAACGAGGTCAGCGTGATGGACACCGTCAACCGCCTGCTGCGATCCGGGGCCAAGGTGATCTACGGCGCCGCCAGCGGTGTGCACGTCTCCGGCCACGCCTCGCGCGAGGACCAGCGCATGCTGCTCAACCTCTTGAACCCGCGCTACTTCGTGCCGGCGCACGGCGAATACCGCCACCAGTATCTGCATCGCGAACTGGCCCGCGAAGCGGGCTTGCCCGACGAGAACATCTTCCTGCTCGACAACGGCGACGTACTCGAGTTCGACAGCACGTCGGCCGCGATCACCGGCAAGGTGGCGGCCGGCATGATGTTCGTCGACGGCCTGCAGATAGGTGGCGCCGAGCATGTCGTGCTGCGCGAACGGCAGCAGCTCTCCGGCGACGGCATCCTTATCGCGGTGGTCACGGTGAATGTGCAAAACGGCGAGGCGCTCGCCCCACCTGAGCTCGTGGCGCGCGGCTTCCTCTACGACGAAGAACACGAGCAGGACCTGCTGGCCGAGGCACGCGACGACCTGGTCGCCCGCCTGCGCGAGCTCACCGCCGAGCACGTCACCGGTCAGCGACTGCTGCGCGAGGACGTCCACGACACCCTGGCCACATTCATCTACCGTCGCACCAAGCGCGAGCCGCTCATCATGCCCATCGTGGTCGAGGTCTGAGCAAAGCGACAGCTGGCGGGGCGCCCGGTCGACCGGACCTCTGAGAGAATCCTGCTCTTCACCGCTTGGCCATTCTGCCGGGGCGAGCGACCTGAGGCGCTCACCACGTGACTAGGGTTCGGGCCGCGGCCGTCGAATAGGCTCGATATGGCTACAAACCGCAGCACCTCGTCTGCCACCCGTCGGCGTCGCGCGGGTGGCGCCACGGCGTCCGGAAGGTCGCGCGGTGCGCCGTCCCGGCGCACCGCGCGACCTTCCGCCGCTTCCCGTCGCGGCCGGGCGCGTAGCGGCGGTCGCGGCCGCGAGATCGGCGCCCTGGGCTGCGTCGCTATCGCCGTCTTTCTCGTCTTCGTCCTGTATCTCGGCTGGCACGGAGGATTCCTCGGGCAATGGCTCGTTCTGGGGCTGCGTGTCCTGGTGGGCCTGCTGGCCTTCGTCGCGCCCGTGGTCCTGGTCTATGCCGCCGTGTTGCTCGGCGGCCGGCGAGACCATCGGCCGTCGGGCGAGATCACCGCCGGCGTCATCGTGCTCTGTCTGGCGTTCGTGCTGGCCGCCGCGGCCGACACCTTCGGACTGTTCGGCGGCTCGCGACCCGCGCAGAGCTTCGTCGTCGAGTATATGAAGGGTCATGGCGGCGTCGTGGGTGAGGGCATGTGGGCGGGGCTTCACGCGGTCATCGGGGCCATCGGCGTCACCGTCCTGGTGGTCGGGTCCACGGTAGCCGGACTCCTGCTGCTTACCGGCTCGTCGCTCGGGCTGTGGGCGAGTCGCTCAAAGCGCGGTGTCGAGGCCGCCCGAAGCGCGGCACGGCGCTCCGCGCAGACCATCGGCGCGCGCCGCGCCGCGGCCCACGAGTTCCGTGAGCAGGCGACGCCGCGCGAAAGCGCGGCCGCGACCCCAGCTCGACGGGGCGCCGCTCAGAGCGTCGCCCTCATCGACGGCGCCCGCGACCTGCCCGACGTCTTCGAGACGGCCGGGCTCACCGACCAGACCATCACACCGTCGCCGGCGCCCGCGGCGAGCGCTCGCCGTCTCGACGAGCCGCCGACCGACGACGAGCTCGGCGAGCAGCTGTCTCTGGCCGACGAAGCCGAGGAGGCCGGCGATGAGGCGGGCGCGGTCGCTTTCGAACTGCAGGCCGAACGCCCCTGGCGTGTGCCCGAGGCGCTGGCCCTGCTGCGGCGCACGCCCGAAGGCGAGGGCGAGGCCCGCGCGGTGATCGAGTCGGTCGCCGCCCAGCTCACCGAGACGCTGGGTCATTTCGGCGTCGAGGCGCGCGTGATCAACACCATCTCCGGGCCGCGCGTCACCCAGTACGAGCTGGCGCTCGCCCCGGGCACCAAGGTGAGCCGCGTGGCGGCGCTGCGCGACGACATCGCCTACTCGCTGGCGGCGACCGAGATCCGCATCCAGGCGCCGATCCCCGGCAAGACGGCGGTAGGCGTCGAGGTGCCCAATCGCCAGCCCAACTGGGTCAGTCTGGGCGACATCTGGGGCGACCTGCCCGTCAACGCCTCGCCGCTGGCCATGTGGATCGGCAAGGACATCACCGGCAAGCCGGTGCTCGCCGACCTCACGCGACTCATCCACCTGCTCGTCGCCGGCACCACCGGCTCGGGCAAGAGCGCCTGCCTGAACAGTATCGTGAGCTCCATCCTGCTGCGCGCCACACCCGACCAGGTGCGTTTCGTGATGATCGACCCCAAGAAGGTCGAGCTTTCGCACTTCGACGGCGTGCCGCACCTCCTGGCGCCGGTCGTGACGAACGTCAAGAACGCCGGCGGCGTGCTGGCCACCATCGTCCACGAGATGGAGCGTCGCTACGAGCTCATGATGCGCACCGAGAACGCCCGCGACCTGCGCGAGCTGAACAGGCGCTTGGCCCAGGCCGGCGAGAAGCCGCTGCCCTACATCGTCATCGTTATGGACGAGCTCGCCGACCTCATGATGGTCGCGCCCGCCGAAGTCGAGCACGCGGTCATCCGCCTGGGCCAGCTCGGCCGCGCGGTCGGGATGCACCTCGTGGTGGCCACACAGAGGCCCTCGGTCGACGTGGTGACCGGCCTGATCAAGACCAACATCCCTTCGCGCATCGCCTTCAAGGTCGCCTCGCAGACCGATTCGCGGGTGATCCTCGACACCGGCGGCGCCGAAAGCCTGCTGGGCGATGGCGATATGCTGTTCCACCCCTACTCGAGCTCGAAGATGCTGCGCGTTCAGGGCGCTTTCATCTCATCCGAGGAAATGGGTCTGATCACGGGCGCGTGGCGAGAGCAGGCGGCCCCGGAGTATCGTGAGGACCTGCTCGAGGTCGCCACCGGCGAGAGCTCGGAAGGCGCCGCCGCCAGCGACGACGACGCGCTGCTTGCAGAGGCAGTCACCACGGTCGTGCGCACCGGCGCGGCTTCCGTCGCCTTGCTGCAGCGCCGCCTGCGGGTCGGTTACGCGCGCGCCGGCCGCCTGATCGACGTGATGGAGCAGCGCGGCATCATATCGGGCTTCGACGGCAGCAAGGCGCGCAAGGTGCTGATCGACGAAGACGATCTGCCGCGCGTGCTGGGCCGCGCGTCGGCGACCGGTGAGTCCGAAGCTGCGATCGCGTCCGGCGACGACGGCGACGACACCGCCGGAGACGAGAGCTTCGAGTAGCGCCGTCTCCCTGCGCGGCGCGCGCAGGCACGACCGCCGGCCCCGGCGACGTTCGCGTCGGCGCCCCAAAATTGTGTTCTCACTGAGCCGAACGTAGACTGAAGGGCCGCTACGTCGTCGCGGCCCGGGCGGTCGCGACGCGACGTCGGTCAAGGCCTGTCGGCAACCAGAAAAGAGTCGCGTGTTCGAGATCGGAAGCACCTTGCGCGAGACCCGGGTCCGGCGCAAGACCACGCTCCAGCAGGCCGAGGACGACACCAAGATCCGCGTCAAGTACATCCAGGCCATGGAAAACGACGACTTCGACCTCATGCCGTCGGCGGCCTACGTCAAGGGCTTTCTGCGCACCTACTCCGACTACCTCGGCCTCGACTCCGACGTCATGATCGAGGAGTACCGCTCGCGTTTCGAGCCCAACGAGGAACACGAACCGTTCGGCGGCAACTCGGCCCTGGGCAAGCCCCGCGCCCACCGGCGGCGTAACACGCTGGCTTTCATCGCGGTGATCTGCCTGCTCATCATCGGCGTCCTCTACGTCATAGGCCGCGGCAACTCAGGCAACAAGCCGACGACTCCGCCGGTCACCGTGCTCAGCCCGACACCCAGCACGACCCCGACCGCACACCATACGGCGGCTGCTGCCGGGCGCTTCACGGTGCGGCTCGCGGCTGCCGGCGGAGCCTGCTGGGTGCAGGTCCGCACGACCGGCATAGCCGGGCCGATCGTCTATCAATCGACGATGCCTCAGGGCCAGGTGCACGCAATAAGGACGCATGTCCCGCTGTACGTGCGGCTGGGCGTGCCCGCATACGTCTCGATCACGGTCGACGGCCGGAGCGCGTTCACGCCGGCCGAGACCGTCTCGAACAACTACGAGGTCACAAGGAAAGGCGTGGTGAAGCTGTAGATGGCTCAGGACTTCTCGTTCGACGTGGTCTCAGAGGTCGATGGCAATGAGGTGCGCAACGCAGTGAACCTGGCGCAGAAGGAGATCGCCACGCGCTACGACTTCAAGAAGTCGGTGAGCAAGGTCGACTTCGACGGCGACGACCTCGTGCTGGTCTCCGACAACGAAGGCAAGCTGCGTGCCGTGGTCGATCTCCTCGAAGAGAAGCTCGCCCGACGCAAGGTGCCGCTCAAGGCACTGCAGTACGGCAAGATCGAGCCGGCTCTCGGCGGCACGGTGCGCCAGCGGGTGACGGTCACCCACGGCATCCCCGACGAGAAGGCCAAGGCCGTGAGCAAGCTCATCCGGCAGGGGTTCAAGAAGGTCAAGGTGCAGATCCAGGGCGACTCCGTGCGCGTGTTCTCGCCCAAGAAGGACGAGCTGCAAGCGGCCATGCAGGCGTTGCGTGACGAGGACTTCGGCATCCCCCTCCAGTTCACGAACTACCGCTGACCTGCGTCCCGAGCGCGCACGCGCGCGCGCAGCTCCTGACGTGAGCGGTCGCGGCGCGTCATCGGCGACGTTCGCCGTCGTCACCATGGGCTGCCCCAAGAACGAGGCCGATTCCGACCGGCTCGAGGCGGAGCTCAGGGGGGCGGGCCACAGGCCCGCCCCCCTGAGCTCCGCCGACCTCGTTCTGGTCAACACCTGCGGTTTCATCGACGCCGCCAAGCAGGAGTCGATCGATGTCCTGCTCGACGTCTGCGAAGCGACTCATGCGCGCGGCGGGCACGTCGCGGCCTACGGTTGTCTGATCGCCCGCCACGAAGCCGAGCTGCGGGTCGAGCTGCCCGAGGTCGACGTGTTCTCGCCGTTCGACACCGGCCCAATACTCGAGCTGCTGGCGCAGCTCGCCGGGCGCGGCCGCTGCGCGCCAGGTGTCGAGGGTGCGGCGCGAGCCGGCGGCGCCGCCGGCGAGGCTGCCACGCAGCCTCGCCGGCGGCGCCCGACCCACGCCTACGTGAAGATCTCCGACGGCTGCGACCGGCGCTGCAGCTTCTGCGCGATCCCGCAGATCAAGGGCACCTACAGAGCCGTGGCGCCGGCGGAGATCCTGGCGAGCGCCGAGGCCGCCCTCGCCGGCGGAGCGCGCGAGCTTGTGCTCGTCGGTCAGGATACCTCACGCTGGAGCTGGCCCGGTTACGGTGGCCTGGAGCGCCTGCTTTGCGATCTACGGGGCTTGGGGGCTGTCTGGCTCCGTCTCCTCTACCTGCAGCCCGACGGCCTTTCTGAGGCCGTTCTCGACGCGTTGGCGGCCTACGGTGTGCCCTACGTGGATATTCCGCTGCAGCACGCCTCGCGGCCCGTGCTGCGCGCCATGGGACGCGGCGGCGACGGCGAGACGTATCTGGCGCTTCTCGACGGGGTGCGCGCGCACCTGCCGCAGGTAGCGGTGCGCTCGACGTTCATGACAGGGTTCCCGGGAGAGACCGAGGACGACGTCGACGAGTTGATCGCCTTCATCGGCGCCGCCCGCCTGGCCGTCGCCGGGGTGTTCGTCTTCGACGCCCAGGACGGCACTGCCGCGGCCGCCATGAAGGGCCAGGTCCCTGAAACGCAGAGAAACGAGCGCGCGGCCCGCGTTGGCGACGCCGTGGCGCGTGCCGCGCGCTCCTATTGGGAGGGCTTCGTCGGTGAGACGGTCGACGTGCTGGTGGAACGGGGCTCGCGTGGCGTCTCGTCCGAAGTGACTGGTAGAATCGCTCAACAAGCCCCCGACGTCGATGGCCTCACCTGCGTGGCCGCGGTCAGGGCCCGACGCGGCCAGGTCGTCCGGGCGCTCGTCTCCGACATCGCCGGGTACCATCTCTTCGCACAGGCCGTGACATGAGCGTCGACACCACGAAGCGATCATCCAGCCTCCGCGCCAGCATGAACGCGGCCAACACGATCACTGTGGCCCGCATACTGCTGATCCCGGTGTTTGTCGTGCTGCTCGTCTCCGACATCCCCTATGGCTCGTTCCTGGCGATCGCCGTCTTTTCGGTGGCGGCGTTCACCGACAAGCTAGACGGGTACATCGCGCGGTCCCGCGGTCAGGTCACCACGCTGGGACAGTTCCTCGACCCGCTCGCCGACAAGCTGCTCATCTCGGCCGCCCTGATCGCCCTCGTAGGGCTCGGCAAGCTGCCGGCCTGGGTGGCCATGATCATCATCGCCCGCGAGTTCGCCGTGACCGCGCTGCGCGTGGTCGGCATCGACCAGGGTGTCTCGATCCCGGCAGACGCGCTCGGCAAGGCCAAGACCATCAGCCAGATCGTGTGCATCATCATCCTCATGTGGCCCCACGGGCACCTGTCGTGGGCGCCGTACGTCGAAGTGCCGGCCGTCGTCGTGATGGTCGCGCTCACGGTCGTCTCGGGCGTCCAGTACTTCATCAAGGCCCGCGACAACCTCCACCTGCCCGGCAGCAGCAAATGACTCGGCCCACCGCCGCCGTGCTGCTCACCGGCAGCGAGCTGCTCGACGGCCGTACGCGCGACCGCAACGGCCACTACCTGGGGGGCACGCTCACGGCGAGCGGGTTTTGCGTCGAGCACGTCGTGCTCGCTCCCGACGATCCCGCCGTCCTGCGCGACGACCTGCGCTTTCTGCTGTCGCGCCGCCCTGCTGTCGTCGTGGTCTCCGGCGGCATGGGTACCACCCACGACGACCTCACCGCTGCTACCATCGCCGCGGTCACCGGCGACCCCGTCGCGCCCGACCCCGAAGCTTTGCGTATGGTCACTGAGACCACCCGTCGCGTGGCCGTGCGGCGCGGGCTCTCGTTCGACGAACTGCTGCCGGCGATGTCTCGCCAGGCGCTCCTGCCGCGCGGTAGCCAAGTGGTCGCTCCGGCCGGTGTGGCACCGGGATTTGTCGCACGTCACAAGGCGACCGCCATCGTTGCTCTGCCCGGCGTCCCGTGGGAGCTCGAGGCGATGTGGCCGGGCGTGCTGGCCACGCTGGCCGCCGAGGCCGAGGTAGCGCCGCCCCGTCGTCTCACGCTGCGCATCTACGGGTGGGGAGAGGTGCAGGTTGCGGCGCTGCTCCAAGATACGGCGACAGAGCGCCTGCGGCTCGCCATCACAGCCGCCAGCGGCGAGGTGACGGTCGTCGCGGGCTACGACGCGGGCGACGATGCCGCCGCCGCACAGGCCCAGGAGCTGGCGGCGGCGCTGCGGGCCGCCGCGCCGGTCTATTCGAGCGACGGGCGCAGCATCGACGCCGTCGTCGCCGACCTGCTGCGCGGGCAGGGCGCGAGCGTGGCCCTCGCCGAGTCGTGCACCGGCGGGCTGCTCGGCGGGCGCCTTACGGAGCTGCCGGGCAGCTCCGACTACGTCCTCGGCGGCGCGGTCGTCTACGCCGACGCCGCCAAGCACGAGCTCCTCGGTGTCCCCAGCGCCCTGCTGGCCGCCGAGGGAGCGGTCTCCGAACCTGTGGCGCGCGCCATGGCCGAGGGCGCGCGAGAGCGGCTCGCGGCCACCTATGGCCTCAGCGTGACGGGCATCGCCGGGCCGGGGGGTGCCACGCCCGACAAGCCGGTCGGTCTCGTCTACATCGGCTGCGCCGGTCCGGCCGGTACTGTCGTGCGGCGTCACGAGTTCCCCGGCGACAGGGCCACGGTCAGAGTCTGGAGCGTCGTCAGCGCCCTGCACCTGCTGCGCCGTACGCTCTCTCCATGAGCAGTGAGGGCGCCGGACCGTGCGGCCGCGACGACCGCGCGCGCACCCTGCGACCGACGGGCGACGCCCGGCCCGGAGCCAGCCGGCGACTCTTCGTGGCCTGCGACCTGCCCTCCCGCGTCTCCGCTGCGGTGGGCCGCTGGCAGGACACCGAGCTCGCCCCGCACAACGACTTGCGCGTGCTGCGCACCCTGCACCTCACCCTGTGCTTTCTCGGAGACGTCGCCGAGCGCCGCCTCGACGAGCTCACGGCGGCGCTCGGCGAGCTCGAGCTGCCCGCGCTGCCGACGGCCTTTGCGGAGCCGCTCTTCTTGCCGCAGCGGGGCGCCAAGCGAGTCGTGGCGTTGCGCCTCGACGACCCCGACGCGGCACTGGCCAACACGCAGCGGTCGGTCGCCGACGCTCTCGCGCGACTCGACCTCTACGCACCGGAGCGACGACCCTTTCTGCCTCATCTGACGGTCGCTCGATACCGCCGCCCCGGTCACCCATTTTCGCTGCAAAACGTCAACATCGGAGCATTTGGACTGCCCTCGGTCATCCTGTATGCTAGCCTCCTGGAGAGGGCCGGGGCAGTGCACACTCCCCTTGCGTCGTTTCCCGCAAAAGTCTTACCCGAGAGGAGTGCGCCACGTGGATAGGGACAAAGCCCTCGAAGCCGCCGTCACCCAGATAGAGCGCCAGTTCGGCAAAGGCAGCATCATGCGCATGGGCGAGCATGCCGCCAGCAACGACATCTCCACCGTGCCGACCGGCTCGCTGGCCCTCGACATCGCGCTCGGCGTCGGCGGTATCCCGCGCGGGCGTATCGTCGAAATCTACGGGCCCGAGTCCTCGGGCAAGACGACCCTCGTCTATCACCTCATCGCCGAAGCCCAGCGCCTCGGCGGCGTGGCTGCCTTCATCGACACCGAGCACGCGATGGACCCCAACTACGCGCGCAACATCGGCGTGAACGTCGACGACCTGCTGGTCTCGCAGCCCGACTACGGCGAACAGGCCCTCGAGATCACCGAGATGCTCATCCGCAGCGGCGCCATCGACATCGTCGCCATCGACTCCGTTGCCGCCCTCACGCCGCGCGCCGAAATCGAGGGCGAGATGGGCGACAGCTTCGTGGGCCTGCAGGCCCGGCTCATGAGCCAGGCGCTGCGCAAGCTGGCCGGCACCCTGAGCAAGTCGGGCACCATCTGCGTGTTCACCAACCAGTTGCGCGAAAAGATCGGTGTCATGTTCGGCAATCCCGAGACCACCACGGGCGGCAAGGCGCTCAAGTTCTACGCCACGATCCGGCTCGACATCCGGCGTATCGAGACCCTCAAGGAGGGCACCGAAGCGGTCGGCAACCGCGTACGCGTCAAGGTGGTCAAGAACAAGGTGGCGCCGCCCTTCAAGCAGGCCGAGTTCGACATCATGTACGGCCAGGGCATCTCTCGCGAAGGCACGCTGCTCGATCTCGGAGTCACCGCCGACGTGGTGCACAAGAGCGGCGCTTTCTTCAGCTACAACGACGACCGCCTCGGCCAGGGGCGGGCGGCGGCTCGTCAGTTCCTGCGCGACAACCCCGAGATGGCCGACGACATCGACCGCCAGATCCGCGACCGCGCGGGGCTGCCACCCGCGCCGACCGCCGGCCCCAACGCCCCGGCCACGACCAAGGCTTCGGCGGCGGCGGCGCTCGCCAAGGCAGAGGCCGAGGCGGTCAAGGCGTCCAGCGAGACCAGCCCGGCCGGCTGAGCGGTCGGGGCCGCAGAGACGACCCCGTGCCGACCGTCAGCGCCCTGCGGCCGACCCGTCGCGAGGGTCGGGTGTCGGTGCACCTCGACGGCAACTTTGCCTTTGCCGTCGGAACCGCGTTCGTGGCCCGTCACGGCCTGTTCGTCGGTCTCGAGCTGACCGACGGACAGTGTGCCGCTCTGCGCGTCGCTGCCGGCGCCGATCGCGTCCTGGCCGACGCCTATCGCCTGCTCGCCCACCGGGCGCGCTCGCGCGCCGAGCTGGCCGCACGCCTGCGCGCCAAGGGCTACGACGACCAGGTCATCGATGCCACTCTCGAGCAGCTCCGCGACGAAGGCCTGATCGACGACGAGGCTTTCGTCGCGGCCTTCATCGCCGACAAGCGGCGCCTGTCGGGTTGGGGCGAAGGTCGTATTGCCGGCGAGCTCGCCCGTCTGGGCGTCGAGACATCCCTGGTGCAGGCGGCGCTGCCGCAGTCAGACGATTCGCGCGACGACGAGTTGGCGCGGGCCCGCGCCGCTCTCGAGCGGCGCGGGCCCGCGCGGCCGCCGCTCGAACCGGCGCGCAAACGCGCCTACGAGTTTCTGGTGCGGCGCGGCTACGCCACACACGTCGCCTACCGGGCGGTGCGGGAGTGGTCGGCCGGCGCCGCCGATTGACAGTCGCTTCTTGACGCCCCTACAATCACCGATGAGCAACTTGCTCACCGACTTATGTACGTATCTGTGGCGCCTGAAGGCCATGCACTCCGGCCACGACGGCCGGCCTGTCGAACGAGCGACGTAGGGGATCTTCATCCAGTAGAGATCGATCGAGAACCTTCTGGCTTCACCGAAGCCACACGTCACACGTCCACAGCGAAGTAGATGCCGTAGCATGGTCCTGCCAGAAACGACAGGCGCGTTCGCGTGAGCCGGGCAAGTTGCCCGGCTCTTTTTGTTGCTTTCCGAAAAGCACACATTCACCGGCACAAGGGGATGGCATGATCGCAGTCTTCATCGTGATCGCACTCGCTGCCGGCGTGGCGGCGGGGTACCTGATCAGACGGTACACCGTCGACAGCCGGCTCAAAGGTGCACAGGGAGAGGCGCAGAGCGTCCTGCGCGAAGCCCAGCGCGAGGCCGAAACGGTCGTAAAGGAGGCTCGTCTCGAGGCAAAAGAGGAGCTTCACAAGGTGCGCTCCGAAGTCGAAGGCGACCTGCGCGAGCGACGCCTCGAGCTCAAGACCTCAGAGGATCGCGCGGCGCAGCGCGAGGAGCAACTCGAGCGCCGCGCGGCCGAGCTCGAGCGCCGAGACCAGCAGATCTTCGAGCGCGAAGAACAGACGTCGGCCTTGGCCGAGCAACTCAAGGTCGCTCACGCCCAGCAGACCGCGGAGCTCGAACGGATCTCCGGGCTGACAGGCGCGCAGGCCAAGGAGATGCTGCTGCGACAGACCGAAGAAGACGCGCGTCACGACATGGCCAAGCTGCTCCGGTCGGTCGAAGACGAGGCCAAACGCGAGGCCGAACGCCGGGCTCGCAACATCCTCTCGCTGTCGATCCAGCGCACGGCCGCCAACCACGTCGCCGAAACGACCGTCTCGGTGGTGCCGCTGCCCTCCGACGACATGAAGGGCCGCATCATCGGCCGCGAAGGCCGCAACATCCGCGCTCTCGAGAACCTCACCGGGATCGACTTCATCATCGACGACACCCCCGAGGCCGTCGTGCTGTCGGGCTTCGACAGCGTGCGTCGCGAGATCGCCCGGCTGACCATCACCAAGCTGCTCGCCGACGGGCGCATCCACCCGGCCCGCATCGAGGAGATGTACAACCAGGCCAGGTCCGAGATCGAGGCGGTCATCGAAGAGGCCGGCGAACAGGCCTGCTTCGACGCCAACGTGCACGGCGTCGCGCCGGAGCTCGTCAAGGTGCTCGGTCGCCTGAAGTTCCGCACGAGCTACGGGCAGAACGTCTTGAACCACTCGGTCGAGGTCGCTCACCTGGCGGGCATCATGGCCAACGAGCTCGGCGCCAACCCCAAGATCGCCCGACGCGCCGGGCTGCTGCACGACGTCGGCAAGGCGATCGACCACGAAGTCGACGGCTCGCACGGCCAGATATCGGCTCAGCTCGCGCGCAAGTATCACGAGAGCCAGAGCGTCGTGCACGCGATCGAAGCCCACCACCAGGATGTCGACCCGCAGACCGTCGAGGCGGTGCTCGTGCAGGCCGCCGACGCCATCTCGGCCGCGCGCCCCGGGGCGCGCCGCGAATCGCTCGAGGGGTACATCAAGCGCCTCGAGTCGCTCGAGAAGATCGCCGAATCCAAGAAGGGCGTCGAGAAGTCGTACGCCATGCAGGCGGGCCGCGAGGTGCGCGTCATGGTCAAGCCGACCGAGATCAGCGACGACGAGGCGGTGCTCCTGGCCCGCGAGATCGCCAAAGAGATCGAGGAGACGCTCGATTATCCGGGTCAGATCAGGGTCACGGTGATCCGCGAGAGTCGCGCCACAGAGCTCGCGAAGTAGGCTCATGCAGACGTACTACCTGCGGTCGTTCGGCTGTCAGATGAACGATCACGACGCGGAGCGCATACGCGCCCTGCTCGAAAACGACGGCCTGCGACGCGTGGAAAGCGTCGACGACGCCGACGTGCTCGTCTACAACACCTGCACCGTGCGGCACAGCGCCGACGACCGTCTGGCCGGTCACCTGGGCGAAGCCGCCCGGGTCAAGGCGCTCGACCCGGCCCGCGTCGTGGTGGTCGCCGGCTGCCTGCCGCAGGTCGAGCGCGAGGCGCTGTTCGAGCGTTTCCCATTCGTCGATGTAGCCCTGGGGCCGCAGCACCTGCGCGAGTTGCCGAGGGCGCTCGCGGGCGGCCGCGAGCCGGGGGCGTCCGCCGCCGGCCGGCGGCAGGGGTTCTTCGACGGAGAGGGCGCCCTCTCCGGTGAACTGCCCACACACCGTGAGCGGCCGTTCCAGGCCTGGGTCCAGATCATCGCCGGCTGCAGCAACCGCTGTGCGTACTGCATCGTGCCCACAGCCCGAGGCCCCGAGCACAGCCGCACTCCCGAGGCCGTGGTCGCCGAGGTGAGGAATCTCGTAGCCGACGGCGTGCTCGAGGTGACCCTCCTCGGCCAGAACGTCAATGCCTTCGGCGCCGACCTCCCCGGCCCCGAACGGCCGACCTTCGCCGGCCTGCTGAGGCGTCTCGACGCCGTCGAGGGCTTGCGTCGTCTGCGCTTCACCACGTCTCATCCGCGTGATCTGTCCGACGATCTCGTCGAGGCGCTCGCCACGCTGCCGACGGTCTGCGAGCACCTTCATCTGCCGGCTCAGTCGGGCTCCGATCGCATGTTGGCCGCCATGGGACGCGGGTATACAGGAGACTGGTACCTGGGGAGGGTGCAGGCCTTGCGCGCAGCGGTTCCCGATATCGCGGTGACGACCGACCTCATGGTCGGCTTTCCGGGCGAGACCGACCACGACTTCGACGACACCCTGCGTCTGGTCGAGGCCGCCGGTTTCGACGCCGCCTTCACGTTCGTCTTTTCGGCGCGGCCGGGGACGGTCGCCGCCAGCCTGCCCGACGCCGTGCCGCGCGAGGTCGCCCTCGAGCGTGTGGGCCGCCTGGTGACGGCCACTCAAGCCCAGAGCCGCCGGCGTCGCTCCGCGACGATCGGCACGACGGTCGAGGTGCTCGTCGAAGGTCAGAGCAGACATGGGGGCCTGCTGCGGGGCCGCGACCGCCGGAACGTCACCGTGAACTTCGCCGGTACGGCTCTGCCCGGCGAACTGGTCCCCGTCGTGGTCACCGGTGCGACCTCGACGACGTTGCGAGGTCGCACCGATACCCTCTAGGAGGTGCCGCTCATGCAAGGCTGCATCTGTCCGCATCCGCCACTGCTGATCCCCGCCATCGGCGGCGACCACCGCGAGCAGGTGAGGGCCACGGTCGAGGCCATGGAACGCCTCGCCGCCGAGGTCTCCGCCGACCTCGCCGTCGTGATCTCACCTCACACGCCCGGCCTTGCGACCGCCGTCGCAGTGCGCACTCCGCCGACGCTGGCGGGCGATTTCGGCGCCTTTCGTTGCCCCGAGGTGGGTGTCGAGATCGACAACGACCTCGAGTTCGTCGATCGACTGCTGCAGCGCGCGGCCCGCGAGGGCGGACTCGCCTTCGACGGCCTCGACGACGAGCGGCTCGATCACGGCGTGCTCGTGCCCCTGTTCTTCCTGTCGGCCCTGCGGCTTGTGAACCTCTCGGTGGTGCGCGACTACGAATCTCATCGGACTGTAGGACGGCTGGTGCGCGAGACCGCCGACGAGCTCGAGCGCAACGTGCTCTTCATTGCCTCGGGCGATCTGTCGCATCGCCTGTTGCCCGGAGCGCCGGCCGGCTACGATCCGTGCGGCGCCCAATTCGATGCCGCGGTCGTCGAGCTGCTCGAGCGCGGCGATCTCGATGGCCTCAGCCGTCTCGACCCCGAGCTCGTGCGGGGAGCAGGGGAGTGCGGCCTGCGCTCGTTCATCGCCCTCGGCGCGTTTCTGGGGGCCGACACGACTCCGGCGCGTGTCCTGAGCTACGAGGGACCCTTCGGGGTGGGCTACGCGGTGGCCGCCTTCGGGGAGGCCGCATGAGCGCCGCGCGGCCTCCGCTCGCCGTCGACGGTGGCGGCGGCGGCGCGGTGGTGGGCACATCAGGGCCCGCCGACTACGCGCGCCGCTGCGTCGAGGCGTTGGTCGGCGGCCGGCCGGCTCCGCCGCCGCCCGCCGACGCTCTCTACGAGGCGCCGGCAGCCTGCTTCTGCTCGATCAAAAAGAGGGGCGAGCTGCGCGGCTGCATCGGCACCCTGACGCCAAGCGAGCCGTCACTCGGCGGCGAGATAGCGCGCAACGCCTACGCAGCCGCCTTTCGCGACCCGCGTTTCGCGCCCATCGGCACGACCGAGCTCGACGCTCTGAGCTACTCGGTCGACGTGCTGCGCCCCAGCGAGCCCTGCACAAAGGCCGATCTCGACCCGCACGCCTGGGGTGTAGTCGTGAGCGCCGCCGGGCGACGCGGTGTGTTGCTGCCCGACCTGGCCGGCGTGGACACGGTCGAGCGGCAGCTTAGCATCGCGCTGCAAAAGGCCGGCATCGGCCACGGTGAGCACTACACGATCGAGCGTTTCGCGGTGAGCAGGTTCGGCGAGGGCGGCTGCGACGAAGCCTGTGGCTGAGCCCGCGCCCGAAGGCTCGGCGGCAAGACCCGTCGTGGCGCTCTTCGGGCCGACGGGCATGGGCAAGACGGAGATCGCGATCGCTCTTGCGGAACTGCTCGACGGCGAGGTCGTGTCGGCCGACTCGATGCAGGTCTATCGCGGCCTGCCGATCGTGACCAACCAGCCCTCGGCGGAGCAGCTCGCCCGAGTGCCGCACCACCTCGTCTCAGTGATCGACGTCGACGAGGAGTTCTCGGTCGCCCTCTATGCCGACCTCGCACTTGCCGCCGTCGACGATATCCGCGGCCGCGGCCGGGCCGCCCTCGTGGTCGGAGGCTCAGGGCTCTACCTGCGGGGAGCCCTCGGTGGCCTGAGCTTCGCCGGCAAGTCCACGGCGGCCGACCGCCGGCGCCTCGAGGCGCTGGCGAGCACCGACCCCGAAGCCCTGCGTGAGCGACTTCGTCGTGCCGACCCGGAGACGTTCGGGGCTATCGACAACCGCAATCCACGGCGGGTCGTGCGCGCCCTCGAATGCCTCGACGCCCGGCTCGCCGAGCCCCGGCCGGCCCGCAACGAGCTTTGGTCCGACGCGGGACAGCGCCACCCGTCGCGGCTATTCTGTCTCGACGTCGATCGCGAGCGGCTGCGACAGACCGTCGAGGTCCGTGTCGATGAGATGTTCGACAGGGGCCTCGTCTCCGAGGTCGCGGCGCTGCCGCGACCGCTTTCGCGAACGGTGGCTCAGGCCATCGGCGTGCGTGAGATCGTGGGTGTGCTCGCGGGCGAGCTCGCGCCCGACGAGGCTCGCACGCGCATGAAAGCCCGGACCCGCGGGTACGTGCGACGCCAGCTCACGTGGATGCGCAAGCTGAACGCTGATATCATCCCGACGTCCGCCCGTCCCCCCGAGTCCGTCGCCCGTGAGATCGCCCAGCGACTGCAGCGACCGGCTTAGAGCAAGAGGAGGGTCCGCCCGTGATATCCAGTTGGCATGGTCCCGGCAAGATGCAGTTCTCGGTCTGGCAGGGTCTGGGGAACAAATACATCGTGCTGCACCATGAAGAGGTCCCCTTCGACCTCACGGCCGAGCGGGTGCGATTGCTCTGCGATCGTGACTTCGGGATCGGCTCCGACGGCATCCTTCTGATCGGAGAGCGTCGCGCGGCCGACCGCTTCGCGCTGCGTATCTTCAACTCCGACGGCAGCGAGGCCGAGATGTGCGGCAACGGCGTGCGCATGGTCGCGCGCAAACTGCGCATGGAGGGCTCGATCACAGGTGATCGCGTCGTGCTCGAGACCGGCGCCGGCGATATCGTGCCCGTCATTCAGGACGGCAACACCGTGCGCGTCGACATGGGCATCGCGCGATTCGGTGGCGAGAAGCTCGCCCACTTCACCGGCGACGCCGTCGGCGAGAAGCTGACGACCGCGGGACGGACGTTCGAATTCACCTTCGTCGACGTCGGCAACCCGCACGCCGTGATCCGCTCGCCCTGGCCGCTCGAGCTCGTGCCGCTGCACGAGGTCGGACCGGTGCTTGAGACGCACCAGTACTTTCCACGCAAGGCAAACGTCGAGTTCGTGGTGCCGATCGACACCCACAACGCCAAGATCCGCGTCTGGGAGCGGGGGGTGGGGGAGACCCGGGCCTGCGGTACCGGCGCGACTGCCACCGCCGTCGCCCTGGTGCGTACCGGAGCGTGCGAGAGCCCTGTGACGGTCGAGTTGCCCGGCGGCAAGCTCGAGGTCGAGGTCGCCGCCGACTGGCGCGTCCACATGACCGGACCCGCAGAAGAGATCTACCACGGCGATCTGTCCCTCGAGTTTCTGGAGCACCTGACGTGACCACGACCTTCCGGCCTCACCTGTCGGCGCGCGTGCAGGACCTGCCGCCCTACCTGTTCGCCGAGATCGAGCGCAAGGTGGCTGCCAGGAGGGCGGCCGGCGTCGACATCATCAGTCTGGGCATAGGCGACCCCGACACGCCCACGCCCGCCCACATCGTGGCCGCGATGCACGAGGGCATCGACGATCCGCGTACTCACCAGTACCCGACCAATCGCGGCACTGCCGAGTTCCGCGCGGCGGTGGCGGCCTACTATTCTCATCGGTTCGGTGTGGAGCTCGACGAACAGACGGAGATCGTGCCTCTGCTGGGCGCCAAGGAGGGCATCGCCCATCTCAGCTTCGCCCTTCTCGATCCGGGCGACGTGTGCCTTGCGGCCGATCCGGGGTACCCGGTCTACACGACCGGACCGGCGCTCGCCGACGGCACGGTGGTGTATCTGCCGCTGCGTCCCGAGCTCGGCTTTCAGCCCGCTCTCGACGACATCGATCCGGCTGTCCTGTCACGCGCCCGTATGCTGTTCGTGAGCTACCCCAACAATCCGACCGGCGCCGTCATCGAAGACGACTTCTTCGCTCGTCTCGTCGCCTTCGCTCGCGAGCACGGCATCGTGGTCGTCCACGACAACGCCTACGCCGACATCACCTTCGACGGCTACGTGGCCCCGAGCTTCCTCGAAACGCCCGGCGCCAAAGAAGTCGGCGTCGAGCTCTTCTCGCTGTCGAAGAGCTACAGCATGACGGGCTGGCGGGCCGGAGCGATCGTGGGCAGAAGCGATGTGGTCGACGCCTACTGGCGCCTCAAGACGAACATGGACTCAGGCATGTTCGCCGCCCTGCAGCACGCCGCCGCGGTGGCCCTCACCGGCCCTCAGGACTCAGTGGCGGCGCTCTGCCGGCTCTACGCCCATCGCCGCGATCTGCTCGTCACCGCATTGCGCGAGGCCGGCATGCAGATAGCCGCGCCGAAGGGCACGATCTACCTGTGGGCGCCGGTGCCCGACGGCCATACCTCCGGAAGCTTTGCCGAGCTCGTGCTCGACCAGGCCGACGTCATCGTCTCACCGGGTGCCGCCTACGGGCCGTCGGGCGAAGGCTACGTACGGTTCTCGCTGACGGTGCCCGACGAGCGCTTGCGCGCGGCCGTCGAGCGCATCGTGTCACGTGTCAAGCTCTAGAAGCGCGATGTCGACCGTTCGCGGCGCCTGGTCGGCCCACCGTTCATGACCCTCGGTCCCGACACCCACGAACGGGCCACGGCGGTCATCTTTGCCGTGATGCCGCCCGGCGCCGAGGAGACCCGCGAAGAGCGCGACCGCATGGCCGAGATCGTCGAGCTCGTCCGCTCGGCCGAGATGGACGTCGTCGGCCAGGTCGTGCAGCACAAGCGACATCCCGATCCCCGCGCCTACCTGGGGCCCGGCAAACTGCACGAGCTGCGCGCCACGGTGGCCGATTGCGGCGCGACCTGCGCCGTCTGCGAGGACGACCTCACGCCGGCGCAGGTCGCCGCCGTGCTCGACGCGCTCGACGTCGACGTTCTCGACCGCACCGAGCTGATCCTCTCGGTCTTCTCGCGCCACGCGCGCTCGCTCGAGGGCAGGCTGCAGGTCGATCTGGCGCAGCTCCAGTACGAGCTGACTCGCGTGCGCGGCCAGGGTCAGGTGCTGTCTCGTCTCGGCGCCGGCACGGACATGCGCGGCCCGGGTGAGCAGAAGATGGAGGTCGACCGGCGCGTCATCAGGCAGCGCATCCAGGCGCTGCGCGCACGCATCGAGCGCATGGCGCGCACGCGGCGCACGCAGCGCGGGCGCCGCGTGCGCGCCGATCTGCCGCTGATCGCCCTGGCCGGCTACACCAACGCCGGCAAGTCGACTCTTCTGAACGCCCTCACCGACGCCGATGTGCCGGTCCGCGACCGGCTCTTCGAGACGCTCGACCCGACCACGCGCTCGTTTCGCTATCACGACCGCGACTACCTGGTCACCGACACGGTCGGCTTCATCCGCAAGCTGCCGCATCTGCTGGTCGACGCCTTCGCCTCGACGCTCGAGGAGACGCGCCTGGCCGCGCTGCTTCTGATCGTGGCCGACGCGAGCCAGCCCGCGGACGAGATCGCCGCCCACCAGGAGACCGTCGCCGACGTGCTGGCCGAGATCGGTTCGAGCGACGTGCCGCGCCTGCTGGTCATGAACAAGGTCGAGTTGGTCGACGGGCCGGCCCGGGCTCGTCTCGAAGCTCGCGAGCCCGAAGCCGTCTTTGTCTCGGCGCTCCGCGGCGAAGGCCTCGACGATCTGCGCGAAGCGATCGGCGCCTTCTTCGATCGCGCGCTCGTGACCGTGCGCCTGCTCGTGCCCTACGACCAGGGCGCCGTCATAGACCGTCTGCACGGCGTGGCCACCGACATCCGCCAGGAGAGCACCCCCGAGGGCACGGTGATCGAGGCGCGCCTGCCGCTGCGCGAGGCCGACCGCTACGCGGCGCTGCGGATCGATCTGCCGGCCGCCCGGCGGCGGCGAGCCGAGCCCGGCCGCGATGGCGAGAGCGCGGGGTAGAGGTGGACCTGGCCGGTCAAGCGACTGCGACCCGAGGCGCGTGCTGCCGGAGCGGGCCTACCCCGACGACGCCGCCTTCGACCTGCACGCCGCCGTCGATGTCGCTGATCGCGCCCATGCAGCGCGCCGTGGTGCCCACCGGCATCGCCCTCGGGCTGCCGCCCGGCGTGGCGGCGCTGACGCTGCCGCGCTCCGGCCTTGCGGCGCACCACGGCATCACCATCGTCAACGCCCCGGGTCTCATCGACCCCGGGTATCGCGGCGAGATCCGGGTGATTCTGCTGAACACCGATTCCGACGAGCCCTTTGTCGTCCACGTGGGCGACCGCATAGCCCAGCTTCTGCTCGTAGGCCTGCTCGAAGCCGTGCTCGTCGAGGTCGTCGAGCTCGACGCCACCTCTCGCGGCGCACAGGGCTTCGGGTCGAGCGGCACGGCGCCGCTTTCGGGCGATGAGTCACAGAGCGACGCATGACGATACCGTACGGCCACCATCGCAGACCGCCGCACGGCAACGACGACGAGCCGAGAGGACGACCAGCCGGACACGACGACCGCGCGCAGGCACAGCCCCGGCCGACGGTCCGCGCTGCGGGTCTGATCTTCAGCGACGCCGGCCTGTTGCTCGTCAAGCAGCATCGCCTCGAACGCGAGTACTGGCTGCTGCCCGGCGGCGGCGTGCACTTCGGCGAGTCGCTCTCGGAAGCCCTGCGCCGCGAGCTGCGCGAGGAGCTTCGTCTCGAGATCGACGCCGGCCGACCGCTGGCCCTTGCCGAAGCGATCTCCGACGACATGGCCGCCTACCCGAAGCACGTCGTCCACGTCATCCTCGAGGCGTCGCTCGTCGACGCCAGGCGCGCCCGCGCCTCGGCGGCGACGTCGCCGTTCTCGAAGCACGATTCTTTACGCGGGCCGAGCTCGCGACCTGACGGTGACGCCGCCGATCAGGCCGTTTCTCGAGAGCTGCTTCGAGGGAGCGCCGCAGCAGATGCGCTACCTCGGCGTCGTCTGGTAGTCGAAGGGACTCCGGCGAGCCATCCCACGAGAAGCATCCGGGAGTACCGCCCGGACGAGTCGCCTCAGCTCACCTCGTAACGCACGATAATCAACGTTATGTAAAGTACAACGAAGTATGGCCGAGAACGCCTGCGGTAACGCTCGTTCGCCGTGGCACTCCCTCCATCCGCCCGAGCTACCGCTGTGGCAGCGATCGCGCTGCAGCCGTGCACTACGCGATGCGCGATGTAGATGCTGTGCAGCGAGTTGCGCGCCGGCGATCCCGGCGCTCGTGCGCGCCGTGCGCTCGCGCAGTTAAAAACCTGTCACTGCGCGATCCCGTCTCTCAGATCCGATGTCCTCGGCCCACGTCACCCGGACGATCGCGCGACGTCGCTCGCAGACGAAGCCTCTCCGCCCCGGCGGGCGTCCCCGAAGGGGTGGGCATTGAGGACACCGGCAAGCCAAGCCCGCTGTTTCTGGCGACTCTGGGGTGACCGCGCCGATGGCCCGGCAGCGGCCGCCGGCCGGGACACGAACAAGTGCTCGTGCCGCCTACGCCGTCAATGACGTCGTCGTTCCGCTCAGGCAGGCGTGACTGTCGCGCGCCTAGTAGCGTAATCAGGGCGAAGACGTCGACGCCACTGAGCTTGTCGCGCCCGTTGAGGTCGGCGAGCTCGATCAGGAACGTCGCACCCACGACTGTGCCGCCCATCTTCTCGACGAGTCGCACCTTGGCCGACGCGGTGCCGCCGGTGGCGAGAAGGTCGTCGTGCACGAGGACCTTCATGCCGGGCGTGATCGCGTCGCTGTGGACCTCGAGGGCGTCGGTGCCGTACTCGAGCTCGTACGATTCGGAGACGGTGTCGTACGGCAGCTTGCCCGGTTTGCGGGCGCAGACGAAGCCGGCGTTCAGCGCGTAGGCCAGGGCCGAGCCAAGGATGAAGCCGCGCGATTCGGCGCCCAGCACGACGTCGACGTGGCGGCCGATCGACCACTCCGCCATGCGGTCGACGGCCGCACGCAGCGCCTGCGGGTCCTGCAGCAGCGGCATGATGTCGCGAAAGAGGATGCCGGGCTTGGGAAAGTCGGGGATCGCGCGGATTCGGGCGGCAAGATCGACCGGAGTTGCGTCCTGCACGGTGTCCTCCTGGGAACGGCGGGGCTCGAGGCGCCGCCTGGCTGAGCGTCTAGACGGTGAGGCGTCGGATGTAGCGGGTGAGCAGCAACTGCTGGAGCTGGGACATGGCCTGGGCGAGCTCTTCGAGGGCATCGAGGGCCTCGCTGGCGCTGCTCGGCGCGATGCGAGCGCAGGGCCGGCAGCATGACCTGCTCGATCAGTCCGCCCTCGCGATCGACGGCGCTTTTCATGGCGCGCAGGTTCTTGGGCCGCAGGCCGGCGCGGGCCAGGCGGGCGGCGCGACGCGACCACGCTCGGCCTCGAGCTCGGTGTAGCGGCGGACGCCGCTGACCTGGCGACCCTTGATGAGCTCGTACTCCTCGAGCTCGGCGAGCAGCCCCGGGTCGGCGCCGGAGAGCTGGTGCAGCTCTTCGGCGGTGAACTCCTTCTCGCCGGCCGGGTTGGGCACGAAGTCGGCCTTGCGCAGCCCGCCGCGCGGCGCCCCGCCCACGCCGGCCGGCGTGCGCTCGATCTCTTTGCGGATGACCTTGAGCGGCAGGTACTCGTCGCGCTGCAGGGCCAGCACGCGGATGAGGCGCTGGTAGTCGTCGCGCGAGAACAGCCGGTAGCCGCCCTTGGTGCGCCGCGGCGTGACCAGGCCCTGCTCTTCGAGGTAGCGCAGCTTGCTGACGCTGATGTCGGGAAACTCGCCCTTGAGGCGGTCGACGACCGCGCCGATGGTCATGAGCTTCTCGTCGCCGATGTCGAACAGGACTTCCGTCTTTTCGTTCACGGCGTGATGAAGGTGAGCTTGTACTTGCCGACCTGCAGCTCGTCGCCGTCGAGCAGCGTCTGGCGCTCGATGCGCCGCCGGTTGACGTAGGTGCCGTTGAGGCTGCCCTGGTCGGCGATCACGTAGGCGTCGTCTTCGCGCGTGACCACGGCGTGGTTGCGCGACACGGTGACGTCGTCGAGGAACACGTCGGAGTCGGGGTGGCGGCCGATGGTGGTGCGCTCGGCCGCGAGCGAGTAGGTCTCGCCGGCGCGACCGCCGCCGCTGCGAATGACGAGCGTGGCGCGTTCGGGCATGTCGTTCGAGAGCGGCGCCAGCGTCTCGGGGCTGTCGCCGGGCGAGTAGTTCATCGTGGTCTGGGGATCGGGCTGGTCGGCGATCAGGCTGGCGCCGCAGCGCACGCAGAAGTTGACACCCTCGGAGTTGCGGTACCCGCAGTTCGGGGCAGAACACGGCCTAGTCCTCGCCGGCGGGCGGTCGTCCTCGGGTCCGTCGGCGACGTCGGCGGCCGGGTGCTTGCCGGCCAGGATCTCGCGACAGGCGGCTGACGTCGTCGGCCGTGATGATCGACTCGCCGGCCGCGTGGTGGCGCTGCAGGCGCAGCACGAGCTCGGCGCGCAGGATGTCGATCTTGCCGTGGAGGATGCGTCGCTGGCGGGAGACCTCGTGCTCTTCGGCGGTCAGCTTGCCGATGAGCGCCTTGAGCTCCTCGTCGGACAGCGAAACGAGATCGATGATGTCGTCCATCGCGCTTGTCCTTCCGTGGTCGCGACCGGGATGGCGACCTTACAGGACGCAGAGGCAACCTTCAACTTCACGTTGAGATGTTCTCTTCGTCGCGCTCGTCGTCGAGCGCCGCCGTGCGTCGGCGGCCCGGTCGAATCGAGGCCCACGACGCCGCGGTCGCGCAGACGGGCGAGGGCCCGCAGCACGTCGTATTCGTCGACCGTGCCGGCGACGAGCGCTCCGTCGACGATGTCGCCCACCGCTCGCTGTCCCGGCCCGAGATATCCGAGCACCGTCGCTTCGACGTCGTCGCCCGGCGCTCGCCGCCGAGGAAGCGCGACGCGGGCGTAGGCCGGCAGCGCGTCGCGCAGGTGGCCGATCTCGTCGACGCGGCGCATGGCTTCCATGAGCAGCGAGCCGGTCGGCAGGTCGCGCCTCGGCCTCGCCGGGGTCGACTCGGGGTCGAAGACGAAGCTGCCCTCTTTGAGGCCGAGAAGCGCGTAGAAGGCGCGCTCGCCGACGAGCGCGCCGCAGGACGCGCTCGACGAGAGCGCCGTCGCGAAAGGCGAGCCGTCCGGCGGGCGTGCCGTCGGGGTGGGCGACCTCGAGCACGCCGCTCTTGCCGCCCAGTGTCGTGATCTCGACGAGATCGCAGAGCGCGAGCTCGGTCAAAGTCCCCGTGAAGCTCATGGTCGGTCGCGCGCCTCCACGCATGGCGAGTCTACCACGCCCGCGTCCCCTCCTCGCCCGCTTCCGGCCGCGCGACGGCCCGCTCATGTTCGCGGCCCGAAACGACGATACTCGCAGCGTGAAGCAAGCGGGCGCTCTTTGCGGCGGACCATGCTGATATACTCGCGCGACAACGCGCCGTGCCGAAAGGAGACCCGAGTGGCGAAGCGCAAAGGCCTCGTCATCAACGATCGCCAGCTCGACCTCTGCGACGACCTGCTGCGCAAGCTGAAAGACGTCACCGGGTCTACCTTTCTTGCGCTGATCTCCACGTCGGGCCAGCCGATCACCACGGCCTCCGACGACTACCACCCCGAGACGCTCTCGCTGGCCTCGCTTGCGGCAAGCTCGTTCGCCGCCACGCAGCAGCTCGCCAGCATCCTCGACGAGAAGGAGTTCACGCTCCTCTTCCACGAGGGCAAGAGCTCCAACCTGCACGTCTCCCAGGTCTCCGACCAGGTCCTGCTCATCATCACCTTCGGACGCGAGACCCAGGTCGGCAAGGTGCGGCTCTACACGCAGCGGGCTATCGAGGTACTGCGACCCATCTTCGAGGGCTCCGACGAAGAAAACGAAGCCCTGTCGGTCGACGTCGACTACGAAGCCACCGCCGGCAAGGCGATCGACGACCTGTTCGCCGACCTCGAGGGACAGCCCTGACATGCCGCTGATCAACTTCGCCGCCCGCGAGATCAACTACAAGATCGTCTACTATGGCTGCGGGCTCTGCGGCAAGACGACGAACATCCAGTACATCCATCGCAAGATCAATCCGTCGGCGCGCGGCAAGCTCGTCTCCATCGCCACCGAAGAGGAGCGCACGCTCTACTTCGACTTCCTGCCCCTGAGTCTCGGCACGGTCAAAGGCATGCAGACCCGCTTTCATCTCTACACCGTGCCGGGTCAGAGCTACTACAACGCGAGCCGCAAGCTCGTGCTGCAGGGGGTCGACGGCGTGATCTTCGTCGCCGACTCACAGATCACGAGGCTCGACGAGAACGTCGAAAGCTACCTCAACCTCTGGGACAACCTCATGGCCCAGGGCGACGATCTCACCAAGCTGGGCTTCGTCATCCAGATGAACAAGCGCGACCTCACCGACATCTTCTCGGTCGAAGACCTAAACGAGCTGCTCAACCACACCGGATCGCCGGTGATCGAGGCCTGCGCCGTGAGCGGCCTCGGGGTCTTCGAGACCCTGAAGATCGTCTGCAAGCAGGTCATCGCCAAGACGGCCTAAAGCCGGCCGTTCGTGCCGGTGAGCCGACCTTTCGGTGCGCCGAGCTAGCGCTTCGTACCGATACGCTTGACCCAGTCCTTGGGCGCGTACGTCGACACGAACGAGTCCCTGAACAACACCCTGTTCTCCCTGCTTGACCGTGCGCACGACCTTGACGGTGCGTCCGTCGAAGCCCTGTTCGTAGACCACCACGCCCCGGTCCAGCGTGTCGTCGGTGATCACTCTCGGGTGCGCGCGCGACGTGTCCGACCAGGTGAGGTTGTAGAACTTGCTGGTGTCAAAGGTCACCGTGCGCCCGGTGGCGCCGACCAGGACGACCGTCACCTGGCCGCTGCCGGCCCAGCAGCGCAGCAGGAGCGCGTGGCCTGTGTCGTTGCGAAACTTCAGGTCCTGCGAGCCGTAGGCGACCTGGGCATCGCGACCGACCGGGTAGTGATCGATGTAGAAGTCGTGCGGGTGGCGCTCGACGATCGGCAGGCCGGCGAAGAACGCGGCGTTGAACAACGTCGTGGCGAACTGGCACAGTCCACCCCCCACGCCCAGGCGCAGGACGCCGTTGTCGATCACCGGCGCGTAGTCGAAGCCGCGATTGATCGTCCGCGGGCCGAGCGTGTCGTTCAGCGAGAAGACCGTGCCATCCTTGATGACCGTGCCGTCGACGAGCCTGCACGCCTGTTCGATGTTCTGCGCCCTCGGCTTGTTCAACTGGTCGTAATAGGTCGTGAACTGCGAGCCCAGGCCGTTCAGACCGAGCGCCGTGAGCTGATCGGTGGTGACCGTCGGTTCGAGAGTCGTCAGGGGCACCACTACCTGGCGCAGACCGGGCTGGGATGCCGTGTAGTCCATGTCCGACAAAAGGCGCGGCATGTCGAGGCCAAAGCCTGAGCTGCTGGGTTTGATGAACACCTTCTTGCCCTTCACCACGACCGTCGCGTTCACGGCCGGCGTCTCGGCGAACGAGAAGAGGTGGAGCAGGACCTTGCGGCCCCGCGGGTTGTTGAAGGTCAGGGGGTCATCGGTGGCGTCGGCGCCGCTCGTCACCGAGAGCATGCCGGCCATCTGCGCGGGGCTCAGGTCGATCTCGCGCTGGCGATACCGCAGCCGCAGCGGGCTGCTCAGGTACACGCTCGCCTGCGTCGAAGCGGCCTGGGCCGCCGCCGTGCTGACCGCCGGTTGCGAGGCCATGAGGGGCGCCGCTCCCTGAAAGCGCCGCCACTGCGAGAGCGCGCCCAGGATGTCGCTCTTGAGAGCGGCTTCGTCGATCGTGAGACCGGTGGCCGCGGGCCGCACACCCACGGTGTCGCCCACCAGGGCGAGCGTGGCGTCGCGGGGCGGCTTGTCGAAGACCGGAGCGATCTTCTGCAGGTCGGTCTGAAACGCGTTGGCGTCGAAGCGTACGACCGGCTCGACCGCGCCGCCGCGGCCATACCACAGGCCCAGGCCCAGAAGACCGAGACGGCCGTCCCTTACGGCGCGCTGCGCCGTCGCCGCCAGGTCGATGGTCAGGCCGAGGTCTGCAAGCCGCAGCGTGAGCGGCCCCTGTCCGGACTGCAGGACGATGGTGTCGAGCTCGCGTCTCGCGACGAGACGGCCGAGGTCGCCGCGAGCCTGGGCCGGCGTCGCTCGCGACAGGCTCACGCCGGCTGCCGACACGCCGAACGCCGCGCGCCCGTGAAGGTAGCCTTGCAGCACACCAAAGGCGACCAGGGCGAGCAGCGCCAGCACACCGATGGTGACCGGCACGACATACGCCCGCCTGCGTCGCGACGCGACCGCGGCGCTGTCGACGGTATCCGGTTCAGGGAATGACGTCACGGCCCTTTCTCATTCTGGCGTCGGCATCGGTTTCGCTGGCACCCACCTCACGCTTTATCGGACGCCGGGCTCAAGCCTTGATGCACCATAGCCCGCCGCCGTCCGGCCGGCGTGACTGCCTCGTCGCCGCAGCGACTACGTTGCGCGCCCAGTGCCGGCGATCGACTTCGTCGTCGCCGCTCAGGCTGGCGCGACTACGTTGCGCGCCTAGTGCCGGCGATCGACTTCGTCGTCGCCGCTCAGGCTGGCGCGACTACGTTGCGCGCCTAGTCGGAGTTGGCCGCGATCACCGAGCGCACTCTCTCGACGAAGCTCTCGGCCATCTGCTCAGAGGCCCCGGCGTCGACGCCCTCGGCATAGATGTGAAAGAGCGCCTCGTCGGCGTCGGGCAGGATCTGCGCCCAGCCGCCCTTGTAGAAGACCTTGATGCCGTCGAGCAGGCTGAGGTCGTGGCCGTCGCTGCGTTGCAGTTCTTCAGTGACGGTCCGCATGACCGTGCCCTTGAGCGACCAGGGACAGCCGGCCGTCTTGTGGACCAGCGTGCTCGACGGGATGCCGGCGACCTGCTCAGAGAGCGGCACGGCGCTCGGCGCCAGCAGCTCCAGCAGCTTGCCGAGGCTCATGAGCGCGTCGAAGGCCGGCAGGAACTCGGGAAAGATATAGCCGCCGCCGATCGCCCCCGCGAAGGCCACATCGGGGGCGGTCGAGGCCTCCATGAGAGCCGGCAGAGACACTTTGGTACGCTCGATGGGCACGCCGTAGGGCGCGGCGATCTCCTCGGCCAGCCGGGTCACCGTGAGCGGCAGGGCGATCTTCTTGCCGGGCGGCAGGGTGGCGGCCACCAGGCGTACGAACAGCAGCAGGGCCTTTTCGAGCGGGATCTCGCGGCCGTGCTCGTCGACCAGGTAGAGCCGTTCGCCACCGGGGTCGATGACCGCCCCAAGGTCGGCGCCCATCACGTTGACCAGCCGCTGCACGTCGGCGATGTTGACGCCCAGCTCGGTCGCGGCCACCGTGGTCTTCTGCTCGTCGGTGAACGCGTGCAGGGCGATGACCTCGGCGTTCAGGTAGGGCAGCACGAGCGGCAGCACGAGCGCCACCGGCGAGTATGAGTAGTCGATGACCAGGCGAAAGCCACGCCGGCGGATCGCCTCGGCGTCCCACGAACCCGTGAGGCCTCGCATGTAGGTCTCGGCGGCGCGGTCCGGAAAGTGGATGCGTCCCATCTCTGTGTAGAAGGCGCGCCGAAAGTCCTGCCGCCCGTAGAACTTCTCGATATCCTTCTGGGTCTTCTCGCTGGCCGGGATGCCGGGCGGCTCGAAGACCTGGATCTGGATCACCTCGGGGTCCCAGCTCGAGATGCGCACATGCACGCCGCCCTCGGCGTTGCCGCCCTTGATCTCGAAGCGGTTGACGGCCGACGAGCTGACTC
>CAWJRV010000023.1:0-115038 GCA_963845355.1 uncultured Actinomycetes bacterium
CCGTCGCCGAAGTAGTCGCGGATGGCTCTGGGCAAAGAAGGCGACGGTGACCACGATGTCTTCGATGCCGTGGCGCTTGAGCAGCTCGATGATGTGCTCCATACACGGCTTGTTGGCCACCGGCACCATGGGCTTGGGCTGGTTGCTGGTGAGGGGCCGCAGACGGGTGCCCTCTCCCCGGCCATCACGACGGCGCGCATGGGACTCCGGCGTGCTCGAAGGGAGGGTTCTGTGGCGGCGCCATCATGGTCCGATACTACCAGAAGCCGACGGCGGCCAGGCGTGTGTCGCAAGCGCCCCGCACCGAGGTGGTAATGCGCGCCGCACCGACGACGTTCACGCGCGTCGAGCAGAGAACAGTCGCACGTGTCGAGCAGCAGAGAACAGTCGCACGTGTCGAGCCGCGACGGCGGCGGCGCGTGGTGAGACCGGGAGCCGTACCTCGCTACGACAAGGCGGGAGCCGACGGCTGCGCTCGCTTCCAGCGCAGGAACTCGCGCCAGATGTAGCGAAAGCCGGTGACCACGTACAGCGTGGCGCCGACACCGTAGACCACCCACGCCACAGCGTGCACGTCGATGATAGAACTGTATGCCGCACACCAGGATGAAGTTGGCGAGCTTGCCGCCCCTCATGATGCTGGGCTTCTCGTGGTGCTGAATGAGCATGAGCGCGGCGCCGGCCAGCATGAGGCCGTCGCGCACGATGAGCGGTACGACGGCCCACCAGGGCAGCACGCCGAACAGCAGAAGCGAACCGACCAGGAACAGAAAGAGCACGCGGTCGGCGACCGGGTCGAGCACCCGGCCGAGGTCGCTCTGCCAGTGGTAGCGACGGGCCAGCCAGCCGTCGAGCACGTCGGACAACGCCAGGACGAGCACGATGATGGCCGCCGCCCAGTCGCCTGGGGCGCCCGCAGGCTGTACACCCATAGAAAGACGGGCAGCATGCACAGCCGCGCGATGGTGATGGCGTTCGGGATCATCCGACGTGCATAGCGACAGTTTACAGGACGTTAGCACCCGGAGACCGCGACGCCGGTCGGTCACGCTCGCCGGCGCGATGCGATGTGCTACACTACGGCTCGTTTCGCGGTCGGCGTGTGGC
This sequence comes from uncultured Actinomycetes bacterium, assembly GCA_963845355.1. GTDB lineage: Bacteria > Actinomycetota > Thermoleophilia > UBA2241 > UBA2241 > Bog-752. The sequence continues at coordinate 1,108 of CAWJRV010000023.1, forward strand.
GCAGCCTGGTTAGCGCACTAGTCTGGGGGACTAGGGGTCGCCAGTTCGAATCTGGCCACGCCGACCATTATCTTTGCAGGGACTTTGTGACTCGTGACCGTCTCGGGAATCGCTCGGTACGGGCTCTCTGCCCCCGCTCTGTCCCCCACATTTCAATGAAATGTTCCCCGTTTGCTCGTGATGAGCGCCGCGACGCGCAGCGCGGTCTCATCCTGGACGCGCCGCACGGCGTGCGTGTAGATCCTGTCGGTGATGGACGTGTCGGCATGCCCCAGGTGATCAGATACGGCTCGTAGGGGCTCGCCGGCGTCGTAAGCTGCTGTCGCCCAGGAGTGGCGTAAACCATGAAGGTTCAGGTCCGGCAGGCCGCTCCCGTCGGCGAGCCTGCGGAAGGCCATCGTGACCCAGTCCGGTCGCACCGGCACGCCGTGGCGTGGTGTCTTCGTGAAGTAGACCGCGTGGGTGAGCAGATGGTCGCCCTCGTCCTCCCATGCCTGCCGGTAGCGCAGCCGTTCGCGGCGTTGCTGCTGACGCCATGCTCGCAGGACGTCGATCGTCGCCGGGTCCAGAGCGATGACGCGCCGTCCGCGCTTGGTTTTCGGTGCCGACTCGACGACCTTCCCGCCGACCATGACGTGGGAGCACTTCACCGTGAGCTCGCCGGCGCCGAGGTCAACATCACCCCAGCGCAGGCCGCAGATCTCGCCGCGGCGCATACCTGTCGTGGCCGCGAGGTACCAGAGTGCCCTCTGCATCGGATCCGGCGCGAGATCCCTGTGGTACGTGTAGGTGGTGCCGTTGCGCCGGGTGCGCTTCTCCGTGAGCGAGAGACCGGAGACCGTCACCTCGTCGACTCGATCGAGGAATGCAGCGACCTGGTCGGCGGTCCAGTGCGCCGGCTCGCGGTCGTCCGCGGGGTTGCCGGCAGGCGGAGTGATCTTCTCAGCGGGGTTGCGCGGGCGCAGCTCGAGCCGCACGGCGTGCTCGAGCGAGCCGCGCAGGACGGTGTGGACATTGTGCAGCGATCGCGGCGATAGAGCGCCGCCGTCCTTGCGGCCGCTCCGGGCGAGCGCCAGATAGAGCGCCTGCACGTCCGAGGGACTGATCGACTGCAGTGGCATCGCTCCGAGCGCCGGCAGGACGTGCACGCGCAAAGCCGTCTCGTAGCACTTCACAGTGCTCGGCCGGCGCTGAGCGGTCACCCACGGCAGCCAAGCCTCGTTGGCGAAGTCCGCGTAGCTCGCTGCGGTATCGGCGATGTAGGCGCCGCCCTCGCGCAGCTCCTTCAGGCGGTCGTCGAGCGCCGCCTGAGCCGCCTTTTTGGTTGGAAAGCCGCCTTTCGTCGGGCGCTGACGCTCGCCGGCGATCGTTGAGAGCTCGAGCCGGTACTCCCACGACTTGTGTTCCTTGCCGTCTGGGCCGGTCCAGTGGCGTTTGCGGACGTGGCCTCTCATTCTGGCCGGAACCCATTCGTCGGTCCACTTCTTATGTTAGTGCCAGAGTCACCTCCGCTGTGAGCGACGGGGGGCCGTAGTCCGCCAGTGAGAAGCCCGGCCAGATGATCGTCTGGGGCGCCGGCGGACGTTGCCCGAGCGAGCTGTGCGGCCGTAGGCCGTTGTAGAGCCGCCGCCAGTTGGCCACCAGGATCTGTGCCTCCCGGAGCGTGTAGAAGAGCTCGCCGTCGAGCAGCTCATCACGGAGCTTGGAGTTGAACGACTCGATGTAGCCGTTCTCCCAGGGGCTGCCAGGCTCGATGAAGAGCGTCGTGACCCCCAGGTCGGCGAGCCAGTCGCGGACTGCCACAGCGACGAACTCGGGGCCGTTGTCGCTTCTGATGTGCTCGGGGATGCCATACTCGAGGAAGAGGTCGGCCAGCGCCCAGAGGACGTCGTTGGCGGTCATCCTGCGCTCGACGCGGATCGCCAGGCACTCTCGAGTGTACTCATCGACCACGGTGAGCAGGCGCAGCTTGCGGCCATCGTGGGTCGTCTCTGAGACGAAGTCGTAGGCCCAGACGTGGTTTCTGTGCTCGGGCCGCAGGCGGATGCAGGAGCCATCGTTCAGCCACAGGCGGCCACGCTTGGGCTGGCGGCGGGGCACCTTGAGGCCCTCGGCCCGCCAGATGCGCTGCACACGCTTGGCGTTGACGTTCCAGCCGGCCATCTGCAGCAGGGCGGTGATGCGCTTGTAGCCGTAGCGGCCGAAGCTGCCTGCCAGACCGATCACGGCCGCAGTCAAGGCGTCCTCGTCTGAGCGCAGCTGGGGACGACGGCGTTGACTGGAGCGATGCTGGCCCAGCGCCCTGCAGGCCCGCCGTTCGGAGATGTGCAGCCCCTCACAGACCGCGGCGACGCATTTGCGTCGCCGCGAGGGGCTCAGAAGTTTCCCCGGGACGCCTCCTGCAAGATGAGCTTGTCGAGGGTCAGGTCGGAGACCGCTCGGCGCAGGCGGGCGTTCTCGCGCTCCAGGTCCTTGAGGCGCTTGGCCTGGGAGACCTGGAGACCGCCGTACTCTTTGCGCCAGCGGTAGTAGGTGACTTCGTGGACGCCCAGGGCCTTGATCACCTCCGGGAGTTTCTTGCCTTCACCCAGCAGCACTTCGGCCTCACGCAGCTTGGCGATGATCTCCTCGGGGCGGTAGGTCTTGCGTGGCATGATCTGACTCCTTCATCGGTCGCGAAACCCTACATTGCGGGTGGACCGATTTCAGGGTTCCACTCCAGTGTGGCGACCTTCGATCCAGGGGAAGCGCTCTGGGTCGAACAGGCTGCCGCCGTAGGCCGGCAGAGAGAGGTCCTCATGGTGGGCCCCGGCATGCACTATGCGAAACGCTGCAAGTAGCCGGTGCCAAGCTCCGGTGTGGCGCTCGAGCACGTCCTCGCCGTAGTTGTTGGCCTCTTCTTCGAGCTGAGCTCGCAGAGTCGAGACCGCATACGAGGAGTCGTAGACGGGATCGCCCAACAGAAACAGGCCCCGTTCCTCAGCGCAAAGAAGGAACACCAGGCGCATAAGGACGGTGACGGCGCCCTCGTAGACTTCGCCCTCTGTCATGTCTGAGAACAGGCGGCCGCTACGGTCCCGGTTGACGCGGCTCCACGCATCGATCAGTAGAGCCACCGCGGCACGCACCTGTCGGCCGAGCTGGTCAGTCACCTCGGCCTCGGCGCTAGCCGACTCGACAAGCAGGGCATCCAGCGTCTCGGTTTCGGGGACGGTGAAGAAGCGCCGTGCGCCGAGCAAGGTCGTGAAGGCGTCGAGTGTCGAGCGCTCCTCCAGCCAGAGCTCAGCATCCCAGGTTGCCGTACCGCTTGCTCCCCCCAGAGGCGCGTCGATGAGCACCCAGGTCTCCCCGTTGGTCAGCAGGCCGAGCCGCACGCCCGTCGCCCGACACAGCTCCTCGAGCCGGGCAGTCGGGCTCGCCGCCCAGGACAATCCCTCAGGGCGTTCATCGAGGGGCGTGCCCCAGGGCCACTCGGCGACGAGCAAACGGGTGCGCGCTTTCACACCGTCGCCGCGCTCGGGGTCAACGACCGCGTAGTCTGGGCGCAGCTCGACGCCGTACTCAGCGACCCGATGCGCGAGGTCGCCAGAGATGCTCGCGCCATGACGAAGGACATCTACTGGATGGCCGAGCAATCGCTCGAGCACCCAACGCACCCAGCGCCCCGCAAGCGTGCTGTCGTCTATGACCTCTGCGTAGGCTAGCCGCAGCTCTTCGACCAACCCGGGATCGGTCGGCTCGAGGCCGGCCGGAAACGCCCGAGTGAGCACGGGCAAAGTGAGGAACGGTCCGGAGACCTCGATGAGCGAGAGCCACTCAGCGTGCAACCGGGCTGTCGTCATCGCCGAGCCGCCAGATGTTCGGGAACGCAGATCTCAATTGCGGCCGGGAAGAGCCGCGGCGTTGGGTCGGCGTAGCGGCGCCGCACAAGGGCAGCTTCTGCTTCGGTCTCGCCGGGGATCTCGTTGAGCCGACGCCGAAGCGCATCCAGGTCGCGCTCGGCTTGGGCGCGCTCGTCGGCTGCAAAGAGCGACAGGCTAAGCTGAAGATCGCCAGCTGCGCGGCCAAGCTCGGCTTGGATTGACCGCTCCAGCTCCTTGAGCGCAGCCTCCACGGCTCGCGCGTCCTCGTCGGCCCGGCGAGCGAGCACCCCTTCGAGGCTTTCAGTGCGCTCCTGCTGGCGACGCAGCAAGGACGTGTGAAGAGCCTCGGAGACTGCCGGCCAATTCCGCGCGAGTTCCCGGCAGAGGCTCAGCGGAGCCACTCCAAGCGTCGGTGCGTCGAGGACGGCTTGGAGCTGGCCCAAGGCTGAGATGCGGGCAAAGCGTCCGGCGCGCACAAGCCCGCCAGCAGTGATGACCTCCTCGTGGACACGATGACCGGCTGCACCAGTGATGACGAGCCGGCCGTGAACAATGGTCGCCACTTCATCAACGATGCCATCCGGAATCACGCGAGCCGTTGCGCGCGCAAGGCGCGCCTCGTTGCCACCGGCCCACACCTCGGCTCGCAGCAGCCATACTGCTTGGGAGACGAGGCGATGGGCGAGGTGGGCTAGCACGACGTCGTCCCGACCGGCGGCTGCGCCATGGTCGAAAGTGATCGGCCGCGCTTGGCCAGTTACCGGATGGGCAAGGCCCTCCGTGGTGCGAGCCCAGCTCCCAGTGAGGCGCGGGAGGGAAAAGACGCGCGGCGGATCATCTCCTGCGCCAACGCGCTCAAGGATGGTTTCGATGAGGTCGGGCTGGTGAGCGAGCGCTAGGGCGGTTCGCACGACCCGCTCTACGTTCTCCGGAGCGAGACGAAGCTCGGCGACACTCTGAATGAGCCGCTCTCGTAGGCGAGCGATCTGCTCACGAAGGTCCCGTTCGAGGCCCACCAGCCGTCCCTTTGGGGCGGCCCGGTTGATTTCGTCGTCATCGAGCGCGCGCCGACGACCAAGCATGCGCTCTTCGATCTGGGCTGCGATGACCGGACCCGCAGAGCCCAGATCCTCACGGATCGCGTTCACCTTCTCCGCGACGAGGTACAGGAACTCAAGGTCGTCTTCGAGAGATCCCGCCGTCGCGTCGGCGTAGCCGAGATCCGACGAAGTGGCAGACGAGCACCTCGCTAGCCCGCTGGCCATGGCGGTCGATGCGACCGTTGCGCTGCTCCAGACGGTTGGGATTCCAGGGGATCTCGTAGTGGACGAGGCGATGGCAGTGAGCTTGGAGGTCAATGCCTTCACTTGCCGCATCGGTGGCGAGTAGGATGCGCACTGGGTCGAGGAGAGGGCTCGGCCTGGAACACGGCCTTCGTGTGCTCGCGTGCCATCTCGTCGAGGCCGCCGTATAACTGCGCCAGGCGCTTGCCACCAAGGCCGTGGGCCTCGAGCAGGTCCACTAAGTAGTGCTGTGTGTCGCGGTATTCGGTAAAGACGATCACCCGCTCGTCGCTCCAGCGGCGCATGCCGTCAGCACCGGCTGGGCGAAGCGTATCGTCAAGCCAGGAAAGCAGCGCCGCCGCCTTGGCATCGGGTCGCCCTTCAGCCCGCGTTGCCCAGTTCTCAGGCGGTCCAGGAGTACGGTCTCCTGCGCCCCGAGCGCTGCAGTGTACTGAGCTGAGGTGGCAAGAGCGGTCCGGACTGCTTCAGCCTGTTCTTCCTCGTCTGCGACGTCGTCCTCTGTACGGTCGATCGCGGCCGCCAAAACCCGCACGGCCGGCGGACGCTCGTTGCGAGTCGACCACCGCGTGCGGTTTCACGGTGCACCTCCAGCGTGCGGGCAAAGGCAGCCGGCGAGGAGAACAGCCGCTTCTTGAGAAGCTTAAGGGAGAACTCAGCGCCGCCATGCGTCCGGTTCGTCTGTGGCAGCTGTGCCGCAGGGCCGCGTACTCCTCGAGCAGCTGGTGCGCTTCGCGCTCCTCGGCCGGGTATACGACCTCGATCGCTTCCACGTCGCGCCTCGGGAAAGCCTTTCCGTGCCGTCGGGCAAGCGGGGGGAAGCTCGGACTTCAGCCGGCGGACCATGATCCGCTGCAGCTGCTCGGATCGGGCTCGACGTTTCGAGCGAATCGTTGGAGTCGAGCAGCTCGAGCAGGGCCGTCCAGGACTCGCGGTAGCCATTGTGCGGGGTGGCGGAAAGAAACAACCGGTGCTCGAAGTGTGGAGCGACCGCCCGGATCGCTTGAGTGCGTTGTGAGTCCGTCGCATAGCTCCCCCGTCCGGAGGGGGCAACGTTGTGAACTTCGTCGATGATTAGAAGATCGAACGTCCGTGGGTAGGGGGGCGTCCGTGGCGGATCTCCCCGAGCAGACTCATCGGCCGGTCGCGCTTCAACCAGTCCATCGACACGATCAGTCGAGGAAAGTGTGTCCACGGGTTGGCCCGCAAACCGCGCCTGCGACGGAGATCTCGAAGAAGCTCGGCGTTCACAATGCGGAACTCGAGGCCGAACTTCTCGGCCATCTCGTCGCGCCACTTCACGCAGAGATTCGCGGGACAGATGATGAGGCAGGTCCGGGCACGGTGCCGAAGAAGGAGCTCCTGTAGGACCAATCCTGCCTCGATTGTCTTGCCAAGGCCGACATCGTCAGCGATCAGAAGGTTGACTCTTGGCATGCTCAGTGCTCGTACGACGGGGTCGAGCTGATAGTCTTCGATCGAGATCCCGGCCCGGAATGGCGCCTGGAGCGCGGCGGAGTCGGCGCTTGTGATGGCCCCCAGCGCACCGCGTCGAGAAAGGCCGCGAGACGATCGGGATCATCCAGGTTTTAGGTCAAAGGCCGGCATAGTGGCCTTGTCCAGGATCTGTCTGCCGGCTCAAGCCCCCAGATCACCTGGAGCGACTCGTCGTAGCGGTCGTCTTCAACCAAGGTCAGTGTGACTAGCCGCTCAGGCTGTCCGCCGTCACCGCTTTCCGCCGGGAGGGCGCTCGACGAGACGTCGCCCACCACCCAGTGACGTCCCCGCACCCGTACGAGCTGACCGGGCTCCGGGCCGCTGGGAGAGGCAGCAAGTGGAGTTCGCCGGACTCATCCCCCCCCCTGTCATCCCGCGCTCGTTGTCGTCGAACGATCGCTCTGGCCGGCCTGTTACTGTCCCGCCCCTAGAGCTCTCGCCCGGGTGGCGGGTCAGCTACAGAAGGCTACCACTGATGTCGGGCAGAGACAGCGGGAATCCTGGCGGATCTTCCGGCGACATGTGGCATGCGGTGGGGACCTCGGTGAACACGAGTGTGGCAAACACGCCTTCACGACATGGGTGGTCGCCAGAAGCGTCAATGTGGAGCGTCTCGCCAACCGAGCACCGCCTCGACCATCCGCTGCGGCGTGCTGGCCAGAGATGCAACCTATTCCAGAGGTCTACGAGGCGGTCTCTCCGCGATCAAGTGAGCGAGACCCGCCTCCTCAAAGAGCGCGTGAACTCCACCCGGCGGCGCCTGACGTTGAGGCCACCAAGCGTTCGCGCCCGGAAGATCCTGGCTCGTGGCAAGCACACGGGGCGACTGAAAGCGGTCAAGCAGGTACCACTTGCCTGACATCCCGTTCAAGGTCGTGTGTGCAATGACCAGATCCGGACGTTCCAAACAGCCAGCATCTCCGAGCCATCGAACGATCGGCCCAGGCGCCGACAAACGCGCCTTCTCGGCGAGTCCAATCACCCGAAGCAGCTTCCAGCGCAGGTCGCCACCCTGCTTGCCAACCAAACGGATCAGGCTTCCGTCGCGCTTGGCCTCGATCCCCAGCTCCCGGGCGCAGGTTGCCACCGCCTCATCGATGGCATCCTGCGTAGCAAGTCGTCACGCAAGGCGAGGATCGCTGTCGCCTCCAGTGGTTGCCTAGTGCCGGCACGAGCTCGTGAGTAGCGCTCGACAACCTCCAGATCCGCGTCGGCAGGAGGTCGAATAGAGCGTCCTTGACCCTCTCAAGGTGCTCCTCTCCGGAGACCACGACGCGAAGCATTCACCTCGCCGCGAATCGCCGCCAAGCCGACCGTCGCAAGACTGGCGGTCGTTGGAGCTCTTCTTCGAACGCTGCCGTTGGCATGGCGAATGCCGCCGTCGCCGATTGAAGGAGGGGAAGCCACTCAGCCCGGTCAGGCCAAAGCCCCCCGGCGCCCGCGCGTAGGATCAGGCGTAGAGCAAGCAGCCGCCCGGCTGTGACGAGAGCGGGGGCGAGTTCGGCAAGCTGCTCGCACCAGCGTTGGTAGCGCCTTCGCTTGTTGCTTGAGTAGTCGCGAAATGGCGGCAGCTGTCCGTCCTGCTCGATGTCGGTCGCCTGGGTATCGCGATCGTCCGTCAGCTCCGCCAAGGACGACGCATCCCTATCGGGGCGGCTTCATTCGTGAGACCAAGTCGCGGCAGGCCGAAGGCGAAATCGAGGAGCCGCTGGCCAACCAGGCTCGCACAGGCGTCGAGGTACTCCTCCCAGCTTTGAAACTCGACCGGGCCCCGAGACTTCGCTTGGCCTGTATCGCCATCCCGTTCACCGTGGCCGACGATGCCGCGCGTTCCTGAGTCCTGGAGGTGCGCCAAGCGCTGCGACATCTTCTAAGAAAGCCTCGGCGACGGCAGGGTCGGCAAACACGTCATCTTCGTTCGTAAGCACACGCCCTTCGTGCGCGACCCGAGTGCGCAGGACGCGGCTTGGGTCGAGAACGAAGACCGTGTTGGAGACTTCGGCGCCCACGCACAAGCGTAGTGCAGCCCCTGCCACAAGGTTCGGCAGCGACACAAGCGTGGCAGATCTGCCCCTCGGGGAAAAATGCGACTGGGTTCCAGCCGTTGCCGTCTTCGGCCTCGATCGCGCCTTCTGTCTCGAGGGGCCGCTGGAGAAGGAGCTCAACGGTACCGTTGAGCATGGTAGCTCCGAGCAGTGTGATCGTGCCGTTCGTCTCCTGGATCTCTGGATAGGGGTGGGCGGCAAGTTCCACTCCAAGCGAGCTGCCCAGCGCCGGAGCGAGGGTCTCGTCCACCTCGGCGACCAGGCCGAGCTCACAGTTGGCGCCCTGAGGCCATCGCCCGGCACAGTGCCACGACCGACAGATTCGGGCTGCCGGTCAGCGTCTCGCGGCGTCCGCCGCTGACCCACTCGTAGAGTTTGCCGTGGTGATAGCGATCGGATGCAATCGAAGCCACCGAGTCTGCTTCCCCTAGTGCGGCAAGCAGCTCCGTGCCGTCGAAGACACTCTTGTCGGGTTGCACAAGAACTGAAAGTCGCTGCGGTTGCAGCCGGCTTGCTAGCTCGCGGAGCGCGTCGCTCGCCCCGATCGTGAAAGGGCGCCGCGACGAGAAGCTCGGCAACCGGCACGCGCGGAAGCTGCTCGATGATCGGCTGGTCGAGGGAGCTGACAAGGCGCGGCCCCGCGTCGAGCATTGGTAGCGAGGCGAGCAGGTCAGCGACGGCACCAAGCGCCCGATCAACGCCGCGGCTAAAGTCGACCTGCTGCGGCAGGCGACGCAGCCATTCGGCCAGCTGGGCAAACGCTGCTGGAGCGCCGCTTGGCATCCCCCCGCAACACGGTCCAGAGCTCGGCATTGTCATGCCAACCGGGGACGCGTCGCGTTGCCTGAATCCAAGTACGACCGCTGCCCGCTCCTCGCCGGCGACGACGAGCAGTTTCGGGTGAAAGGCGCCGCCATGTCGACAAGATGCGCGACCCTCAAGGTAGGTAAGTCCCGCATAGCGAACGTGCCCAACGTCGACACTCGTCATGTTGACGTCTGAGACCGTGGTCACGCGAGCACCGAGGCCACGGGCGACGCCGAGAGCGAAGCGCTCCCAGAAGGCAAGGTTGAGCGTGAAGCTGAGAAGCAGCACCTCGCGGGCCCCGAACTCTGCCTCTTCGAGCAGAATCGAGATCGGCGAGGCGATGCCGATGTCTTCCTCAGGCAAGGATCCTCTCCCCCACGTCGCTAGGCAGCCAGCGAGTGCCGTCGTAATCGATCACGCCCATGCCGGCCAGCAGTTCGCCTAGGCTGTCGATGCGAAGCGAAACATCGCCAAAACCCTCGGAGCTCTGCCGGAAGATCAGTCCCTCCCGCTCCCGGATTCTCGAGGGGTACCAGACCCTGCCATCGGCTCGAAGCTCCATCTTCGAGAGGGCCACCCGCCTGGCGCGACGGACGAGTTCATGAACAAGCTCAGCTGCGAAATGTCGAAGCGGCTCGTTCAGCCGGCGCTCGAATTCGCTCTCGAAACCAGGTCGGGCCCAGGTCGTCGCTGTGAAGGTCACCAGCGAAGGCCATGCGTGCTCGCTCAGTAAGGTCGTCGAGCCGCAACGTGCCGAGCATGAGTAGCTCGAGCTCAGTCACTGGATCGGGGCTCGGATGGGCTGTGCGCAGCTGCTCTTCTACTCCGAGCAGCAATCCATGCTCGACGTGTCTGGGCAGGGTCGATCGGAACTCGCCGACGGTCGTTTCGGGAATCTGAGTGGCAAACAGCTCGCCTAGGGTAGCGGGGTCCATGGGCTCCGAAAGCTGCCCGACGAGCCACGACCAGATCCGTCGCCATGCTCCCACGGAGTAGTTGCGCAGGATGACGCCGCGCCAGGCTTGAGCGAGCGGGATGGCCCTGGCAACCCGGTCGGTGTCCAGGAAGTCGCCGAAAGCAACCTGCCGCCGAAAGGCGCCTTGCACCGTGTCGCCCTCGCCGCCCACAAGAACTCGCAAGAGCAAGCGTGAAGTGGCGCGGCGCGCGTCATCAGCCGACCCCGCTATCGCCGCAGAATGCGGTGGTGCTAGGAAGACCTGTCGCAGCCAGGCGCCATCGGGAGAGTGACGTGCGCCGCAGATGCAGAGCTCCGGGTGCGCAGCAAGCTCCTCGCGATCGAGCGCGTCCTGCGCGGCAAGATCCAGAATCGGGCCGAGCGCCTCGCGGAGCGTCTCGGCCTGCAATCGTTCACCGGGACTCGGCGGCTGGCCTGAACCTGCAATCCCAAGAAGTGTCTCCGAGCCGAGGTAGGCGCCCGCGAAACCCCATTCCGCCTGTGTGTAGCGCCCCTTCTGCTGGAGCTCGGCGACATTGAGGAAGCCATCACGCTCTATCGCCGCCGCGATGACATCCGCGCCATGGGGCGCCGGCAGCGGCACATCGTGGTCGTGCTGGAGCGAGATCCCGGCCAGCACAACCTCGCAGCGGCGCAGAAGTTCCCGCGCTGACCCGAGGTCCAGGTCTCGTCGGCCGATCTCGGCCCACACCAGCCCATGTAGGGCGAACGTTCGCGCGTGGTAGGTGGTCGTGATCACGCCTGGCAGCAGCCGCTGCACAAGACGGCCGACATGGGGCTCTACGCGCAGAGGGTATCGACCCCCGACGATGTCGAGACCGGGCTTCGACCAGGCAGGGCCGCTCATCTGCCAACCTATTGACTCCGACGACTCGTCGCGCGGCTGTTCACTAGTAGCCATCTGCTCCCGCCTGGGCACTATCGGCGGATCAAGTCTACGCTCATTGGGCAGCTCACTATCTGCAGGAAGACAGTAGCGATGCGCCGCGCCTGCTTTACAGCGGCGACCTCGACATGGTCGTCTTACGAGGCGTCACTTACGATAAGGCGGTCTTCCTTGAGCCACAGGCCATGGCTCGCCTGAGTGGCGCCTCGATCAGACAGGGCACAGGAGACACGGGGATGGGTGTACCTTCTTCGCGAGCATCGCAGGTGGTAGATTCCTGCCATGCTATCGGCCCTACTCGCTGCGACGTCTGCGTCCCCATCTCCCCCGCCGGCGTCGAACACTGGCCAAGGGTCCGCTATGCCGTGGTGGGGCACGCTCATCGTTTCTGCGGTAATCCCTATCGTAGTGGCCCTCTACATAGCCAAGTCCAACGCGCGTCAACGCCGGAGCGACCGGGAGGCAAACGAGCTCCAACGCCAGCGCGAGAGAGACGACCAGGATTTTCAGCGCGAGCGCGACCGGGAGACGGCGGCGCTCGATGGCCTCGAGGTTCTCAGCGACCTTCTCACGGAGCGTACTGGCAAGGTGTTTGCGATCTTGCGGCGGGAAATGGTCGACCCGAACGACGTCGACCCCGATGCTCACGAGACGCTCGACATGTGGGTTCGCACGGAGGAGGGAGTTCGGCGCGAGGCCGGCAAGGTCAAGAGCCGACCGGAGATCTGGGAGAAGGCGTTGGCTGCGACCGAGGCATCTGATCGGGTCCGCATGGCTTCGGAGCCGGGCGAGTTGAGTCTCGCCTTCGCTCCCTTTCTGAATGCGATCCACGACCTTCAAGCAGCGATCCGGGCCGCGCGGTAGTTACGACTGGGGAGGCCGGGACCCCGTCACAGGGCGGCGACAGGGTCTCAGCCTCCATGCGCCCCCGCAGTCGACGCTGGGGGCAGCCGCGGGGTCGGTGCCCGGTTCCTGGTCGCATCGTCACACGCGATCGTCGCGTCCTGGGGGTAGGCGGTCCAATCACTGCAATCGCCGAAGCCCGACCCTGCCCGCCCGGCGCCCGTGCGAAATCCCGAAAGTGGAGTTTCCAGGCTCGCGTGGCGCGTCGCGAGGCGTGACGCATTCTTCAGAATGTCGCCATGGACTCATGCATCGTATGTCGCTCGCCGCTGCCGCCCCAGGGGCATGGTCAGCGCCGGCTCTATTGCAGCCGGGCTTGCCGGGAGCGCGCCTACCGCGAGCGCCGAAAGCGCGCCGATGAAGGGCTTCTGCCACCGATCGCCTCGAGCCATCCGGTCGACCAGCTCGTCGAGGCCATTCTCACGGCGCAGTGGCTTGCCGCGAACCTGCGTCGCCTGGGGCGCGACATCGGGCCGCAGCTCGGCTTGCGCTGTACCAAGGTCGCCGACGACCTTGAGAGAGCCATAAGCGAGAACTTCCCGGAGGCGTGCGACCAGGCGCAGAGCGCCAACGATCGTGCCATGAAGCAGCTGAGGCGCTTCGCCGCCGAGCACCCGGTCCCCGACTAAGAGCGTTCAGCATTCGTCCGCAAGGATTGCGACAATACCTCGTGTGAATACCCGGCCATGGACTTCGAAAGAGCTTGCTGAGTTGCGGCGCCACCGTGAGCTCGGCGCCGTGGAGATCGCTCGGCGCCTCGGGACGCTCGGTCGGCTCCGTGCGGGCGGCGGCGTATCGCCAGCGCGTCACCCTGCGCCGGCCCGGCGAGCGCGGCGGCCACCTGCTCGGCCAGGCGCGCAAAGCGTCCCTGCCGGCCGAGGAGCGCGCTCGGGCGATCGCGGATCCCGTGTTTCTCTCACGCGCCGCGGCCGCCCGCGAGGGCGCGCTCTGCCCCGACTGCGGGCGTCGTCCGGTCGAAATCATCACTACCGGGTTCTGTGGCGTGTGCACCACCGTTTCATCGATCGACTCGCTAGCGATCGCGGCTACGAGCTCGAGACGGCGCGCGAGGTGGTCGACATGCTTGCCGATCTCACGGGGCGTCGCTGGTCCTGGGCAGCTTGACCTGCGTTGCGTCGCGCACGCCAGCGGCGACACCGCGATCGCATGAAGCGTTTGGGCTGCGCGCGCGACCCGAGCCATCGGGTCACCTGAGTCGCTGCCAGTCCACCAAGCTTGCTTCCATTGACACTTGCAATTTGTGCCTCGGCTCATGCCGAGCCAAGGCGGCGCCCGCCCCGAAGTAGTCAGGAGGATGCCGTGGACACCTCGTGGACCGTGCGCCTCGTCGGCAGCCTAACCTGCGGTCACGGCGACAGGCGGCCGTGATGGCCTGGCGCTGGTAGCGTGTTGGCAGCGGTCGGGATTTAGCCTCGAATTCGGCCGTGCACATCATTCCTTGTGATGGGGGCCACGGTACAGGGGCACTTCCTAGGACGACAGCTCTGCCTCGATGCAGTGGCTGACAGTCTCACGCAGCGCCCTCCGGTACGGGTCCGCTGACCCGTACTTCTCAAGCACTTCTTCGCGGGCAGCCCGACACGCCTTGTGTCGGCGGTCGTTTCGCAGACACAGAGCAGGGTCATCGGGAAAACAGCCCCCTTGGTGCGCCATGCAATTCCGGTGTCGATTCCAAATCCTGAGCAGTTGCCCCCACTCGTGCTGGTCAACTTCGCTTCGGAAGTTGAGGTCAACTCCGGCTCCCGACAGCCTGCGCCTCAGATACTCATGGACCTGAGCCTCGATGCCCTTACCCACACGCTTCTGCTGACCCTCCTTGTTGAGAAGCGACTGACCGTCCCACCCAAAGGCCAAGTCCCCCGGCGCAACCTCTCGACCCGTCATCACTTCAAGCAGGCTCCAAAGCCGAAAGTACTGGGACTCTGGCTCGGTCTCCAGCAACCCTTCGTGATAGAGGTGAAGGTACAGGCGCAATCGCTGGTCAGCCTTCGCCTTTGCCACATTCGCCCGAATACCCCTTGGGAACTCGCCAGCGAGCCCCCCAGTTGCCAGATTCCCCCTGTAGCTGACAGCAACCAGCTCGACTCTGCAGCTGTTGGTGTCAAGGTCCTTTGCGAACGCAGCCAAGGGAGTCGGATACGCAAGGCGATGGAGGCTCAGAGCGTCGCAGAGCGCGAGCGTCTCATCGTTCGCCCTTGTGACCGCGTCTAGCCATGAGGTAGCCCGCACGAGCGGGAAGCGGACCACAAAGCAAGGACGATCTTTGCGCGTGCTCCCCGAGACCTTGCGTGCTACATCCTCCGGAATGGTATCGGGCGTGGACGAACGGAGGTACTCCTGCACCACATCAACTGCGTCACTGCTGGCCAAGCCACCAAACGGTGTGACTTCGTAGGCGCCCAAGTGCATGGGCCGAGTGAGAAGACAGTCCTTCACGAAGAGCAAGACCTCGTACTCGTGAACATCAGGAGCGCCCGCCTCAAGACCGATACCGGCGGCCAACTCCTCCTCGCGGCCCCTCATGATGCTCTCGAAGCGCCTTCGTACGTCGCCTCCGGCTGTCGACCCGTCTTGGGCTCGAATCTCGACTAGCTGCAGGCCGAAGTCAGCCTCTGTCAGCCGGTGAGCCTCTACTTCCACACCGTCATGAGCAACAAGGGCAACTTGCATTTCTGCCAGACCGTACAGGCCGGGGGCAAGCGTGAGGCTTTCGGGAGCGGCGACGGTCACCTCCTCCGATGGCTCCACGACGCAACCCCATGAGGCCGCGAACTCGGTGCCGTACTCATCAATCGCCACGAGTGTGGGAGAGAGGGTAGCTTCGCCATCCAAGGACAAGCCTCGGACGGTGATAGTGAGTTCCGAGCAGTCGCGCACGGAAACCCTGCCGAAACATGCTGTGATGGCCAAGTCGAACCCCCGGCCAATTCTACTCCCCTCGTCCAGGCGCTCGCCCACACCCGCCGCACGAGCTTCTGCTCAGCGAAATGACAAGGGTGTGACAGGCGCAGTAATCAGGCACGAATCGTCGGCGCGACACCATCAGCTGTGATGTCCGAGGCCGCAACGCGAGGTTCTGCTCCGTGCCCGTCAGAACCGGCAAACGACGCCGAGTGACTCGTGTTGTCAGCGGCGGCGACGTGCGCTCGCGGCACAACGGCCCGTCGTTGACCGCCTTCCCCTTCGGGTGTAGTACCTCACCATACGAGACGGATGAGACGGGCAGTCTCTTGTGATTTGAGGATGCTCTGATCCACCGGCTGCTCGAGCGGCCACTGTTTCAACCAGCAGGGAGCAACTGGTGCGACCGGCCTCAAGGGCCGGTCTTGGCGTCTCTCGGGGTCGCGACGCTTGGAGGGGGGCCATGTCACCGCTTGGGCACCATCATGCAGTTCGTCGCTTCAGACCGTTGGGCGGTTGGCTGCTGGGATTGGCGCTTGTCGCCGCGCTGGTACTCTCGCTGCCTGGAGCTACCCTTGTCTCCACCTCCACGATCAAGGAAGGTCCGCTCTCCCAGAATCTGCGCCCCCAAGCCAGCCCCCCGGCCGGCGCTGCGACCTCTCTGACCACCAGTGGTCCGGCTTACCAGATAGGCCGCTCGCGCGCGCGCCTAGGCGGGATTCAGCCGGGGTGGACCGAGTACGCCGACAACTGGTGCGGGTACGCCGCCACGGGCGGCAGCTGGACGAGCGTCACCGCAACGTGGGTTCAGCCCGCCGTGCAGACAAACTACTCGTCGGTCTACTCGTGGGCCGCCTTCTGGGCCGGCTTGGACGGCGACGGCAGCAACACGGTTGAGCAGACCGGCACCGATGCCTATAGCGCGAACGGCAGCGTCGGCTATCTAGCCTGGTATGAGATGTATCCCGCGAACCCGGTCGTCATTCCGCTGACCATCAGAGCCGCTGACGAGATGACGGCCACGGTGACGACGGACGGCTCCGGCAACTACACCCTGACGCTCACGGATGACACCACGGGTGACTCCTACACGACCATGCAAGCCGGCCCCACCCAGCCAAGTTCGGCCGAGGTGATCGCTGAGGACCCGGGCCCACTCGGTAGTCCAGTGCCCCTCGCCGACTTCGACACTGTGGACTTCAGCGGCTGCGCCTTCAACGGCCAGCCGCTTAGCGCTTTCGCTTGCACTCAGTGGGACATGGAATCAAACAGCGGCGTCCTCGAGGCGGTCCCCTCAGCCCTGGGTGGCGACGGCGCGAGCTTCTCCGTATCGACCGTTGCGACTCCCGCGAACATCACGCCGCCGGTCGTCTCTGGCACGGCGCAGGTGGGTGATTCCCTATCCTGCTCCACCGGCTCCTGGACGGGCAAGCCCACTCCTATCCTGACGTACCAATGGCTACGCGACGGCTCGCCGATCAGCGGAGCCACCGTGGATAGCTACCAGGTCCAGGCCGTCGACCAGGGTCACGGGCTTGCCTGCCAGGTCACAGCCAGTAATGTGGCGGGGCAGACGAACGAGACGAGCAACGCCGCGCAGATTGTCGACACCACCGCGCCGACGACCACCGTCTCCGGCGCCGATGACCTGTGGCACACGACGCCGGTGACCCTCACTCTTACTGCCACCGACAATGTCGACGGTTCCGGCATGAGCGGGGGCCAGGCCACGACTCAATACAAGATCGGCCCGGGCGAGTGGACCACAGGGACCACCGTGGTTGTTCCAGCGCCCGCCGACCACTCGGGAGACGGTGCCCAAGCTGTGAGCTATCGCTCCTGCGACGCCGCCGGCAATTGGGAGACGGCGAAGACGGTCACCGTCAAGATCGACACCACGGTTCCGACGATCAGCGTCTTGGGCTGCGACGCCGCCTGGCACGCGAACCCAGTGACGCTCAGCTTCATGCCCACGGTCGGAGCGTCTGGGCTCGCCTCCGTCCAGTACCAGGTCGGTTCTGGCGGCTGGACCACGATCACCCCAAGTGGCGACCTCTACAGCGCCGCCATCTCCACTGAGGGCGCCAACACGGTGAGCTACCGTGCCACCAACAACGCCGGGGTGACGAGCGCGGTCGGCGCCTGCAGCGTCAAGATCGACACCACTCCGCCCACGGTGAGCGCTTCCGGAGCCAAAGACGGCGCCTGGCTCAACCACGCCGTGACCATCACCCTGAGCGCCACCGACCCCGGCGGCTCGGGTGTGGCCTCGATTAGCTACAACCTCGACGGTGTGGCCCTGGTGGTGAACAAGGCAAGCACGCAGGTGGTGCTCTCGGTAAGCCCCAACCATCTGCTCACCTACCAAGCCACCGATGAGGTCGGCAACGTCAGTGCCGAGCAGAGCCTCAGCGTGCACATTGATACGATTGGCCCGACCACTCTGGCAAGAGCTGCCAAGGGTCGCAAGGGCAGGGCGATCGCCCTCAAGTGCCTGGTGCGCGACAACCTGAGCCCGCAGGCCAAGGCCGTCGCCCTGACCATCCGCAACAGCCACGGGAAGTTCGTCAAGCGCTTCGTCCTGGGCACGGAGCCGATCTCGACCTGGTGCACGGTCAAGTGGACGCCAAAGGCTAAGGGTACCTACCGCTACACCATCACCGCCAAGGACCTGGCCGGCAACCGGCAGACCAAGGCCGGCAGCGCTACGGTCACGGTCAACTAGTTCTGCCGTTCGCTTCGGCAGGTGCCGTTCCGGCGGTCGAGTAGTAGTAGCGTGTCCACGGGTTGTCCACGGGACCTGCGACGACAGCCCCTGCGTCGCCGAGACCTTGGAGAGAGGATCGACGACAGACGCAGCCTCACCCGGGAAGTTTCCGAGTCTGCCGTCCTCCTCGTCGCGTGCGTTTCACACGGCCCTGGGCGGAAAGCGCCCGCGCAACCTGGTTTACACTCTGCGGAGGAACGAGGGGTCCGAGCAGGGCGTCGGTCAGCTCGCGATCGGTAAGACCAGGGCTCTCGTTGACCGCGAGCAGAACTCTCTCTTTGAGTGTTGGCATGGCTAGCTCCCTACATGGACGCCGGGCGCAGAATCTCCCACGTTGGATTCGAACGAACGAGAAGACTGCAGCCTCGACGTCTGCCGCAAACCACTGACCGTCTCTCGATGGCCATGGATTGGCTGCACCGCGCTCTGTGAGGACTTGCCCAAGCCAACGGCAGTCCGCGGCGAACGACGCATAGCCGTTTCGATCGAACGGATACGGCAAGGCCGCTGCCAGGTACGAGTCGAACACGGGACAGAGCTGCGGGCAAAGAAAACGCAGATGCTTGGAAGCAAAGCTGACCCCGCCGAGACCTTTGAGTCGGTTCACTGATGTAAGCGCAGCGATTAGGTCCGGGGACGCCTTGCCAAGGTGGTGCCTCGCCTCCACAAGCGCCGTACGAACGGTGCCGCTGTCGTTATCCCGAAGAACACGTCCCCAGACGCCGGCATAGCCGCCCCAGTAGCACACGTGCTTCACGAAGTCCGCGACGGCCTCCTCTGGGAAGTCATCGGCCGCCAGTCGCCTGCCTTCACCCTCAACGACGGCGGTATCTGGCACTTCGCGGAAATGAGCCAGCGCGAGGGCCTCGAAGTCGTCCAAGGGGACTGCAACTCCGAAGAACGCTGCGTCGCCTTCGAGTCTCATGTGCGCCCTCCCCGCCCGAGTCCAATGCGGAATCTGCCGCCCCTTGAGGGGCAGGGGATAGCCTACGCCTTCCTACGGGGGAGGTCATGGAGTCACCGGGAGAAACCCCCCCGAGCGCGGCGGCCGCCGGATTGGCTAGGCAAGCCATTCGTGGCCGTCGATGGCGCCACTCTGTGTCCCCGCTCTGTCCCCGCGACGCGCTCGCAGGTGGCTGTAGGGGACACTACGGCCTGCACTCAGCATCACACGCTGGTTCATCTATTCCCTGTAAAGAGCCTATTTCTCAGCAGGTAGCAGCAGCTGCCGTCAGGTGGGCGAGCCGTCTGGGGGACTAGGGGTCGCCAGTTCGAATCTGGCCACGCCGACCATTCTCTTTGCAGGTCTTTTGCACTTCCGGCGCGGTTGCGATTTCCGCCCAGACCCCCCCCCTCATTTCCTGCGTGCCGGCTGGAGCCGGAGCCGGCGGCGAGCGCCACGAATCGCAGCCCGACCAAGGCGGGTGTGCTGCGGACCGGTCCTAATGGTGGAACATCAGCGCGATCTGAAGACCGACCAAGGTCGGCAGGGAGACGGCGAGGCTGCCGACCACGGCCGAGACCACCGCGATGATGAGCGCCTCCGCGATGTCGCCATGAGTCCAGACGGCGAGGAACGAGAAGAAGACGACGAGCCCCACGACGAAGCACAGAAGGGCCGGCAGCAGGACGGGCGCGATGAGGCCGACCGCCAGGCTGGCGGCAGCCAGGGTGGCCAGCTGCTTGAAGGTCGGCCGGAAGCCTCGCCACAGCGCAACCAGATAGAGGATGAGCCACCAGGCGACGGCGTCGGCAAGCCCGCCGATGAGCGAGAAGATGGCAACGCTCACCCCGGTCGTCGTGTAAGTCGTGAGCGACGGTCCCGCACTGAGGCCGTGCTCGCTGAAGCTCTGCAGGATACCGCCCGCGAACGACAGGTTGAGCCAAACGTTGCCGCCGTAGGTGAAGTGGGTGTTCTGGTTCGCGGAGGTCTGGTCGAGCCCCAGGTTGCCGCCAAAAATGGCGTCGACCTGCTGGTAGCTCTGCCCGGTCTGCAGCCGTTGGTACTCGCTCAGCGTGGGCCGGGTGGCATCGAACACGATGTGCGCGACCTTGACGACCATGACGCCGCGGGCGAAGCCGACCACGACGAGCAGGCAGACGAGACCGATCAGGAGCTTCTTGACCAGAGCCGGGCTCAGCGTCCACGCCGCTTGTGGCGCGGTCGACCTGCTCGCGACGCTGGCCGGTGAGCCCGAAGCCCACGACGATTGCGCGTCAGGCTGCGGCGACCACATAGGGGCCTGCGGGTCGAGTTGCGTCGCAGACCAGGGCGGCGAAATGTCAGTCTGAACTGCTCGTGGCGGGGGTGACACATCGGCGAGCGGCTGAGCCGCCGCCCACGACGACGGCCGGCCAACCGGATACGACTCCAGCGAATCCTCGGTGGGCGGTGCCGGCGGCGGAGCGAGCCCTGGCGTCGGGTGTGTGGGTGTTGCCTGAGCAGGAGCAGGCGGCACAGCCCCGGTCGCCCTTGGCTCGGCGGCGGCTGGCGGGGCCGGGGCGGCCTCGGCAGGCGCAGTCGCCGAACTTGAGCCCCACGCCCCGCAGGCCGGACAGATCATCGTGCCTTGCGACAGCGACAAACCACAGCTTGCACAGTAAGGCATGACTCCCCTTTGAGACCGGAATTCGCCTCGCACCCAAACTGCCCCACGGACCTTATCGTAAGATGCGAGCGATCGCTTGAGCCCAGGCGGTGGTCGCCAGGGCGACATGCGGGGATTCGCCCGCAGTTGCCGTTGACCGGCCTGTATCATGCAGCCGCCGTCCACGTAAGCCGTCCCGCGCTTGTTCTCACGGGCGATGCGTGACGACCCGAGTCCTTCCGCAACAAGGGCCTGCGGCTGCAGACAGGAGTGATGGGACATGAGCCGAGCCGTTCAAGGGCGTCATCAACGTCGACATCCGCGACTCGAAGCCCGACTGGGCGCCGTTCGAGCCGCCGAAGGCGCCGGACGGCGCGCCCAACGTCGTCTACATCGTGCTCGACGACGTCGGCTTCTCGCGATGAGCTGCTACGGCGGCCCGATCCCGACGCCGAACATCGACAAGATCGCGGCCGACGGCGTGCGCTACACGCAGTGGCACACCACGGCGCTCTGCTCGCCGACGCGCTCGTGCCTGCTCACCGGCCGCAACCACACGCGCAACTGCATGGCCTGCATCACCGAGGCGGCGATCGGCTTCCCGAACGCCAGCGGCACGATCCCGCCGGAGAACGGCATGCTGCCCGAGATCCTCGGCGAGCTCGGCTGGAACACCTACATGGTCGGCAAGTGGCACCTCTGCCCCACCGACGAGATGAACCTGGCCGCGCCGCGCCGCAACTGGCCGTCCGGGCCGCGGCTTCGAGCGCTGGTACGGCTTCCTCGGCGCCGAGACCAACCAGTGGTATCCGGACCTGGTCTACGACAACCACCCGGTCGACCCGCCGAAGACGCCCGGAGGAGGGCTACCACCTCACCGACGACATCACCGACAAGGCGCTCGAGTTCATCAAGGACGCCAAGGCGATCGCCCCGGACAAGCCGTTCTTCCTGTACTACGCGCCCGGCGCCTGCCACGCCCCGCACCACGCGCCCAGGGAGTGGATCGACAAGTTCAAGGGCCAGTTCGACATGGGCTACGAGGCGATGCGCGAGCAGACGCTGGCCCGCCAGAAGAAGATGGGCCTCGTCCCGCCCGACACCGAGCTGCCGCCGATCAATCCCATCGGCACGCCCGAGACGCGCACGGGCCCCGACGGCAAGCCGTTCCCGCTGCATCGACGTCACCAAGCCGTGGGACTACGCTCTCCGACGAGCGAGAAGGAGCTCTTCTGCCGCATGGCCGAGGTCTACGCCGGCTTCCTCGCCCACGCCGACCACCACATCGGGCGCCTGCTCGACTACCTCGAGTGCGACCGGCCAGCGCGAGAACACGCTGGTGATCCTCGTCTCCGACAACGGCGCCAGCGGCGAGGGCGGCCCCAACGGCTCGGTCAACGAGAACCGGCTCTTCAACGGCATGCCCGACGACCTCGACGCCGAACCTCGCGATGCTCGACGAGCTCGGCGGCCCCAAGACCTACAACCACTACGCCAACGGCTGGGCGATGGCCTTCAACACGCCGTTCAAGATGTGGAAGCGCTACGAGTTCAACGGCGGCACCGCCGACCCGTGCATCATCTCGTGGCCGGCCGGCATGAAGGCCAAGGGCGAGATCAGGGACCAGTACCACCACGCGATCGACCTCGTGCCGACGATCCTCGACTGCCTCGGCGTCGAGGCGCCGGAGACCATCAAGGGACACGTGCAGAGCGACTTCGACGGCGTGAGCATGCGCTACAGCCTTCGACGACGCCAAGGCCGACGGGCGCGCGCAAGACGCAGTTCTACTCGATGCTCGGCTCGCGCGGCATCTGGCACGAGGGCTGGAAGGCCGTGACGACCCACCCCACGATCGCCGGCTGGAGCCACTTCAACGACGACGACCTGGGAGCTCTACCACACCGACGTCGACCGCTCCGAGCTGCACGACCTGCCGAAGGAGAACCCGGAGAAGCTCAGGGAGCTCGCAGAGCCTGTGGTTCGCCGAGGCCGGCAGGAACGGCGCGTTCCCGCTCGACGACCGCTCGCCGCTCGAGATCATCCTGACGCCGCGGCCGCTGCTCGCGCCGCCGCGCGACCGCTACGCCTACTTCCCCGACACCGCCGACGTGCCGGAGCAGCAGGCCGTCAACGTCCGCAACCGCTCGTTCGCGATCGGGGCGCTGGTCGACATCCCCGCGCCCGGCGCGGAGGGCGTGCTGTTCGCGCACGGAGCGCGCTTCGGCGGGCACGCCCTCTACGTCAAGGACGACCGCCTGCACTACGTCAACAGCTTCGTCGGCATGTTCGAGCAGAAGATCGACGCGACCGAGGACCTGCCGACCGGCGAGGACCTGATCCTCTCGGCCTCGTTCGACAAGGACGGCGAGGACCCGCCCGGCGTGGCCACCGGCATCCTGTCGCTCTACTACGGCGACAAGAAGGTCGGCGAGGGCCGGATCAAGACCCAGCCGGGCTACTTCTCGCTCGCCGGCGAGGGCCTGTGCGTCGGCCGCGACAGCGGCGAGGCCGGTCACCGACGACTACCCGGGCGAGTCGCCGCACCGCTTCACCGGCGGCACGATCAAGCGGGTGGCCGTCGACGTCAGCGGCGAGCCCTACCTCGACCTGGAGCGCGAGGCGCAGGCGATGCTGTCGCGCGAGTGACTCGTACGTCGTCGCCCACGCCCCGTTCCCCGTCGTGTGAGAGACCGCCCGCGAAGGGACGCAGAACGAAATACGACCGGCGGAGCCGGTCGAACGAACGAAGTGGTGCTGTGCGGCGTGCGTTCAGGCAGTGGCGAATCGCGACCGCGGGTCAGCCTTCGCGGTGCTCGCAGTGGCGCCGTTCCCGTTGCCGTTGCCATTGACGGGCCGCTCGAGCATCGCCTTCATCTCGTCTGAGACCGGGGTGTGCAGCAGCAGCACGCTGTACAGCGCGTCGATCAGATGAGTCGAGGCGTCGAGCACGTCGGCGACCTGACGCAGGCGGAACTCGAGGAAGAAGTCGGGCTCCACGCAGAGCGACGTGGCGATCGTGCGGATCACCGGATCGGCCGGCACCGGGCGCGTGCCCTTCGTCAGGTGGTTCAGGTAACCCGCCGAGAGCTGCGTCTTGTAGGCGAGCTGGCGGTAACTCAGGTGACGCTCCTCCATGAGGCCTTTGAGGGCCGCCTGAAAGCGTTCGCGAGAGTACCGCGGCCGCGTCGCTTTGAGCATCGTCTGCATATCGTTAGAGGTTATCGCCCAAAGGCTCCGCTAACTTGAGCGTACTGCAGGCCTTTTGTAGCCCGTTCAGGCAACGTTTCGCACGCTCGGCGACGTTCGCGTGAGCGTGGTAGGGAATCGTACGGCTGGACTACTTGGTGAGGCCCGAGGACGGCGAAGAGGGCTAGAGGTCGGCGAGCGCGGCGAGCACGGCCGCCGGCACGTCGCCGGCGGCCACATCGCGGCGCTCGCCATCGGCGCGCAGCTTGAGCTCGACCATGCCCTCGCCGGCCCGCCGGCCGACCACCACCTGGATGGGGCAGCCGAGAAGGTCGGCGTCTTTGAACTTGACGCCTGGCGAAAGGTCGCGGTCGTCGTACAGGACGTCGAATCCGCGTTCGGCAAGCTCGGCGTCGAGTGAGTCGGCGAGAGCAGTCTGGAGCTCGTCGGCGGTCCGCACGACGACCAGATGCACCTGGAAAGGAGCGATGGCGGCTGGCCAGCAGATGCCGTGGTCGTCGTGGTGCTGCTCGACCGCCGCGGCGGCGATGCGCGCGAGACCGATCCCGTAGCTGCCCATGACGATGTCGTGCGCGGCGCCCTGCTCGTCCAGGTAGGTCGCCCCCATGGGTCGAGAGTACTTGGTGCCGAGCTGGAAGATGTTGCCGACCTCGATCACCCGCTCGCCGGAGAGGTCGCGGCCGCACTGCGGGCAGGGGTCGCCGGCGTGTGTCTCGCGGATGTCGACCATCGTGGCCTGTGGCACCAGCTCGAGGCTGATCCCGGAACGGTGGTGTCCGCTGCGGTTGGCACCGGCCACGTAATGGCCGTGGGCCAGCGTCTGGTCGGCGTAGACCGCAAGAGTGGTGGGCACGGGGCCGACGAAGCCGGGCTCGACGCCTTGTGCGTCGAGCACCTCGTCGGCCGTCGCCAGCCGGAACTCGGCGCCCAGCACATTACGCAGCTTCAGCTCGTTCAACTCGTGATCGCCGCGGAGCAGCACTATGAGCGGCTCTCCCGAGCCCGCGCCGCCGCCAGATTGCTTGACGACGACCAGCGCCTTCATGAACGCCCGCGCGGGCAACCCCAGGAACTGGCCGACCTCGGCGATCGTGCGCGCCTCTGGTGTCGGCTTGATCTCGTCGATCAGCAGGTCGACCGACTCGCTCCGCGGCGCAGTCTCGCTGAGCGGCGGCTCGCGGTCGGGACCGGCCACCGCCAGCTCGACGTTCGCCGCGTAGCCGCATTCCGGGCAGAAGACGATCTCGTCTTCGCCGGCCTCGGCGGGAGCCATGTAGGCGTGTGAGACGTCGCCGCCCATCATGCCCGGGTCTTCGTCGACCATCATGCAGTCGACCCCGCAGCGCCGGTAGATGCGGTCATAGGCGCCGATGTGCTTCTGATAGCTCGCTTGGAGCGCCTCGTGGTCGACGTCGAGGCTGTAGGAATCCTTCATGAGGAACTCGCGCGTGCGCAGGATGCCGCTCTTGGGGCGCGCCTCATCGCGTTCCTTGGTCTGGATGTGGTACCAGAGCTGGGGGAGCTGTCTGTAGGAGTGGATCTCGCGCGCCGCGAGCCAGGTGACGATCTCTTCGTGGGTCATGGCCAGGGCCATGTCGGTGCCCCTGCGGTCCTGCAGGCGGAACATTTCGTCGCCGATGTCGGCCCAGCGGCCGCTTTCCTGCCAGATCTCGGCCGGCTGCAACACCGGCATGAGCATCTCCTGGCAGCCGATCGCGTCCATCTCCTCGCGGATGATGGCCTCGATCTTGCGCATGACCCGCCAGCCGGCCGGCAGATACACGTAGATGCCGGCCGCGAGCTGACGGACGAGACCGGCCCGGACCATGAGCTTGTGACTCACGGCCTCGGCTCCGGCCGGATCCTCTTTGACTGTCGGAAGAAGGAGAGAGCTGGCGCGCATGGCTTTCGATGATATGAGACGGCGACCGCCCGAAGCAAACGTGCGTGTGCCCGTGCGCGCCGTCTCTGTGTGCGTTCGCCCGGTCCGCTGACAGGGTCACAGACCTGCTAAGCTTCGACTGCCTTGAAGGTCAGCCGGTGAAAGTCCTGCTCGTCAACAACTTCGTGCGCCATGGCAGCGGCGTCGACCGCATGGTGCGCCTCGAGCAGACGCTGCTTGCCCGACAGGGCCACGAGGTCGACCTCGTGGCCCGCGACAACGCCTCCTTCGACTCTGCCCCAGCGCTGACCGGGGCAGCCCTCCGGGCGTCGTGTCTCTACTCCTGGACGGCGCGCCGCGACGTCGCCGCCCGTCTGTCCCGCGGCCCCGTCGATGTCGTCCACGTCCACAACACGGTGCCGCTCCTCACGGGCGCGGTCTACGACGCCTTGAGCGGCACCAAGGCCCTCGTCGTCTCTCACCTGCACGACTACCGCGCCTTCTGCCCCGCAGCCAGCGCATTTCGCGACGGCGCGGCCTGCGACCTGTGCACTCGATCGTGGTTTCTGGGCTGCGCCCTTCACCGCTGCTACCGAGGCTCCACGATGGCGAGCGGCGTGCTCACGACGGCCCGGCTGATTGACGCCGCGAAGGGACGTCGCTTCGGAGCCTCGCCGCACGCCTATGTAGCCTGCAGTCGATACGTCAGAGACGAGCACGTCGCCCGCGGTCTGCCCGCTGCGCGCATCGCGGTCGTCCACAACGGGATCGCCGACCCCGATCCCGACGGCCGGCGACGCGCCCTGGCGGGCGCGCCCAAACGCAAGCTCACCTACGTCGGCTCGCTGGCGCGGGCCAAGGGAGTGCGCCGCCTGCCCGACCTGGCCGCCGCCCTGCCCGACTTCGAGGTCCACGTGATCGGAACCGGGCCGGAGCTGTCCTGGTTGCGCCAGGCGAGGGCCCGCCGACGCTTGGGTAACCTCGTGCTTCACGGTTTCGTCGACGGGGCCGCCAAGCTCGACCTGTGGGCCGACAGCCTGCTCACCTTGGTGCCGTCGCTCTGGGCCGAACCCTTCTGCCTCGTCGGCCTCGAAAGCTACGCTTTGGGGGTACCGGTGGCCGCTACGGCCGCCGGTGGCAATCGCGAACTGGTCGACGACGGTCGCACTGGTCTCGTCGTCGACTTCTCCGATGCGACGACAGTCGCGCGGCGCGTCCGGGCCTTGTGCGCCGACGAGCCGGCCCGTTACGCCCTGGGTCGCGCCGCGCGCGCAGCCTTTGAACAGCGCTTCTGCGCCGATGTGTTCGGGCGCAACCTCGTGACGGCGTTCGAACACTTCTGCGAGGCGCGCCTGTGAGGATCGCCCTGCTCGGTACGCGCGGCGTGCCGGCCGCCTACAGCGGTTTCGAGACCGCCGTCGAGGCCATCGGCACACGGCTCGCGGCCCGTGGCCACGAGGTGGCCGTCTACTGCCGCCCCCATGCCGTCGCGGCCCGCTACCGCACCTATCGGGGCATGCGACTCGTGCATCTGCCGACGATCGCCACCAAGCATCTCGACACCTTAGTGCACACGCTGCTTTCCACAGTGCACATGGCCTTCGTCGTGCGTCCCGACGTCGCTATCTGTTTCATCGTCGGCAACGCGCCCTCGGCCGCCCTCTCCCGGGCACTCGGTGTGCCGACGATCCTGAACGTCGACGGTCTCGACTCGGAGCGCGCCAAGTGGTCCGGTCCGGCGAAGGCGTATCTGCGCTGGGCCCAGCGCAACGCCCGCCGCTGCGCCGATCGCCTCGTGACCGACTCCGAGGTGCTGCAGCGCATCTACCGAGACCGCTACGGCGCCGGCACCGAGTTCATTCCCTACGGCGCCGACATGACGGGGCCCGACGACGGCCAGCACCTCGCGCGCTTCGGGCTGCGGCCCCGGGGCTACATCCTCTTCGTCGGCCGGCTCGTACCCGAAAACAACGCCCATGTCCTGCTCGAGGCCTTCTCGGGCCTCGCCACCGACCTGCGGCTCGTCGTCGTGGGCGACGCGCCCTACGAAGCCCGTTATCAGGACCACCTGCGTGCCCGCTTCGGGAACGACCCGCGGATCGTGTTCACCGGTTATCTCTTCGACGAGGGCTACCGCGAGCTCTCACGCAATGCCGAGATCTTCGTCGTGCCCAGCGAGGTAGGCGGCAGTCATCCCGTGCTGCTCGAAGCCATCTGCGCCGGCAACTGCGTGGTCGTAAACGACCACGAACCCAATCTCGAGGTCCTTGGAGACGCCGGCCTGAGCTACCCGGGTGCCGAAGGCGCGGCGGGGCTGCGCCACACCTTGCGGGGGCTCCTCGACGATCCCCAGCGCATCGTCGCGTTGCGCGCGGCCGCGCTCGAGCGCGCTCGGGGCCTGCGCTCGTGGGATGCCGTCACCGATGCCTACGAAGACCTCGCCCGCGTCGTGATCGACGAGCATCGCCGGCGTGCCTGACGGCCGTCGCGCAGGGGTTGTATTGTGAACCTCGAACTGCCTCACTTATAATGGTTGGCGTCTACTTGGGGTTGCCCGGCGCCCGGCTGGGCCTGCAGATCGAGGCGAGGGGACCACACTTCTTTTGGCGCGGCACGTGGTCGCAGGCCTCTTGAAACGTGTGAGGAGCGGTGCAGTTTGACCGTCCGCGAAGTCGTTCTTCATCGTGACATCCGGGCATCTGCGGACTTCTCACCGGCGACCCTTCTGAACCGTCACCACCTTCGTCGCTTCGTTTCGGTGTTCGCGCTGATCGGCATCGACGTCGCCGCTATCGCCCTATCCGCCCTGCTCGTGACAGCCCTCACGCGCACCTTCGGGACCCCTCATCACCACCCGAGTGTCATTGCCCTGTCGGGAGTCTGTCTCGTCGTCGTGCTGGTCTTCATGGCTAACGGCCTCTATGGACGACGCTTCATGCGCCACAGCGCACGACGACTCGCGAGGGCGTCGCTCACGGCGATCGTCGTGGTGGCCGCGGCGGCGTTCATGATGGGCTACTCCCTCGACCATCTCGCGGCGGCGCTCACTATTGTCCTCGCGGCCGCACTCTCCTTTGCCGCCCGCGCCGCCTACGACTGGGCGCTCGCCCGCGCGTACGACGATAACGGCCTGCGACCGGTAGCGCTCGTCGGCCGGCCCGAATCCTGTCAGCAGATCAAGGCGCTGCTCGGCCGCCTGCCCCAGTTTCGCGACTGTCGGATCTGCGGCGTGATCACCGACCGTGCCATGCCGCGAAGCTGGCAGAAGGAGACCGGCCTGCCGATCCTCGGCCTCGTCGAGAGCCTCGAAGCGGTCATCGACGCGGAGCAGCCGGTCGAGCTCATCGTCTGCGACCTCGATCTGACGCGCGGCCGGTTGCCGGGACTCCTCGACGCCTGTCGCCGGCACCACGTCGACCTGAAGATCGCCGCCGTCGACTCAGATGTTGCGCGCGACCGCATCTGGCTCATCCCCGGCGCCACGACGCCTCTGTTTGCCGCCGCCCCGTCCGACCTGGCTCACTTCCACTTTCTCGCCAAGCGTTGCGTCGACCTCGTGGGGGCCGCCGTGCTGACCGTGCTGCTCGCGCCCCTGATGCTTGTCATCGCGGTCGCGGTCAGGATCACCTCCCGGGGCCCGGTGCTCTTCATCGACGAGCGCGTCGGTCTGGGCCAGCGCACGTTTCGCTGTTACAAGTTCCGGACCATGCAGCGCGACGCGGCCGCTCGTCAGGCCGAGTTCGAGCCTCTGAACGAAGCCGGCGCCACCCTCTTCAAGATTCGCAATGATCCGCGGGTCACATCGGTCGGCCGATTCCTGCGACGAACCAGCCTCGACGAGATCCCGCAGCTTTGGAACGTCCTCAAGGGGGACATGAGCCTGGTCGGCCCGCGCCCCCTGCCGCTCCGTGATTTTCGTCTCATGGACGACACCGACAAGCGCCGTCACGTCGTGCTGCCCGGCATCACCGGGCTGTGGCAGGTGAGCGGCCGCAGCGAGCTGTCGTTCCCCGAGATGATCGACCTCGACGTCCGCTACATCGAGTCGTGGTCGATCACCGCCGACCTGTCGATCATGGTCAGGACGGTCGGCGCGGTCTGCGGCCTGCGCGGCGCTTGCTGAGATCCGCGCTCCAGAACGCCTGGAGCACGACAGCCCGCGGTCAGGCGAACGTCCAGTCCGAACTCAGACCCATCCAATCGAAAGGAGCGCATGTGACGACCTCGGTGGTCACCGGCGGCGCCGGCTTTCTCGGCTCCCACCTCTGCGATTACCTGCTGGCCCAGGATCATCGGGTCATCTGCCTCGACAATCTCGACACCGGGTCGTTGCAGAACATTGAGCATCTGCGTCGGCCGGAGTTCGAGTTTCGCAACGTCGATCTCGTCGATTTCGTCGATCTGGCCGAGGAGGTCGACTACGTCTTTCACCTCGCCAGCCCGGCGAGCCCGATCGACTACCTGCGCCTGCCGCTGCACACCCTCAAGGTGGGCTCGTACGGCACCCATCACGCCCTCGGCCTCGCCAAGTTCAAGCGCGCCCGCTTCTTGCTCGCCTCGACCTCGGAGGTCTACGGCGATCCGCTCCAGCACCCGCAGTCCGAGGACTACTGGGGCAACGTCAACCCCATCGGACCGCGCGGCGTCTACGACGAGTCGAAGCGCTACTCCGAGGCCCTGACCATGGCCTACCATCGCCAGCAGGGCGTCGACACCTGCATCGCTCGCATCTTCAACACCTACGGGCCGCGCATGCGCCCCAACGACGGGCGTGCGGTGCCCACCTTCGTACGCCAGGCGTTGCAGGACAAGCCGATGACCGTCTTCGGCGACGGCACCCAGACGCGCAGCTTCTGCCACGTGAGCGACCTGATCGACGGGCTCTACCGGCTGGCGACGAGCGGCGAGCACGAGCCGGTGAACATCGGTAACCCGGCCGAGCTCACCCTGAGCGAGCTGGCCGAGACGGTCGTCCGTCTCACCGACTCCAGGAGCCAGGTCGTCTTCTCAGCCCTGCCGCTCGACGACCCCAAGGTGCGCCGCCCGAACATCACGCGAGCCCGCGAGAGACTGGGCTGGGAGCCACGGGTCACGCTGGAGGAGGGGTTGATCGACATGATCGCCTTTGAGCGCACGAACAAGTCGCATTCGCTCACCGGCTTGCGCCCCGAGACGCCGAAGGCCGGCAGCCCGCGTTCGTAGGGGGGATCAGCTCGTCCGGCGTGCCGCCACCAGCCGCGTGCGGCTCTTGGCGACGCCGGCGAAAACGACCCGCCAGCGTTCGGTGGCGCCCAGGAGCACGCGCGCCGAGTAACGGCCGCCGGCGGCCGTGATGACCGCTCTCACCACGCGCCAGCTTCCCGTGCCTTTCCGCCGCTCGATCAGAAGATGCCGCCCGCCGACCCCGCCGATGCTGGCGCAGGCGTAGCTGCCGGTCAGCACGATGTGGGAGCCGCGTCTCGCGTGAGACGGCGCCACGAGTGAGATGTGATTGCCACGCGCGAAGGCATACCAGGCCGGCTTCGTCGCACCGGAGACCCGGCGCAGCCCCAGATACCAGCCCGCGGGACTCGTCGGCAAGCCGGTCGGCGAGGTGTCCTGAAGCAGGTACCAGACGAGCAGCTTGACCTGGGGGTGACGGGCGGCGAGCGCGAAGGCCTGCGTGAGGTAGGCCGCCTGCTGGGCCTCGGTCACCGGTGCGCCGAAGGCATCGCTGGGCCTGGTCGAGTAGCCGTACTCGGTGAGGTAGAAGGGCTTCCCCGGGAAGATCTTGAGCAAGGTCGCGATGTTCGACAGCGACACCGTGTGAGTCGGGTCCGCCGGCTGCAGACCAGGATCCATGTGAGCAGTGCCCCCCGGGACATACGGATGATGCGCGTAGACGTCGAAGTAGGCCGCCGCCCCGTCTTTGGCGAGGCCGCTGGCAAACGACTGCGGACTGGTCCGGTAGACGTCGTTCTCGCCGGTCGGTGCGGTCGAGCCGGCGATCACCTTGGCGCCCTCAGGGCCCGGGTCTCCCGCCCGCACACCGGCGGAGAAGTACTTCAGGTACTCGAGGTACAGGTGGATCGAGACGTTGACGCCGTCGACCGTCTGCGGCCCAAGGTGCGACCACAGGTTCGGCTCGTTGTAGGCCTCGTATCCCAGCACGTC
Source organism: uncultured Actinomycetes bacterium (assembly GCA_963845355.1). Classification (GTDB taxonomy): domain Bacteria; phylum Actinomycetota; class Thermoleophilia; order UBA2241; family UBA2241; genus Bog-752. Next base: position 32,909 of record CAWJRV010000023.1, read on the forward strand.
GCCTTTGAGCTCGCCGGACAGGTGTTCGGCGAAGTCCTGATAGCTGCCAAGATCTGCCTGCTTCATCGGGTAGAACTTCTGGTATCCGGTAAAGCCGAGGTCGCCCCAGTACCGCGTGTCGGACGCCCATTTGGGCACGAAGTCCATGGTGACGATCACCTGGAGACCGAGGGCGTGAGCGGCCTTGACGGCGGCCACCACGCCACCGAGGTAGCCCGCGTCGCTGTACTGCCCCTGGGCGGGCTCGGCGAGCGGCCACTGACAGTCGACCCGCAGCACCCCGGCGCGTAACTGACTCGCGATCTCCTGCAGGTGCTGCGCCTGCGCGTCGGGCGCAAGCACGGGCAACTCGCCGTCGTCGATACCGCGCCACACTGTGCCGGCGCGTGCCGGCGAAGCCGGCCACAGTACGGCAAGGACCACGGCAAGACCGATGAACACGCCCGGCACCACCCGTGCGACACGGTGGCGCGGCTTCACGACGACGACCCGTGCCCGGCCCGACGGCCACGCGCGCCGGCAGGCGAGGGCGCCGCAGCCGATCCGGCGGGCTCGGCGGGCCCGGCGACGGCCGCGCCTGCCGCGATCGGACTCTCGAGTGCGGCATCGATGCGCTCGAAGAGGGCCTCGACGAGCCGCTCCTCGGGCACCGTGGCCACCTTGGCCCCGTGGACGAACAGCACTCCCTCTCCCCTGCCGCCGGCGATGCCGAAGTCGGCGTGACGCGCCTCCTCGGGCCCGTTCACGCGGCAGCCCATGACGGCCACGCTGAACGGCGCCGTGTAGGCGCGCAAGCGCGCCTCGACGACGCCGGCGAGGGCGACCATGTCGATCTCGGTGCGTCCGCAGGTGGGACACGAGATCAGGTTGGGCCCGCGGCGGCGCAGCTCGAGCGCCTCGAGGATTGCCCAGGCGACTCGTACCTCCTCGACCGGGTCGCCGGTCAGCGAGACACGCACGGTGTCGCCGATCCGGTCGCAGAGCAGCGCGCCGATGCCGACGGCGCTCTTCACCGTGCCCGACCACACCGTGCCGGCTTCGGTGACCCCCACATGCAGTGGCGCTGTGCTGCGCTGCGCGAGCGCCCGGTAGGCGGCGATCGTGTCAGGCACGCTCGAGCTCTTCACTGAGAGCTTGAAGTTGGAAAATCCCCAGTCCTCGAACCGGGCCGCGTAGCGCAGGGCGGCCTCGACCAGCGCGTCGGTCGGTCTGGTCTCGGCCAGGTTGCGCAGCTCTCGGGGCAGCGAGCCGGAGTTTACCCCGATGCGGATGACGGCGCCCTGGGCGGCGGCGGCGCGCACGATCTCGTGGACGTGCACGTCGCTGCCGATCGTGCCTGGATTGATGCGCACGGCCGCCGCGCCACGCTCGAGCGCCGCCAGAGCCAGCCGCCAATCGAAATGGATGTCGGCGATGATCGGCACGGGAGCATGGTGCACGACCTCGGCGAAGGCGTCGGTGTCGGTGTCGGAGGGCAGCGACACGCGCACGAGCTCGCTGCCGGCCGCCGCCAGCGCCCGCACCTGCTCGAGCGTCGCGCGCGCATCGCCGGCCGGCGTGCTGGTCATGGATTGCACCACCACCGGAGCGCCGCCGCCGATGGCGACGCCGCCGAGGTGGATCTGCCGCGTGACGTTCATATGGAGCAGGATACTACAGCCGCGAGCCGTGGCCTCGCGCTGCCACGGCGCCGGGCCGGCGGAAGATCGCGTACTGTGCTCTGACCAGGACCAGCCGGTAGCCGAGCCCTCCGCAGTAGTGCTGCTCGAGCTGCCTGCGACTGAGGCCGGCCGTGTCGATGACCCGCACGACCAGGTCGGGCGACGTCCTTTCGCGAGCGTAGTAGGCCAGGGTGGCCGCCGGCAACGGTCCGGGATCGTCGTTCACGTCGAATCCCCTGGGACTGGTCAGCCAGATCGAGTTCGTCGCGACCCGGTGCGGCCAGAAAAGGTAGAACGCCGGCGTCTGGTAGAACACGAGCAGCCTGTCCGACGGCGCCGCCACTCGGGAAAGGTCGGCGCTGAGCTGCTCAAGGTAGGCGGCGCGGGACGCCGTCGTGCGGATACCCGCGTACGGACCGCCGTGCAAGGTCACGGTCATCTGTGAGTAGGGGACCGCGCGCGGCAGGAACTGGTACTGGTAGACCAGCGTGACGGCGAGGATGCCGGCAAGACAGGCGAGCGTCAGGCTCGGCAGGGCCTTGCGAAGCGCGGGCCCGTCGCCGGAGCGCGGCGCCAGCGCGAGCGCCAGGAAGATGCCGCTGAGGATCATTGCCGGCAGAAGCCCGACGTCCATCTGCAGCCAGCCGTTGGCGCTCGAATACCCGCTGATGAGGCCGGCGGCAAGTGCCGGGAGATACCCCCAGACCAGCAGGCGCCCGGCCACGGCGCGTCGCTCCGCGGGCACGAACAGGTAGAAGAAGGGCGCCGCCAGGCCGTAGACGACGCCGAACCCGTCCGCCCCCGACACGAGCTGCTCGCCGAAGGGCAGAAGCGCGAGCGGCGCGACCAGGAGTGCCAGACGGGCGGCCGGCCAGCGACGGTAGGCCAGGTAGACGACGAGTGCCGCCACCACCACCAGCGGATAGAGCTCGATGTGGTGCGCCACGCCGGACAGCAGGCTCCAGAGCTTGGGCAGCCCGCCGACCCCGTTCAGCCGGCGCCAGCCGCCGATCTGCCACCGCAGACAGCGCACCACGTTGGCCACACCGAGACCGGCGAGCAGAAGCGCTTCGGCGGCAAGCGTGGCTCCGGCGCCGATCGCCCAGGCCCGCAGAGCCCGCCGCCGGCGCCCCGTCGTACAGAGCGCGAGACAGACCGCGGTGACCGGCAGCGCCGCGACCAGCGTCGGGTAGGCGAGCACGGCCAGGGCCTGCGCGATGCCGGCGCCCATAAGCCGACGCTCGCCACCGCGGCCCGTGGCGCCGCGCGCGCCGAGCGCCATACCGATCGCGAGCAGTCCGGCCCCCAGCGTGTTGTAGCTCAGGTTGGTCGTCGAGACGAAGACGAAGGTTACGCATACGAACGAGGCTGCGAGCGCGTGCTCCCAGCGCACCACCGTCCTGAGCCCCAGCCAGGCGAGCAGCGCGACGAAGGCCACCCAGGCGAGATACAGGTGTCGCGTGAAGAGCACGATGCCGTCGGCGCCGCCGGTCAGCCACACGTACAGCTTGACGAACGGGTAAACGAAGAACCCGGCCGTCTGCAGCATGCTCATCTCGTCGACGAACGGCCGCGCGCCCAGCGCCATGCGGTAGGGCACCGCCACATAGAAGCCCTCGTCGGAGAGGTCGACGCCCAGAAACAGTCGCCGCCACGTGACGGCGAGCGCGACGAGCGCGACGGCCACCGCGGCAGTAGCGAGCAGCGGCGGCGGCGCGAAGCGCCGCCGCCGCTTCACAGGTGCGCCGTCGCCGAACGAGGCAGCCTGAGCCGCCGGCGGCTCAGGGCTTTTGCTCAACGAGGCCGACCGTGGCCGCTTCGATCGCAGCCGGTACGACGGCAGCCGAGTCGAGGGCAGCCGGTCCGAGGGCGGGCGATCCGGCTGCGACAGGTCCGAAGTTGATGCGCTCCTTCTCGACGACGTGCGGCCGGTGGTAGACCTGCGTCTGGATCGATCCGATGTACTCCCCCAGGATGCCGATGAACAGGAGCTGCACGCTGCCGAAGAAGTAGATGCCGATGAGCAGGGGCGCCAGGCCAAGGTCGAAGGTCTGCCAGAACATGAGCTTCAGCACCAGGTAGATGAGCGAGATCCCCAGGGCGAGGATCGAGAGCAGAAAGCCGGCCATCATGGCCAGGCGCAGCGGCACCTTCGAGTGGTTGGTGATACCCAGCATGGCGACGTCGTACAGCGTGTAGAAGTTGTTCTTGGTGACGCCGTGCTGTCGTTGCTGCTGCATGTAGGGGATCTCGATGTGCTCGTAGCCGAGGTCGCTCACGAGGCCGCGAAAGTACGGGTACGGATCGTCGATGTCGCGCAAAGAGTCCATCACGACTCTGTCGTAGAGGCCGTAGCCGGTGAAATTCTCGATCAATGGCACGTCGCTCAGACGGTTGATGAGCCGGTAGTACAGACCGCGCACGAAGAACATCGAGCGCTTTTCGAGGCTCTCCTTCTTGACGGCGACGACCACCTTGTAGCCCTCTTCCCACTTGGCGATGAACTCGGCGATCAGCTCGGGCGGGTCCTGCAGATCGGCGGCGATGGAGCAGACGGCGTCGCCGCGCGCCTGCAGCAGCCCGTGGTAGGGCGAGCGCACGTGGCCGAAGTTGCGGGTGTTCACGATGACCTTGACGCGCGGATCGTGGGCGCAGAGGTCGCGCAGGATGGGCACCGTGCGATCGGTCGAGGCGTTGTCGATGAAGATGTGCTCGTAGTCGTAGCCAGGCAACGACTCAAACACCTGACGCACGCGACGGTACAGCTCGGCGACGTTGTCTTCTTCGTTGTAGCAACCGGTGACGATGCTGATCGTAGTCAACGTCTCTCCCCCGCCGTCGTCGGGCCCATCGTGCGCGCCGGGCGCCTCATGGCGCGCCGCGCTCGGCGGGAATGCCGTACAGGACGCAGTCGAAGCCGTCCGGACAGTGCGCGCGCAGGTGCAGGCGGTAGTCTTCGGTCAGCGCGGCCACGAGGGCGGGCAGCTCCCACAGGTCGGCCTGATGGTGGTAACAGGACACGGCGAGCACTGGGCGATGCTCGCGCAGCAGCCCTTCGGCGCCACGCAGGGTGTCGGCCTCTGCACCCTCAACGTCCATCTTGATGAAGCTCACGGGAACGCCCTCGAGGGCCTCGTCCAGGCCCACGCACGCAACCGTGGTGTCCGCGGTGTCGCCACGCTCGGCGGCCCCGTCGCCCGGTGCCGGCACGAAGGCTCCGCCGGCGCCCGCCGCGGCGAAGCGCCGCGTGCCGCCGGCGCGGTCGGTGGCGGCCAGGTGGAGCCGAACGCGGCCGTCCCTCGGCGTGGTCAGCGCCGCGGCGCGCTTTTCGAGAACGGCGAAGTTGCCGGGATCAGGCTCGAACGCATCGACGCTGCCGAACTCGGGGCAGCGAGCGACGAGCTCACGCAACGTGTCGCCGTCGAAGGCGCCACAGTCGACGAAGACCTCGCCGGCCCGCGGGCTCAGCAGATCGCGCGGGAAGTACTGGTCGGGCACAGGGGCGGCCAGATCGGCGAAGTCGCCGCTCAGGCGCCAGCGCGTCTGGCGCACAAACTCCTCGCTCGAGGCGCGATCGGCCCACATCGACGCGGCCTTCGCCACATCGCCGGCGGCCGAGAGCACGCGGCTCGGGCGGTCGGCGCCGTAGCGCGGCAGCACGTCGGCCGCCTCGAGCCCCCAGGCCAGCCGGACCCACGAGACCACCTCGCGGCAGCCGAGCGCGGCCAGTTGGCGTGCCGTGTCGGCGAACGCGTGTCCGGGGTTCCAGACGGAGACCACGAACAGGCCGTCGGTGCCGTAGCGACGCGCCGCTTCGCCGGGTTCGAGGACCGGAGTGCCGCCGACGCACGTGCCCCAGAGGCGTGGCTCGTTGTCGGCGAAGGCTACCGGCGGGGCGCCGCTCTCTTCGAGGGCGGCGCGCAGGCACCGGCCCAGGCCGCCTGCGCCGAAGAGGATGAGCGGCGGAGCGGCGGCGCCGGTCACCCGACGTACCAGCTCGCGCTCGCGCTCGCGCGCTGCCTCGCCGTCTTCGGCCAGCAATGGCGTCAGACCCTCGACGCCGCCCTGTGCCCTAGATGCCACGACCGTCGATCACTCTTCTCAGATCGTCATGATGCGCGTAGGGGCTGTCGATGGCGTCGATCGCGATCGCCTCGTGGGCGGCCACGCCGCGTAGCAGGACTTCGCCGCGCATCAGCTCGCGACACGAGATCTGCCCCTTTTGCAGCGGGATCGCGAGATAGATGTCATCGTCTGAGAGGGCGTGGCCCACCGGCAGGTCGCGACGGGCGTAGACCCCTCTTACGAGACCGTTCAGGTACTCGATCTCCGGGCGGCTGCAGGTGCGCCAGCTGTCGCCGCTCGGGCCACACATCTCCTTGGCTTTTCTCCAGGCCTTGAACCAGGTATCGACCTGCTCCGGCAGCGAGCAGTACGGAGCGACCGTGTACCCGTCGCCCTCGATGTCGATGTGGCGTTCGAAGGTGCGAGCGCCCTTCGCATAGGCGATCGTGACGGAGCTCGTCCAGTCGTGGAACTCGTGTGACGACAGCCCGATGATGTGGTTCGGATACCGGTCGCGCAAGAAGTCGATCTGGTTCAACTGCAGCTCCTGATCCTCGCAGGGATACAGGGAGACGCAATGATTGATCGCCAGGGGGATGTTGCGGTTCTCGAAGAACGTCACGAGGTCGTCCAGGTCCTTGAGCGAACAGCCGCCCGTGCTCACCATGACCGGCTGCCGCAGGCTGGCCAGCTTCTCGATCAGGACCCAGTCGTTGCCGTCTGAGCTCGCCAGCTTCAGGACCTGCACGCCGAGCTCGCGGCAGAGGTCGACCGAGGCCTCGTCGAAGGGCGTCGCCATGGTCACACAGCCCGCCTTGCGGATGGCGGCGACCAGGACCCCGTAGTCCTCGTTCGAGAGGCGCGTGGCCAGCGTCTTTTTGATGTAGCGGATGTCGTCGCGGCCGCGGAAATCCTTGTGGATGAAGTGTTCCACGTCGCGCAGCTGCAGCTTGATCGCCGCGCGCACGTTGTTGAAGCGCACCACAGTCGAATACGCCGTGATGATGTCGAGGCCGCGCTGCACGTCGCCCGCGTGGTTGTTGGCGAGCTCCAGCACGAACAAGTCCTCGAAGATATCTCGGTTCATCTGCACCTCCAGGGCCACCCGACCAGGCCGAGCCCACAGGGCCCACTCACATTCCCTTTAGTCGGCACGAAGGCGGACGAACTCAAGTAGTCTGTTCTGGCAACGCTCGGGCGGCCGGCGCTACGCCCCCCGCTTCGCCGGTCACGCGTCAGTGTTCCCGGCTGCCCTTCCGCGAAGGTCCGCTGAGCGAGACGAGGTCGTTGCCCAGGCCATACACCCGACGCGCCATATCCGTGATGTCGGCTTCGTGTGCCGGAGAACCGACCAGGATGGGTTCGTCGCGCCCGGCGAGCGACTCGGGTCCGGTCACCACGTGGCCGGCCACCCGGACGCCATGAAGCCTCGGATTGGCGTCGACGACCGCCACGATGGCGGCGTCGGCGAGGGGCGGCTGAGCGAGAAGATGCTGCATGTAGGTCCCGGCCCCCCACACGATCAGCGGCGCGCCGTTCGCGGTCAGCCGCGAGAGCCGGGTGCGAACGCGGCGCTCTTCGTCTTCGCTGCGAGCCACGTAGCGTCGCGCCGCGGCAGGCCCGACGCGATCGCAGATCACCAGGGCGGGCGTCGTCGTCGCGGGTCTGAACACGCAGCAGACGACCGGCTCCGGAGTGCTGCCGGTCTGACGCAAAGCCCGCCAGTTCGCGGCAAGCGCCAGGCCGCTGGCGGCGCCGGCGGCAGCCAGCGAGCCGGCCGTGAAGTAGTTGATGTGCTCGACGCTGAACTGCTGAAAGGGCATCGCCACGTCGGAGTCGAAGCGCTCGAGGTCCGGGACCTCGACGTACAGCAGCCCGTCGCCGGCGAGCTTGCCCGACACCTCCCGCAGCGCCCCGGCGACCTCGCGCACGTGCTCGAGGACCGCGATCAGCAGGATGCAGCCGGCGTCGGCGGCCTGCGCCGGCAGCGAGAAGATGCTGCCCTGCACGACCTCGACGCCGTGCAGCCGGCGCGCCACCGCGGCGGAGTGCTCGGCAGGGTCGACTCCCAGCAGGGCGACGCGCCCGGCGCGTCGCAGAAGTCCCAGGACGTCGCCGTTGCCACAGCCCACGTCGACGATCCGGGTGGCGGGGTCGGGCACAAGTGAGAGGATCCCTTCGACCAAGGCGCGATGAGACTCCTCGAGCGACGCCGGCGGTTCGCCGTTGCGCTCCAGGTATTCGTATTTCGAGGCCGCGACGTAGTACGCATCGAGGGCGCTCTGGCTTGGAATGCCGTCGGCGTAGACGGCGCCACAGCTTTCGCAGGCGACCACATCGTAGCCGGTGATGCGGGAGTCGTCGTCGTCGATCGCGAAGCGCTGGCGGTACACGAGCTCCGGCGCCCGGGCGCCACAGACCGGACAGGCGCGCGACTCGGCCATCAGTGCCTCGCCCAGGGATCGGCCGCCACGACCAGCCCCACGATCTGGGTCACGCAGTCCAGCACGAACCGGGCGGGCACGGCGACGGGCTCGGCGGCGTCACTGTCGGCGGGAGGCTCGGACGCGAGCGCCGCGAGCGCGTCGCCGTAGCCGTAGGCAGCAGCCGCGAACGCGGCCCCGCAGGCCTGGGCCATGCGCCGATCGTCGCTCGAGTCCCCGACCACCAGGAGGCGATCGCCGGGCACTGCGCAGGCGGCCTGCGCCGCCTGTGCCATCGCCCGCTTGTCCGCGAACGGAGGGTCCGCCGAGTCGAGTGTGTAGACCCGTTCGACATGCGCTGCGAGGCCGCAGGCGGCCAGGATCGCCGCCGTAGGGCGAGCGCGCTTGTTGGTCACGACGAACTGCCGGACTCGAGCGCGAGTCAGGTCGCCGAGCACGGCGGCCACGCCCGGATACGGCCTGCTGAGGCGCCACCCCTCGGTGTCGTAGTGGTGCGTGAACGTCGCGGCGACCGCCGCAACCGCGGCCTGGTCGAGACCGGCCGGCAGGGTACCGCGCAGCAGCCCGGGCAGCGCCTGCCCAAGCAGCGTGTCGAGCGCAGGCGGCTCGACACCCGGCAGGTGCGCGGCAAAGGCGACCTGTAACGACACTTCGATGCCGGGCCGCGAATCGACCAGCGTGCCGTCGAGATCGTAGAAGACGGCCGCGTAACGCACGGCGAGGCTGCCGGAGCGGCCACTCATGGCTCGCGCGTCTCCCTACGAGAGGCCGTCGCGGCCATCGATCTGGTTGCGGGCACGCTCGTCGCGATCGAGGAACGGATAGAGGTCGTCGAGGGCGGGCGAGGCGATGGTGCCGTCCGGCTGCTGCCGCGAGCGTACGCGCGGTTCAAAGCCCTGCCGCGGGTCGACGACGACCTGACACAGGCACGGCCCCTCGGCGGCCAGGACCGCGCCGATGGTCTCGGCAAGCAGAGACGGCTCGGTCAGCCGCAGACCCGCGAGCCCGTATGCTGCGGCGACGGCGACGTAGTCGGGCAGCTCTACGCCGCTCGACCGGCCCTCGCCGATCAGGCCCTTGAAGAAGGCTTGCTGGGTACTGCGGATCGACAGGTAACCGCTGTTGTCCAGGACGAAGATCTTTACCGGCCAGCCGGTCGTGACCAGGGTCTGCATCTCCTGAACGTTCATCTGCAGGCTACCGTCGCCGGCCAGGCAGACCACTCTCGGCCGGTTGGCGAGCGTTTGGTCGCATTGCGCCTCGACCAGCGCGGCCGCAGCCCCGAGCGCGGCCGGCAGGTCATAGCCCATCGACGCCGCGCCGGAGTTGGAAAACAGCCGCTGCCCATCTCGCAGGCGAGCGGCCTGAAAGGCCATCACGCAAGCGGCGCCGTTGCCGGTGGCCACGACGTCATGGTCGCCGAGGCGGCCGAACAGCTCCTCCATGAAGTGATAGGGGTTGATGGGTGGCGCGGTGGTGCGCTGGACCTGCTGCACGACCGGATAACGCGCCACGCGCTCCCTGCACCAGGCCAGCCACTGCGCGTGGCGGCCGGGCTCGTAGGCGCGGCGCTCGAGCTCGGCCTCGAGCGCCCGAAGGAAGTCGGCGAGATCGGCAGTGATCCGCAGGTCGGCGCGTACTGTCGGCTTGTCCATCTCGGCGGCGTCGACATCGACCTGGATCTTGTACGCGTGCGCGGCAAACGACGTCCAGTCGTAACCGGTCTGGCGAATGTTCAGGCGCGATCCCAGGACGAGCAGGGTGTCACAGCCCTGCACCACGAAGTTGCCGGCGCGGTCGCCGATCGTCCCGGGGCGCCCGCACCATCGGGGGTCGTCGTTCGGCAGAAGGTCGTGAGTCCAGGCCGTCGTGACCGGCAGCGCCAAGCGGGAGACGACGGCGCGGAACGTCTCGGTCGCGCCGGCCAGACGGACACCGCTGCCGGCGAGGATCACGGGGCGCCTGGCGGCCTCCAGGCGATCGACCACCGCGGCGACCATGCTCGCCACGTCGCTGTCGGGCGGCCGGCACTCGGTCGCCGGGTCGTATCCGACGAGCGCGCTCTCGTCGACCAGGGAACCCTGAACGTCGACGGGGATGTCGAGCCAGACGGGACCCTGGCGGCCGTGCATGGCAAGCCAGAGGGCGCGCTCGAGATGGTAGCGCACCTGGCCGGGCTCGGTCACGCACACGGCGTACTTGGTGATGCCCCTGACCATGGCGATGATGTCTGTCTCCTGGTCGCCGAGCTGACGCACCCGCAGGTCGGGATACGAGCCCATGCACGTCTCACGCTTGACCTGACCGGAGACGACCAGCATGGGCAGCGAGTCGGTCCAGGCGCCGAAGACGCCGTTCAACGCGTTGACGGCGCCCGGGCCCGAGGTGACGCTCACGATCGCCGGGCGTCCTGCGATGCGGGCGTACCCGTCGGCCGCCATGGCCGCCGCCTGCTCGTGGTGCATGCACGTGTAGCTCAGGCCGTCCTCGCGCCGCAAGGCGTCGTTTAGGAACATGGCGGCGCCGCCCGTCACCACGAAGGCGCGTCGCAGGCCCGCCGCGACGCAACGGCTCATCACGTAGTCGGCGACCCGGATCATGCGGCCCTCTCCCGGTGCCAGGCGAGGGTACGACCCACGGCCTGCTCGAGGGTCGTCCACTCGGCCAGGGCAAGCTCGCAGCGCGCCCGCCTCGTGCTCGGCACATACCAACTGCCGCCTCCGCCGCCACCGGCGGCGCCCTTAAGACTGACCTCGAGCGGCGGCACCGTCGCGGCGGCCACCACGGCGGCCGTATCGGCGATCGTCACGGCACGTTCCGAACCGACGTTGTAGGCCCGTCCCGGCCGGCCGTCGAGCAGTATCGTCCACAGCCAGACCGCCATGTCGGCGGCGTAGAGGTAGGAGCGCACCGGCGTGCCGTCTCCGTGCACGACCACCGGTCCTCCGTGAAGGGCGTCGGCGATGAAGTTGCCGACGGCGAAATGTCGATCGATGGGCAGTCCCGGACCGACGAACGAGAAGAGTCTAGCGATCGAGGCCGGCGGCGCCTGATCTGTGCCTGCGGCCGTGACCAGTGATTCCATGCGGCGCTTGGCGCGATGGTAGACGAAGTGCTCGTCGCCCGACGTCTCCGAGCCGAGAGGGCCGTCCTCAGACAGCGCCCGGCCCGTCGCCGCGGGCTGCCGATAGACGGCTCCGGAGCTCAAGCACAGGGACCGCGCGACGCCGCGTGCACGACTGAACTCGAGCAGATGCCGCGTGCCCTCGACGATGGTGGCCTCCACGTCTAAGGGCCTGGCCTCCGACAGGGCGGCGTCGGCCGACGCCGCGGCGTGGATCACGTGGGTGAATCGCTCTGCCGGCCAGGCGAAATCGCGCACGTCGCCGCGCAGCGTCTCGAGGGCCTCGTCGTCGGCGAGCTCGGGCGCCGAGCGCGCGAAGGCAGCCGGGTCGCGGCTCAGCACGACGACGCGCGCGTCGAGTCCGAGCCGCCGGTTTGCCTCGCAGAGACCGGCGAGCAGCCAGGTGCCCACGAAACCCGTGCCGCCCGTAAGAAACAGTCGAGCGCCGCGCAGTTGATCCCAGCGGTGGCCGACGCGAGAGACCACCTCGGCAGTGTCATCCGGTGAGAACATGCGCCTTGTTCACGTCGAGGTCGTCGTTGCCGCGGCGCCCTGCGACCCGTCGTCCGTCAACCAGACGACGACGAGCAGCAGCACCTGCATCAGTACGAGCAAGAGGTACTTGCTACCCTGCAGCGACGGCGCGATCAGCATGGTCGAGCGCGCCAGATCCATCATGAGGAAGGCCAAGGCGCCAAAGAGCACGGTCCAGGCCGTCGCCGGGGCGCGTCTCATGGTCGCAACGACGGCAACCAGCACGGCCAGGGGAAACACGCACAACACGAGCTTGTAGTCGTTGCTCACCGCGGGAACGATCGCCATGAGCGGCACGCAGGCGGCGGCCGCAAGAACGGCGCTACGGTCGCTCCAGCCCCGTCTGAACAGAACGACCATGGTCCCCGCCCACACGCCCAGCGGGACGACGATCAGCGGATACCAGATCCACGACGGCGCCCAGCTCGTCTTGGCGCGCAGGACATGGGCGATCGCGGTGGCGGAGTCCTGCCCCCACCATTCGGCATGGACGTTGGCCTGGACTGCGTTCAGCGCGACCAGCGAGTGCCGCAACTCCGCCGGGCCGGCGACGAGCAGCACCGCCAGGGTCGTGACCGCGGCCGGTAGCACGGCGCGCCGGCGGTAGCGCCAGAAGAGGATCACCAGCAGGATCGCCGGATACAGCTTGAGCCCGATGGCCAGGGCGAGCACCGCGGCCGGCAACCACACCGACCTGGGAGAGCGGATCATCAGCCATACCGCAAGCAGCGAGAGGGCGAGCGCGTAGAGGTCGATGTTGCCCCGTTCGATCTCGTACATGAAGCCATACGAGGTCACAAGCCAGAGACCCATGACGAACGCGAGCAACGGCGCGTCGAGCCCACGAGCCGGCCTCGACCCCTCGCTCGGCAAGGCAGCCTTCACGGCAAGGCCGGCGCTCAGGATCGTGGCGGCGACGGCGAGGGCGACGAGAACGCAGACCTGGATCGCATATGCGGTCGAGAAGCTCACCCAGGTGAAGGGCCGACCCAAGAAGAGCGTCAGCGGCGGCCAGCCGCTGCGCGCCGTCGAGAACGCCCGGGCTGGATCGTAGAGACCGTCGCGAAAATCGATACCCGTGGGATGGGCCAGCGGCACCAGCAGGCCCCAGACGGCGTTATCGAACTTCAAGGCATAGACCAGAAAGTTCCAGCCCACCCCGGCCAGAGCGACGACGCCCAGCCACATCACGGCATTCATCGAGGCCCGACCGACGTTCATGGCGGCCAGCGCCGTGACCACGCCCACCACAGCCAGCGGCACGACCAGAGCCAGACGCGGCACGACGACGTAATAGCCGCCGCCACGAGCCAGCACCAGCATGGACATGGCCAGTCCGAACAGGCCGACCACGAGGCCGATCCAGGCGCTGCGCTCTCTGAGCGCCGGTTCCTGGGCCGCGATCAGGAGGGGCCTCTCATGGCATCCGTCAGACCGGCGACGCGCCGGCAAACACCCTGTGTGGCGGCGGCCGGGCAGGCACAACAGGTCGAAGACATCGTGGGGGTTCCTCTCATCGGTCGAGCTGCCGTCTCGTGACTCCTGTTGCCTTATCGGCTTACACCGGTCGATCCGTTAGGCGTGGCGTCAGGCGCAGCGCGCTCCGCGGCCCTGCCGGGCGCGAAGCTGAAGTACTTGTTGGCGACGTAGCTTGCCACGACGGCCACGGCCGTGAACACGGCCTGGATGGCATAGACGTTGAACGGCAGCTCACGCAGGGCCAGCGGCAGCACGGTCAGGTTGATCGCCAGCGTCACCACGTAGACGACGAGAAAGCGCGGCACCTCGCGCCGCACCGGACCCCGGCTGCGAAAGACGATGATCCGGTAGAGGATGTAGTTGTTGGTGATGGCGATCACCGAACCCACCACCAGAGCGATCATCGAAGCGCTGATCCTGGGCAGTCCGAGCTCGTTGTGAAACAGGTAGTACAGGCCGGCGAACAGGCAGTAGCCGAACAGGGTGTTCCAGCCGCCGACGATGAGATACAGGACCTGCTCGCGCCGGCGGGTGAACAGCGCCCGCGTCCTTTCGACGAGGCTCGAGGGAGGCGACTCGGCGGGTCTCATGGCGTCGGGCTGCGGTCGCAGATCGCGGCGATGCTTTCGCCGACGTAGTCGATCATGGCGTCGGTCAGGCCCGGGTAGACCCCGACCCAGAAGGCGTCGTTCATGAGGCGGTCGCTCGCCGCGAGCTCCCCCACCACCCTGTAGCCGCTGCCGGAGGCGCGCCTGGAGTCGAAACAGGGCTGCCGCACGATGTTGCCGGCGAACAGCATGCGAGTCTGGATCTTGGCCGCCTCGAGGCGGGCCACGACGCGGTCGCGAGTGAGTCCGGCAGCCTTGGCCGTGTCGCTCAGCGTGAGCAGCAAGCCGAACCAGCTCGGCTTGCTACCCGGGGTGGGCCGCTGAGCCGCGAGCAAGTCGGAGAGCGGCGCGAGGGCGGCGCTCAAGCGGGCGTGGTTGGCCCTGCGGCGCGCGGTGAAGCCCTCGAGCCGGGCGAGCTGCGCGACGCCGATGGCCGCCTGCAGGTCGGTGGCCCGCAGGTTGTAGCCGAACTCCGAGTAGACGTACTTGTGGTCGTAGCCATGGGGCAGGTCGCCGAGATCCTGCGCGAAGCGCCGTCCACAGCGGTTGTCGATCCCGGGCGGGCAGGTGCAGTCGCGACCCCAGTCGCGCAGCGACGTGACGATCGCGTCGAGCTCGTCGCTTGCGGTGTACACCGCGCCGCCCTCGCCCATCGTCAGGTGGTGCGGTGGGTAGAAGCTGCTCGTGGCAAGGTCGCCGAAAGTGCCGGTCAGGTGATCGCCGTAGCGCGAACCGAGCGCGTCGCAATTGTCCTCGATCAGCCACAGGCCGTGCGCGTGACAGAACGCGACGACGGCCCCGCAGTCGAACGGGTTGCCCAATGTGTGAGCCACGAACACGGCTTTGGTGCGGCGGCTGAGGGCAGCGGCAAGCAGCGTCGCATCGATGTTGGCAGTCTGCGGGTCGACGTCGACGAAGACCGGCACGGCGCCGAACTGTACGATCGGCGCCACCGTCGTGGGAAACCCTGCGGCCACCGTGATGACCTCGTCGCCGGGTGCGATGCGCCGGCTCCCGAGGCGCTCGCTGGTGAGCGCCATGAAGGCCAGCAGATTGGCCGAAGAGCCCGAATTGACGAGTCGGCAGTGCGCGACGTTCAGGTAGGCCGCGAGGCCATGCTCGAAACGTGCGGCGTAGCGACCGCCGGTCAGCCAGAAATCGAGTGCGGCGTCGACCAGGTCGTGCAACTCCTGCGAGCCGAAGACACGCCCGCCGTACGGCACGCGCGACACGCCGGCCTCGAAATGCAGCGGATCGGCGCCGGGGGCGGCGAGGGCGCCGGCTGCGCCGGCGCCCTCGCCGCCCCCGAACGCTTCGTCGTAGTAACGGTCGACCAGCGCCAGAATGTCCGCTCGCAGATCGTCGGCGGAGCTCACAGGGCACCTCCGTCGACCGTCGTTGCCGCAGCTCCTGCCCATGGCAGGCCGAGGGCTCCGGCGTCCCGGACATACGACGCGATATCGGCCTCGACGGCGGCACGCAGATCCGTCGCCGCGACCCCACTGTTCGCACCGACCGCGCCAACTCCTCCGGCCGCACCAGCCGCCCCGGCCACTCGGCCCGCGCCGGCAGCCCAGGCCTTGTACCAGGCAGCCGTCCTGCGGATGGCCGTCGGCGCATCCCAGACGGGTGTCCAGCCCAGCTCGTCGCGGCTCTTCTCGCAGTCGAGCAGCAGCAGATGCGCCTCGTGGAGTGTCTCGTCGGCAGACTCGGCCGCGGGCTGAACGGCGCGCCACGAACCCGCGCCGTAAGCCGCGACGAACTCCCGCACGATCTCGCCGACAGTCATCGCGGCAGCGTCCTTGGGACCGAAGTTCCAGGCGCCGTCGAAGCGATGCCCGTCGCGCAGAAGCCGCGCCCCCAGCCACAGATAGCCGGACAGCGACTCCAGGACGTGCTGCCAGGGTCTGACAGCGCTCGGATGACGCACGACCACCTCGTCCCCTGTGACGATCGCCCTTACGCAGTCGGGCACGAGACGGTCGCGGGCCCAGTCGCCACCCCCGATGACGTTGCCGGCGCGCGCGGTCGCCACACACACCGCGGAGTCCGTGCCAAAGAAGCTGCGCCGGTAGGCCGCGCTGACCAGTTCCGCACAGCCCTTGCTCGCGCTGTAGGGGTCGTGACCACCCAGCGGGTCGGCTTCGCGATATGCCCGGGCGGTCTCGTTGTTCTCGTAACACTTGTCGCTCGTCACGTTCACCACGACGCGCACCGACGGGCAGGCACGCACGGCCTCGAAAAGGTTGACGACACCCATTACGTTCGTCTCGAAGGTGTCTCGCGGGTCACCGTACGACGGCCGCACGAGGGGCTGTGCGGCGAGATGGAAGACGACTTCGGGACGCAATTGCGCGACGGCCGCCGACAGCGCGGCGAGGTCGCGCACATCGCCCACGATGTGCGCGACCTCGCCGCACACGGCGATGAGCTCGAAGAGACTGGGGTCGGTCGGCGGCGCCAGGGCGTAGCCGCCAACGGTCGCGCCGAGATCGGCGAGCCAGGCACACAGCCAGGACCCCTTGAAACCGGTGTCGCCGGTGACGAGCACCCGGCGTCCGGCGTACAGGCCAGCAAACAGCGCCGCCGGATCGGCGGCGCTCCTTGTGTCCGAGTCGCTTGCCACACTTACCACGCGATCCACGAGCCTGTGCTCACCACACCCTCCAGGGCGCGCGGCCGGACTGCCAGAGATCCTCAAGTGTCTTTTTGTCGCGCAGCACGTCCATGGGCTGCCAGAACCCGTCGTGACGATAAGCCATGAGCTGCCCGTCGGTCGCAAGGCGTTCGAGCGGTTCGTGCTCGAAGTAGGTGTCGTCGCCGGCTATGTAGTCGAGGACGCCCGGCTCGAGCACGAAGAAGCCGCCGTTCACCCAGGCGCCGTCGCCGGCGGGCTTCTCGGTGAACGAGGTCACGCGCTGCTGCCCGCCGTCCAACTGCAGGGCGCCGAAGCGCCCGAGAGGCTGGACCGCGGTCACGGTCGCCAGACGCCCGTGGGCACGATGGAACGAAAGCAGGCGCGTGATGTCGACATCGGCGAGCCCGTCGCCATAGGTCATGAGGAAGGTCTCGTCGCCAAGGTGGTCCGCCACTCTCTTCACGCGACCGCCGGTCTGTGTTGCGGCGCCGGTGTCGACCAGCGTGACGCGCCAGGGCTCGACCTCGCCGTCGTGGACCTCCACGCCTCGCTCCCGCAGGTCGAAGGTCACGTTTGAGTTGTGCAGGAAGTAGTTGGCGAAGTACTCCTTGATGACGTAGCCCTTGTAGCCAAGACACACGACGAAGTCGGTGAGCCCGTAGTGACCGTAGATCTTCATGACGTGCCAGAGCAGCGGATGATCGCCGATCTCGGCCATCGGCTTGGGCCGCACCTGGGTCTCCTCGGACAGGCGCGTGCCTAGTCCGCCGGCGAGGATCACCACCTTCACGTCTGCCTCCCGACCGTGTCGCTTTCCGGATCGCCGCCGCATACGGCAAAAAGTGCAAGGTCTTCTCCCATGGGCCCCACACCCCGCTTCCGGCACCGTTGTCAGGTCAGGTTACGGCGCAGGCGCGACGAACCCTCTCATCATCGGCTGTTTGTACGTTGGGCTGGAGTGTCATGACGGCTCATCGGCCGCCGCCGCACGCGGCGGCCGCACCCGTGCCACAGTGCGCTCGCAGGCGGACGGATGCGCATGTCGGACCGCGACGGCGACAAGCAGCAGGGGGTCAGCCGACGTGGAAGATGCGGTGGATGTCGTTGTAGGTCAGCAGGATGAACAGCGTGACGAGGAGCACGACGCCGATCGCGATCGCGCGTTCGAGCACGCGAGTGGACACCCGGCGGCCGCGCACGCGTTCCACGACGTTGAAGAAGATGTGACCGCCGTCGAACGGCAGGAACGGCAGCAGGTTGATGATGCCAAGGTTGATCGAGATGAAGGCCAGCAGCAGCGGATAGAAGCTCTGGCGCAGCGCCGTCTGCGATATCGAGATGATGCCGACGGGCCCGGCCGCACCGTCGGGCCCGGCGGGATTGATCTTGCCGCTGACGAGCATCCAGAATCCCTTGAACGTGTCGCCCACGATGCCGGCCGTCTGCGTGACCGCAAGTCCGGCGGCCCGCCAGGGCGGGGGGTATGAGGTGGTCGTCTTTGGCCCGACCCCAAGGAAGCCCTGCCCGGCGGCGCCCGGTCTCGTCGAGAGCGTCACCGCGACCGTGCGCTGCGCGCCCGAGGGCGCGCGGTAGGTCAGCATCACCCTCTGGTGGGGCCGCGTACGCAGGAAGCTCGTTGCTGCGTCCCAGCTCTTCAGGGCCGTGCCGTTGGCGGCGATCAGGCGGTCGCCGACCCGCAGACCCGCGGTGGCGGCCGGAGTGCCCTTCAGAACCTGGGCGACGGTCAGGGTCGCCGTCTGGATCCCGCCCACCTGGAAGAAGGCGAACATGATCACGAGCGCCGCGACGAAGTTCATGAGGGGGCCCGCGAAGATGGTCACGTTGCGCTGCCAGATCGGCTTGCTCGAGTAGGCTCGCGGCACGACGTCGTCGGGCAGCACCTCGTCGGGCGTCATGCCGGTGATCCTGCAGAAGCCTCCCAGCGGGATCGCCCCCACGCCATATTCCGTCTCGCCCCAGGTCCGCTTGACGACCGCCGGTGGAAACCCGATGTAGAAGCGTTCGACGCGCATGTGAAACGCCTTGGCGGCCAGGAAGTGTCCACTCTCGTGCACGAAGATCAGCAGCGCCAAGCCGAGGACGGCCACCACCAGCGTCCAGTGCCCGGTCGCGATCAGTACCGCGATCACGCCCAGCAGCAGTACGCCCCACGGCATCCGGCTGCTCAGGTCGGATGCTGCTGTGGCGTCCTCGTCTGCTCGATGGTCGATCGGTTCACTCACCTGTCACCTGTGCAACAGCGCCGCTTCACTTTGCTCGTCTGCATCCTCACCGCGTCTACGTCTTCACCGAGTATCAGCATCCTCACCGAAACGTCGGTCTCACCGGTTCTGTGTCCTGACCGGTCGTTCACCCACCGCCATCCCACACCCAGCGATCGTCGCATTCACCCTCACGACGCTAGCCTTCCCCCGATGCCGCCGATCGACGCGCCGGCTCACGGTCGTTCGCAAAGATCCGCGCCGCCGCGCTGCTCGCACCGGCGAGAGCGAGCTTGATCAGGAGCTCGCCGCCACGACCGTGCCGGCGGCGCGTCGCGCCGCCGCATCGCACTCGAATACATCGTCGAGGCTGGATATCGGCCCATCTCCACACATCTCGAGCACCCGCTCGACGACGTCGGCGATTGCGAGAAAGCCGATCCGGGAGTCGAGAAAGGCCTCTACCGCGACTTCGTTTGCGGCGTTCAGGGCGATGGGGGCGGCGGCGCCCGCGCCGCCGCCCCCATCGCCCTGGCTGCGACCGGCCCAGGCGCGGGCCGCCGACTCGCCGGCCGCGCGGGCCAGCGCCAGGCAGCGAAAGAGGGTCGTGTCGGGGGCCGCGAAGGTGAGCTCGGAAGCGAACAGATCGAGGGCCGCGACCATCGGCAGCGGCGCGCGGCCGGGCCAGCTCAGTGCATAGCCGATCGGCGTACGCATGTCGGGAACACCGAGGTGCGCCAGCACGGCGCCGTCGGAGAAGCGCACCAGGGAATGCACGATCGACTGGGCGTGGATCACCACGCGGACCGCGTCGTAGGGCACGCCGAAGAGCTCGTGGGCCTCGATCACCTCGAGGCCCTTGTTCATGAGCGTGGCCGAGTCGATCGTAACCTTTGGACCCATGACCCAGTTGGGGTGCTTGAGCGCGGCGGCCGGCGTGACCGACTCGAGCTGCTCGCGGCTGTGCCCGCGAAAGGGACCGCCCGAGCCTGTCAGCAGGATCTCCTCTGCAGCAAGCAGGGGGTCGTCGACGGCTCCCGCGGGCCGTGAGTGGCCGCGGGCTCGGGCGGCGGCGCAAGCGGCGCCGGCCGGCGTATCGGCCACCCTGTCACGGCCTTCGACGCCCATCCTCCCCGCTCCCCGGCGCCCGCCCTCGAGACACTGGAAGATGGCGCTGTGCTCGCTGTCGACGGGGATGATGCGCGCGCTTGCGGCGCGCGCCGCAGCCAGCACGAAGGGTCCGCCGGCGACCATGCTCTCCTTGTTGGCCAAAGCCAGTGTGGCGCCCGCTTCGAGCGCCGCCAGGCTCGCTCGCAGGCCGGCCGCGCCGACGATGCCGTTCAGCACCATGAGCTCGTCGCCGGCCCGCGCCGCCTCGACGGCAGCCACGCCGATCAGCTCGGCGACGCCCTCGTCGCCGGGGTAGATGCGCTGCGAGGAGCGCGCCCTCGCGTCTCGTACCGCGCCGGCGTCGTGCAAGCCGATCTCGGAAACGCCCAGCGCGGCCGCGGCCTCGAGCAGCGAGTCGACGCTGCGCCGCGCGGTGAGACCGACGACCGACACCCCTGTGAGAGCACCCACGACCTCGATGGCCTGACGGCCGATCGAGCCCGTCGCCCCCAGGATGACGACGCGCCGGCGCGTCGCCGGGTCTGCCTGGTGATCGCTCAAACGAAGGTCTCCTTCTGACGGTTGGTGCGCGCGACCGGCGAGACTGGGCCGTCAATTGACTTCGTCGTTGCCGCTCAGGCTGGCGTGACTTTCGTCGCGCGCCTAGTGCAGGACCATGATCACATAGTAGCTTGCGACGGCGGCGAACAGCAGGCCGTCGAAGCGGTCGAGAAGACCGCCGTGCCCCGGAAAGAAGCGCCCCGCGTCTTTGATCTCGACGTCGCGTTTGAGCAGCGACTCGAACAGGTCGCCGAGCGGGCCGAGGATGCCGATCGTGATGCCGAGCACCAGGGAATGGAGCTCGCCGATCGAGCGGTAGTAGAGACCGATGAAGACCACCATGAGCACCGTGCCGATGAAGCCGCCGACGAAGCCCTCCCAGGTCTTCTTGGGCGAGAGTCGCGGGGCCATCGGCGTAGCCCCGAAGTAGCGTCCCGTGAAGTAGGCCACCGTGTCGCCGGCCCAGGTGCCGAAGACGACCATCAGGGCGTAGCCCTGCCCGTCGGCGAGCCTGCGGATGAGCTCGAGATGGCCCACCCCGAAGCCGATGTAGACGAGCCCGAGCATGGTGATCGCGATGCGCACGCTGACGCCGGGGCGTGGCCCCGGCACGGCGGCCAGGAAGAACGACAGCAGCAGGGTCAGGGCGACGACGCCCATCAGCGCCTGCGGAGACCGTGTCCAGCCGACCACGGCCATCAGCACCACTCCCACGAAGCCGGCCAGCACCAGGGGTCGGTAGGGACGCATCATGCGGTAGAACTCGTTGATGCCGATGACGGCCACGCCGATGGCCACCACGAAGAACGCGAGTCCCCCATGGATGGTGACCACCAGCGCAAGGAGCGCCAGGACGGCGCCCACGATGACCCGTGTGCCTAGCACGAGCCGTCTCGCGGTCGTGTCGACGCCGGCCCTGCGCGGCGCGGCGTCATCGGCCGCCGAACCGTCTGGCGCGGGCGGCGTACGCCGCCAGCGCTTCGTCCAGATCGTCGGGCCCGAAGTCGGGCCACAGCTTGGCGCTGAAGAAGAGCTCGGTGTAGGCGAGCTGCCAGAGCAGGAAGTTCGAGATGCGCTCCTCGCCGCTCGTGCGGATCAGCAGCTCCGGGTCGTGCATCTCGGGGGCGTACAGATGACCGCGCAGCGCGTCTTCGGTCACGAGCTCGCGGAGCGCGACGCCCGCCTCGCCGGCCGTCGCCGCGGCGTGACCCCGGTCTGCGACGGCCGTGAGAAGCGCTCGGGCCGCGTCGACGATCTCGTCGCGGCCGCCGTAGTTGAAGGCGATGTACATGGTCATGCGCGGCGCGCCCGGATTGGCGGCCTCGGCGGCGTCGATGCGAGCCAGCAGGTCGGCCGCGACACCCTCTCGGCGGCCCACGAACCTGACGCGCACGCCACGACTCTGCACCTCGGGCACCTCGGATTCGATCTGTTCGACGAAGAGCTCCATGAGGGCTTCGACCTCGTCGGCGGGGCGCCGCCAGTTTTCGCTCGAGAACGAATACACCGTGATCTCGGCGATGTCGCAGTCGAGGGCGTGCTCGATCATGCGCCGCAGGGCCTTGGCGCCGGCTCTGTGGCCGGCGGCCACCGGCAGATGCCGGCGACGAGCCCAGCGGCCGTTGCCGTCCATGATCACCGCGACATAGCGGCACTGAGCGCCGCCCGCGGCGCGCTCGCCCTTGGCGCTGCGCGAGAGCCGCCGGGCCGTGCCCGCTTTGCGCAGCAGCGACGGCGCCGTTCGCTTCGGCTTGGGTTCGTTCGGTGTGACCACGCGCTGCCTCGCCTGCCGGTCGCGAAGCGCTAGACCTCGAGGATCTCGGCTTCCTTGTGTTTGAGCAGCTCGTCGATCTCGTGGGTGCGCTGGTCGGTGAGCTGCTGCAGATGCTCCTCGGCGCGATGCTCGGCGTCCTCGCCGATCAGGCCCTCGGTCTTGAACTCCTTGAGGTCCTTCATGGCGTCGCGGCGGATGTTGCGCACGGCGACGCGGCCATCTTCGGCGAGCCTGTGGACGAGCTTGACGAGATCGCGCCGCCGGTCCTCGGTGAGGGCCGGGATGGGCAAGCGGATGACGTTGCCGTCGTTGCTCGGGTTGAGGCCGAGGTCGGACTCCATGATGGCCTTTTCGACGGCTTTCATGGCCGACTTGTCGTACGGCGTGACCGTGATCAGGCGCGGTTCGGGGGCCGAGATCGTGGCCATCTGCTTGAGCGGCGTGACCGTACCGTAGTAGTCGATGTGGATGCGATCGAGCAGCGCCGTCGAGGCGCGGCCGCTCCGCACGGTGTTGAACTCGGTCCGGGTGGCCGCGACCGCCTTGGCCATGCGCTCGGTGGCGCTGTCGAGCAGCTCCTGTTCCACGTCACACCCTCCCTTGCTTGTCCATCGCCGGAGTACTCACCACGGTGCCCACGCGCTCGCCGGAGAGGACGCGCTCGATGTTCGCCCCGGTCATCTTGAAGACGTGGATCGGCAGCCGGTTGTCCATGCATAGTGACAGCGCGGTGGTGTCCATCACCTTGAGACCGCGCTCGATCGCCTGGAGATGCGTGATCTCGGGGATGAACCGCGCACCAGGCACCTTCTCGGGGTCGGCGTCGTAGACACCGTCGTACTCGCGCTTGGCCATGAGGATCGCCTGGGCGCCGAGCTCGAGCGCTCGCAGCGCGGCCGCCGAGTCGGTGGAGAAGTAGGGATTGCCGATGCCCGCTGCGCAGATCACCACGCGACCCTTGTCGATGTGACGCAGGGCGCGGCGTCTGATGTACGGCTCGCAGACCGCCTTGATCTCGATCGCGCTCATGACCCGCGTGTCGACGTCCTCGTTTTCGAGGGCGTCCTGCAGTGCCAGCGCATTCTGCACCGTGGCGATCATGCCGATGTAGTCGGCTGTAGCCCGGTCGAAACCCTTGGCCGCGGCCGCGACGCCACGAAAGATGTTGCCGCCGCCCACGACGATGGCCAGCTCGACCCCGCGGGCACGCACGCGACCCACGTGCTGGGCGATCTCGAGTGTGCGTGCCGGGTCGATCGAATGACCGTCGCCGGCCAGCGCCTGACCGCTCAGCTTGAGCAGCACGCGCCGAAAGGGGCCATGCCCGCCGGCGTCGCCTCCGTCGCCCGAGCCACCCTCGGTCACTACTCAGTCCTCGACCGACTCGCCGAGCTGATAGCGCACGAACCGCCGCACTTCGACGTTCTCGCCGATCACGCCGACCAGGTCGGTGCGCAGCTGTTCGATCGAGCGATCGGGGTCTTTGACGAAGGGCTGCTCCATGAGGCAGACCTCCTGGAAGAACTTGTTCAGCTTGCCGTCGAGCATCTTCTCGACGACGTTGTCGGGCTTGCCCTTGGCCTGTTCGCGGTAAATGGCCTTCTCGCGCTCGATCACGTCGGCCGGCACCTCGTCGCGAGTGACCCACAGCGGATTGGAGGCCGCGACCTGCATGGCGAGGTCGTGGGTGAATTCGCGAAACGGCTCGCTGCGAGCCACGAAGTCGGTCTCGACGCCGACTTCGACCAGCACGCCGATCTTGCCCCCGGCGTGGATGTAGGAGTCGATCGAGCCCTCGCGGGTCGCCCGCGAGGCCTTCTTCTGGGCGGCCGCGAGACCCTTCTTGCGGAGCTCGTCGACCGCCTTCTCGAGGTCGCCGCCTGATGCGGCCAGCGCCTTCTTGCAATCCATCATGCCGGCTCCGCTCTTGTCGCGAAGCTGCTTGACCATGGCAGCGGTGATGTCAGCCACTACGCCCTCACTTTCCGTCTTTGTTCTGAGCCTTGGCGGCGGGCTTGGCGGCTGCCACTCCCTTGTCGGTCTTCTCGGTCTTCTCGGTCTTGTCTGCCTTGTCGGTCTTGGCCGGCTTGCGAGCGGCGGGTTTGCGTGTCTTCTTGTCGGGCTCGTCGGCGGCCAGCGTTTCGGAGGCGGCTTCCGCGACGACGGCGTCGGCGGCGGCGACTTCGGCGACGATCTCGTCGACCACTGCCTCTTCGACGGCCTTCTCGGCGGCTGCTTCTGCAACGACCGCGTCGGTCACGATCTCGGCGGCGACCTCGTCGGCCGCGACGGCCTCGGCGACCGCCTCTTCGGCGGCGACTTCGGCCACGACCGCTTCGGCGATGGCTTTGGCTGCGACCGCGGGTGCAACGTCCTTGGTGGCCGCGGCCTTGACCTGCGTCTCGGCCGCGACTTTGGCCACGGCGGCCTCTGCGACGGCCTCACCGGCCACCTCTTCGGCGACGACGGCTTCGACGGCGGCTTCGGCTGCGACCGCGGCCGCGGCGTTGGCCAGAGCGGCTTCGGCGGCGGCGGCGGTCTTGGCCGCCGCGGCCCTTTCTTCGGCCGCCTTGAATTCGGCCAGGGTGACCTGGGCACGGCCGTCGGCGACGGCGCGAGCCATGGCCTTGACGATCACCGCGCAGGAACGGATGGCGTCGTCGTTGCCGGGGATGACGTAGTCGACCTCGTCGGGGTCGCAGTTGGTGTCGACGAGCGCGACGATCGGGATGTGCAGCTTGCGCGCCTCTTTGATGACGATGGCCTCTTTGCGCGGGTCGACCACGAAGACGGCGCTGGGCAGGCTGTCCATGCCGGCCACGCCGCCGAGGTTGGTCTCGAGCTTGGCGAGCTCGCCGCGAAGCTTCATCTGATCGCGCGTCGGCAACACGTCGATCGAGCCTGCGGCGACCAGCTCGCGTAGCTCATGCAAGCGCTTGATGCGTTTGGACAGCGTGGCGTAGTTGGTGAGCAGACCGCCCAGCCAGCGGGCCGCCACGTATGGCTGGCCGGCCGCCTCGGCCTCTTCCTTGATGGATTCCTGGCACTGCTTCTTGGTGCCCACGAAGAGGACACTGCCGCCGCGTGCGGTGACGTTGCGCAAGAAGTTGTACGCCTCGTCGATCAGGACCGTCGTCTTCTGCAGGTCGATGATGTAGATGCCGCCCCGCTCAGTGAAGATGTAGCTCTTCATCTTGGGGTTCCAGCGGCGGGTCTGATGACCGAAGTGGACGCCGCTTTGCAGCAGGTCCTTCATGCTGACCGTAGGCACGATGCCTCCTTGAGGGGTCGGTTACCTTGCTTTTTGTGCTGCCGGCGGAGGGCGGCGTGGAACCCCGCAAGCGGGGCACCGCCACGCGCCCGGACCCGTCGGGTCGGGGATTGGCGTTTCGTCAGGTGGCCATACATGATACCACGGGCGTCGCAGACGCACGCATGGTCGCGCCGCACTCGATGGTACGCGTCGCCGGCTCCGCGTCGCCGGCTCCGCGTCGCCGACAAGCGCCGCCGGCCTTGGGCGTCGACAAGCGCGGCCGGCCCTGGGCGTCGGCTCCGGAGCGCCGACCGACGCGGGAAGCGTGGCTAGCCTATGACGGCCGGCTCGATCTCGTCGCGCAGGCGGCCCTTGAGACGCAGGATCGCCTTGGTGTGGAGCTGCGAGACGCGCGATTCGGTGACGCCGAGCACCTCGCCGATCTCGCGCAGCGTCAGGTTCTCGTAGTAGTACAGGGCGATGACGATCTTCTCGCGCGGCGGCAGCGCGTCGATCGCCGCCGCGAGGCGCGCCTTCATCTCTGAGAGATCGAGCATCCGCGAGGGGTCGCGGGCCTTGGGATCTTCGATCGTGTCGATCAGCGACGCCGTGTCGCCGTCGGAACCGGAGATCGCCCACAGCTCGTCGAGCGCGACGAGCGACGTGTTGGAGATCTGCGTGAGGGCGTGGTGGAACTCGGGCATGGTGATGCCCATCTCGGTGGCGATCTCGTCGTCGGTCGGCGCGCGCTGCAAGCGGTTCTCGAGGCGAGCGCACACGCGCTCGATCTCGCGAGCCTTGCTGCGCACCGAGCGCGGCACCCAGTCGAGCGAGCGCAGCTCGTCGATGATCGAGCCCTTGATGCGCGAGATCGCGTAGGTCTCGAACTTGATCTCGCGCCCCAGGTCGAAACGCTCGAGGGCGCCTATCAGTCCGAGCAGACCGTAGCTGATGAGGTCGGATTCTTCGATGTGAGCCGGCAGGCCGCTGCCCATGCGGCCGGCGACGTACTTGACGAGCGGCGAATAGGCCAGGATCAACCGGTCCCGGGCCTGCTGGTCACCGTCGGTCTTGAACCGCCGCCAGAGATCGTTGATCCTTGCTTCGTCGAGACGAGCCATTGACGCGACCTCACTCAAACGACGTCACCACGCCGCCGTTGCCCGCACTGTCGCCCAGAAGGACAACCTCACCATGCTACCACCGTTCGCCGTCGGCCCGCAGGCTCGCCGCCGTGGCGCGCGTCCTTGCGGCCTCGCAAACACAGCCCGTCCTGTTCACCGCAGACTCTCACGATCGCGGGTGGTGCAGGCGGTACACGGCCTTGAGATGCGCGCCGCTCACATGCGTGTAGATCTGTGTCGTCGAGACCGAGCTGTGACCGAGGAGTTCCTGGATGGCCCGCAGATCGGCGCCGTGTTCGAGCATATGGGTCGCGTAGGCGTGGCGGAACATGTGGGGTGAGGCGGCGTCGAGACCGGCTATGGCGGCGTACTTGCTGACAACGCGGCGCACGTCTGAGGTGTGCAGCGGCCGCCCGCTGCGCGTCAAGCAGAAGGGCGCCCTCGGGCGTTGCGGAAGCTGTGCTTGCGCGCCGCCCGAGGGCGCCCCGTCCCTTGGCGAGGTACCGTTCGAGCGCCGCGACGGCTTCGTCGCCCAGCGGCACCATCCGCATCTTGCCGCCCTTGCCGCGCACCAGCAGCTCGCTGCGCGCCGCGTGCACGTCGTCGCAGCCGATGTCGACCAGCTCCTGACTGCGCAGGCCGCAGCCGTACAGCAGTTCGAACATGAGCCGGTCGCGCAGGGCCAGCGGCTCTGAGCCACGCACCGCGTCGCAGACGGCGTCGACTTCGGCCGGGCGCAAGGCGTGAGGCAGGCGCCGCCTGCGTCGAGGGCCGGGAAGATACTGGGCCGGGTCGATCGTAAGTACGTCGCGCTCGGTCAGAAACCGGGAGAGCGAGCGCACGGCCGAAAGCTTGCGCGCCAGGGTCGCGGGTGCGTAGCCGCGCCGTCCGAGGTGGGCCACGAAGGCGCGCACCGTAGCGCGGTCGAGGTCGGCGAGCCCGGCCCCACGTTCGGCCAGCCACTCGCTGAACTGCTCCAGATCGGAGGCATACGACCGCCGCGTGGCAGGCGACAGCCCGCGCACCTCGAGGGAGCGCAGGAACTGCTCGCTCAAGTCATCGGAGCCCCCCGGTCGGGGACCAGTCGGCATGCTGTCCGTGATAGTCGTCTCGCCTTCTCCCGGCAGACCTGCTGCAGGGCTGACGCCGCGGGCTTGCCCGGCAACCCGGTGCGCCGGCATCCCGCCTGGCAAGTTCGCCGCTCCGAGGCCCGCCTCCTTCCTGTGAGCCGCGCCGTCATGGACCGGGTCGCGCCGTCAGGGGACTGGTTGCGGAGGACGCGCGGCGGCGGCCCGGCGCGCGGCGGCAAGGCGGCGCAGGCGATATCGCCCGCCGGGCTGCGCCTCGAGCAGGCCGTCGATCTCAAGAAGGGTCAGCGCGGTCGATACCTGCTGGGGAGACAGCTCGAGCGCTCGAGTGAGCTGGTCGGCCGTGTGCGCGCCGCGTTGCAGCGCCGCCAGCACACGTCGCGCCGGGACGTTGTGGGCGTCGCTGGGCCCGCCTGCCCGGCCCGCGTTGAGCCCAAGCGTCGGTGCGGCGTCGTACGGCTCGCGCACACCGTTGTTGCCCGGTACGCAAGCCGCGGAACGTGGAGTCGTCGACCCGGCCGACCAGGGGCCCTGGGGCAGGAGAGCCAGCACGTCGCCTGCTGACTCGCACAGGTGTGCTCCGTCGCGAAGCAGACGGTGAGGCCCCGCCGACAGCGGCCGACCGGCCTCGCCGGGCACGGCCAGCACGTCGCGTCCCAGGTCGAGGGCGAAGGTCGCCGTGTGCAGCGCGCCACTCGTGGCGCGGCCTTCGACGATGATCACGGCATCACACAGGGCGGCGATCACGCGGTTGCGTGCCGGGAATCGCCAGGGAGACGGCGGCAGCAGCCAGCCGTATTCGCTGAGCAGCACGCCGCGTGCCGCGATGGCGGCGAAGAGCTCGTCGTTGGTGCGCGGCACGGCCAGCCGTACACCGCCCCCCAGAACCCCGGCAAGCGCGACCGGGGTACCGGGGAAGTCGTCGCACGGCAGTTCGCCGCGACACGGCCGCTCGTCGTCGCTCGGCGGCTCGCCGAGGCCCTCGAGCGCTCCGGTGTGAGCCTGGGCGTCGATGCCGAGCGCCATGCCACTCACGACGTTGACCCCTTCGCGCGCCAGCCCGGCGCCGAGCAACCAGGCCATCTCGAGACCATACGGCGAGGGGTGACGGGCGCCGACGACCGCCACGGTCGGGCGCAGGCGAAGCGCCTGCAGCATGGCCGGCCAGCACCGGCCGCGCACGTAGACGGCCGGCGGCGGGTCGAAGAGCTCTCGCAGCCGCGGCGGGTAGGCGTCGTCGCACCACGTGACGACGCCTTCGTGCGGCCCGGCGGGTGGCTGCGCGAGGACCTCGGCGTGCTGGGCGGCCTCTGGCTGTGGGCGCAGCGCCTTGAGCAGTGTCGCCTGCGGTTGGCTCAGCACCGCGGCAAAACCGCCGTGCGCCCTGACGAGTCGCCCCACGAGACCGCGGTCGTAGGCAGCGTGCTCGGCCAGCCAGAGGCAGCGCCGGCGCGCCCGAGCAGCGTCGGCCGGCGTGGCCTCGCCACCGGCTGACGCCGAGACCGAGCCCTCGTGGAGGCCGTCGCTCAGCGCCTGCTCCACGGCGGCTCGCGGTAAGTGAGGCTCTCCAGCACATGCTCGCTGCGGATGACGTCTGAACCCTCGAGGTCGGCGATCGTCTGCGCCACCTTGATCACGCGATCGCAGGCTCGGGCGCTGAGGCGCAGCTCGTCGTAGGCGCGGTCGAGCACGGAGACGGCTCGTGAGTCGGGCCGGCACAGGTCGCGCAGGCTCCGCGCGGACAGATAGGCATTGGCGCTGACGCCGGCGCCGGCGCCGGCGAGCCGCTTTCCTTGCCGTGCCCTCGCGCGACAGACGCGCTGGCGTACGACGGCAGACGTCTCGCTCGATGCCCCGTCGCGGCGCTCGTGGGGCGTGAGCCGCGGCACGTCGATGCGCAGGTCGATACGGTCGAGCAACGGCCCGCTGAGCCGCTGTGCATACTGCGCCAGGCGATGCGCAGGGCAACGGCAAGCGCGGCTC
The DNA here is from genome assembly GCA_963845355.1 of uncultured Actinomycetes bacterium. Taxonomy (GTDB): domain Bacteria; phylum Actinomycetota; class Thermoleophilia; order UBA2241; family UBA2241; genus Bog-752. Next base: position 62,577 of record CAWJRV010000023.1, read on the forward strand.
TTGTCGCCGCGAAAGCCGCAGGCGCAGGGATTCATCGCGGCGACGAGCATGATACGAGCGGGGAACCTGAGCGAAGAGAGCGCCCGCGAGATCGTCACCTCGCCGTCTTCGAGCGGCTGGCGAAGCCCTTCGAGGGCCGAGTGCCTAAACTCCGGGAACTCGTCGAGAAACAGCACGCCGAGATGCGCCAGGCTGACCTCGCCCGGGCGCGGCGAACTGCCACCGCCGACCAGGCCCGCCACCGAGATGCTGTGGTGCGGCGCCCGGAACGGCCGCCGCGCCACGAGCGAGACATCGGGTGGCAGCATGCCGGCAACGCTGTAGATGCGCGTGACGTCGATGGCCTCGGTGACCGACAACGGCGGCATGATCGATGGCACCCGGCGGGCGATCATGGTCTTGCCTGAGCCGGGCGGGCCCACCATGAGAAGGTTGTGCGCGCCGGCCACAGCGATCTCGAGCACCCTCTTGGCGACCGCCTGGCCTACGACGTCGCTCAAGTCGACGTCGGCGATCTCGTCGACCTGAAGTAGCGTCTCGGGGTCGGGGTACTCGACGGCCGAGCCGCCGCCCGACATGAGCGCGGCCGCCTCGCGCAAGGTGGCCGCAGGCAGCACCCGCAGCCCGGAGACCAGCGCCGCCTCGCGAGCGTTGGCGGCCGGCACGAGCAGCACGCGCAGACCCCGACCGTAGGCACTCTGTGCCACAGCGAGCACGCCGGCGACTGGGCGGATCGTGCCGTCGAGCCCGAGCTCGCCGATCGCCGCCGCGTCGCGCAGGCGGCAGCTTGTCTGAGCGGTAGCGGCAAGAAGGGCGAGAGCGATGGGCAGATCGAACGACGGCCCCTCTTTGCGAACGTCGGCCGGCGCGAGGTTGACGGTGATGCGTCGCGACGGGAATTCGTAGCGCGAATTGACGATCGCCGTGCGGACCCGTTCGCGGCTTTCCTGCACGGCAGCGTCGGGCAGCCCGACGATGGTGAACGCCGGCGCGGCGGCGACGACGTCGGCTTCGACGGCCACGGCGTGACTGTCGAGGCCGCAGAGGGCTTCACTTTCGATTCGGGCCAGCACTGGTCGCTCAGGGACCTTCGAAGGCAGCCTGCAGGTGACGGACACGCGGCGGTCGCTGCAGGGCGTCGACGGCGATGATGTCGAAGCGCACGTCGGAGACACCCAGCAGGGCGCGCGGATGACTGCCCAGCCAGAGAGCGGCCAGCCGGGCGATCTGACGACGCTTCTGCCAGGTGACCGCGTCTTCGGGACTGCCGCAGGTGCGGGTGCGGCGCGCCTTGACCTCGATGAAGGCCAACACGCCCGCCCGGCGAGCGATGATGTCGATCTCGCCGCGACCGACCCGCTGATTGACCGCCACGATGCGGTACGCGCGATCCTGGAGATAGGCCGCCGCGAGTCGTTCGGCAGCGCGCCCGAACTCGTGTGGATCTTGTTGCACACCCGCTCCCCTCGCTGCAAGTCATGGTGTCGACGCGCCGACGGCGCACAGGCAACGCTAGCGAGGTCGAAGGCGATGATGAATGCACAGGCGACGGTCCGCGCGGTGACGTTACCGCTTTGTCCACCGCAAGCGCAGCGGCCGCCGCTGCGGGACGCCGCCATGCGCGCGCCGGCGAGGGCGGCATCGAGCGCATCGTGGAGCCGTGGTGGAGCGCGCTACAGCTCGAGGCCGAGTTGCTCGTAGGCGACGCTGGCAAACGAGAGCCGGTGAAGCGCGCTCACGCCGTGCTCGGCGATCGCCTCACGATGCGCGGGCGACGAGTAGCCCACATGCCGGTCGAAACCCCAGTCCGGAAAGCGCTCGTGCAGGGCGACCATTAGGCGGTCGCGCGTGACCTTGGCCACGATCGAGGCGGCGGCCACGGCCGCGGAGAGTCCGTCGCCGCCGACCAGGGCCTCGTGGCTCACCGTGCTGGAGCGCAGCGTGAACCCGTCGACGAAGACCGGACCGTCGACCGGGCCAAGCAGGGCGAGAGCACGGTCCAGGGCCAGCAGGTTGCAGACGTGCAGCCCGCGTCCGTCGATCGAGGCCGGCGAACACGACACGACGGCGAAGCGCCCGGCGCGCGAGACGACGTCGGCGAAGACTTCGGCGCGCCGCCGCCGCGTGAGCTTCTTGGAATCGTCGAGCGCGTCGAGGACGGCGTAGTCGGCCGCGCTCCAGGCGGCGTAGTCGAAGACCACCGCCGCCGCCACGAGCGGACCCGCAAGACAACCGCGACCGGCTTCGTCGGCGCCGGCCACGCAGCCGCCGCCGCCGCGTCGGAGGTCGTGCGTGAAGCGCGGGTTCATGGCCGCCATTCTAGGCGGGTGCGCCGCTCAGAGCGAGCCGAGGCGAGTGAGCGGCCAGTACACGAAGAAGGCCTTGCCGATGAGGTCGCGGGCCGGCACGGGCCCCCACACGCGGCTGTCATCGCTGTCGAGCCGGTTGTCGCCCATCATGAAGTAATGGCCCGGCGGCACTGTATATGGTCTGTTCAGCGACCAGGGGTCGGTCATGGTCGAACCCGAGAGCGCCGGCGCGGGGTTGGTCGGCTCTGTCTGTCCGCTTACCTTCAGCACATAGGGCTCGTTCTGGCGGACGCCGTTCACGTAGACATGACCGTCGTTGAGCGACAGCGTGTCGCCCGGCAGGCCGATCAGGCGCTTGATGAAGACGACGTGCGGGTCGAGCGGATACTTGAACACGACGATGTCGCCACGCGCCGGCGCGGTGAAGTGATACAGGAAGCGCGCCACGAGCACGCGGTCGTGGGGCTCGAGGGTCGGCACCATCGACGGCGACGGGATCTTGTAGGGCTTGACGACGAAGGCCTGCACGAGAAAGGCCACGGCAAGCGCCACGGCCAAGATGACCGCGTATTCGACGAACAGCCTGGACACCGACGCCCGGGGCCGGTCGCCGGCCGATGCGGATGGCGTCACGGCCCGAGGGCCTAGTCCCTCAAGGGACTACGTCGTTGAGGCTGAGGCAGGTGTGACTGCGTGCCACGCCTAGTGCTGCTTCTCGCGCACCCGCGCCTGCTTGCCGACCTTCTTGCGCAGGTAGTAGAGCTTGGCCCGGCGCACGTCGCCCACCATGATGAGCTCGATCTTCTCGATCTTTGGTGAGTGGAGCGGGAACGTGCGCTCGACACCGACGCCGAAGGACTGCTTGCGCACGGTGAAGGTCTCGCGCACGCCGTTGCCCTGGCGCTTGAGGACGGTGCCCTGATACATCTGGGTGCGTTGCCGGCTGCCCTCGATGACCTTGAAATGCACCTTGACGGTGTCGCCCGCCTTGAAGACCGGCACATCGTTGCGCGGCTGTTTGAGTTCGATGTTCTCGATGATCGTCACGGAAGCCTCTTTCGAAAGAAATGCGCGCGGTACTCTACCAGAAGGAGCGTCCACACGCAAAGGAACGGCCGCGCTTCAGCCCTGGCGTGGTGGTGGTTGCCCGCCTTCGAGGCGCTCGCGCCGCCAGCGCTCGACGGCGGCATGGTCGCCGGACAACAGTATCGCAGGCACGGCCCAGCCATGAAACTCGGCGGGCCGGGTGTAGTGGGGATACTCGCGGGCGCCGCCGAGCTGCGGCGAAAACGAATCGTCGGCCACGCTGTCGGGGTTGGACACCGCCCCTTCGATCTTGCGCACGACGGCGTCGAGCAGCGCCGTAGCTGCGATCTCGCCACCCGAGAGCACATACGGCCCGATAGAGACCCGGTCGGTGACGAGCTGCGCGACGCGCTCGTCGATGCCTTCGTAGCGACCGCACAGCACGCAGAGGTCGGCGGCCGCGAGCTCGCTGGCGAGCGCGTCGTTCAGCTGGCGTCCGCGCGGCGTGAGCTCGACGACCCGCCGCGTGTCGCGCACCTGGGCGGCGTCGAGGCCGAAGACGCCCTCGAGAGCAGCGCAGATGACGTCGATGCGCAACACCATGCCGGCGCCGCCGCCGTAGGGAGCGTCGTCGACCTGACCGTGTCGCAGCGGCGTGTGAGCCCGGTAGTCCCACAAGTTGAGCTCGAGGCCGAGCTCACGAGCGCGCGCCACGTGAGGTTGCTGCGAAAACCAGGCAAAGGCATCGGGAAACAACGTGAAGACGTCGGTGCGCACCTAGAGCAGCCCCTCACGCACGGTGATGAGGCCGTGCTCGCGATCGACCTCGACGAGCTCCGCCACGAACGGGACGAGCGAGCGCACGCCCTCGGGGGAGTCGATCTGGATGATGTCGTGGGCGGGATTCATGAGCACCTCTGTGACGACGCCGAGCTCGACACCGCCCGACACTGCGCGCAGGCCGAGCAACTCTGAGACCGGGTAGTGGTCTGCCCCTTCGTCCAGGTCCGGCCCGGAGGCCAGGAGGGCGCTCCCCTGCAGGGCGATCACGGCCTCGCGAGAGGCCACGCCGTCGAGCCTGAGAAGCGGCCGGGTATCGGTGCCGCCGGTGCGCTCGAGCACGACCGGCTGGGGATCGTCGGCTCCCTGACGATCCAGGAAGAAGCGCTCCCCCCCGGTCAGATACGAGATCCCGTGGGGCAGCAGATCGAGGTAGAACTCACCCTTGAGCCCGTGGGCGCGACCCACCGTTCCGCAGGCCCACAGGCCGAGAGTCACGACGAGACGGTCAGTCGACGATCTCGACGATGGCGCGCTTGCCGTCGCGCACCGCGCTCGCCTTGATGATCGTCCGCAAAGCCCGCGCGATGCGACCCTGCTTGCCGATCACCTTGCCGACGTCGTCTTTGGCCACTGAGAGCTCGAGCACGACCGTCGTCTCGGTCTCCGTGGCCGCCACATGCACCTCGTCGGGGGTGTCGACCAGCGACCTGGCCAGGTATTCGAGCAACTCCTTGAGCACGAGGCCCTCTGTCGCTCCGACATCGCTCATCGTCAGGCGCCGATGCCCTTGATGGCCAGGAGCTTCTTGACGGTGCGCGACGGCTGGGCGCCCTGCTCGAGCCAGGCGGCGGCCCTGTCGGCGTCGATCACGATCAACGACGGCGTCTGTCGCGGGTTGTACTGACCGATGGTCTCGATCGAACGCCCGTCGCGCGGCGACCGTGCGTCGGCCACGACGATGCGATAGATGGGATTCTTGGCGCTTCCTACCCTGCTCAGTCTCATGCGGACTGCCAACTCATCACCTCTTCCCACTAAAAAACGACTTGAGGCGCTCCCCGCGCCCCGAACGGACACACATGATATCACAGAGGATGGGCGGGCCGGAGGGCGCCAGGCGCCCTCCGGCCGCCGCTCACTGACCGCCGAAGCCGGGCAGGCCGCCCAGCATGCCGCCCCTGCCGCCGGCCATGCCCTTCAGCATCTTCTTCATCTCGCGAAACTGCTTGAGCAGCCGGTTGACGTCGGCCACCTCGACGCCGCTGCCGCGAGCGATGCGCTGCCGCCTTCGACCGTCGATGATGTCGGGGTGCCGGCGCTCCTCGGGAGTCATGGAGAAGACGATCGCTTCGATGCGGTCCATCTGGTGCTCGTCGATCTTGGCGTTCCTCAACTCCTTCATGCCCGGCACGCCGGGCAGCAGGCCGATGATGCTCGAAAGCGAGCCCATCTTGCGCACCTGCTTCATCTGCTCGAGGAAGTCCTCGAAGGTGAATTCGGCCTTGCGCATGCGCTCCTCGAGGCGCGCGGCGTCCTGCTCGGAGATGTCGGCCTGAGCCTTTTCGATCAGGGTCAGCACGTCGCCCATGCCCAGGATGCGCGAGGCCATGCGATCGGGGTGGAAGGTGTCGAAATCGTCGAGCTTCTCGCCGGTGCTGACGAACTTGATCGGCTTGCCGGTGACGGCCCGCACCGACAGCGCGGCGCCGCCCCGGGCGTCGCCGTCGAGCTTGGTCAGCACCACACCGTCGATGTCGACTCGCTGCTTGAACTGCTCGGCGGCGTTGACCGCGTCCTGCCCGGTCATGGCGTCGATCACAAGCAGGATGTTGTGCGGCTTGACGACCTTGCGGATACGCACGAGCTCCTCCATGAGCTCGTCGTCGATGTGCAGACGGCCGGCGGTGTCGATGATGGCCACGTCGCCCTTCTCGCGGGCGAAGGCCACGCCGTCGCGCGCTATGTCGACCGGGTCGACGTCGGCGCCGGGCGCGTAAATCGGCACGCCGACGCGTTCGGCCAGCGTGCCAAGCTGCTCGATGGCCGCCGGGCGGTAAACGTCGGCGGCGATCAGCACGGGGCGCTTGCCGTCCTTTTGCAGGAGCTTCGCCAGCTTGGCGCAGGTCGTCGTCTTGCCCGAGCCCTGCAGGCCGGCCATGAGGATCACCGTCGGCGGACGGCCGCTGAAGGCCAGCCGGGAGTCGCCGGAGCCCATCAGCGTGACGAGCTCCTCGTCGACGACCTTCACGACCTGCTGGGCGGGCGTCAGGCTTGCCATGACCTCGGCGCCCAGGGCGCGTTCCTTGACGTGATTGACGAATTCGCGGACGACCTTGAAGTTGACGTCGGCCTCGAGCAGAGCGAGACGGATCTCGCGCATCGCCTTGTCGACGTCGGCCTCGCTCAGCTTGCCGTGGCCGCGCAACTCGCCGAAGACGCCCTGCAGGCGCTCGGAAAGTGAATCGAACATGCCGGCATGCCTCTTTCTATTGTTCTGTGAGTGACAGGAGCGGTGGTACCCGCAGGCTGAGGATTCTACCGCCCGCGCGGGGGTGGCGAAAGGGAGGCGTCGACGCCGCCGTGGCCGTCGAGCTCCGTGGCCCAGAGACGGTGCGGCAGGCCGGCCCACTCGAGCACGCGCTCGGGTCGCATGCCGAGCCTGCGGGCGACCGCCGCCGAACGGGGGTTATCGACGTAGATCAGGGAGATGACGCGACATATCTCGCGCTCGCGGGCCTGGGCGAGAAGGGCGGCGCCGGCCTCGGTCGCGTAGCCGTGGCCCCAGAAGCCACGGTGCAGGTGATAGCCGAGCTCGATCTCGCGACCGCTGTCGAGGTCGCGCCACACGAGGCCGGCCCCGCCGATCACCTTGCCGGTGTGCTTGAGAACGACCGCGCTGCGGCCGGTGCCGTCGCTTGCCATGAAGCCCATCTCGTCGGCGAGCCAGCGGCGCGCCCGCGCCCTGGTGAACGGCTCCTTCACCCACCAGAACACCTCGGGGTCGGCCAGGATCTCTGACACGTCGTCGAGGTCGGCCATGGTGTAGTCGCGCACGACGAGCCGAGGCGTGACGAGGTGCACGCTCACCGCGGCGTCCCGGGGCGGTTCACGACGCGCCACCGCCGGACTCGTCGAGAAACAGGGCACGGGCGAACTCGTCGGGGTCGAAGGGGCGCAGGTCCTCGAGCCTCTCCCCCACGCCGATCAGCTTGATGGGAATGCCGAGCTCCTCGCGGATGGCGATCACGATGCCGCCCTTCGCGCTGCCGTCGAGCTTGGTCAGGACCACACCGGTGACCTCGACGGCTTCGGCGAACACCTGCGCCTGGCGCAGCCCGTTCTGCCCGGTCGTGGCGTCGATGACAAGGAGGGTCTCGTGCGGTGCGCCCGGGATCTGCTTGTCGATCACCCGCCGCACCTTGGCGAGCTCGTTCATGAGGTTCACCTGGGTGTGTAGTCGCCCGGCCGTGTCGATGATCACGACGTCGGCGTGGCGCGAGCGGGCGGCGTCGATGCCGTCGTAGACCACCGCGGCGGGGTCGCTGCCGGCGGCCTGGCGGACCATCTCGCAGCCGACCCGTGAGGCCCACTCGGCGAGCTGTTCGACGGCGGCCGCGCGGAACGTGTCGGCGGCCACCATGAGCGGCGTCTTGCCGAGCTCGGCCAGCCTGAAGGCGAGCTTGCCGATCGTGGTCGTCTTGCCTGTGCCGTTGACTCCCACCACCAGGATCACCGCAGGCTGAGCCGACACGTCGATCAGACGATCGTCGGCCAGCGGAGGCTGCAGCATGCGGGCGACGATGCCGGCCAGGTGGCCGAGCAGGTCTTCGCGCGAGGAGAGCTGCTGCTCGGCCGCCTCACGCTCGAGCTGCTCGACGATCCGCACAGTGGCCTCGACGCCGACGTCGGCGAAGATCAGCGCCTCCTCGATCTGCTCCCAGAGCTCCTCGGTGATGCCGTCGAACATGATCGTGCGGAAATGTTCGCGCAGCGCACCGCTCGCCTTGCCGAGGTTCTCGCGCAGCCTGCCGAACAGGCCGCGCCGCTCCTCGTCTTCGTGAACGACCGCCGCCTCAGGCAGCCGGGCCGCAAGCCCCTTGAACGCCTCGTGCCAATCCACTCAGGTCACTCCCGCTTCGTGATCGATCTCTTCCTCGGCCATGCGCGCGCTCACGACCTGAGACGTGCCTTCGGGCCCCATGGTCACGCCGTAGAGCAGGTCGGCCGCCTCCATCGTGCGCTTCTGGTGGGTGATGATCAGGAACTGCGTCCTGGACCGGTAGTCGCGCACCAGCGACACGAACAGACCGATGTTGATGTCGTCGAGAGCCGCCTCGACCTCGTCGAGGATGTACAGCGGACAGGTTCGGGAGAGCAGCAGGGCGAGCAGGAAGGCGAGCGCCACGAGCGACCGCTCGCCACCCGACAGCAGAGCCAGCTTGCGGCCCAGCTTGCGCGCCGGCTTGACTTCGATGGCGATGCCCGACGGCTCGTCACCCTCGCCGGGCACGGTCACGAGGCGGCCGCTGCCGCCCGGGAAGAGGATCCCGACCATGTGGGCGAAGTTGTCCTGCACGACCGCGAACGTCTGCTCGAAGTCGACCTCGATGCGCTGCGTGAGCTCGGCGATCAGGGACTCGGTCTCATCGAGCGAGTGCTCGAGGTCCTTGCGCTGCTCGCGCAGGAACTCGACGTGCTCCGAAAGGCGCGCGCATTCGGCTTCGGCGAGAGGGTTGACGGGACCGACACCGTCGCGGCGATGCTCGAGCCGTTCCAGGCGAGCGCGCAGCGCGGTCGCTTCGGCGTCGTCGCCGGGCGCCTCGAAGACACTCGTCTCGAGCGCCGTCGCCACCTGATCGAAGCGAGCGGCGAGCTCGGCCCGGCGCTCTTCGAGGCGGGCGACGGTCACCAGGGCGGCGCCCCTGCTCTCGCCGAGCTCGTCGACCTCGTGCCGCAGCGCCACTTCGTCTTCGGCCAGGCGGCGAGCTTCGGCTCTGTCGCGTACCCGCTCCTCGGCCTCGCCGGCTTCGTCGCCCAGGCGCTCGATGAGCGGTTCGACACCCCTCTGCAGCGCCTCGAGCGCCGCCACGACCTCGGCGCAGGCGTCGGTCGCCCCTGGCGCGACACGCAACCGGCCTTCGACGTCGCGCAGGCGCCTGCGGACGCTCTCGAGACGTCGATCGTTGCGCGCCCGCTCATCGGCGCCGCGCTGCGCGCGAGCGCGCCGTTCGTCGAGGTCGACCCGCGCTCGCGTAAGGGCGCCCAGGGTCTCGAGATGCGCCGCTTCAGCGGCGGCGGCCGAGGCTTCGCTCACGCGCAGGGCGCCGCGCGCGGCCGCCGTCTCACGCTCACAGGCGACGACGCGCTCCGCCAGCGCGGCCAGCTCCGCGTCGAGACTCTCTGCTTCGAGACGAGCTGCCGTCAACGCTTCGGCCAGACGCTGCGCTCGCTCGTCGGCGCCGCGGCGCTCGAGCGCGGCCGACGCAGCTCGCCGCCGCGCTTCATCGAGTGCCGTGGCGGCCGCCTCGAGGGCGGTCATGGCGCCCACGCGGGCGGTCGCCAGCGTCTCGGAGCGCGCCCGCGCTCCGGCCGCCGCGACACTCTCGCGCGCCTCGCGCGCCTTGACGGCGTCGAGCCTCTCGACCAGCGCCTCGAGACGCGCGCGCCGTTCGATCACGAGAGCCGCGGGCACGCCCGCCGCCAGACCCAGCTGCCCTGTCGAGGGCCGGTAGTAGGAGCCGTCGCGCATGACCGCGAGCCCTTCGAAGGTGTCCGGCACTGCGGTGAGGTCGGAGACGACAACGACCTCGGAAAGGACGTGCTCGAGACGGTCGCCAGCGCCGACCGTCACTCGATCGGCCAGCGGCACGGCACCGGGAAAGGCGCCCATGGGTCGTCCGCGGCCACGGCGCGCCGGCGCCAGCAGCCGGGCCAGCGACACCCCGGCCGAGCGGAGCGCGTCGAGCACCGACCATTGATCCTCGCCCGACGAGACGGCGAGCGTGCCTGGGTACTGGGCGAGCGCGGCGGCCAGCGCCAGCTCGTAGCCGCGCTCGCAACTCACCGCGGCGGACAGGTCGACCACGCCGGGGTAGCGCTCTACGGCCCGCAATACGTCGGCGTCGACCTCGCGCAGCTCCGCGAGGGATGCGCCGGCGTGCTCGAGGTCGGCCTCGACGCCGGCGCGCTCGGCGGCAAGCTGCTGCCACGACGAGGTGATCCGGGCAAGAGCCGCGGCCGCCTCCGAGGCCGCCTCGCTCGCCTCGTCGGCGGCCGCCTCGGCGGCTGAGAGCGTCGCCGTCGCCTCGTCGATGCGGGCGTGGGCGGCCAGCTCTTCGGCGAGCAGCGCCGCCCGTGTCGCGGCGTTGCCTTCGCCGTCGGCGACAAGCCGCTCGGCGTCGGCGGAGACGGCAGCGTGCCGCCGGCCGGCGCGCTCGCGCCGCGCGGTCAGACCTTCGAGCTCGAGCTCGTGCCGCGCGCCTGCGGAGCGCTGCTCCGCCAGGTCGGCCCGCGCCGCGGCGGCGAGCGCTGCAGCCTTGTCGTGAGCCTCCTGGGCGACGGCCAGCGTCGCTTCGAAGGCGCTGAGGTCGTCGCCCTGCGGCGCCGGTTCGCTCGACGTGGCGGCGTTCTCGAGCTCGGCGGCGAGGCTCTCGCGTTCGGCCTCGGCGGCCCGGCGCATCTCGTCGAGCAGCGCGCCGCGCTGTGCGATCAGGCGGCGACAGCTCGCCAGCCGGTCCCCGAGATAGCGCGCTCTGAGCGCGCGGCCGGCACGGCGCTCGCGTTCGCGCACATCGCGAGCGAACGATTCCTCTTCGGCGAGACGAGCCTGCTCGGTGCGCGCGAGCCGCTCGTCGAGCGCGGCTCTGCGCCCGGCCACCGCCTCGACCGCCTCGCGCTCCTCGGTGAGGCGCTCGTCGAGCGCCACGATCTCGCCGGTGAGCAGCCGCCCGCGGGTCTCGGCCAGCTCGTTCTCGATGCCGCGCAGGGTCTCGACGGCGTTGGCCTGACGTCGCAGCGGCGCGAGCTGCAGACTCGCCTCGCGTTCGAGGTCGCGGGCGCGCTCGAGATTGCGGCGGACCTCGCGCAGCTTGATCTGCGACCGTTCGCGGCGACGCTTGTAGCGCCCCAGCCCGGCGGCCTCTTCGACCAGCGCCCGGCGTTCGTCGGGCCTGGCGGCCAGGAGCGTTTCGACCTTGCCCTGGCCGATGATGGAATGCATCTCGCGCCCGAGCCCCATCTCGGCGGTGAGCTCGATCACGTCGGTCAGACGGCAGACCGCCCGATTGATCGTGTACGTCGTCTCGCCGCCGCGCACGATGCGCCGGCCGATGCTCACCTCGGGCGTAGGCACCGACAGCGTACCGTCGGCGTTGTCGAACACGAGCTCGACCTCGGCCGCCGCAGCCGCCCGCCGTCCGTCGCTGCCCGCGAAGATCAGATCCTGCATGGAGGAACCGCGGATGCTCGTGGGGCTCTGCTCGCCGAGCACCCACATGACGGCGTCGGCGATGTTGCTCTTGCCGCTGCCGTTGGGCCCGATGACCACGGCGACGCCGGGTTCGAAGACGAGCTCGGTCTGCCGCGAGAACGACTTGAAGCCCTTCATGCGCAGCGCGCGCAGGAACACCCTCGGTTACGCTCCGGTGTCCGCGGAGGAGGGTTCGGGCGGCTGCCCGTAGGGATGCTCGTCGCGGGCCGGCTCGTCGTCGTGGCCTTTCGGCCCATCGAGTGCGCCGTCGGGCGAGCCGCCGGGTGCGCCGTCAGGCGAGCCGTCGAGCGCCGCCGTGTCAGGGTCGCGCGCCGGCTCGGTGACCGCAGACCCGGCGCCGCGCCGACCGCGCCCGCGCAGACGCACGCGACGCCGCTTTGGCCTGTCGGCGCGATTGAGGTCGCGCAGGGCCTCACCGGCGGCCTCCTGTTCGGCACGCTTCTTGCTGACGCCGACACCGCGCCCCAGAGACACGCCGTCGACCATGGCCTCGACGACGAACTCGCGGGCGTGCGGCGGACCGATCGTCTCGACCAAGCGGTAGGCGACCGCGCGACCGGTCTTGGCGAGCTGCTCCTGGAGCTCGGTCTTGAAATCGACGTAGCTGCGCTCGGCGAACGAGATGTGCTCGGTGAACGCTTCGATCACGGCCGGACGCACGACGTCGAGCCCATAGGTGAGGTAGACGGCGCCGATCAGCGATTCGGTCATATCGGCCATGATGTTCTCGTTGGCGACCAGCTGATCGAGCTCGCCCGGTTCGTGACCTGTGCCGAAGCGTCGCACGAAGTCGGGCAGCCCGAGCCTCGCGGCCACGACCGCGCAGGTGGCGCGACTGACGACGTAGGCGCGCAGGCGCGCCAGACTACCTTCGGAGTGGTCGGGGAAGCGGCGATACAGCTCGGTCGTCACAGCGAGGCTGAGCACGCTGTCGCCGAGGAACTCGAGGCGCTCGTAGGAGCGGCCGCGCTCGGCCACCCATGACGAGTGCGTGAAGACCTGGCGCAACAGCCCGTCGTCGAGCTGCTCCGCCAGAGCCAGCAGACGCCATACCATCTGACTGTTCTCCCCTATGGAAGAGGGGCAGACCTTCGGCGTGCGAGGACCCGCCCGGCGAGACCGGCGCTCAGCCGATCGAAACTAGCTCAGCCGCCCCATGACGAAATCGACAGCGTCGCCGACCGTCTTGATGCCGGCGGCCTCTTCGTCTGAGATCTTGATGCCGAACTTGTCTTCCATGGTCATGACAAGCTCAACGAGGTCGAGCGAGTCGGTCTCGAGATCTTCCTGGAAACGCGCCGCAAGGGTGACCTTGTCTTCGTCGACGCTGAGGGTCTCGACCAGGATCGACTTGACTTGCTCGAATGCTTCTTCCCTCGTCATGCACTGACCTCCGACTCTCCGATGTGGCGCTACTCTACCAGAACCCCAAGGTCGTGCAATAACGACTGCCGGCGAGGTCAGTTCGCCGGCGGAACGCCGGTGGCAGGTGGATCGGGGTCGGCGCCCAGGCGTTGCGCGATGGTGGGCAGCAACTCGCTCGTGACGCCGCGCGCGGCCGTACGGACGCCGTTGGCCACCCCCGTGGCGTGCGAGCTGCCGTGGCCGACGACCATGGGCCGCCGCAGGCCGAGCAGGTAGGCGCCGCCATACTGCTCGGGGTCGAGCGCCTCGCCGATGCGCCTGAGGTCGCGCGCCATGAGGGCGGCGCCGAGCTTGGCGCGCAGCGAACCGCGGACGGCGTCGCGGATCGCGCCGACGATCGTGCGGGCGGTGCCTTCGAAGACCTTGAGGGCGATGTTGCCGCTGAAGCCGTCGGCCACCACGACATCGACCGTGTGCCGCGTCAGATCGCGCCCCTCGACGTTGCCGTAGAAGTTGATCTGAGGGTCGGCGGCAAGCAGCCTGTGGGCTTCGATCACCACCGGCGTGCCCTTGGTCGGCTCCTCGCCGATGGACAGCAGACCGACGCTCGGGTGCTCGATGCCCAGCACCTCCTGGGCGAAGACCTGACCCATGACGGCAAACTGGCGAAGGGCTTCGGGACGCACCTCGGCGTTGGCGCCGGCGTCGAGAAACACGACCGGCGTGGGAACGGCAGGCAGCAGCGTGCAGAGCGCCGGTCGCAGCACGCCCTTGATGCGGTGCACATGCAGCAGGCCTGCCGCCAGCGCCGCACCGGTATTGCCCATCGACACGAAGGCGTCGGCCTGCCCGTCGGCCACGAGGCGCGCGGCCACGACGAGAGACGACTGGGGGCGACTGCGCACCGCCTGGACCGGCTCGTCGCCCGAGCCGATCTTGTCGGTGGCCGGCACGACCTCGATGTGTGGGTGGCCGCCGGCCGGCAGGAGCTCTCGCAGCCTGTCCGGTGGCCCGACCAGAACGATCGTCAGCAGCTCTCCGGCTGCTTCGAGGGCCCCCGCGACCACGACCTCTGGGGCGTCGTCACCGCCGAGGGCGTCGAGCGCCACGCGCACGTGGCCGCCGGCTTTCTGGGCCGTCAGGGCCCGGTGGACGTCCTGAGGGGTGAAGACCTGGTCCAGGGGAGCTACCCGCCGAGATCGGCAACGAGCCGGTCAAGATCGATGTGAGTCGAGATCTCGTCGGCAATGAGATCGATCTTGCGCTTGTCGTGCACGCCCAGACGGCCGAACAGGCGGCGGATGCCGTCGGTCGCCGACACCGTGTCGCTCCCCACCGAGACGATCGGCACGCCGAGCTCCTCGGCGCGGCCCAGTACGGCCGGGCTGGGCACGTAGCTGCCGGTGAGGACGATGGCCGCCGTCGGCGTCTCGAGTGCCGCGAGGATGATCTCGGCGCGGTCGCCGCCCACCACGACCACCTTGTTGGCGGCATTCTGAAAGTACCCGATGGCATGCTCGGGGCTCATCGCCCCGATCAGGTAGGTCTCGGCGGTCGTGTCGCTGTGCTCCTGGCCACAGAGGTAGGTCGCACCCAGCGCCGCGACGATCTCGGCCACGGTCACCGCGGCGAGACGCTTGCTGGCGGGCAGCACCCCGTAGGTCGCTATGTCCTGCTCGGCGAGAAAGGCGGCATACTCGCCGTTCACGAGGCTGACCCGCGATTCGGGCACCATGTTGAAGACCGCCCCCAGGAGCCGCTCCTTGAGGGAATCCTTGACGTAGCAGATGTCGTCGAGCAGGCGGGCGCCGGCAAACCGCGCCACGAGGATCGTGCCGAGGTCGAGCCGCGCCACCACATCGGCGCCGCTGGCCCGCAGGAAGCGGCCCTGCCAGACCTCGCCGAGCCCTTCGCAGATGATCAGGTCGTGGTGGCCGCGGAGGTGCCCATAGGCGCTTGCGACGCGCTCGAGGGTGTCGACGTCGGAACCGGTCAGGACTTCGTGCAGGGCATCTTCGTCGAGCACCACCGGGCATATGTCGGAAAGGGGCTCCTTGAGGCCAAGGACCTCGGCCACGAAACGCGCGTCGTCGTCGACGAGCTCGCCCGAGGAACCCGCCGGCAGGATGCCGACGGGCTTGAAATAGCCGACGTCGAGGCCTCGCGCCCGCAACGCCATGCAGAGGCCCACCGAGAGCGTGGTCTTGCCCCCGCTCCCTTCGGTCGATGCGACATACAGCGATCTCATGCCGACGGCCCCCGGTTACAGAACGGTCGCGACAGGCGGCGCGAGTCTACTTCTTCTTCTCGACGTTGAGGGGGATGACCTCGCGGCCCTTGTAGGTGCCACACTTCGGGCACGCGCGATGCGGCAGCTTGGGGCTCTTGCACTGCGGGCAGAAGCTCGCCGTCTCGACGCTCAGCTTCTGCTGCGCGCGGCGCGAGTCGCGTTTGCTGTTTGAAGTCTTTCTCTTGGGAACTGGCATCGGTTCTCATTTCTCGGTTCGTGGACGATCTACTTTACAGGCGCCACGCCCTTCTGTCCAAATCGCCGGGGCGAAGGCGACTGCCCGCCGTCGCCCTCAGTGGGCGTGGTCATCGCCGACCTCGTTCAGATCGGCGCCGCAGACGGCGCACAACCCGCGACAGTCGTCGCGGCAAAGGATCTGCACCGGCAGAGACTCGGCGATCGCGTCGCGCACCCAACGCTCGAGGTCGAGCAGGTAGCCCCGCACGTAGGGCTCCTCGTCGCCGGCCTCCGACTCACCGTCGGCCAGGTATTCGACACAGGCCACCGGCACCTGCAGCGAGGCTTCGCCGAGACAGCGCTGACAGGGGCCCGTCAGCAGCGCCGTGCCGACGCCTCGCAACGTCATGCGGCGCCCGACCCGCGACACGCTGAGCAGTAGCTCGAGCCCGCCGCCCGTGACCTCGTAGCCGATGCCGCCCAGTGAGAACGGCGCGACCTCGACGACGAGTCGCCGTTCGGCTTCGTTGCGCTCCCCGAACGAGAGCGACCGCACATTGAAACGGCGCATGTCCGCCCGTACCTTGAGCCGGCCCGCAGGCCGGCGTCGCCTAGTCCGTCACTTAACTTCGTCGGTGCCGCTCAGGCGTGCGTGGCTTCGCCGCGCGCCTAGTCCGTCACTTAACTTCGTCGGTGCCGCTCAGGCGTGCGTGGCTTCGCCGCGCGCCTAGTCCTGCGGCTCGGAGCCCGGGGACGGCGTCTGCAGACGCTCGCGCCCGCGGCGCACGGCCGCCAGGAACTTGTCGAGATTCACTTCGAGGTTGCCCAGGACCTCGTCGGCGTAGTCTTCGGCTCCAAGGCGGATCTCACGCTCGCGCTCGCGGGCGTCCTCGACGATCTCGTGCGCCTGACGTTCGGCCACGCGCACGACCTCTTCCTGGGCCGCGGCCTGCTCGGCCTTGTCGCGGGCCTCGGCCAGCACACGCTCGGATTCCTGCTTGGCTTCGGCCAGCATCTCCTGGCGCTCCTTGACGATCCAGCGAGCCTGCTTGACCTCTTCGGGGATCGTGGAGCGCATCTGGTCGAGCAGGTCGTAGATCTCTTCACGATCGATCATCACGCTGTCGGTCAGCGGCACTGACCGGGCATTGTGAATGAGGTCGTCCAGTTTGTCGATCAGAACGAGCACATCCATACGGACCTACCTCTCTCTGAGGCGATTTAAGCCTTTCGCGGGAACAGCTCGGCGAAGCGCCGGGCCACCGCCGGTGGCACCAGATCGTCGACCGAGCCGCCGAACGTGGCGACCTCCTTGACGCCGCTCGAGCTCAGGAAGCTGTGCTCGGGTGAGGCCATCATGAAGACAGTTTCGATGTCGGGCGCCAGCTTCCTATTGAGCTGCGCCATGGCGAATTCGTATTCGAAGTCGGAGATGGCTCGCAGCCCCTTGAGGATGACATTGGCCTCCCAACGGCGCGCGAACTCGACGACGAGCTCGTTGAAGTGATCGACGTAGACGTTGGGATAGTCGGCCAGGGCCTCGCGCAGGAACGCGGCGCGCTCGGCCGACGTGAACATGGTCTGCTTGCGCATGGGATACTCGATGAGCCCCACCACGACGCGCCGGAACGTGCGCGCGCCGCGCGTGATGATGTCGAGATGGCCTACCGTGACCGGGTCGAAGGTCCCGGGACAGATGGCGGTGACGTTGCTCGGCACGCTCAGACCTCGCTGCAGAAAGTGACCCGTGTGTCGCCGTACAACTTGACGCTCACTTCGGTGAGCGGCAGGCTCACAGCCTGGCTTCTGGCCGTCTCGACCACGACGACCGCTCCCGGCGCCAGCACAGCCGTGAGCCGACCCGCGAGTTCGGGCTCGACTTTCGGGTACAACGCGTACGGCGCGTCTACGAGGACGAGATTATACAGTCTCGCGCCCCTAGCGTCAGCCGTGAGCGCCCGGCGGTAGTCGTCGAGGCGGACGCGGACCGCGCCGCCGCGGGCCTCTACCCTGGCGAGATTGTCGCGCAGCGCCCGCACAGCGGCAGGAGCGCGCTCCACGAAGGTACACGAAGCGGCGCCGCGCGACAGCGCCTCAATGCCCAGGGCGCCGCTGCCGGCGAACAGGTCGAGCACGGCCAGCCCCTCGAGCGGGCCGTCTGCGATGGGGTCCTCGAGCGGCGTCTCGCCCGCCGGGCGCGGCATCGAGACGAGCACGTCGAAGATCGCCTCGCGCACGAGATCGGACGTCGGTCGCGTGGCGGGGCCGCGCGGCGCCGTCAGGCGCCGCCCCCGCCACTGCCCGCCGACGACTCGCATCAGGCGTCGCGACCAAGCACGACCGGTCGCGGCTCGAACGGTTCGTCGCTCACGACGAAGGCCTCCTCGAGCAGGCGCGCGGCGGCCGTGCGGTCGTCGCGACCGCGCGCGAAGATGCGCGCCAGCGGCTCACCCGCCGCCACCGCCTGACCCGGCTTGGCCGCGATCACGACCCCCGCCGCCGGGTCGACCTCGTCGTCGACGCGGCGGCGGCCGACTCCCGAGACCTGCGCGGCGCGGCCGACGGCCAGCGCATCGATCGCGCTCACCCAGCCGTCGCGCCGGGCCGTGAGCTCGACACAGGCCAGCTGGTGGAACTCCCCCGGCGTGAAGCGTCCGCCCTGCACGGCGACCCAGCGCTCGAACCACTCGGCGGCCTGCCCCTCGGCGAGGGCGCGCAGCGCGCGCATTCGCCCCTCTCGCTCATCGATGCCCAGGTCGGAGAGCGCAAGGAGCGCCGCGGCCAGCTCCACGACGACCTCACGCACGTCGTCGGGTCCGCCGCCGCCCAGGACCTCCCAGGCCTCCTCGACCTCGAGTCGAGTGCCGACCGCCCGCCCGAGCGGCGCATCCATGGCCGTGTAGAGGCAGGTGACCTTGCGTCCGTAGCTCTCGCCGATCAGACGGCAGAGGCGCCCGAGCGAGGCCGCCTGGTCGATGGTCTTCATGAAGGCCCCGGCCCCCACCGTGAGGTCGAGCACGACGGCCGAGGTGCCGCTGGCGATCTTCTTGGCCATCATGCTGGCGGCGATCAGACCTTCGCTGTCGACGGTCGCGGTAACGTCGCGCAGCGCATAGAGGATCCGGTCGGCCGGCACGAGACGCTCACTCTGGCTGACCACCGCCACGCCGATACGCTCGAGCTGGCGCAGAAAGTCGCCCTGCGAAAGCTGCACCCGAAAGCCGGGGATCGACTCGAGCTTGTCGAGCGTGCCGCCGGTGTGGCCGAGGCCGCGACCAGACATCTTGCCGAACAGCGCCCCGCACGACGCCACGAGCGGCGCGAGCACCAGGGTCACCTTGTCGCCGACGCCGCCGCTGGAATGCTTGTCGAGGACCGGCCGGCCCAGCACCGAGAGGTCGAGCGTCTTGCCGCTGTCGACCATGGCCCGCGCGAGACCCAGAGTCTCGGCCGGCGAGAAGCCGCGCAGGACGATCGCCATGAGCAGCGCGCTCGCCTGGTAGGCGGGAATGGATCCGTCGACGACGCCTGAGACGAACGCACGCAGACGGGGCTCGTCGAGCTCGCCGCCATCGCGTTTACGGGCGATGATGTCGTTCACTACATCGACGGTCACGGCCGGGGACCAGTCTGCCGAGATGCCCGATCCACGGCGCTCGCCGCCTGATGAAGGGCAGACGCGGTCGCAGGGCCGGCCGCCGTTTGCCCAAGAAAGGCTGCCACCAGAGGCGCCAGAGCGGGCCCGAGCGTGCCGGCAAGCGCCGCGCCGGCGGCCAGCACCCCGGCGTGGTCCACCGCCGCGCCGGCAACGTTTCCGACCACCGAAAGGACGCAAACCCGCAGTCCCCGGGAGCCCGCGGCGCGCACTTCGGCGGCAGTCGACATGCCGACCACCTCGCCGTAGACGCGCAGCCACGCCGCCTCGGCCGGCGTCTCGTACTGCGGCCCGGCAACGGCGACATAGCGGCCGGGGCGCGCCTTCAGGTGCGGGCGCAGGGCTGCGGCCAACCGGGCCGCCTCGGCGAACGCCATGACGCTCAGCATCGGCGGTTCGTCGTCGGGCGGACCCTGCAGGTCGACCACCTCCATGGCGAGCACGGCCTGGCCCTGCTCGAGTGACCCGTCGAGGCTGCCGACGGCGTTGGTCAGCAGCAGCGCGGGCACACCGGCGTCGGCCAGGGCGTGGACTGGACGTTCCAGATCGGCCGCGCTCCAGCCCTCGTAGAGATGCGGGCGCCCGCAGGCCAGCAGTACGCGCCGCGCGATATGACCGTCGGGCGCCCACGAGACGAGGCGCAGACGATTGGCGTGACCGGCGACCGACGTCGCCGGCCACCCCAGCGCGGCGTAGTCGATCTCTTTGAGCACCTCGGCGCCGTCGGGCACGAGCGCGAGCCCCGAGCCGAACACGACGGCCAGGTCGGCCTGCGGCACGAGGGCTCTCGATGAGTGCCCGATGCTCGCTCGATGACTCATGCGACTCATGGGATGACCGTGCCGGGCAACGGCGGGCGGCGACCGGTCAGGTGCTGATATGCGGTCGCCCCGACGTCCTCGAAGAGACCGTCGTAGCGCCCGCCGGAAAGGCCCGTCGCGAGCAGCGGAGCGTACTCGCGAGAGTGGTCGGTGCTGGCCGTAGTCGGATCGACGCCGTGATCGGCACACCAGAGGGCGACGTCGCCCGGCGCGAGCTCGCCCAGCAGCCCCGGAACGGCGTCGTCTACCTCACGCAGGCCGGACGCAAAGCCGGCGACGTCGTTGCGGTGCCCCCAGATCTGGTCGAAATCGACCAGGTTGGCAAACAACAGGCCGTGACGCATCTCCCGCAGGTGACGGCGGCAGGCGGCAAGCCCCGCCGTGTTGCTCGTGGTGTGATCGTCGACCTCGACGCCGCGCTGGGCGAAGATCTCGCCGATCTTGCCGACGCCGATCACCGGCACGCCGGCGTCGTGCAGCAGGTCGAGATAGGTCGGACCGGTCGGCGGCAGCGAGAAGTCGCGCCGTCGCGGGGTGCGCTCGAAGCCGCCCGCGCGACCGGCGAACGGCCGGGCGATGACCCGCCCGACCGCGTGCGGGAAGCAAAGGATGCGGCGCGCGATCGCGCACCACTCGTAGAGGAGCTCGACCGGCACGATGTCTTCGTGGCAGGCCACCTGAAAGACGGAGTCGGCCGACGTGTAGACGATCGGACGTCCGCTGCGCAGGTGCTCCTCGCCGAGCTCGTCGAGGATCGCGGTGCCCGACGCCGGACAGTTACCCAGCACGCCGCGCCCGATGGCCGCGCTGAAAGGTTCGATCACCTCCGCCGGAAAACCGTGAGGATAGGTCGGGAAAGGCACCCGCAAGGGCAGCCCCATCATCTCCCAGTGGCCGGTCGTCGTGTCCTTGCCGGCGCCACGCTCGAGCAGGCGCCCATACGTAGCCCCGGGGCGCGGCTCGCCCAGCGGCAGACCCACGACCCGGCCAAGGCCCAGCGCCGCAAGGTTGGGCAGCTCGACGTCGCTTGCCTCGAGCACGTGACGAAGGGTGTCCGAGCCGCGATCGCCGTAGGCTTCGGCGTCGGGCGCTTCTCCCGCCCCGACGCCGTCGAGCACGCACACCAGGACTCGGGTCACTCGTCCCCCTTTGGGAGGCTTATGGAGCCGCTCGGCGCGCCGCCACTCGCGCCGCTCTGGTCGCCGGACATGGGAGCGTCCCCTTCGTCGTGGTCGCTCGTGCGGCGCCGCGCACGCGGGTGGGTGCTGTAGAAGACCTCGCGCAGGTGGTCGGCGGTGACGTGCGTGTAGATCTGCGTGGTGGCGATGTCGCTGTGGCCCAGCATCTCCTGCACGCTGCGCAGGTCGGCGCCGCCCGAGACGAGGTGGGTCGCGAAGCTGTGGCGAAACGTGTGAGCGCTCGCCTTGCCCTCGAGACCGACGCGTTTGAGGGCACGCCGCAGCACGAAATCGAGCCCCTGGCGGGTCAGCGGCGCGCCGTGGGCGTTCAGGAACAGCTCGTCGTGGCGGCGTCGGCCGGCGAGGCGGCGGCGGCCGTGGGCCGCGTAGCGGCCCACGGCCGCCGCCGCATACGAGCCGAGCGGCACGACGCGCTCCTTGTCGCCCTTGCCGAGGCAGCGCACCAGGCCGCCTTCGAGGTCGACGTCGGCGAGCCGCAGAGTGACGGCCTCGCTGGCCCGCAGGCCGCAGCCGTAGAGCAGTTCGAACAGGGCCAGGTCGCGCTCGGCGAGCGCCCCTTCGACGGGCACCCCTCGCAGGACCTTCTCGATCTCGTCGACGTCGAGCACGCGCGGCAGCGGCTGAGCATGACGCGGCGTGAGCAGACGGGCGGCGGGATCGCTCGCCAGGCCGCGCTCGCGGACCAGGTACCGGTACAGGCCCCGCACAGCCGCCATGCGCCGCGCCACGCTCGTCGTGGCCCCGCTACCGCCGGGGCCGGCGAAGTAGCTGTACAGGTCGTCGCCTGTGGCCTGTGCCACCGTGAGCGGCGGTGAGGCGGCGGCAAGGAAAGCGGCAAGGCGCTCGAGGTCGCGCCGGTAGGCGGCGACCGTGTTCGCGCTCAGAGTGCGCTCGAACTCGACGTAGGCGAGGTAGTCGGCGAGGGTCGGGTCGGGCGGCGCAGGCGCGCCCGGCGCGGCGCTCGCGACGTCGCGACCGCTGGACGCGGCGTTGCTCGCCGCCCCGCGCTCACCCGGCGCAGGGTCGTTCACGCCGCGGTGGCCGCCGCCACCCGCAGCAGAGCGTGCAGCAGCCGGTAGACATCGTCGAGCCGCTCGACCGGAAGGTATTCGTCGGGTGTGTGGATCTGCTCCGTACCGTTGCTCAAGTTGACGCTGGACAGGCCGCCGGCGTTGTAGACATTTACATCGGAGCCACCACCGCTCGCGGCGACGCGGGGCTCGATGCCGAGCTCGCGCAGCGCCGCGCAGGCGATCCGCACCGGCAGCGCGTCGTCGTCGAGCGAAAAGCCCGTGAAGGCGTCGCGCACCGCTATCTCGGCGTCGATGCCGGCCAGGCCGGCGGCGAGCTGGGCTTCGTCGACCATGTGGGCGATCTGGGCCGCGAGGAGCGCCGGGTCGTGGCTGCGCGCCTCGCCCTCGATGCGACAACGCTCCGGGACGACGTTCGTCGCACTGCCGCCGCTGATCAGACCAATGTTGGCGGTAGTCGCATCGTCGATGCGTCCCAGACGCATCGACGCCACCGCCGCCGCGGCGGCGGCTATCGCGCTGCGCCCGGTTTCGGGCGCGATACCGGCGTGCGCGGCCACGCCGTGGAAGTCGACCGACAGGGTCTTCTGCGACGGCGCCCGTGTGATCACGGAGCCCACGGGACCGGTGCTGTCGAACACGAAGCCGACCCGCGCCTTGAGCCCCGAGAGGTCGAGCGCCTTGGCGCCGCGCAGACCGACTTCTTCGCAGGTCGAAAAGACCGCTTCGAAGCCCGCCTGTGGCGGGCTCTGGGCGAGATCGGCGAGCACCGCCAGCAGGACCGCGCAGGCGGCCTTGTCGTCGCCGCCCAGGATGGTGTCGCCGGCGCTCCGCACGACACCGTCGGCGACGAGCGCCTTGATCGGCCCGTCGACCGCCACGGTGTCCATATGAGCGGCCACGACGATCGGCGTGCCGCGCCCCGCTCCGGGCACGCGCACCACGATGTTGCCGCTGCCGGCGCCCGTCGCGGCCGCGCTGTCGTCTTCGTGGGGTTCGAGTCCGGCCTCGCGGAGATACCCCATGATGAAGTCGGCGACGGCGCGCTCGTGGCCCGACGGCGACGGGATCTCGACCAGCCGCACGAACAGCGCGAGAAGGTCGTCTAGGACTGCGCCCACGACTCCTCCAGCTCCCCCTCGCGAGCGCTCGCGTAGGCGGCCGCCGCCCCGACGAAGTCGCGAAACAGAGGCGCGGGGCGGGTAGGCCGTGACTTGAACTCGGGATGAAACTGCGAGGCGACGAACCAGGGGTGGTCGGGCAGCTCGACGATCTCGACGAGACGCCCGTCGGGCGTCGTGCCCGACACGACGAGCCCGGCGCTCTCGATCTGAGGCCGCAACTCGTTGTTGACCTCGAAGCGATGGCGGTGACGCTCGCGGACCTCGCTCGCGCCGTAGGCGGCCTGAGCCCTGGTGCCCGGGACGAGGCGAACGGTTTCGGCACCCAGGCGCATGGTGCCGCCCATGTCCTCGACGCCCTTCTGTTCGGGCAGAAGGTCGATCACGGCGTAGGCCGTCTCCTCGTCGAATTCCCAGGAGTTCGCGCCGGCCATGCCGCAGACGGCGCGCGCGAACTCGATGACCGCGCACTGCATGCCGAGACACACACCCAGGTAAGGCACCTTGCGCTCGCGGCAGAACTGGATGGCCTCGATCTTGCCTTCGATGCCGCGCATGCCGAAGCCGCCGGGTACGATCACGCCGTCGGCGGCGCCCAGCCGGTCGACGACCGTGGCCGGCGTGAGCTCCTCGGAATCGATCCAGAGGATGCGCAGCTGGCGCCGATGGAAGATGGCCGAGTGCTTGAGGGCCTCCCATACCGACAGATAGGCCTCGTGAAGCTGGACGTACTTGCCGACCAGGGCGATCGTGACCGGCTCGCGGCAGGCGTCGATACGCTCGACGAGGGCGCGCCAGTCGGCCAGCTCGGGCTCGCCGTCGGTGAGCCCGAGCTTGCGCACCACGAGGTCGTCGAGACCTTCGTCGTGCATGAGCAGGGGGATCTTGTAGATGTCGTCGATGTCGCGGGCACAGATGACCGCTTCGGGCTCGACGTCGCAGAAGAGGGCGATCTTGTCGCGGATGCCGCGGCTCAACTGCTCTTCGGATCGGGCCACGATGATGTCGGGCTGGATGCCGATCTCGCGCAGCTCGGCGACGCTGTGCTGGGTGGGCTTGGTCTTGGGCTCGCCGACCACGCCGATGACCGGCACCAGGGTGACGTGGATGTACAGGACGTTCTCGCGCCCGATGTCCTTGCGAAACTGGCGGATGGCTTCGAGGAACGGCAGGCTCTCGATGTCGCCCACCGTACCCCCGACTTCGGTGATCAGGACGTCGACGTCGAGCTTCTGGGCGAGCCGGTGCACGCGGCTCTTGATCTCGTTGGTGATGTGGGGGATGACTTGCACGGTGCCGCCGAGGAAGTCGCCGCGGCGTTCCTTCTGGATCACGGCGTTGTAGATGCCGCCGGTGGTGATGTTGGAGTCGCGCTCGACGAACTCGTCGATGAAGCGCTCGTAGTGGCCGAGGTCGAGGTCGGTCTCGGCGCCGTCTTCGGTGACGAACACCTCGCCGTGCTGGAAGGGGCTCATCGTGCCGGGGTCGACGTTGATGTAGGGGTCGAACTTCTGGTTGCCGACCTTGAGGCCGCGGGCCTTCAGCAACCGCCCGATCGACGCCGCCGTGATGCCCTTGCCGATGCCGGACACCACGCCCCCGGTCACGAAGATATGTTTCGCCATGCCCCCTCGCTTGTGGCCAGCGGCCACTTCGTCGTTTGCGCTACTTTCACATTCCCGCCAGAGCTCGTCGTACCCCTGTGATCGCGTCGGACAAGTCGCCGGCGGCGGCGCAGGGCGCGAGCGAACGCCGGCCCAGCGCCACGCGTGGCGCCGTGCGGAACCGGGGGATTCGGGGGGTGTTGGGCTCTGCCCGACGTTTGCGGGCCGTCACGAGGGTCTGTCCGGCGAGCCCTGAGTCACTTCGGGGAAAAAGTATATCAAAGGGCGCGGGAGCGAGCACGCAGGCCGGGCCGGCTACGAGGCCTGTGCCGTCTGGGCTCGCTCGAGCAGCGCACGTGCGTGCTCGCGGGCCGTGAGGTCGTCGGGCCGGCCGCCGAGCATGCGGACGAGCTCGGCCAGACGCTCGTCGCCCACCACCTCGGTGACGACGGTCTCGGTCGTGTCGGCCTGAGGGTCGGCCAGCTTGGTGATCACGAAGTGCCGCTCAGCGAAGACGGCGACCTGCGGCAGGTGCGTGATGCAGACGATCTGGGTGGCGCCGGCGAGCGCCGCCAGCCGCTCGCCGAGGACGCTCGCCGTGACGCCGCCGATGCCCGTGTCGACCTCGTCGAAGACGAGAGTGCGTACGTCGTGGCCCAGGTGGACGAGGGTCTTGATGGCCAGCATGGCGCGCGACAGCTCGCCGCCCGAGGCGGTCTCGCGCAGCGGGCGCGGCGGGACTCCGGGGTTGGCCGAAAAGACGAACTCGGCCTCGTCGGCACCGCGGGGACCAAGGGCCTCGGGGCCGTCGCCGCGCGGCGTGAGCTCGACCGCGAAACGCACGTGCGGCATGGCCAGACCGCGCAGCTCGGCGCCTACGGCGGCCGCGAACCCGGGGGCCGCCGCCGCTCGCGCCGCCGACAGACGCAGTGCCAGCGCCTGAGCCGTGGCGCGGGCTTCGTCGCGTCGCCCCAGAAGGTCGGACTCATCGGCGTCGAGGCGTTCGAGCTCGAGCAGACGCTCGCGCCCCGCAACCGCAGCGGCGATGATCGCGTCGGCGGAGCCACCGTACTTGCGAGCCAGGAGGCGAAGCTCGTCGTAGCGCGTCTCGACGGCGTCGCGGTGCGTGGGGTCGACGTCGAGGTCGTCGAGATAGGAGCGCAGGACGTCGAGCAGATCGTCGGCTTCGGCGGTCAGGCCGGCCAGGCGCGAAGCCGCGGCGGCGAGCGCCGGATCGAGCCCCGCAGCTTCGGTCAGCAGGTGCTCGCCGACGCGCAAGGCGTCGAGGCCGCCGGCCGCCGACTCGTCGGCGAGCAGAGCGACGGCGCCGCCGACTCGTTCGACAAGCTTCTCGCTGTGGCGGAGGCGCTCGCGCTCGGCTTTGAGCCGTTCGTCCTCGCCCGGCTCGACCGCGGCGGCTTCGATCTCGTCGACCTGAAAGCGCAGAAGGTCGATCTCGCGGTCGCGGTCGCGGCCGGCGTCGCGCAGCCTGTCGAGCTCGCGCGAGAGCTCCTGAGAGACCGTCCAGGCGGCGCTGTAGTCGTCGAGCAGGGCCGCGACGGCGGCGCCCGCCCAGGCGTCGAGCAGGTCGAGCTGACGGTCGAGCTGCAGCAGCCGGGCGTGTTCGAGCTGTCCGTAGAAGGCGACGCGCTCGCGCAGCGCCGCTTCGACCACCGGCAGCGACGACACGAGGCCGTCGAGGTAGGCCCGCGAGCGTCCCCCCTGGTGATGCGGCGCGCGACCGACAGGGTCTCGCCGTCGTCGTCGAACACAGCCTGGACCAGGGCCTGCTCGGCCCCGGGGCGCACCAGACTCTCCTCGCCCTTCTGGCCGAGCAGCAGGCCGATGCCCTGCGTGAGCAGCGTCTTGCCCGCGCCGGTCTCGCCGGTGATGACGTTGAGGCCGCCGGAAAGCTCGAGGCGAGCACCGGCGATCAGCACGAGATCGTCGATGGAAAGCTCAGCGAGCATGGGCGTGCCGACCGGCGCCGGAACGCTCAGAAAGCATGGCGGGCGCGGTTGAAGAGCTTCTCTTCGACATTGTGATAGAACGAGCCGCCCTCTTGCACGAGGAGCCTGGCGCGAGTCGCGCCGGCGGAGATCTCGATGGTCTCGCCACAGCAGAGCCGGCCGACGTCGGAACCGTCGGCGAGCACCTCGGCTTCGTCTGCCGGAGAGGCGTTGCGCACCCGGATGACGTGGTCGGGCCGCAGGACGAGCGGTCGGAACCCCAGCGAGTGCGGTGCGATGAAGTTGAGCACCAGGGCGTCGGCGTCCCAGACCACGAGCGGCCCGGCGCAGGAGAGGTTGTAGGCCGTGGAGCCGGCCGGGGAAGCGACGATCATGCCGTCGCAGAGCATCTCCCCCACCCGCGTGCCCGACACTTCGTAGACGAGTCGCAACACGCGCTGCGAACGCACCCGGGCGAAGACGATGTCGTTGACGGCGATCTGGCGTTCGCCGTTCCAGCGGGCTTCGACCGTGAGCAGCTCGATGACCGTGTAGCTGCCCGTCGTGATGTGTTCGAGACCGGTGCGCCAGTCGGCCTGGCGCATACCGGCCAGAAAGCCGACGTTGCCGAAGTTGACGCCGGTGGTCGGCACACCGCTGCCCAGCATACGGCCCAGGGCCCGCAGGATGGTGCCGTCGCCACCCAGCACCAGGCAGAGGTCGACCGCCCGCAACTCGTCGTCGTCGACGACCCGATAGCCGTCGGAGCCCGACAGGCGGTGCTTGTCGGCTTCGTCTGGGGGCACCATGAGCTCGAGCCCCAGACGCTTGGCTTCGGCGGCCAGGTCGTGCAGCGTACGATCGGTGGTGCGGGCCAGGTGATGGGTGAGAACGGCGACGCGACGCAGCGGCTCAGGCATGAGCAACCTCGACGGCGCGCAGGGCCGCCTCGCGGGCATCGGTGCGTTGCCCGGCAAGGGCGCCCCGCGCATCGCAGAAGTAGATGAAGAACTCCACGTTTCCCCTTGGCCCGGGATGGCCGGAGTCGCAGACGCCGAGCACCGCGGCGCCGTGCTCGGCAAGCCAGTCCGCAACGGCGACGAGCACCTGCAGATGGACGGCCGGGTCGCGCACGACACCGCCCTTTTTGACCTGCTCGCGACCGGCTTCGAACTGTGGTTTGACGAGCACCAGGCCCCGATAGTCGACGCGGGCGCATTCTAGCACAGGGCCCAGGGCAAGCCGCAGGGAGATGAACGACACGTCGGCGGTGACGAAGCTCGGCTCGAAGGGCAGACGATCGGCCGCGAGCCGGCGGGCGTTGGTGCGCTCCAGGACCGTCACCCGCGGGTCGGTGCGCAGCCGGTAGTCGAGCAGACCGTAGCCGACGTCGACGGCGACCACGCGGGCGGCGCCGTGCTGCAGGAGGCAGTCGACGAAGCCGCCGGTCGAGCTGCCGAGGTCGCACACCTCTTCGCCCTCGACCACGATGCTCAGCGTGCCGAGGGCGTGAGCGAGCTTGTCGCCGCCCCGCGAGACGTAGCGGGGGCGCTGCGCGACCGCGAGCTCGCCGTCGCGATCGACCGGAGTGCCCGGCTTGTCGACCGGTCGCCCGTCGACCGAGACCTCGCCGGCCAGCACCGCGGCCCGCGCCTGCGACCGGGTGGCAAAGAGCCCGCGTGAGACGAGCAGCGTGTCGAGCCGCTCTCGCACCATCTCAGGAGATGTGTGCGAGCCCGGGCTGACGTTCGAGAACGGCCGCCGCGACTGCTTCGGGAGTGAGGCCGAGATCGGCCAGCAGGCGCTCCCGGTCGCCGTGGGCGACGAACTGATCGGGCAGGCCGAAGCGGCGCACGCGCACGTCGCTGTCTGCGAGATGCTCGGCGACCGCGCTGCCGAAGCCGCCGCACAACACGTTCTCCTCGATCGTCACGATGCGCGCGTGGGTGGCGGCGAGCTCATCTAGGAGGGCGGTGTCGAGCGGCTTCACGAAGCGCGCGTCGACCACGGTCGCCTGCACGCCGGCCGCGCTCAGCAGCTCGGCCGTCCCGAGGGCGATGCCGACGCCGGTGCCGACGCCGATCAGCGCCACCTCGCGGCCCTCGCGCAGCACTTCGGCGGTGCCCAGGGCGATGCTCTTCAGCTTCGTGGGCTCGTCGAACACCGCGGCCAGACCGCGCGGGTAGCGCAGCGCCACCGGACCGTCGTGGCGCAGCGCCGTGTGCAGCATGTGCTGAAGCTGAGCGTGACTGGAGGGCGCCATGACGACCAGGTCGGGGATCAGCCGCAGATACGAGAGGTCGAACACCCCGTGGTGAGTCGGGCCGTCGTCGCCGACGAGTCCCGCCCTGTCGAGCGCAAAGACCACCGGGATGTGCTGCAGGGCGATGTCCTGAACGAGCATGTCGAAGGCCCGCTGCATGAAGGTCGAGTAGATCGCCACGACGGGTCTCATGCCGGCCAGCGCCAGACCCGCCGCGAAGACTACCGCGTGCTGCTCGGCGATGCCGACGTCGTAGAGACGGTTGGGAAACTCGCGCTCGAAGGCGCCGAGCCCCGTGCCCTCGGTCATGGCGGCCGTGATCGCGACGATCCTGGAGTCGGCGCTCGCCTCGCGCACCAGGGCGCGCCCGAAGGCCTCGGTGTAGGTGGTGCCCAACGGACTGGCCTTGCGCTCGCCGTTGCTCAGGTCGAACGGCCCCGTGCCATGATACTCGGCCGGCCGTTCTTCGGCCGGCTCGTAGCCCCTGCCCTTGACCGTGCGTACATGCACGAGCACAGGACGCTGGGTCTCCATCGCCTGACGCATGGCCTCGCGAAGCGCGCCGATGTCGTGGCCGTTCACCACCCCGATGTAGGCGAAGCCGAGCTCCTCGAAGATGAGCCCAGGCCCCAGGAAGGCCTTCATGCTCTCCTTGACGTCGCGCCCGAGACTGTAGGCCCGGGCGCCGATGGCCGGGATGCGTGCGATCGTGCGCTCCATGTCCTCGCGCAGGCGCGTGAGCCCCGGGTCGAGCCGGAAGCGATTGAGGTAGAGCTGAAAGCCGCCGACGTTGGGCTTGATCGACATCTGGTTGTCGTTCAGCACGACCACGAGCGGCGTGCGCAGCTGTCCCGCCTGGTTCAGCGCCTCGAAGGCGACGCCGCCCGTGAGGGCTCCGTCGCCCAGTACGCAGACCACGTGGCCGTCGGAGCGCCCGGAGAGTTTGGCCGCCTCGACCAGGCCCAGCCCGTAGCTCACCGACGTGGAGGCGTGACCGGTGCCGACGACGTCGTGCTCGGACTCGCGCCGGCAGGGAAACCCTGAAAGGCCGCCGTACTGGCGGATAGTGTTGAAGCACTCGGCTCGCCCGGTGATGATCTTGTGGGCGTAGGCTTGGTGGCCGACATCCCAGATGATCTTGTCGCGGGGGCTTTCGAGGACGCTGTGAAGCGCCACGGTCAGTTCGACCGCGCCGAGACTGGCCGCCAGATGGCCGCCGACCTCGCTGACACACGACAAGATCACCTCGCGTATCTCGTCGGCGAGGGCCTGGAGCTCAGGAACGGCCAGTGAGTGCAGGTCGGACGGACCACAGATGCGCGAGAGCTGGTCCATTGGCTTCGAAGTATACCACTGCCCTTCGGCGCCCAACCGGGCGCCGACGTTCGTCGGCCGATCATCCGTCGGCGGGCCCGGGTGCGGCTAGGAGCGCCGCAAGAGCATGTAGTCGGTCACCGCGGCGAGGCTGCCGACGTCGCCGCCGAGAGCGTCGAGACGCACGCGAGCGCGCTCGTGGCTCTCGCGAGCCAGCTCGCGGGCGCGTTCCAGGCCGAAGCGGGAGACGTAGGTGGTCTTGTCGAGCTGAGCGTCCTTGCCGGCGGTCTTGCCCAACTCGGCGGCCTCGCCGTCGACGTCGAGGATGTCGTCGACGATCTGAAAGAGCAGCCCGATCTCGCGGGCGAAGGCGCGGTGAGCCTCGAGGGCAGGCTCAGACACCCCGCAAAGGACACCCGCTCCGGCTACGGCCGCCTCGATCAGGCGACCGGTCTTCAGGGAGTGCAGCAGGCGCAGCTCGTCGTCGCGGCTGGCCGTCGCGGCGACGTCCATGTACTGGCCGCCCACCATGCCCTGCACGCCTGTCGCCCACGCGACCTCGGACAAGGCCGCGACGATGAGCGCGGCGTCGCCCTGCTGACGGTCGGTGATCAGCCTGAAGGCCTCGGCGAACAGACCGTCGCCGGCCAGGATGGCGATATCTTCGCCGAACACGACGTGGCACGTAGGCACGCCGCGGCGCAGGCTGTCGTCGTCGATGGCCGGCAGGTCGTCGTGGATCAGCGAATAGGTGTGGATCAGCTCGAGCGCGGCGGCAAAGGGCAGGACTCGCTCGACCGGCTGGCGCAGCCGCTCGGCGACGGCCAGACTGAGGACCGGCCGAATACGTTTGCCGCCGGCCAGCAGCGAGTAGCGCATGGCCGACACAAGGGGCAGCGCCGCGGGCGCCGCGCCGAAATCGAGCTCTTCGAGGTAGCGTTCGACCAGCTCGCGGAGGTGCTCGGGGTAGCGCGTAGCGGCGCCCGGTCCGGGCCGGCCGTCCGCGCCGTGGAGTCCGCGGGCCTCGTTCAAGGCGCCGCTGACTCGGTCGACGACCTGCCGGCGTCTTCGAGCAGTCGAGCCGCCTCGTCGGCGAGCTCGGCGGCCCGTTCGAAGAGGCTCATCTCGATGTCGGTCGAACCGACCTGCCCCGCGCGCTCCTCGAGGTCGCGCAGCTCGCCGGCTATCTCGCGCACGCGGGCGAGCGCCCGCTCGCCGGCGGCAGCACTTGGGCGAGCCTCGCTCACGACGTCTCTCCGCCGTCGTCGGCGCCGCTGAAAGCGCTGTCTCCACCCGTGCGCAGGGCCCCGGCCAGAATACCGTTCACGAGGCCCGCCGCTTCATCGGTGGAGTAGCGCTTGACGAGCCTCACGGCCTCGTCGATGGCCACTTCCGGCGGTGTTTCGCCGCTGCGCCATTCCCAGAGAGCAAGACGCAGGATGCTGCGTTCGAGCGGAGCGATGCGAGCCAGCGGCCACGCGGTCGAGTTCGCGGCGAGCTCGGCGTCGAGCCGAGGCTGCGCGTCGACCACCCCCGCGACGCCACGTATCGTGAACTCGTCGGGAGCGTAGCCTTCGCTCGCGGCGCGATCGGCCAGCAACGACTCGAGGGGACGATCGGTGACCTCGCGCTGATAGAGCACGAACACCGCATCGCGGCGCGCCTGCTTGCGGCTCGGTCTGCGAGCAGTCACGACCGTCGGACGCGCGCCTTACGCGGGTTCGATGGCAAACAGCGGTTGGCCGTACTCGACCGCGGCGCCGTTGTCGGCCATGACCTCGCGCACGACGCCGTTCACGTCGGAGCCCAGCTCGTTCATGAGCTTCATGGCTTCGAGGATGCACAGCGTCTGGCCAGCCGTGACGTCGTCGCCGACTGAGACGAAGGGCGGCACCGCCGGCGACGAGGCGCGATAGAACGTACCCACCATCGGCGAGCGCACCAGGTGGTAGCCGTTGCTGCCGGCGTCGGGCGCGCCGGCAGCGGGCCTGTCGGCTGCCGGCTCATGGCCCGCGCCGTCGCTTGCGACCACTGCCTCGGGGACGGTCTTGCGCACCGTGATGCGCACGTCACCTTCTTCGAGGATGAGCTCCTGCAGGTCGCTCGCCTCGACCATGGCGATGATGTCCCTGACCCGGTCGGCGCCGACCTCGCTCACGGTCGTCTGCATCTGCGAGGTGAGATAGGCGGGCACCTCGGTGCCGAACACGTCGTGTTCGGGGCCGAGGTGGTGGCGCTCGAGGTAGGTGCGCGCCGTCTGGGGAAAGAGCGCATACGACAGGACGTCCTCGTCGGAGCGCGCCAGGTCGCCGACCTCGGCGCGCACGTCGTCGAGGGTCTCGTCGACGAGCTCTGCCGGCCGCACGGAGATCGGCCGCTCGTCGCCCAGGACCCGTTCGATGATCTCGGCGGAGACGGGCCCGGGCGCCGCGCCGTAGCGGCCGCGCAGGTAGGCCTTCATCTCGTCGGGGACGATCTGCCAGCGCTTGCCCGACAGCACGTTCAACACCGCCTGCGTACCGACGATCTGGGACATCGGCGTGACGAGGGGCGGAAAGCCGACTTCGGCGCGCACCACGGGGATCTCCTCGAGAACCTCGGGCAAGCGGTCGAGCGCGTTCTGTTCCTTGAGCTGCAGCTCAAGGTTGGAGATCATCCCGCCGGGCACCTGATGGGAATACACCTGCATGTGCGTGAGCGAGGTGACGCCGCGGTCCCAGCCGCCCTCGAGACGCACGGTCTCGAAGTACTTGGCGATGGCAAACAACTTCTCGAGGTCGAGCTCTGAGTCGTAGGGCGTGCCGATCAGGGCAGTCACCACCATCTCCGTGGCCGGTTGCGAGTTGCCGAAAGCCATGGGCACGGTGGCCGTGTCGATGACGTCGACACCGGCCTCGATCGCCTTGAGGTAGGTCATCGGCGCGAGTCCGCCGATGTAGTGGCAGTGGAGCTGGATGGGCACCGCAAACTCGCTCTTCAGGCGGGTGATGAGCTGCTCGGCGTAGAACGGCGAGAGCAGCGCCGCCATGTCTTTGATGCACAGGGAGTCGGCGCCCATGTCGACCAGGCGTCGGGCGACCTCGATGTAGTGGTCGAGCGAGTGCACCGGCGAGATCGTGTAGACCACCGCCGCCTGAAAGTGCTTGCCGGACTCCTTGATGGCGGCCGCTGCGGTCTCGAAGTTGCGGGTGTCGTTCAGGGCATCGAAGACGCGGAAGACATCGATGCCGTTTTCGGCCGCCTTGGCGACGAAGCGCCGCACGATGTCATCGCCGTAGTGCCGGTAGCCGACCAGGTTCTGGCCGCGCAGCAGCATCTGCAGGGGGGTGCGATGCACATGGTTTCTGATGACCCGCAGCCGCTCCCAGGGGTCCTCGTCCAGGAACCGCAGGCAGGCGTCGAACGTGGCGCCGCCCCAGCATTCGAGCGAATGAAAGCCGACCGCGTCGAGCAGCTCGAGGACCGGCAGCATCTGGGCGGTGCGCATGCGCGTCGCCCACAACGACTGGTGGGCATCGCGCAGGGTTGTGTCGGTGATGCCGATACGTCGCGCTCGCAAAGAAAGTCGCCTCTCCCCCGCCTTGCTACCTTTGACCCGGACTTAGACGCGCGTGATGTAGTCGCCGGTGCGCGTGTCGACCCGCACGAGCTCGCCTTCCTCGATGAACAGCGGCACCTGGATCGTGACCCCCGTCTCGAGAGTGGCCGGCTTGGTGCCGCCCTGGGCGGTGTCGCCACGCAGTCCCGGGTCGGTCTGCGTGATGGCCAGCTCGACGTGATTGGGCGCCTCGACGCTGGCCGGCACGCCGTTCAGCGACAGGAGCTGGACCTGCTGGTTTTCGACCACCCACTGAAGCGCCTGACGAGCCGTGTCGGGGCTCACCGTGACCTGCTCGAAGGTCTCCGGGTCCATGAGCACGACCTCGTCGTCGGTCGAGTACAGATAGGTCATGTTCTGCGACTGTGTGTGGACCCGCTCGAACTTCTCGCCCGAGCGGAAGGTCTTGTCGAGCACCGCTCCGGTGGCGATGTTGCGGACCCTGGTGCGCACGAAGGCGCCGCCTTTGCCGGGCTTGACGTGCTGGAACTCGACGATGGTGAAGTTGTCACCGTCGATCGTGATCGCCATGCCGTTCTTGAACTGACTGGTGGACACTACTTCGGCCATGAGGTTCTCTCTAGTGTGGGTCGGGACGTGCGCTCCGGGTGGCTCAGCCGCGAACCTTCCCCCGGGTCGGCACATCATGATACACGAAAGGCAGGCACGGGTAGAGCGTGTGCCGGCGGCAGGCCTGGTTTCCCCGAACGACTTCGTCGTCACCGCTCAGGCGTGCGTGACTTACGTGACGCGCCTAGGCCGGTGATCGACTTCGTCGTCACCGCTCAGGCGTGCGTGACTTACGTGACGCGCCTAGTCGACGATGCGCAACTCCTTGGGAAACAGCGTGAGCCGCTCGTGGCCGTCGTCGGTGATCGCCAGGGTGTCCTCGATGCGCACGCCATACCGGCCCTCGAGATAGATGCCGGGCTCGACGGTGATGACCATGCCGGCCAGCAAGCGGTCGCGGGTGCGCCGCCCGACACGAGGCCCCTCGTGGATCTCGAGTCCGACGCCGTGGCCGGTGCCATGGCCGAAGCTCGCGCCGTAGCCGGCCGCCTCGATCACGTCGCGCGCGGCGGCGTCTACCGCGCGAGCCGCGACGCCGCCACGAGCCGCCGCAAGACCGGCGTGCTGCGCCTCCCTGACGACCTCGTACACGGCGCGCTGTCCGGCGTCGAGTCGCCCGACTCCGAAGGTGCGCGTGATGTCGCTGTGGTAGCCGTCGAGCCGCGCGCCCATGTCGATCACGACCAGGTCGCCGTCGCCGATCACCCTTGCGCCCGGGATGGCGTGCGGCAAGGCGCCCTGTGGCCCGGCCGCCACGATGGTCGCAAACGCGGGAGCCTCGGCGCCGGCGGCATGCAACGCCTGTTCGATGGCCCAGGCGACATCGGCTTCGCTACGACCTCGCAGGCCCTGGGCGACCACCGTCTCGAGGGCGGCGTCGGCCAGCGCCGCCGCCGACTTCATGATCCGTAACTCGTCTCTGCTCTTCACCTCGCGCAACGCGCTCAGGGCGCCGCCCAGATCGCGCAGCCGGCCGGCGAAGCGCCGGCGCAGGCGGCGATGACCGGCGTAGCTCATGACGGCGCCCTGAAAGCCGAGCGACCGTTCGCGCTCGTCACGGCCGTCGAGCGCCGCCCAGGCTGCGAGAGCGTCGACGGTCAAGGCGTCGCCACCCTCGCTTCTGACCAGCGCGAAGCCGGCGACCTCGGCCTCGATCTGCGCCCAGAACCGCGAGTCGCTGCAGATCAGCGCCTGTTCGGCGCTGATCACGAGGATGGCCTCGTCGCCGCGGAATCCCGACAGGTACCTGACGTCGGCGGCGCCGCCGACAAGGGCGCTGTCGAGGCCACGTGCCACGAGCAGGCGGCGCAGCGCCGCAAGACGATCGTCCACTTAGGCCACCACCTCCGCGAGTCTGTCGACCGCGTCGAGATACCCATCGGGGCCCTTACCCGACACGCGCACCGCGGCGAGGTCGGCGATCACCGACACCTGACGCCACGATTCGCGCTCCTCGACCGCCGAGAGATGGACCTCGGCGACCGGACACGTCACAAGCTCGAGCGCGTCGTGGAGCGCAAAGCTGTAGTGCGTCCACGCCCCCGGGTTGATGATGACGGCGTCGACCGGCTCGTCGCCGCGGGCCAGCGCGTGCAGTTGCTCGACCAGACGGCCTTCGTGGTTGGTCTGAAAGCAGCGCACTTCGAAGCCGCGCTCACGTGCGTGAGCGGTCACCTGTTCGCAGAGCTCGGACAGGGTGATGGTGCCGTAGTGCTCCGCGGCTCTCCGGCCGAGCATGTCCAGGTTCACCCCGTGCAGCAGCCAGAGCACCTTCATCGGTTCGAGAGCCACGCGATCACCTCACTTTGCAGCTCAGGCGGCACGACAGCCCCTGCCACGGGCCGGCCGATGCCCTCCAGAAGGACGAAACGGGTGATCCCGGCGGCGGACTTCTTGTCGCGGCCGATGAGGCGCGCGACGTCGTCGGCGGCGACGCCGGTCAGCCGCTCGGGCAGCCCCACCGCCGAGATGAGCCGCTGACCCCGGGCGGCCGCCCGGGGATCGAGCCCGGCCAGTCGCTCCGAAAGCCACAGCGCGGCGCGCAGGCCCAGGCCGACGGCCTCGCCGTGCGAGTAGGCGGCGAACGCGCCGGCCGCTTCGATCGCATGACCCACCGTGTGGCCCAGGTTCAACACCGCCCGCGCGCCGGTCGTCTCGCGCGGATCACGCGACACGACCCCGGCCTTGAACCGCACGTTCGCTTCGAGCAGACGTGGCTCGGGGGATGCCGCGCACACCGTCCCGGCCTCGGTCAGCTCGAGCGTCCGACCGCCGGCCAGCAGGGCGTGCTTGACGACCTCGGCCCAGCCGCTGCGCACTTCTCGTTCGGGCAGTGTCACCAGAGTCTCCGGGTCTTCGACGACGAGCTGCGGTTGATAGAACGTGCCCAGGTAGTTCTTGCCCTCACGATAGTCGACCGCCACCTTGCCGCCCACCGCCGCGTCGACCATGGCGAGCAGCGTGGTGGGCGCCTGCACGAGACCGACGCCGCGCAGGAAGGTCGCCGCGGCATAGCCGGCAAGATCGCCGATCACGCCGCCGCCGAGCGCCACCACAGTGTCGTCGCGGGCGACAGCCAGGTCATACAGCCGGTCGTAGAGCTGATCGAGCGTGGCCTGGTTTTTGGCCTGCTCGCCGGCCGGCAGAACAACGCTCGAGGCCCGGCGTCCGGCAGACTCGAGGCCATTCAGCACACGCTCGACGTAGAGCGGCGCCACCCGTTCGTCGCACACCACAACGGCCTGCGTGGCAGGCGCGCCGCAGCGTGCGCCGAGGCGTCCCAGAAGACCAGCTCCGATGAGCACCTCGTAAGCATGCCCGCCGGCGGTGACGTCGACCGTCAACGCGCCGGGCGCTCGGGCCGCAGCGCTCATGCGGCGACGGCCGCAAGGACCATATCGGCCACTGAGCCCAGGCGTTCGTCGCCGCCGGTTCGCACCTCGGCCGTCGCCACTTCAACGTACAGGGGGCGGCGCTCATCGTAGAGCTGAGCGAACCGGACCTCGTCGCGCGCCAGCGGCCGCGTGCCGGGCCGCAAGCGCCCGAACAAGACCCCCGGCGGGGCGTCGAGCCAGACGACGTGCGGGAGGCGCTTGAGCGCCTCCCGCACGTCGTCCATGGTGACCGCCCCCCCGCCGAGGGCCACGACGCGCGCGCCGAGCTCGGCGGCTGCCAGCTGCTCCAGCACGACGTCGCGCTCGAGCTCGCGAAAGCCCTCCTCGCCGCGCTGCTCGAAGAGGGCCGCTATGGCGCCGTGACGGACGCTCAGGATCTTGTCGGTATCGACGAACGGCACGCCCAGCCGCCGCGCCACGAGCCGGCCCACCTGCGTCTTGCCGGCGCCCATGAAACCGACCAGCGCGATGCTGCCGTTCATGAGCGTCGGACGCGCTCACGGTAGTCCGAGACCGCGCCGCTGAACTCGGCGGCCGTCTCACCCCCGAAGCGCTCGAGCGACGCGGCCGCAAGGCAGAGCGCGGTCGCCGCCTCGGCCACGACGGCGGCGGCCGGGACGGCACAGACGTCGCTGCGTTCGACGTGCGCCTCGACGGCTTCGTGGCTGCCCATCCGCACGCTGCGCAGCGGGCTCATGAGGGTGGCGATCGGCTTCATGGCGGCCCGCACGATGATCGGCAGCCCGGTGGAGATACCGCCCTCGAGACCGCCGGCATGGTTGCTCAGGCGGCCGTAGCCCTCGTCGGGCGACCAGACGATCTCGTCGTGGACCTGCGAGCCCGGCAGTCCCGCCGCGGCGAACCCCAGGCCGATCTCGACGCCTTTGATGGCGGGTATCCCGAGCAGCGCCGCGGCAAGGCGCGCGCCCAGCCGCCGGTCTGGTTGCACATAGCTGCCCACGCCGGGGGGAAAGCCGAAGACCACCACCTCGAACACGCCGCCGAGGGTGTCCCCCTCCTGGCCTGCCGCGGCGACCGCGTCGCGCATCTGCGCGCTGGCGCCGGGGTCGAGACAGCGCAGGGGATCGGCATCGACCAGGGCGAGCGACTCGACGGTAGGCGCCACGCCGGCCGTCACGCCGCCGATGGCCACCACGTGGCTGTGGACCGAGCAGCCGAGCAGCGCGAGCAGACGGCGGGCGACGGCGCCGCAGGCGACGCGGGCCGCCGTCTCGCGGGCGCTGGCCCGTTCGATCACGTCACGCAGATCGTTGGCCGCATAGAGAAGCGAACCGGTAAGGTCGGCGTGCCCGGGCCGGGGCACCCGGACGGGCTCGCTCGGCTGCGAGGTGGGTTCGACCGCCATCGTCGAGAGCCAGCTCGTGGCGTCGCGGTTGGCGATCGATACGGCGATCGGCGCCCCCGTCGTGCGCCCATATCTCACGCCGGACAGGATCGTGGCGCGATCTCGTTCGATCTGCTGACGGGCGCCGCGACCGAAACCGAGTTGCCGCCGGGCGAGGTCCGCGTCGCAGGCAGCAGCGTCGAAGGCAAGCCCCGCCGGGCAGCCCTCGACGATGGCGGTGAGCTGGTCGCCGTGCGATTCGCCGGCGGTGAGATAGCGGAGCGTGCCCATGGTCGCTACCTTACACGCCCCCCCGAAGGCGAGACAATGAGGGCGGGCCGCTCGCGCGGCCCGCCCATTCAGTTGTGTGCTTCTCTGTCGCCGAGGTCGTCTACTTCGACACCGACTGCCCCACGCGGAGGGTGAGCTGAACATCGGCGTGCAGGACGGTCACGGTCTGCCCCGGGCCGTTGATGCCCAGGATCTTGACCTGGCCCCACGCGGTGTCGAACACGGCCCCAACCTTCTTGGCGGCGTATGTGGTGCCGTCGACTACGAGCGTGGCGCTGGGAACGCCGTTGCTGGTGTCGATACTCACCGCCTTGATGGCGTGGCCCACGTCGTAGCTCGTGGAGCCGCTGCCGGAGCCGCCGCCGCTCGTGGAGTTACTGCCTCCTGAGCCGCCGCCGGAGCCGGAGCCGGAGCCGCTGGGATAGTCGAGCTTGACGATGGTGATCTTGTAGACCACGTCCTGGGAGCCTTCGGCGAGCGTGAAGGTGCCCACGCCGTAGACCGGCACGGTGTCGGTGGCTTCGCCCTCGACCGGCATGTGCCCCTCGAGCCACGTGAGCGTGACGCCTTCTGAGACGGAGATGGCCGTGACCCTGAAAGCCGGCGACGAGCTGGGCGGCAGTTCAGCGCCGATCTTCTGGTTGGTGTACGTCTTGTCGATGCTGCCGGATGTGACGTGGATATCCGCCCCGGTCGGCGCCGACGGAGACGGACTCGGGGAGGACGACGACGAGCCCGATGGGGACGGAGACACACCGCCGCTGGGAGAGGTCGTCGGTTCGGCCGTCGCCTGAATGAACGGAT
Source organism: uncultured Actinomycetes bacterium (assembly GCA_963845355.1). Taxonomy (GTDB): domain Bacteria; phylum Actinomycetota; class Thermoleophilia; order UBA2241; family UBA2241; genus Bog-752. The sequence goes on from CAWJRV010000023.1 coordinate 102,475, forward strand.
TGCGACTGTGGAACTGGTCGAGCGTCGGGCTCTGCTTGGCGGGGTCGGCCGCGCTGGCGACGCCGCTCGTCGAGGAACCCACGGTCGACGCGTCTGCGAGACCGGCCGCCGACGGATTCTCGGCGCCGTAGGCGCTCATCGCGGTCGCGCCGCTGCCGGCATGACCGTGCACGGCTACCACGGAGGCCACGGCGATTGCCGCCACCACCACGAGCACGAGCACCACGTTCGATCGGTCTATTTTCATCATTGCGCACCTGCTAGCGTCGCGGATGCCCCGGCGGGAGTCCACTGGTACCCGTTGATCGTCACCTTGATGTCGAGGTCAGGGTAGTCCTTGGTTGCGCTCTTGGTCAGCGCCAGGCTCACGACCGAGAACATGCGGCCGGTCACGAGGAACTGTCCGTTGCGATGTTCGACCTGGTTCTCGAGCCGGTAGAGGAAGTCTTCGGCGTCGAAATAGCCGCCGTCGAAGTCGAGCTGGATGGGCTGCACCGAGAAGGGCACACTGGCGCTCGCCGTCCCCGGCGTGTCGGAGAGCCAGGTGAGGCCCGACGCCTGCGCCGTCTGTGCCATCTCGACTATGAACGACGGGATGGCGGCTTCGGACGGCATCAGCTGGTGCATCTTGATGAGGTCGGCTTCGGCCTGCGGCGCGGTCTTCTTGAGCAGCTCGAGTTGATGGATCTGCATGTTGGTCTGCTGCAGCGTGTTTTCGACCGCGACGTACTTGCTGTTGATGTCGGCGATCTTCTTCTGCTCTGGGCTGAAGAGGAAGAAGTACCAGAGGACCGCGATCACCACGGCCACGACGCCGACGATGATGTAGAGCTCACGACCACGGAGCTTGCTCATTGGCCACCTCCCATCGTGATCGTGGGCGCCGCGGGCGCCAGGGGCGGCGTCGTCGCAAACGGCCGCAGGCTCGCGGCGATCGAGAACTGCACGTCGGGCTTGGAGCTGGACGTCGAGGACGCGACCGCCGACAGGAGCCTGATGTTCATGAGCTGCGGCATGAGGCCGAGCTGGGTCATCAGCGTGCCCACCAGGACGTTGGCGTCGTAGAGCGTGGAGGCGGTCGCGTCGCCCTGCAGAGTGAGGTCGTTACCTGTGGACGTGGTGACCGCGGCTGTCGAACCACCGCTCGAGCCGGCGACCATGTAGGACGGGACGGTCAGAGTCATCGACGTGAGTGAGACGTTGGTCGGGATCAGGAGACCGACCTCTTCGAGCACGTTCGACATGATGACCCTGGAGTTCAGGATCTGCTGGGCCGTGACGTCCATCGCCTGGCGCTGGACCTGCATCGCCGCGTAGGGCTTGAGGGCCGCGAGCTGGGCGTTGGCCACGTCGACCTGCCCGGAGGCGGTGTCGAGCTGGGCCTGCTTGTCTGCCACCTGCCGGTACGACATGAAGTAGACCGCGCCGAGTGCGACCACCAGGACAACGAGTCCGAGGATGGCCAGCAGAAGACCCTGCTCGCGCGCGGCCCTTGATCGTTCTTCAGGCGGTAGAAGGTTGATTCGCGTCATCGCGGCCTACCCCTCGTCGTCGAGTGCGAGCCCGATGGCGATCGCCAGACGCGGCGCCATCCACTCGAGCTGCACTTCGGTCAGTTTGGTCTTGTTCTCGCCAACCTCACGCAGGGGATTGCCGATCTCCACGGGGAGATGGAGCCCTTGCGACAGCGTGTACGCGATGTTGCGGGTGAGCGCGCCGTCACCGCTGAGCACGATCTTGGCGATGTCGCCCACATGCTCCTGCGTGTGGTAGTAGTCGATCGACCGGCGCAGTTCGTCGGAGAACGGCTCGCACGACTGGTCGAGACACTGGTGTATCTCCGCCTGCGATTCGAGGGTGAGATCGCCCGGCTGGTCGGGCTGTTCTCCGGCGAGACCCACCTGGATGCGCAGGGCGTCGGCCTCTTCGACCGAGATGTTGCGATGATTCATGAGCGCCTGGGTGAGGGCTTCGGAGCCGAGGTTGATGACCCTGGTGAACTGTGTCACCCCGTTGGAGGCGATCACCAGGTTTGTGATTCCGCTGCCGATGTTGACCAGGGCGACCACCTGGCCGTCGGCGCCGTCGGGCGCTCCCTTGTCGATGAACAGGGGCTTTGGCGCCAGCGCGCGGATCATGGCGAAGGCCTGAAGGTCGATGCCGTCGATCATGAGGCCGGCCTTCTTGGCCACGTTCACGAACTGCTTCACCATTTCGCGCTGGGCGGCGACGAGCAGGATGCGCTGCTTGATGCCGCCGTCGTCGTCGACGTGTGTCGAGAGCACCTTGTAGTCGAGGATGGCCTCGTCGACAGGGATGGGGATGTGCTCCTGCGCCTGGAACTCGATTGCGGCCCGCAGCTCCTTTTCGTCGATCTGCGGGAACTCCATGGTACGTACGACGATCTTCTGGTTCGCCACGCCGAGTTGGACGCGCTTGCTTGCGAAACCGCCCTCTTTCCAGAGGGTTTTGAGCTCGTTGGCAAGGGCGTCGCCGTCGACGACCTCGCCTTCGAACACGAGTCCCTCGGGAAGTCCGCGGATCGCAGCATGCGTCAGCACGTTGTGCTGCTTTCCGGGCTTGACCTGGACGGCAGCGATGGACGCCTGCTCCAGATCGAGACCCACACGCATTCCGTTCTTCGCCATGACCTACCCCGTTCGCCTCTATTCTTCAGGCAGTTTGTCGGCACGTTTTGCGCGACGCTTTAGGCAAGATTGCGGGACGTTGCCACGAAGGACCCCAAGGTGAGCCTCGGGGGGCGTTTACCGGCGCCCGCCGCCCGCCGTTCACTGCCGCAACGAAGCGATGCGGACGTTTGTCGTTCCGGGCGCAGCCGACGGCCCGCTCGCGGCAGCGAAGTGCACGGTGAGCGGGGCACGAACGACGAGACGACCGGCATAGAGACTGCCGTCGAGGCGGAGAGGCGCGTCGACGGTGAGCGCGCCCGTGACGACGAGAGCTCCGTTCAGCGCTGCCTCCGTCTGCCCGGCCGGGCCGGCGCAGACCGTGCAGTCGCCGACGACGACGACGGTCGCCGGACTGGCCTGCGGCGCACTCTCGCGAGCGCCGAACACATTGAGTTCGCCGCCGGTCGGGGCGACGACGTAGACGCGGCCGCCGGCCGGTAACCACGGACCGCCGAGCGCCGCCGGCGCGGCCTGATCGAGAAGCTCGAGGTCGAGCCCGAACGGGCCCTGGGCGGCGATAGCCGGAGAGGCGTGCGCCGCGAGCTCGCCGATGACCGCGGCCGTAGGCGCCGCGACGAGGTCGGCCGGCGGTACCGTGCCTGAGTCGACGTCGGTGTCGGCGGCGGGCGCGTCGTGGCTCAGGTGCTCGTCGACCCCGTGGACCAGGATGCGGCCGTCGGCATGCACGCCGGCGAGCGGGAACAGGCGCCCGTACGCCAGGTCGGAGATGCCGTCGGCGCTGCCGGACGCCGGCGGCGCGCCGGGCCCAGCGCCGACCGTGAGCCACTCGCGCCCACTCACGTCGCCGCCGGCGTACAGCCCGCAGCTCTGGAGCACGGTCGGGGCCTCGAGGGTGGCCGTGCCGCCCACCACCAGGCCGCGCGGCAGGCCGTCGGGAGTCGCCAGGGCGACGACGTGCAGCTCTGTCCGCGCCTGCCCCCAGACGCCGCGGGCTTCGATGCGGCAGGCGCCCACGGCGGGATCGTCGGGATCGATCGGCGAAGCGTTGTCGAGGAGCGCTCCCGCGGATCCGCCGGGCAACCTTTCGATCGTCACCACATACGAGCCGCCGGCGAACGGCACGGGACCCAGTGTGGCCGCCGGCGCCCCCGGGTTGAGAGAGAGCCAGCCCCAGCGCAGGCGCTCGAGGGTGTCGGCGACCCCCGCGTCGGCAACGTCGGTGGCTCGTACCGAGGCGGCGTCGTCTGTGGCGATCGCGGTCGCGGAGAGCACCGCGGCGACCAGCGTGGCGCTCGAGAGCAGGGCGATGGCGATGATGAGGAGGGCGGCGAGCAGGGCGTAGCCCTGCTCGCCGCCCTCCCGCGCGACACGTCTCATGTGACACACCGCAGGTTGACCGACCAGGATGCCGCCATCGTCTGTCGCCCGCAGGCGATCGTGGCGCTGAGCTCGACCATGTGTACGCGGGCAAGTTCGGTGGCCGGCAGCAGTCCGCCGTCAACAAGCGGCAGGACCTGGTCCTGGTCGTCGAGATAGGAGATCGCGAAGGAGTCGACTCCCTCGGCCACATGAGAACCCGGCGCCTTGCGCCACAGGACCCGGCGTCCGGCGTCCCATACGTAGGTGATGAGCTCGCTACCCGTGCCGCTCGCTACCGGCACGATGAAGCTGATGGCGGTAGCCGAGCAGCCGGCGCCCGAGGAATCTGACAGCGCAAGACATTGTCGGAGCTCGGTCGTGCTCAGTCGCCGGGCGAAAGCCAGAGACGAAGCCGCGTCGAGGCGCTCTGCGCCCGCGGCACAGGTGCTGCTCGCAGACCAGCACCAGGCCCATCCGCCGGCCAGCACCACGCCTGCGATGGCGGTCGCGAGCAGCAGCTCGATTAGGCCGAAGCCGGCTCGCCGGTGGTCGGCGTCGTGGTGTCGCACGACCCTCATACGGCTTGCGGCCCAGAAGGCGCGGCGATTGTGCAGGGCCCCTGGGCAGGGCTCGCGATAACGACCCAGCGCGAAACGCTGCCCGCCAGACGACCGGACGTCCAGGCGACCGTCACCCTGACGAGCAGCGCCTCCGACGGCAGCACGACCGACCGGCGAAGGTCGTAGCCGGCGAGCAGGGCGACGGGGACCGCCTGCCAGCCGTCGGCGGTACCGGCGACGAAGGTGGCCGCGACCGTCATCTGGCCGGTTGGTTCGGGACTGGTGGTGAAGAACGATCCGGCGGGACAGCCGTCGTGAGGCTCGGAGACGAAACCGCTGGAGGGGGTGGTTGACTGGCTGGGGTCGGCGTTCGGGAAGACGGATGCTGCGACGTTGCTCGCGCTCGTGCCGGACGAGCTCGGGACAGGGGCGAACGGCAGGCTGCTCAGCTTTTCGATCTCGGCGGCGGCGGTGGCGTCGGCCGCCTGACGACGGTCGGCTCTGGCGTTCGCGGCCTTGACGGCGATGATGCCGTCGGATGCCGATGCCACCACGGTCATCACGATCACCGTGGCGACCATAACCTCGATGAGCGTCATGCCCCGTCCGCCTAACCCCACCGGACCCTCCCTCCCAATTGCAGAACGACGGACACATGGGCACCGGCACAGGCGAAGGTGAAGCTGCCGGCTCGCGGGTCGCCGCTCAAGCCGCAGGGCCAACCGGGCTGACTGAACTCGACCGCGCCACCCGGATAGTTGGTGCTGCAGGATCCGTCGAATGCTCCTTGCTCGACGACGGTGCCGGCCGCGGCGCCGGTCTCTTCGCAAACGTAGCCGCGCCCCTGGTCGACGAGCCGTACGCAGACGGTGTCGCCGGTAGCCGCGGCGCGCGCCTGCGCGCCGCGCAGGACCAGTGCCAGCCGCAGCGCGTCGGCTCTGACGGCCGCCCTCCCCTGGACCCAGGCGAGTCCGGGTACGGCCACGCCGCCGAGTATGGCCGCTACGGCGAGGACGACGACAAGCTCACAGAGGGTGTAACCGCGTTGCATGGGCCTCGTGGACGACGACAGAAGTAAAGAGGCGATCGGCGCCGGCGCGCGCCGGCTGGTCGATGGTAGCCGCAGCCGTCCCGCCGGAGCGATACCGGCCGAGCAAGGGCGGCGTTCACGTAACCGCCCCGAGCGGTGGACGGTCCCGGGCCTGTTCGCGAGGGCGCTCGAGCTTTTGGGCGCAGGTGGGCGCGGTCGTGTACGATGAGGCATCTTGATGCCATCCCGGCAAGCGCTGCAGAGTTCGAGGGCCGTGCACCTGAGCGTGCTGGCCCTTCCGTTCGTGATGGCCGTTCCGGCGATCGTCGCCTCGGTCCACACCTTTCACGTCTACCAGGACTTCGACGAGTCGGTCCACTATCAGATCGTCATTCAGGCCGCCCACCTCTGGCCGCGGCTCATGGTGTCGGGCTACGGTTCCTGGTCGGCGCCGCTGGTCTACTGGCTGCTGGCGGCGTTCTCGCGCCCGCTTGGCGTCACGCTCGTAGGTACACGGTTCGTGGTCGCGGCCATGTCATGGGCAAGCTGCGCCGTCGCCTATGTGATCTTTCGCGACCGCCTCGGGGCCCGGCCCCTCGTGGCGCTGGCGCTGGCGCTGATGCTCGCCCTCTCACCGTACTTCTTCGGGGAGTCACTGCGCGTGCTGACCGACAATCCCACGTGGTTGTTCGTGATGCTCGCGCTGGAACGCCTCCTGGCCTACGTGCAGCAGCCGCGCACGTGGAAGCTCGCCGCCTTCGCGGTATTCGCGGCGACGGCCACCATGATGAGACAGACCTCGGTCTGGCTGTTCCTGCCCGCTCTCGCGATCCTTTCGACACTGCCCGCGCCGCGGCGATCGCGAATCCTCGGAGGCCTCGTCGTCGCGCTCGGTCTCGTGCCGCTCGTCTGGTTGCTGTACCGCTGGGGTGGGCTGCTACCGTCCGGCGGCAAGCAGATCGATCCCGAGGTCTATCGTTTCCGCAATGTCCTGATGTCACTGGCCGTCGTCGGCCTCTGGGGGCTCTTTCTCGTCCCGTGGGACGAGCTCGCCGCGCTGCCGCGTACTCTCGGGCGACGCGGTATTTCCGCCGTTGCGGGGGCCGCGGTCCTCAGCCTGGTCGTCATCGCCGCCGGCGCCATGAACAGCCTGGGCGGTGGCGATCCCTACGGCGTCGGTCTGGTCGGCAGGTTGGGCATCGCCTGGTGGAGAGTGGCCGGCGTCAGTCTGGCGTGGTGGATCCTGGTGCCGTTGGGCGCCTGCACACTGACGGGCCTTCTGTTCACCCGCAGCTCCCGGCCCGTCGACAGGGTGCTGGTCTGGGCGCTTCTCGCGGTCGTGCTGAGTAGCCTGGCGAACACCATGTGGTATCAGCGCTACGTCGACTTTCCCGTGCTCTTTCTTCTCGCCGGGCTCGCCGTGTCCGGCGGACCGCCGCGCAGGCGAGTCGATGCGCTGCGGGTGGCCGTCATCATCGCCGTCTCCCTGCTGCTCACGCTCTCGCTGGGGTTATCGTCTGTGATCTAGGAGCGCAGGGCCACGTGCAGGTAGAGGTGGATCAGCTCGCCGCCCAGGAACAGCGACACGACGGCTCCCAACGCCAGAAAGGGGCCGAACGGCACGGCCGTCTTGCCGTCCTTTCCGCCGACGATCAGCGCGACACCGGCGAGCGCTCCGGTGATGAAGCCGATGAACAGGGTCGGGACGACGGCCGCCCCCAGAAAGAAGCCCATGCACATGGCGAGCTTGACGTCGCCCATGCCCATGCCTTCGACGCCGCGCAGCCGTTCGTAGATGAACCCTGCCGCCAGCAGGAACCCCGCCGCACCGAGACCGGCCGCCAGCCACTGCCAGCGCGGTCCCCCGCCGGGGTTCAAGACGGTCATGCCCACGACGCCGATGAGCGCCGTCGGCAGGATCACGACGTCGGGAATGATGCGGTGCTCCACGTCGATGTCGCTCACCAGGACGAGCGCGGCCACGAACAGCAGGTGCAGGGCCAGCAGAGCGCTCGGCCCATCGAGCAGCGCCAGGGCCGCGAACAGCAGCCCGGTCAGTGCCTCGACGAACGGATACCGCCAGCTGATCTGCGTCCCGCAGGCGCGACAGCGCCCGCGCAGGATGAGCCAGCTCGCGAGCGGGATGTTGTCGTAGCCGTGGATCTGCGTCGTGCAGACAGGGCAGAACGAGCGCCCGTAGGCGACGCTGATGCCGAGCGGCAGCCGGTAGGCGCAAGCGTTCAGAAAGCTGCCGATGAGCAACCCGAACACGAAGGCGACGACGATGACGTATGCCTGCAGCACCTAGCTCACCGTCTGCGAGACGGCTGAGCCTCTCACTGGTAGCCCTGGAACAGGTCGGCGACGAACTGCGGGAAGGTCGCCTTGGGCACGATGCCCTGGAGCCCGGCCACCGCCTTCTCGCGCGCGACCTGGTCTTTGGGCAGCAGCTTGTCGAGGGCGGCCACAGCCGTCTGGCGCTGGTACTTCTCGCCCTGGCAGTAGACCTGGGTCCACAGCTCGATCGCCATCTGCTTCTGGTCGCCCTTCTGGGCGAGCTCGGCCGCCAGGCGCGAAACGAACTGGGGCACTCCCGGCAGCCGGGCTGCCTTGGCATACCATTGCGCGACGACCTGATCCTTGTGCGCGCCGGACGCGTAGGTGTAGGCGAAGAAGCCGAGGTAGAACGGAAACCGCCAGTCGCGGGGATTGGCGGCGAAGCCCTGCTTGAGCAGCGCGTAGGCCGCCCCCGGCTGGTTGTCGTCGATCATCGCAAACGAGCCGAAGAAGTAGGCCTCTTTGAAGTGCGGGCTCAGGGCCGTGACGAGCCGCACCATGGCGGGCAGCGAGTCGAGCCTGTGGTCGGAATTCAAGTGCTCGCCGTAGTACTGGATGGTGGTGAGCCAGTAGACGTCGGCGAGGGTTGCTCGGGCGCTCGGCGACAGGTGCCGGTAAAGGCTGGGTGACGGCACGTAGACGACGGGGTTCGACTTCGCCGCCGCAGGCCGCGTGGACTGGTAGCCGATCACGACCGCGATACAGGCCGCCACGACCGCCAGCGCCGCGATACGTCTCGCGCGGCGCACGCTAGAACTCCTTGCGGCGAAAGATCCAGGTCGTCAGGAACAGCACGACGACGAGGTAGGCGAGCAGATACACGCACCACGCGGCGAGGCTCGACCACGAGATCGCACCCTCCCCCACGAGTGAGGCGCGGATGTCGACGGCGCTCAGATTGGGCACCAGAACGAAGACTACAGCCGAGGCGACGTGCGTGACGCCGGAGTGCGCCACATGCGACAGCGACAGCACGTTACGACTCAGCTCTCCGGCGGCATACAGGCAGATACCCCAGACACTGGCGAGCACCGCCGAGGTCATGGTCGAGAACAGCATGGTGAGCGCCATGACCACGAGCAGTTGCAGGTAGATCAGCAGTCCGGCCAGCAGCAGTGAGCCCGACGGGGCCTTGGCCACGATCCAGGCCAGCGCGAACAGAAAGATCGTCATGCCTGCCAGCACGGTGAGCATCGTCGCCGCGAGGCCCAGGAACTTGCCCCAGATGAACTCGCTGCGCGAGACCGGCTTAGAGAAGATGATGAACACCGTGCGCTTCTCGACCTCTTTGCGCACCAGGCTGGCGGCGACGAAAGCGGCCACGATGAGCCCGAAGAAGCTCACCGCGACGAGACCGAAGTCCTTGATCATGCGATCTTCCTGACCAAGGCTGATGCTGGCCAGCCAGAGGCTGGCCACGATCAGGGCCAGCGCGAACAGGATGATCACGCCGAGGATGCGGTCGCGGATGGTCTCGAGAAACGTATTCACGGCTACGGCCGCGACTCTCTTCACGACCGCACCACCTCCATGAAGAACCCTTCGAGGTCGCCCTGCGGGCCCGACAGCGCCTCATCGACCGCGCCCTGCCAGAGCACCCGACCATTCCGCATGATGGCGATGCGCGTGCACAGCACGGCCACGTCGGCCAGGATGTGCGAGTTGAAGAGCACTGTGGTGCCACGTTCGTGGAGTCGCTCGATGATCTCCCTGACTTCGACCCGACCGATTGGATCGAGGCCGGTCATGGGCTCGTCCAGGAGCACGAAGCGGGGCTCGTTGATGAGCGCCTGAGCGATGCCGATGCGCTGAAGCATGCCCTTTGAGTATTTGCGAAGCTGGACCCCCGCAGCGCGCTCGAGCCCGACGTCGGCGAGGATCGCGGTGACCCGCTCTTCGCGCTCCCGGGCCGGCAGCGAGAAGAGCCGCGCGCAGAAGCGCAGGAACTCCGCGCCGGTCAGATAGTCGTAGAAGTAGGGGTTCTCAGGCAGATAGCCGAGCTCGGCCAGACCGTTCACGCCGAGAGTCACCGAGCCGCTCGTCGGGCGCATGAGCCCGAGCACCACTTTGAGAGTGGTCGTCTTGCCGGCGCCGTTCGGCCCCAGAAGGCCGAACACGTCACCGTCGCGCACCTCGAGGTCGACCCCCTTCAGGATCTCGACCTTGTGGCGGCGGAATCCGACCGCCACGGTCTTATGAAGGTCGCGCACCTCGAGCACGCGAGGGGTGGGGTCTCGAACGTCGGTTATGCTCACGTCCAGCTCGTCACGCAGTTTACCGGAAGGACCACCAGCGGCCCGCATCATGATTCCTCGGAACGAGTCGGGAATCCTTTAGCCCTGGCCGCAAGATATCGCGGGGTCAGAGCCGAGGGACCTGCTGCCGCACGGTCGAGTGGCTCGGGTTGTTCAGGCAACGGTCGGAAGGATTCTCACGTGACCGGGCATTTCGCGCGGCTCTATCCCGCATCTCTTCAGGCCGAGCGGGTGGCGACGGGCGCCGCCACTACAGTCGCGGCTACGGGACTGTCCAGCCGCCGCTGCTCATGTGGCCCACGGCCTGGAAGTTCGTGCCGCCGCCGATCTGCGTGTAGGTGTAGTCGCCGTTGCTCGAGCTGTCCTTCATGTCGACGCTCGTCCACGGGTTCTTCGGCCAGTTATCGACATACGAGGCGCCATTGGTGTCGAGCAGGGTGGCCTTCGACACCGCGACCGGATACGTATCGGCGTGGTCGATGGCGTAGCTTGCGATGCCGAGCTCGATGACGTGCACGCCGCCCTTGACGGCGGCGTCCTTGGCCTTGTTCCTCTGGTTTAAGAACATCGGGATGGCGATCGCCGCCAGGATACCGATGATGATGATCACAATCAGGAGCTCGATGAGCGTGAAGCCCCTTTGGCCTGCGCGCTTTCTCATCTGAGCTGCCCTCCCTGGTCCATCGGTTGCCGGTCGTTTGCTTCTTGCGTAGCTAGTCTGCCCACTTGCTGAAATCCTAGTTCGGCCAATGTGGCGGGTGCCGGGAGACCCGGGTTCCAAGGCGTGGGCTCTCTCCCTGGCCGAACCGGCCCTGAACGCCCTGAGGGGGGCTGCTTTCGGTGCGAAGCAGCCCCCCTCAGGGCGTTCAGGTGATCCGGGCGCGCGTCAGGGCACCTGGAACTGTCCGCTGTTCGAGAGGTGGCCCTGCAGCGTGAAGGTGCTCGAGGCCAGGATGTTGGTGTAGGTGAAATCGCCCTGCGCGGTGCTGCCGGCCATCAGGGCGCCGGTCGTGGAAAACGGGTTCTTGGGCCAGTTGTCGACGTACTTGTTGCCGTTGACGTCGACGAGCTGCGTGCTGGCCGTCAGTGCTCCGGGGAAGGTGTCGGTGTGGTCGACCGCGTAGCTCTGGATACCCACCTGGATGCTGTGGATGCCCTCCTTGACGGAGGCGTCCTTGGCCTTGCTCCTCTGGTTCAGGAACATCGGGATGGCGATCGCCGCCAGGATACCGATGATGATGATCACGATCAGGAGCTCGATGAGCGTGAAACCTCGCTGCTTTGCACGCCTTCTCATCTGCCGTCCTTCCTCGTGTCGGTGAATGGTCTTCGAACCTCAGTCTGCCCATCGGCAACAAGCCGAGACTACCTGAGTGTCTACGCTCGGACGGTGAGTCGCCGCTCGGCGCCGCGGTCACCGGCGGCGCCCGAACGAGGCGAGGGGAACGGCCACTCTTGCGAGAAGCCGTCCCCCTCACGACGTTCAATACAAGCGAACCTGGATCACGGAACCTGGAACTGTCCGTTGTTGGACAGGTGGCCCTGCAGCGTGAAGGTGCTCGAGGCCGGGATGTTGGTGTAGGTGTAGTTGCCCTGGTCGGTACCGCTCTGCATGTAGGCGCCGGTCGTGGAGAACGGGTTCTTGGGCCAGTTGTCCACGTAGTTGTTGCCGTTGGCGTCGACGAGCTGCGTCTTGTCGGTGATGGTGCCCGGGAAGGCATCGCTGTGGTCGACCGCGTAGCTCTGGATACCCACCTGGATGCTGTGGATGCCCTCCTTGACGGCGGCGTCCTTGGCCTTGCTCCTCTGGTTTAAGAACATCGGGATGGCGATCGCCGCCAGGATACCGATGATGATGATCACGATCAGGAGCTCGATGAGGGTGAAACCCTTCTGGCCTTTAGTGAAACGCTTCATGTGAATTGTCACCTCCCTTCCCAATCGAGTTGAAACCTTACAAACCTGTCTCTCGAGAAGGGCCACGAAAAAACGACCCGCGGCTCCTCTCCGGCTAGCCACAGGTCGTACTGCAGCGTCACGCGCGCTGCGGCGGCAACCCAGCCGACTCTCGATCTGCTTGTGAGTCCTGTGGCTTTGCGCCCCGCCCTCACAGGCGGTTTGCCTTTTTCGCCTTCGCACTCAGGTTGCCCCACCGCCGGCTTGCTAGACACTTTTTTCTTAACGCACCTTAACCTGGCTACCGGTTAGCCAAGGGTATCGGTTGCCGCCCTCGATGACTTTAGCGGCAGCCCGTTGTGAACCCTTCACAATGGCCGCGAGCGCGAGACGGGGGCGACATCGCGCCGCCGGGACCCGCGCGGCACCAGCCGTCCCGCGCGAGACGAACGGAAAAGGAGCGTGATCGCGGGCGC
>CAWJRV010000024.1:0-33428 GCA_963845355.1 uncultured Actinomycetes bacterium
CGCTCACGACGTCGCGCAGCGCCGCCACGAAGCCGCCGACGTCGGTGTTGTGACCCTCCAGAGCGTCGTCGGCGACGACGATCGTGTTGACCGCTTCTATCAGACGCGCGTCGTCAGAGACTTCGTCGAGAAACGGCAGGACGGCGGCCTTGTGGGGCATGGTCACGTTGGCGCCGCGAAAGCCGAGGCCCGAGAGGCCCCCGACCGCGGCTTCGAGGCGCTCCACAGGGACCGGCAGCGGCACATAGGCCATGTCCAGCCCCAACGCCGCGAAGGCCGCATTGTGCATCGCCGGCGAAAGCGAATGCGCCACCGGCCAGCCGATGATGCCGGTCAGGATCGTGCTGCCTGTGATCGACGTCACGTCTCGTTCCCCCAGGTTTCGTACGGCCGCGCCACGTGTCGAGAAGCCAACCCTTGCAAGCTTGCACATCGGCAGGCGACATCCTGCCCTGGAGACCGCACCTTCCGGACGCGCCGACGCGACGTTCCGCAGGCGGCTGAGAGCGACTCAGGGGTGCAGCCGAGGCTCGCCGGCGCTCAGGTAATCCTCGAGTATCTGCGCCGCCGCTCTGGCGTCGAGCGCCCCCGCTCCCCCCCGCTGCTGCGCGATCGCCGTGGTGAACCGCTCGTCGTAGAGCACCACAGGCACGTCGATCACCCTTCGCAGGCGAGCAACGAACGAGCGTACCTCACGAGCCTGAGCGTGTTCGGCGCCGTCGAGCGAGACGGGCAGGCCCACGACCACCTCCGATACCCCCTCGGATGACACGATCTCACCGAGAGCCGAGAGCCCCGGCGCCGTGCCGGCGCGCTCGACGACTCCGAAGGGTCGCGCGATAGTGGCGGTCTCGTCGGAGATGGCGACCCCGGTGCGAGCGGCGCCGTAGTCGAGCGCGAGCAGCCGCACCGTCAGCCTTCGAGGAGCTCCCGGGCCCGGGCGATGCCCGCCTCGAGCGCGGCCGTCGTGCCGGCGACGTTGTCGCCCCCGCCGCGGGCGAGCGTCGGCTTGCCGCCGCCACGCCCGTCGATGGCCGGCATCATGGCGGCCAGGATGTCGTTGGCGCGCAGCCCGCGGCCCACGAGGGCGTCGGTGGCCGCGACCAGGACCGCGACGCGACCGTCGAAGACGCAGAGCAGGGCCACCGCCGCGTCGGGTTGCCTCGCGCGGATCTCGTCGGCCAGGACGAGTAGCTCGTCGGGCCTCTGTACAACGACTTCACCCGCGACCAGAGTCGCCCCCCCTACGGCATGAGCCGCGGCCAGGAGCTCTTCGACGTGACCACGACGCTCGCCGGTCTCGACCGCGCGCGCCGCCTGCCGCAGCTGTTCGGTCTCGGACAGGCGACGGCGCACCGCGTCGGTGACGCGATCGGACGGGACGCCGAGCTCGCCCGCCAGCTCCACCTCGCGGGCCTCGACGCCGCGATAGTACTCGATGGCCGCGGCCGACGTGATCGCTTCGACACGTCGGGTGTTGGCGCCCACCGAGGTGCTGGCGGTGATCTTGCAGAGACCGATCTGGGAGGTCGACGAGACGTGAGTGCCGCCGCACAGCTCGCGGCTGAACTCGTCGATCTCGAGCACCCGCACGAACTCGCCGTACTTCTCCTCGAAGAAGGCCAGCGCGCCGATCTCGGCGGCGTACTCACGGGTGGTGACGAAGGGTCGCACCGGGTGGTTCTCGACGATCCGGCGGTTGGCCAGGTCTTCGATCTGGCGCAGCTCGGCCGGGGTCGGCGCACGCCGCGTCTTGTAGTCGAACCGCAGCTTGTCGGGAGTAACGAGCGAGCCCGCCTGGCGCACCTCGTCGCCGAGCACGATCCGCAGGGCGTTGTGGAGCAGGTGCGTGGCGGTGTGATTGCAGGCCGTCTGATGGCGCCGCACGGCGTTGACCATGGCTTTGGCGCGCTCGCCGGACACGATGCTGCCCGAGGAGAGGCGACCAACGACGACCTGGTCGTTTTGAAAGCGCATGACGTCGGTCACGTCGAGCTTGCCGGAGTCGGTGTGGATCCAGCCGGCGTCGGCGACCTGGCCGCCGCCCTCGGCATAGAAGGGCGACTCGTCGAGCTTGAGGGCCACCCGGCCGTCGGCCAGGACGCGCGCGGCGCGCACCATGCTGTAGACCTCGAGGCGCTCGTAGCCGACGAAGGTGGTCGGCAGCGCCGCGTTGTCGCGCTGGAAGGTCTCGATCTCGCCCGGTCCGGTCTCGCCCGCGCGCTGGGCCTTGCGGGCCCGCTCGCGCTGTTCGGCCATGAGTCGCTCAAAGCCCTCCTCGTCGACGCTCATCCCCTTGTCCTGGACGATCTCGCGGGTAAGGTCGAAGGGAAACCCGTACGTGTCGTGGAGCTCGAAGGCGACGGCCGGCGGCAGCTCGGCGCCCGAGTCGCGGGCGCGGCGCAGAGCCTCGTCGAGGATGGCCATGCCCTGCGCGAGCGTGTGCGTGAACCGCGCCTCTTCCTCGCCGGCGATGCGGACGATCATGTCGCTACTTGCGACCAGCGCCGGATAGGCCGCGCCCATGAGCTCGATGACGCGCTCGCAGAGACGCGCGAGAAACGGCTCGTCGAGGCCGATCGAGACGCCCTGCTGCACAGCGCGGCGGATGATGCGCCGCAGGACGTAGTCGCGCCCTTCGTTACCGGGCAGGACGCCGTCCATGATGAGAAACGCGATGCCGCGGGCATGGTCGGCCATGACGCGCAGGGCGCGCGTCACAGGCTCGCTCGAGCCGTAGGTCTGGCCGGAGAGCTTCTCACCGAGCTCGATCAGCGGTCGAAAGGCATCGGTCTCGAAGATCGTGGTGACCCTCTGGTGGATCGCGCTCACGCGTTCGAGGCCCATGCCGGTGTCGATGCTCTGCGCGGCGAGCGGCGACAGGCCGCCGCGCTCGTCCATCTCGTACTGCACGAAGACCAGGTTCCAGTACTCCATCCAGCGGTCGCACTCGCAGCCGGGGCCGCAGTCGGGCCGCCCGCAGCCGAGCTCCTCGCCCATGTCGTAGTACAGCTCGGAGCACGGCCCGCAGGGTCCCGTGGCGCCGGCCGGTCCCCAGAAGTTGTCGCCCCGTCCGAGGCGGACGATGTCGTCGTCTGAGAAGCCGTGCGTCTTCCAGATCGCGATGGCCTCGTCGTCGACGGGCACCTGGTCGTCGCCGCCGAACACGCTGACCTTGATCCGCGCCCGGTCGATGCCGAGCTGGTCGGAGAACTCGAGCGCCCAAGCGATCGCGTCGCGCTTGAAGTAGTCGCCGATCGAGAAGTTGCCGAGCATCTCGAAGAAGGTCTCGTGACGCGCGGTGTGCCCGACGCTCTCTATGTCGGAGGTACGAAAGCAGCGCTGGCAGGTCGTCAGTCGCGCCGCCGGCGGCGTGTCGACACCGAGATAGTACGGCTTGAACTGCTGCATGCCGGCCGTCGTGAACAGCACACTGGGATCGCCCGCCGGCACGATCGAGGCCGGTGACGGCGCCAGGTGTCCCCGCGCCTCGAAGAACTCGCTGAACGCGCGGCGGATCGCCGCCGACGACAGCGTCGGACCATTCCCATGGAGGGTCATGCGCACCTCATCGTCAATCGTGTCTACCCGTCAGAGTCGGAAATACCCGTCAGAGCCGGAGCATCACAGCGCACCCTCGCCGATGTTCGCTCGCAGCTTCTCGAGCGCCCGGCGGATGAGCCGTGAGACGTGCATCTGCGAAATGCCGACGCGCGCGGCGATCTGCGACTGCGTGAGGCCTTCGAAGAAGCGCAGATGGAGGATGTAGCGCTCGCGGGCATCGAGCTTGGCGAAGCCCGGCGCGAGCATGGTGCGGTCCTCCATGGTGTCGTAGGCCGCTTCTTCGGTACCCATGTAGTCGATCAGGCCGGTCTCGTCGTCGCCCGACTCGCCGTTGGGCGCGGCTTGCAGCGAGACCGAGTTGTAAGCCTGGCTCGTTTCGAGCGCTTCGAGCACTTCTTCGGGCGTCGCCCCGGCCGCCTCGGCGATCTCGTTGATGGTCGGCGAGCGCTGCAGCTTGGGGACGAGCTCGTCGATCACCTTGTTCAGACGAATGTTGAGCTCCTGAAGGCCGCGCGGCACGCGGACCGACCAGCCCTTGTCGCGGAAGTAGCGCTTGATCTCGCCGATGATGTTGGGCGTGGCGTAGGTCGTGAGCTCGACGCCGCGAGTGAGGTCGAACCGGTCGATGGCCTTGATCAGGCCGATCGACCCCACCTGCACGAGGTCGTCGAAATGCTCGCCGCGCGACGAATACCGGCGCGCCAGCGAGCGCACGAGCGGCAGGTACATCGTGATCAGCTGGTCGCGCGCCCGGCGGTCGCCGTGCAGGTGATAGCGCCGCAGCAGGAACTGGTCGAGCTTCTCGGACTCGTCCTTGCCCCGACTCGTGGGCGGCACCACGCGCGCGATCAGATCTTCGTCGTCGTCTTCGACCTGTTCGGCGAGCGCGTCTTCATGAGTCTCATCGCCGGCCGTGGGCTCGTCGCCTTCGGGCTCGTGCGTATCGGGCTCCGCGGCGAACTCGTCGCCGGGCCGGTCAGTCGTGTCGGCATCTGCCATACAGACCTCAGCCGCCGCGCCGCTTGGCAAACGCGACGCAGTAGCAGTCGTCGGGCGCCGCGCAGACTTCGACGGACTGCACGACTCCGTGCATGACCGTCCGCAGGTCGAACGGGCCCGTATCGCCGGCGCCGGTGAGGCGCTCCCTGAGCGCAGAGGAGCGAAACGGCCCGGCGGTCACGGTCACTCCGTCTTCGCCCAGCTCGATGACCAGCTCATGACGGGGGCCCTCGCCCGCGCCTGCAGCAGCTGAAAGCAGCTCTTCGACGGCCACATACAGATCCTGGATCGCGTCGAGCGACAGATCGACGCGTGCGGCCACGCCGCCCAGGACCATGCGCACGACCGGTAACGCCCCCGACGAGCCCGACGTTTCGAGACGGATGGTATCTGCCATGATCGGCGTCGCCTAGACCGCCGGCCGGTCGTCGCGCGACGCCGCCGCGACGAGCGCCTGATCGACCTGGTTTTCGCGCACGCCGGCCGCCCGCAGGCCGTCGTCCAAAGCCAGCCGCGCCCTGCGGCGAGCCTCGCCGTAGCTGCGCCGCACCTCGGAGGGCAGCTGCAGTAGCACCTCGGCGTAGCTCTGGCCGGTGGCCTGGCTGCGCTCGCGTACATAGTAGGCCATGCCGACGCCGGCGAGCGCGCCGCCAAAGATGAGGGTCCCCCAGAGTCTCACCCGCCGCTCACCTCGTTCGTGCCGGCCGCCGGCTCGGGGGCCGGTGGCTCGAACGCCTCGGGTGCGGGGGTTGCGTCGGCCCCGTCGGTCGCCGGCTCGTCGGCCGTCGGGGCGGGCGCTTCGGGGGCAGGCATTGCGCCGGCGGCAGGTCCTGCCGCCTCGGCGGTCGGCGCCCCTGCCGGCTGCGCCGTCGACACGGGCGCGCCGTCACTGAAACCGGACGGCGGACTCCACGAGGCGCCGCTCGGCGCGCTCTCGCCGGACTCGGGCTCGGGTGCGTCGGCGCCGCGATTGAAGAAGCTCGAGACGGCCTGCGACACGCCGGCGCCGAACGCAGCTGCCTTCTTGGCCGGTACCGTGATCGCCGACTCGACCAGGCGTGTCGTCTGGTCGACCTTCTCGGTGGCGTCGACCACGCTCGACATGACCACGTCGACCTTGTCGAGCTCAGTGTTGACGCCGTCGAGCGTCTCGGTGGCCTGCTTGAGAAGCGGCACCACCTCGGTGTCGACGTCGGTCATGAGCTTTTCGGCGGAACGCAGCGTGCCGCCCAGCCGGACGAGCGCGTAGATCAGCCCGATGCCGACCACCACAAGAAAGAACGCAGCGGCATAGCGCAACGCCATCGAGGGCGTGCTGGCACCCACGATCCACAGTGATTCACTCATCGACGTCGCCTCCATCGTCGCGCTTCGGGCCTCGCTCTTGGCGCGGAAACCCTATCACACCGGCAGGGGCGGTTGAACGTCTCGCGCCGGTCCTCACGACGATGCCGCCGCCGACCACTACGTCTTCCCTGTAAAGCACCGCCGACTGTCCCGGAGCCACCCCTGCGAACGGCTCGCCGAACTCGATCCGGGCGCGGTCTTCGCCCAGCTTCGTCAAAGACGCAACGCTCACCGGCGCGGCCTTGTACCGCAATTGAGCCACGAGACCCTCACCGTCGCCGAGGCCGCGATCGACGAGCTCGCGGACCTCGACGGCCGTTGCGACGAGCCGGTCGGCCGGGCCGACGACGATGCGCCCGCTCTCCGGTTCGATCGAGAGCACATACAGCGGCTCGGCGGCGCTCAGCCCGAGACCGCGCCGCTGGCCCACCGTGAACCGCCACCAGCCGTCGTGGCTGCCGAGCACGCGCCCGTCGGCGTCGACGATCTCACCCGCCCGACCGCTCGCACCGCGGGCCGCCAGGAACTCGCGGTGATCGCCCGGCGCGAAGCAGACATCCTGACTTTCGGCCTGCCCGGCCGGCGGCAACCCGGCGCGGCGGGCCCACGCGCGCACCGCGGGCTTGGTGAGCTCGCCCAGCGGCAGCAGAAGGCGCTCCAGTGTCTCGGGGGGCACGCGCCACAGCATGTAAGACTGATCCTTGTCGCGGTCGCGACCGCGCGCGACGCGCGCTTGGCCTTCCACGTGCACGACCCGCGCGTAGTGACCGGTCGCCACCCATGCGGCGCCGAAGTGATCGGCCAGCGAGACGAGCCGCCGCAGGCGCCCGGGGTTGCACTCGATGCAGGGGTTCGGTGTCTCCCCTGCCAGATACGAGCCGACGAACGGTGAGACGACCTCGGCCTCGAACCGCGGCTCGTCGTTCACGCTGAAGTGGGGGCTGCCGATGGCGTGCGCGCTCTCCCTGGCGCGTGCTACGGCCGCAGGCGAGCAGCAGCTCCGTTCGTCGTCTCCCGGCCAGAGCTTCAGGGTGGCGGCCCGCACCTCGTAGCCGGCCTCGCGCAGGGCGAGAGCGGCCACGGCGCTGTCGACGCCGCCGCTCAGGCCTACGACGACACTTTTTTTCCGAGCACCTTCGCGACGTCTCCTGCGCGCCCCGCCTTGGTCAGGTAGTCCTCGATGGCGAGATGGAGCGCGTCGGCGGCGAGGTTGGAACAGTGCATCTTCTGGGCCGGCAGCCCACCGAGCGCCTCGGCGACGGTCCGGTTGGAGATCTCGGCGGCTTCGTCGAGCGTCTTGCCCATGACCATCTCGGTCACCATGCTTGAGGTCGCCACCGCCGCGCCGCAGCCGAACGTCTTGAACTTGACGTCTGATATGCGGTCGTCGTCGACCTTGATCGTCATGCGCATGACGTCGCCGCAGACCGGGTTGCCGATCTGCCCGGCGCCGTCGGGATCTTCGACCTCGCCGACGTTGCGAGGGTTCGAGAAGTGGTCCATCACGAGATCGGTGTACATGTGCCTACCTCTTCACGTAGAGCGGACTCATCTCGCGCAACCGCGCGACGATGGGCGGGAAGACTTCGAGAAAGTAGTCGACGTCGGCGTCTGAGTTCTCGTGGCCGAGCGTAAGACGAACGCTGCCGTGAGCCTCCTCGGCGGCATAGCCCATGCCGAGGATGACGTGCGAAGGTTCGAGCGAACCAGACGCGCAGGCCGACCCACTCGCCACCGCGACACCCTTGCCGTCGAGCTGCAGGACCATCGACTCACCCTCGATGAAGCGCACCGAGATGCAGACGTTGCCCGGCAGACGATCGGTGGGATGGCCCAGATAGACCGTGTCGTCGATCGCTGCCAGCAGACCCCGGGCAAGGCGGTCGCGGAGCGCTTCGAGCCGGGGGCGCTGCCCGGGCAGTTCGGCCACGGCGAGCTCGAGCGCGGCGCCCAGGCCCACGATACCGGGCACGTTCTCGGTGCCCGAGCGCAGCCGCCGTTCGTGGCCGCCGCCGTGCAGGATCGGCGCCACGCGGGTCCCGCGCCTGATATACAGGGCGCCGACGCCCTTGGGCCCGTACAGCTTGTGGCCCGACAGCGACAGCATATCGACGCCCAGATCGGCGACGTCGACAGGCAGCGCGCCGACGGCCTGGACGGCGTCGGTGTGAAACGCCGCGCCGTGCTCGTGGGCGATCCGCGTGAGCTCCCGGATGGGCTCGACGGTGCCGACCACGTTGTTGGCGAACATGATGGACACAAGACGCGTGTCGTCGCGAAACGAGGCGGCGTAGGCGTCGATGTCGACGACCCCCTGACCGTCGACCGCCGCGAAGGTCACCTCCCAGCCCTGTCGCATGAGGGCTCGCGCGGTCTCCATGACGGCGGGGTGCTCGATCGCGCTGACGATCAGGTGGCCCGGCTCGAGGCGCGAAAGGAAGCCGCTCAGCGCCATGTTGTCGGACTCGGTGCCGCCGCTCGTGAAGACGATCTCCTTGTCGGCCGCGCCGAGCGCCGCCGCGACCCTGACACGAGCCTTGTCGACGGCCTCGCGAGTCTCGCGACCGAGCCGGTGGATCTCCGACGGGTTGCCATAGCGTGCGACGAAGTAGGGTTCCATCTCGGCGAAGACGCGCGGGTCGACCGCGGTCGTGGCGGCGTGGTCGAAGTAAACGGTTCTCATGTCGTGATCGCCTCCACGGAGAGTTCATCGAGACTGATGTCGCCGAGCGCTCTGCTGATGGCATCGTCGAGACGCCGCCAGACGGCCTGCGAGGCGCAACATCCGGCCCGGGCACAGCCGCCTTCGTCGGGAAGACAGCCGACAAGCGACAAGGGTCCCTCGATGGCAGTGACGATGTCGGCCACCGAGATGGTGCCGGCCGACCTCGAGAGCCGGTAGCCACCGCTCGCGCCCCGCGTGCTGGCCACCAGACCCCCCTCGCGCAGCCGGGCGAGGATGCGCTCGAGAAAGGCGATCGGCATGTCTTCGCGACGCGCGATCTCGGTGAGGGGTACGGGATCGGCGCTCACGGTCCGCGCCAGATAGATCATCGCGCGCAGGCCGTACTCGCAGCGGGACGAGATCCGCACCCCATGCCTCCATGGCTCGCGGCCCAATACACAACAGAAACAGTCGGGATTATGTACCATCGAAGTCGCTCTCGTCAAACGAAAAGGAAAGCGGCGCGCTCCCGGCCGTTCGAGCCGCGGGCGAGAAAGACGCCGAAGCCACCCGCCGCCAGGGCAAGACGCGAGCGGCCCCGGATGATCATCCGGGGCCGCTCGCACAGACTTGAGGGCGCTTCTCGAGGCCTTGTGGGTCGGGCGCCGCCCCCCGCGGGGAGGCCTGGCGCGCGGCCCTGGGAGACGCTAGGAGCCCAGGGCGTTGGCGACCACCTGGGACATGACCTTCTCGCTGATCCAGCCGGTGTATTCCTGGTAGACCTGGCCGTTGGGAGAGATCACGGCGAACGCCGGCGGCTGGCTGATCTTGAGCTGGGCGAGCACGTCGCCGAGCTCCGAGGCCTTGTGCGCCTCGAACGAGAAGAACGAACCCTGGGCGGCGTACTTGGCCTTGATGGTGTTGAAGTAGCTGAGCATCTGCTGGTCTTCTACCGGGCCGGCGCAGTAGACGAGCAGGATGACGCCGCGCTTTTCGGCCAGCGGGTTCTTGATGAACCCGGGCACGTTGCTGGACTGCGCGTTGACGGAGAGTGTCGGGTAGCCGGTGATGCCGTAGCTGCCGGCGGTGTTGTAACTGCCGACCACGGTCGTGGGGGAGACGGTCGCCGTGGGGGCGCTCGTGGCAAGGACGATACCGCCGGTGAGAAGGGCCATGATGGCGGCCCCCATGACGACGATCAGGGCCGCCTTAATGAGAAACGACCGGTACGCGGGCTGGCCACTCATCTTCGCCTCCATCAGAAAAGGCTCCACCTTGCCGTGTTCGCTTTCTTATTGAACCTGCAAGAGCAGGTGGGTGCCCTCCCGGCGGTCCACGGACCGACCGGAGTCGGGCTCCCGGCGCGTGAGTGTTGGCTCAATAACGCCACGAATCACGCACAAGGTCGAGCAACCGGCATGCTAGCAGACGATAACTCGTCCCACAATTAGTCGGCAGTCCGGCGAAATGCTTGAGTAACTGAGAGGGCGAAACGTCAGACGGGGCGCACGCGCAGGTCGTGCAACTGGCGCGCGTCGACCGGCGCGGGCGCGCCGGTCATGGGGTCGGACCCCGAGGCGGTCTTGGGAAAGGCGATGACGTCGCGGATGGACGATTCGCCCGCCAGCAGCATGACGATGCGGTCGAACCCGAGACCGATGCCGCCGTGCGGCGGAGCGCCGTACTCGAGCGCCTCGAGAAACCAGCCGAACGACTCGTCGATGCGCGCCTCGCTCATGCCCAGCGTGCGCAGGATCGAGCGCTGCAGGGCGGCGTCGGGGATGCGCAGCGAGCCCGAGCCGAGCTCGACACCGTTCAGGACCAGGTCGTATTGGGCGCCCCTCACGCGGAGGGGCTCGGTGTCTAGGTAGGCGAGCGTGTCGTCGGTCGGCAGGCTGAAAGGATTGTGGCCGTAGGTCAGGGTGCCGGTCTCGGGGTCGATCTCGAACAGCGGGAACTCGACCACCCAGAGCAGCGACCAGCGACGCGACGGCTCAGGGGCGAGCAGCCCGATGAGCGCCCCGCGCAGGGCGCCCAGCACGCCGGCCGCGGCGAGCGGCTGATCGGCGGCGAAGACGATCAGGTCGCCGGGCTCGGCGCCGGTGCGAGCGACCAGCGCGGCCTGTTCGTCGGCGGAGAGGAACTTGACGATCGGGCCGCGCAAGGACCGGCCCTCTTCGACGTACACATAGGCCATGCCCCTGGCGCCGTGAGCCTTGGCGTGCTCGGTCAGCCCGTCGATCTGGGCGCGTGACAGGTGGGCGCCTCCGGGCGCCCGGATGGCGCGCACGACGCCGCCGGCGGAGACGGCGCCGCGGAACACCTGAAAGCCGCTCTCGGCGAACAGGTCGGACAGCTCGACGATCTCGAGCCCGTAACGCAGATCGGGCTTGTCGGAGCCGTAGCGCAGCATCGCCTCGTCATAGGTGAGGGTCGGCAGCGGCAGCTCGAGCGGCCCCTCCCCCACGCCCTGGAAGATCGCCGCCATGAGCCCCTCGAGCAGGGCGCGGATCTCGGCGGCCGTCATGAACGACATCTCGGCGTCGATCTGGGTGTGCTCGGGCTGGCGGTCGGCGCGCAGGTCCTCGTCGCGAAAGCAGCGCGCGAGCTGGTAGTAGCGGTCGACCCCGCCCACCATGAGGATCTGCTTGAACATCTGGGGCGACTGTGGCAGCGCGTAGAAGCTGTGGGGCTGCAGGCGCGAAGGCACGAGGAAGTCGCGGGCGCCCTCGGGCGAGGAGCGCGTGAGCATCGGTGTCTCGATCTCGAGAAAGCGATTGGCGTTGAGGTAGTCGCGAGCCGCCGTCGTGGCACGGTGACGCAGTTCGAGGCGTGCCAGCATGGGCGCCCGGCGGATGTCGAGGTAGCGATACTTGAGGCGCAGCATCTCGTCGACCTCGTGCCCCTCGCCCGATTCGATCTCGAACGGCGGCGTGCGCGCCGCCGACAGCAGGGCGGCCTCGCCCACGCGCACCTCGATCTCGCCGGTCGGCAGACCGGGGTTGACCGTCTCGGGAGAACGGGCGACCACCGCACCGGTCGCGCGCACGACGTACTCGGATCGGAGCGCTTCGGCGAAGTGGTGCGCCTGAGGCGCGACACGGGGGTCGAAGACGAGCTGCACGAGGCCGGAGCGATCGCGCAGGTCGACGAAGATCAGGTTGCCATGGTCGCGACGACGGGCGACCCAACCGGCGAGGCTCACCTCGCGACCCACGTCGGCCGCCCGCAGCTCACCCGGCAGGGCGCTGCGCATCAGGCCTCTCCCCCGCCGTTGCCGCCCAGCGGATTGCCGTTGCCGTTGCCGTGATGGTGACCGTGGCCGTCGAGGCCGTCGTCGTCGAGCCAGTCGTCGAACCAGTCGCCGAGCTCGTCGACGGCCACGTCTTCTTCGTCGCCGTTGTCCAAGTCGCGCACGCGCACCTCGCCGTCGGCGACGTCGTCGAGGCCGACCAGCACGGCGAGCTCGGCGCCGCTGCGACCGGCCTGCTTGAGTTGAGCCTTGGCCCCGCGCGCGACGAGATCGCACTCGGCGTCGATCAGCAGGTCGCGACGCAGGTGCTGGGTAAGCGCGAACGCGTCGGCCCGAGCGTCGTCGGTGAACGCCACCACGTAGGCGAGCGGCCCCTCGTCTTCTTGCTCTTCGAGCCCCGAGACGAGCGTGACGCGCTCGAGGCCGCTGCCGAACCCGAACCCCGGTGTGGGCGGTCCGCCGATCAGCTCGACCAGACCATCGTAGCGCCCGCCGCCGCCAATCGTGCTCTGCGCAAAGCCCAGCGAGTTGGACTGGTATTCGAACGTGGTGCGCGTGTAGTAGTCGAGACCCCGCACCAGCCTGAAGTCGAGGACCGGGTCGAGGCCGACCCTGCGCAGCAACTCCAGCACCGTGTCGAAATGGCGTCGGCAGGGGTCGCAGAGATGATCGACCAGATGAGGCGCACCGGCCAGCACCGCGCGGCAACTTTCGACCTTGCAGTCGAACGTGCGCAGCGGATTGGTCGTCGTGCGTTCGCGACACTCGCCGCAGAGCTCGTCGGTGTGGGCCGCGAGAAACGCGCGCAGCAGCTCCGTGTAGGCCGGCCTGCACTGGGCGTCGCCCATGCTGTTCACCGCCAGGGTGAGGTCGCCGATCTCGAGCTCGTCGTAGATCTGGCCGAGCATGGCGATCACTTCGGCGTCGACCAGCGGGTCGTCTGAGCCCAGGGCTTCGGCGCCGAACTGGTAGTGCTCGCGGTAGCGCCCCGCCTGTGGCCGTTCGTACCGGAACATCGGGGCGTAGTACCAGAGCTTCACGGGCTTGGTGAGCTTGAACATGCCGTGCTCGACGTACGCGCGACACACCGGCGCGGTGCCTTCGGGTCGCAGCGTCAGGTCACGCCCGCTGCGGTCGGGAAACGAGTACATCTCCTTGCGCACGATATCGGTCGCGTCGCCGACCCCCCGCGCGAACAGCGCGGTTTCCTCGAACTCGGGAGTGACGATCTGGCGAAAGCCATACGAGGTGAACACGTCGGCCACGATGGCCACGATGTCGGCCCGCCGCTCGGCGTCGGCCGGCAGCAGGTCGTAGGTCCCTTTGGGGGCCCGCGGGGCCTTTGGGGCGCTCACCAGCGATGCTCCGGATCGTGGCGCAGCGGCGAAAGGAACGGATTGAGCGCGAGCTCGCGGCCGAGCGACGTGTCGGGCCCGTGCCCGCAGTGC
This sequence comes from uncultured Actinomycetes bacterium, assembly GCA_963845355.1. GTDB lineage: Bacteria > Actinomycetota > Thermoleophilia > UBA2241 > UBA2241 > Bog-752. The sequence goes on from CAWJRV010000024.1 coordinate 13,277, forward strand.
ACCAGCGTGTCGGGCGGGAAGCGGCGCACCAGAGCGGCGATGGAATTGAGGAGCTGGTCGGTATCGCCGCCGGGCAGGTCGGTGCGACCCACGCTGCCCTGGAACAGCAGGTCGCCCGAGAACAGGTGGCCCTCGATGAAGAAGGTGTAGGAACCGCGCGAGTGCCCCGGAGTCGGGAGAGCGGTCACGGGCACGACGAGGTCGAGCTGCTGCTCTGAGTCGAGCAGCAGCGGCTCGACCGAGACCGCCTGGATGGGAAATCCGGCAAGCGGCCCGCTGGCCGGCTCGGTGAGCTGGTCGACATCGGGGGCGCCCACGTAGACGGGCAGCTCGAAACGCCGTGCCAGTGCGTCGACGGCGCCGAAGTGGTCGAAGTGGCCGTGCGTGACGAGGATCGCCTGCGGGCGCGCTCCGATCTCGACGAAGGCGTCGGCCAGCGTGTCGGCCTCGTCGCCGGGGTCGATGACGAGCGCCTGTCCGTCGCTGGCGACGATGAAACAGTTCGCGCCGAGCGGCCCGAGAGTCAGCATGAAGACGTCGAAATGGTCGGCCATGATGCAATCCTTACCGTGCGCGGGTGAGCGGCTTACGCTATCAGGCCGGGCACGCCGTCGTCGAGCGTCGGACCGGTCGAGGCGTCGAGTGGGTGACCGCACTCAGCGTCGGGCGCGTATCCGTCGGCGGCGTTGGGTGTGTGACCGTACGCAGCGTCTGACGCCTGCCGGTCCCGGTGCAGGCCATCCGCCGATCGCCCTAGCTGGAGACCACCCGATAGGCGTCGTAGACGGTGCCGATGGCTTTGAGGTTGGCGATGATGTTGTCGAGCTGGCGGACGTCGCCGACCTCCAGGGTGAAGCGGTCGCGCACGACGCCGTCGGACAGCGTCTGCACGGCCCCGCCAACGATGTTGACGCCCGAGTCGGACAGCGTGCGGGCCACGTCTTCGAGCAGGTGGTTGCGGTCGAGCGCCTCGATCTGGAGCTCGACCCGGAAGGCCTGCGCGCCCAGACCCTCCCAGCTGACGGTCGTGAAACGCTCGGGGTTCTTGGAAACAGGGCGCGCGCGTTCTTGCATTCGGCACGATGGATGGTGACGCCCTTGCCCAGCGAGATGTAGCCCACGATCTCGTCGCCGGGGATCGGCTTGCAGCACTTGGCCATGCGCACCACGATGTCGCGCATGCCCTCGACGGCGATGCCGAACTCGCTCGACGCGGCGCTGGCCAGCGCTCGCGGCGCTGGACTCGGTGGGCAGCATGGCGACCTCGGGCACCGCGGCCTTTCGCCGCCGCTGCGCTGCAGGACCTTGTTGACCACGGCGCGCACGGGGATGCGGCCGGAGCCGAGGGCGACGTACAGGTCTTCGGGCTTCTGGTAGCCAACGTCCTTGACGATCCGCGAGAAGACCTTGGACGTGAGGAGCTTCTGCGCCGGCAGGCCCTCGCGACGCAGCGTCTCCTGCAGCAGGTCGCGGCCCGAGTGCTCGGTGTCTTCGCGCTGCTCGCGGCGGAAGTACTGGCGCATCTTCTGCCGGGCCCGCGGCGTCGTGACGACGCCCAGCCAGTCGCGCGACGGCCCGCGGCTCGAGCGCTGGTGATGATCTCGACGATGTCGCCCGAGTTCAGCTTGTGTGCAGCGGCACGATGCGGCCGTTGACCTTGGCGCCCACGCAGTGGCGCCGACGTCGGTGTGCACGGCGTAGGCGAAGTCGATCGGCGTGGAGCCGGCCGGCAGGCTCTTGACGTCGCCCTTGGGCGTGAAGACGAAGACCTCGTCCTCGAAGAGGTCGATGCGCAGCGTGTCCATGAACTCGCGCGGGTCGCCCGCCGTCTCGGACTGCCACTCCATCATCTGGCGCAGCCAGGCGAGCTTGTCGGCGGGCGGTCGCCGTCGCCCTTCTCCTTGTAGAGCCAGTGCGCGGCGACGCCGAACTCGGCGGTCTGGTGCATGTCGAACGTGCGGATCTGGATCTCGAGCGGCTTGCCGCCCGGCCCGATGACGGTCGTGTGCAGCGACTGGTACATGTTGAACTTGGGCATCGCGATGTAGTCCTTGAAGCGCCCGGGGATGGGCTTCCAGACCGAGTGGATGATGCCGATGGCGCCGTAGCAGTCCTTGACCGTCTCGACCAGGACGCGCAGCGCCGTGAGGTCGAAGATCTCGTTGAACTCCTTGCCGCGGCGGCTCATCTTGACGTAGATGGAGTAGAAGTGCTTGGCGCGGCCGGTGATCTCGGGCTCATGCCGGCCTTCGCCGAGCTCGTCGCGAGGAAGCGCGCCGCGTCGTCGACGTAATCCTCGCGGTCGGCGCGGCGCTGCGACACCATGCGCTGGATCTCGGCGTACTTGCGCGGGTGCAGTGCCGAGAAGGCAAGGTCCTCGAGCTGCCACTTGACGTTGTTGATGCCGAGCCGGTGGGCCAGCGGCGCGTAGATCTCGAGCGTCTCCTTGGCCTTCTGGATCTGCTTCTGCTTGCCCAGGTAGCACAGCGTGCGCATGTTGTGCAGGCGGTCGGCGAGCTTGATCAGGATGACGCGGATGTCTTCGGCCATGGCGACGATCATCTTGCGGTAGTTCTCGGCCTGCTCCTCTTCCTGCGAGGTGAAGCTGATCTTGGTCAGCTTGGTGACGCCGTCGACCAGCATGGCGATCTCGGCGCCGAACTCGGCGCGGATGACTTCGATCGGGCGTGCCGGTGTCTTCGACCACGTCGTGCAGCAGGGCGGCGGCGATGGTCGACCGAGTCCAGCTGCAGCTCGGCGCAGTTCAGGGCCGTGCCGACGGGGTGATGGATGAAGGCCTCGCCGCTCTTGCGGCTCTGCCCGCCGTGCAGCAGGCCGCTACGAAGGCGCGCGTGATGAGCTCCGCGTCGGCGTCGGGGTTGTAGCGCCGACGGCCGCAGGAGGCGCTCGAGCAGCGCGCGCTACTGCTCGGCGACATGGGTCAGCGACTCGGGGAGCGTGCCGGGCGGATGCTCAGGCAGTGTCTGAGAAACGTCGTCGTCTGAAATAGTCCGTGCCATCGTCGGTAGGTCGCGGAGACCGTCAGGTCGATCTTGCCCTGTGTCTTTCTCACTTCGTTCTTGCCGCCGTCTTCGGCCAGCAAACCGGCCTCGGACAGCGTGCTCCAGGCGGCCGCCAGCGTCGGCAGCTTCGCGAGGAAGCCGGGCCGGCCGAGCAGGTCGGCATCGAGACCGGCTCATGCCGCGCCGTTGCCGGCGGCGAGCGCGCGATACAGCGCGCCGGCAGACCGCGTCGAGATCGTAGTCGACGGCGATCACGGCCTTCGTGAAGTGTACCTCAGGCTCGCCCCAGAGCGAAGTGGACACGGCCTGCGGGGCCGCCGCCAGCAGGATCTCGCCGAACAGGCCGCCGTCGAACGGCGGATCCAGGAAGACGACGTGGTCGAAGGCGGCCACGAGCTGGGGATTAGCGGCGGCCGTCACCGCGCCGGCCGTGACCGTGTCGGGCTCGGCGCCGACCCCGTCGCCGCACACGGCCAGGCCGAGGCGCGACACGGCGCAGGCGCCGTTCAGGTAGAGGCCGCGCGCCCGAGCCCCGGGAAGGTAGGCGTCGCGCGTGAGCAGCGGCCGGCGGCGGGCGACGTCGGCCACGAGCACCAGCAGCCGGCCGCCGGCCGCGCACGAGGGAGGCGAGCGCCGCCTCGACCGAGCGGCGGCGGGAGTCGAACAGGCGTCGCTCGCGGCGCAGCGCGGCGACCGTGGCTGCTCCGTCGGTCAGCGTCGCGCCCGGCAGATCGGCCTCGGCGAGCGCGTCCCAGAACTCCTCGCCCGAGACGCGCTGCGGACAGCCGACCACGCACTCGCCCGCGCACAGGTCGACGGTCGGGCGGCGCAAGCTCGAACGCCCCCTTCACGAGCGCTTGCGGCCTGACCATGCCGTTGAACGAGTTCTTCACGTAGGCCAGCGGCACGTCGTACCGCATGCCCGGCCGCAGCTCGGAGACGGCCGAGAAGCCGAACCGCACACCCGGCGCCGTCACGCCGTTCAGGCGCACGTCGCATTGCATGTGTCGCCGGTTGCGCGTGAGCCGGCAGGCGCCGATCTCGGCTCCATGAAGGAGAAGCAGCGGCCGCGGATTGCCGAACCCGTGCGGGGCGAAGAGGTCGAGCTCGTCGGTGAGGCCCAGCGTCAGCTCGTCGCCGGCGGCGACCGCCTCGACGGTGATGAGGCTGCGAAAATCGGCTTCGCCGAGGCGCTCGCCGGCATAGCCGGCGAGCGCCTCGGCGAAGCCCGCGACATCGTCGGCCTTGAGTCGCAGGCCACAGGCGGCCCGATGGCCGCCGAAGCCCAGCAGCCGATCGGAGCAGGCGGCGACGCCGGCCAGCAGGTCGAACGCCGGGGTGCTGCGGCCCGAACCCTTGGCGATGCCGTCGGTCTCGCTCAGCAGGATGGTGGGTCGGCCGGTCTGATCGACCACACGCGACGCCACGATGCCGACCACGCCCTCGTGCCAGTCGGGAGACGACAGCACGATCGCTCCCGGCAGTGGATCGGTCAAACGCGCAAGGGCCTCACGCAACATGACCGCCTCGATCTCCTGGCGTTCGGCGTTGAGCTGCCCAAGACGCTGGGCGAGCGGAAGGGCCGCGGCGCGATCGGGCGCCCCGAGGAGCTCGACCGCCTGGGCGGCGTCGTCGAGGCGTCCGGCGGCGTTCAGTCGCGGCGCCAGCCGAAAGCCGATGGTCGCCGCGTCGACATCGTCAGGGCGTGTCTCGCTTATCTCGAGCAGGGCGGCGAGACCGGGCCGCGGTGCGCTGCGCAGGCGACCGATGCCCATCGCTACCAGGCCGCGGTTCTCGTCGAGCAGCGGCACGACGTCGGCGACGGTGCCGACCGCCACCACGTCGAGGTACGGACGCAGCGCGAGCGGCAGTTCGACGCGGTCGTCCTGACGGTCCTGGAGCAGGGCGTGGGCCAGCTTGAGAGCGACCCCGACGCCGGCCAGGTGGGGGCACGGATAGCGGCCCAGCTTGGGGTTCACGACGATGCCCTCGGGCAAACGCCCGATGGGCTCGTGATGGTCGGTGACGATCACGTCGAGGCCGATCTCCCTCGCGTGGACGACCTCGGCGTGCGCGCCGATGCCACAGTCGACGGTAATGACCAGGCCGGCGCCGGCCGCGGCGAGCTCGTCGAGCGCGTCGGCCGAGATGCCGTAGCCGTCGGCGAAGCGGTTGGGCAGGCGCCAGACCACGTCGGCACCCATGTCGACGCGCAGGAACTCGCTGAGCAGGAACGTGGCGGTGATGCCGTCGGCGTCGTAGTCGCCGTAGACGGCGATCGTTTCGCCGCTGCCCAAGGCGCGATCGATGCGCTTGCGCGCCTCGGCCATGCCGTCGAGCAGATACGGGCTGTGGACACGAAAGTCGGGGTGCAGGAACTCATGCGCGGCGGCCGGGTCGGTGAACCCTCGCCGCGCCAGGATCTCCGCGGCGAGCCGGCCGATCTGGAGCTCGTCGGCAAGCAGCGCGGCGACGCGCAGGTCGCACGGTCCGATCTGCCAACTCTGCTCTCTCATCACCGCCCCATCCTACAGGCGCCGGCAGACGGAGGAGTCGCGATCAGGACGGGCCGCTGGGTGCGCCGGCCTCGGGCCGGGTCGGACCGACGGTCGCCTGAGCCTGTGGTTCGGCCCGCCCCGTGGGCGAATCGGCCGGCTGCTGCGGCGACGCGGCCTCGGCCGCGCGCAGGCGGACATACGTGCGCTGGAGCTCCTCTTGGAGCGCCCGACGGTCGCGGCCCGCACCGACACCGGCGATCACCGCCGACAGCACGCCGACGACCAGCAGCAGTGCCGCCACGACGGCCGCCACGGCCAGCAACGACACCCGGTGCCAGGTGCCGGCGACGTAGCTCACGTCGACCCGGGCGGCGTGACTCGCGACACCCATGATCAGGATGAGCACTGCGCAGACCACCAGCAGCGTGAGGGCGTTCTTCATGGCGCGGCGACTCCGGGAGGTGACTGTCGAGGCCCAGTATAGCGCGGCGCGGCGGCGGCGCGTCCGGCACGCGCGCGCCGCTGCCGTCGCGCGGCCTCAGGACACGATGACGACGTGAGCGTGAGCGCGCTCCTGGGTCAGCTGCCGGGCGAGCGCGTCGCCGCGCGCCTCGCGCGTGAGCTCGGCGAGCACGGCGACCCTCACCTTCGAGAACGGGTAGACGCGCTGCGCCCTTCGACCGTACAGCTTGAGGATGTGCCAGCCGCCGATCGCCTGCTCTGGAAGGGTGACGTGCCCGACCGCCGTGCTCCGGAGAGCGCCGGCGAGATCGGCCGGGAGTGAATCGACCTCTACCCAGCCCAACTTGCCGCCGTTCTGTTTGCTCTCGGGGTCGTCCGAGTACTGACCCGCAGTGACGGCGAACGAATACCCCTGGCTCAGGCGGCGTTTAACGGCCTGTGCCATCGGCTCGGTCTTGACCACGATGTCGGCGACGTCGACCGTGGCGGGCACGGTGAACTCGCCCAGGTGGGCTCGATAGTAGGACCTGGCCTGCGACATCGATGCCGTGATGCCGGCGAACCGCACGTCGGCGACGCTCTCAGCCAGCAGCGCGCCGGCGAGCTGCGCTCGATAGGCGGTGACGGTAAGACCGACTTGACCGAGATCCTCGCTCAGGGTCTGCTGTCCGCCGACCGACTGCGCCACATGATCGAAACGGGCTTGTACCTGGGCGCCCGACACAACCACACCGAGCTTGCGGGCGTCGGCCTCGACCAGCCGGCGTTTGATCATGGCGTCGATGGCCTGCGGCCTGGTGAGAGCCGCGCCGGTAATCCGCGACGTGGCGATCGTCTCGGCGACCTCGTGACTCAGGATGGGGGCGCCATCGACGCGCGCCACCACGGCGTCGCCGCCGTCGGACGACGCCGAGGCCGCCGGTGTCGCAGCGCCGCCGCATCCGCCGAGCCCGGCCGCCAGAGCCAGCAGCACCAGCACACCAAGCAGGCTCGATGCGAGCAAAAGGCGTCGCCGACTCGATGCGAACACCTTCATGGTCGACAGCCGCGCCTGGGGGGTCAAGCAGGAAGCGGTTTCGCCGGCCGCACCGCGCCGGCGACGCCGGCGCTGCCGGATCCGTAGCGTGTGGCGAAATGGCAGGCGACCAGATGATTTTCGCCGGCGTCGCCGGTGCTCTCGAGGATCGGCATCGTCACGCTGCACGGGTCCGGCTGCATGCGCGGGCAGCGCGGGTGGAACACGCAGCCCGGACGGTGGCCGGGCGGGGCTCGGAACGTCTCCCTCAAGGATGATGCGCCGGCGCGACCGCTCGGTGACCGGGTCGGGTATCGGCACGGCAGAGAGCAGCGCCTCGGTATAGGGGTGCTGGGGCGTGACGTACAGGACCGAGCTGTCCGCGATCTCGACGATGTTGCCGAGGTACATGACGGCGATGCGATCGGAGATGTGCTTCACGACCGACAGGTCGTGGGCGATGAACAGGTACGTGAGCCTCAGGTCGCCCTGAAGGTCCTCGAGCAGATTGATGATCTGCGCCTGGATCGAGACGTCGAGCGCACTCACCGGCTCGTCGCAGATGATGAGGCGCGGGTTGAGAGCCAGCGCCCGAGCGACGCCGATGCGCTGCCGCTGACCGCCGGAGAACTCGTGCGGATAGCGCTCGGCGTGCTCCGCGGTGAGCCCGACCGTCTCGAGCAAGTCGAGCACACGGCGGCGGCGTTCGGCCTCGGTGCCGATGTCGTGGATACGCAGCGGCTCGCCGATAATGCCCTTCACCTTCATGCGCGGGTTTAGCGACGCATAGGGGTCCTGGAAGATGATCTGCATGTCGCGCCGCAGGCGCTGCAAGGTCGATGCGCGACGCCGCCATGACGTCGACGCCGTCATAGACGACGCGGCCGCCGGACGCCGGCAGCAGACGCAGGAGGACGCGCGCCGCGGTCGACTTGCCACAGCCGCTCTCGCCCACGAGGCCAAGAGTCTTGCCCTCCTCGAGGTCGAAGGAAACGCCGTCGACGGCGTAGACGTATCCGGTGGTGCGCTTGAGAATGCCGGTCTTGATCGGGAAGTGCTTCTTGAGATCGCTGACCTCGAGGATGCTCACGCGGCGCCGCCTTTCGTGAACCTCGGCAGGTCGGCGCGAATCTCCTGGCGCCGCGCGCTCGGGATCCAGCAATGGATGCCGTGATCGGGCCCGACCATCTCGAGCGCGGGGAATTCGCCGGAGCACACTGGCATCTCGTAGGGGCACCGTCCCGAGAACGGGCACCCCTCGGGTAGCAGCAACAGATTGGGGGGCTGGCCCTTGATCGGCGTCAGCCGCTGCTTGCTCGTTTCGTCGAGGCGCGGCAGCGAGCCGAGGAGCCCCCAAGTGTAGGGCTGATGGGGATTGTAGAAGATCTCGTCGACGGGGCCGAACTCGACGGTCCGCCCACCGTACATGACCATCACTTCGTCGGCGATCTGGGCGACCACGCCCAAGTCGTGCGTGATGATCAGCACGCCCGAGTTGTATTGGGCCTGCATCTCGCTGACGACATCGATGATCTGCGCCTGGATCGTGACGTCGAGCGCCGTCGTGGGCTCGTCGGCGATGAGGATGTCCGGGTTGCACGAGATCGCCATGGCGATCATGGCGCGCTGCCTCATGCCGCCCGAGAACTCGAACGGGTACTGCCTGACGCGGGCCTTGGCGTCGGGGATCCCGACCTTGTCGAGGAGCTCGACGGCGAGCTTCCAGGCCTCGGTCTTGCTCACGCCCCGATGCTGCACGATCGTCTCGGCGATCTGCGTGCCGACCCTGAAGACCGGGTTCAGGCTCGTCATCGGGTCCTGGAAGATCATCGCGATGTCGTTGCCCCGTATCTGGCGGACCTCGTCGTCGCTCAAGGCAAGCAGGTCGTTGCCCTTGAAGTTGATGGCGCCCGACACGACCTTGCCCGGCGGGTCGGGGATGAGCCGCATGACCGACAGGGCGGCCACGGTCTTGCCCGAACCGGATTCGCCCACGATACCGAGCGTCCTGCCGCGCTCGAGGCTGAAGCTCACACCATTGACGGCCTTGACCACGCCGGCGTGCGTGAAAAAGTGCGTCGACAGACCATTGACGTCGAGGAGAAGTTCGGCCACGACTATTCCTTGAGCTTCGGGTCGGTGGCGTCGCGCAAGCCGTTGCCGAACGAAATGAAGCCGAACACGGTGATCACCAGCGCCGCGCACGGAAAGACGAGCGTCCACCAGGTGCCGTTGAACAGCGCCCCCTCGTTGTCGGCGATCATGCTGCCCCAGCTCGCGTTGGGCGGTTGGATGCCGATGCCCAGGAAGCTCAGCGCCGCCTCGGTCACGATGGCGCCGCCGACGGCCATGGCCGTCGCGACGTACACGGGCGCCATGGTGTTCGGCAGGACGTGCCGGAAGATGACGCGCAGGTCACTCGCTCCTTGAGCCCGCGCGGCCTCGACGAACTCCATGGACTTGACCGACAGGACCGACCCTCGGTTCAGCCGTGCGAAGCTCGCCCAACCAAGAATGCCGATGGCCAGGAAGACGTTGACGAATCCGGGACCGAGCACCGTCATGATGAGCAGCACGAACAGGATGTAGGGGTAAGCGAAAAAGATGTCGGCCAGCCGCATGATCAACGAGTCGACCCAGCCGCCGTAGTAGCCCGACACCGGGCCGAGCGTCAGGCCGATCGCCAAGGCGATCGACACGGCGATCACGCCGACGAGCAGCGAGATCCGTGTGGCCACGAGCGTTCGCGAGAACATGTCGCGACCGAGCTCATCGGTCCCGAAGAGGTGGGCCCACGACGGCGGCAGGCCATGACCGGTAGGTGTGAGCGCATAGTTCACCGCGTTGGGGTTGTACGGCGCGAGATAGCCGCCGTGCCAGCCGGTCAGGTTGAAGATGACCTCGAGAAGGCCGACCACGAGGAAGACGATGATGATGCCCAGACCAATCACCGCCAGCTTGTTGCGTTTGAGACGCCGCCACGCGTCGGCCCAGAGGCCGAGCGGCTGCCCGGTGAGCATCTCCCCGGGGAGAGCGCCGCCGACCACGACCTCTTGCTGGCGCTGACCGGCCAGCGCCTGGGTCTCGGCCAGGGCGTCAGCCTGTTCCTCGGCCTGGATGCGCGGTTCGTACAGGTCGCCCATCTCCCCCTCAGTCTTCGAAGCGGATGCGGGGGTCGACGAACGCGTACCCGATGTCGACGAACAGATTGGCGAACACGTAGACCATGGTCGCAAAGAGGACGCCGCCGGCCACGACGGGCAGATCGCGGGCGCCGATGGCCTGGTAGATCATCAACCCGAGGCCCGGTCGGTTGAAGACAGTCTCGGTGATGATGGCGCCGCCGAGCAGTGCGCCGAGATCGATGCCGGCGATAGTCATCACGGGGATCACGGCGTTCTTGAGCGCATGCCGCATGACGACGCTGCGTTCCGAGAGGCCCTTGGCTCTGGCCGTGCGGATGTAGTCGGAGCGGATCACCTCGAGCATCGACGCGCGTTGCATGTACGAGATGTAGGCGACCTCGAGGACGCCGAGTGTGATCGCCGGCAGGATCAGCGCCTCGAGACTCGTCAAGGAGGTCGGGAAGACCAGCAGAAAGTTGTGCCCGGTCGGGCTCGTGGGCAGCCCCAGCGGGACCTTGAGAGTGAAGAACCACAGAACGAACAGACCGAGCACGAACACGGGGATGCCCCAGATGATCAGGAAGGTCGTCGTCAGCGCCGTGTCCCAGAATGTGTACTGACGCAGGGCGGAGAAGATCCCCAAGGGTATCCCCAGCAGCTCGATGAGCACAGCGGCGAAGGCTAGCTGCGCCGTATTGCCGACGTTCTGTGCGATCATGCTGCGCACGGGACGATCGGTCGCGAACGACGTCCCCAGGTTGCCGTGGACGAGACGATCGACGAACCGCTCGTATTGCACGTAGATCGGCTTGTCGATGCCCATGTTGTGCTTGATGTAGGCGATGCGCTCGGGGGTCGGGTTGCGTCCGGCCTGCAGGAGCGCTGGGTTGCCGGGCACGAGGAACAGGATGATGAAGGTGAAGATCGTCACCCCGATAAGCACAAGTACCAGTTGCAGCAGTCGCCTGATGATGTACGAGATCATCGCTGGAAGTGGGGCCTCACCCTGTCGCAGTCGTCGAAGTCGGATCTGGCACGGGCGCTCGCGTCCGCATCGCTGGCGGCGAGGCGGTTTGCCGCTGTTTCCAGCGGCAAACCGCCTCGCGCGGTGGTCAGTCTACGCGGTCAAGCTCGCCTGCGCAAACAGCGGGCCTACTTGGTCGCCCAGAGCTTCCACATGTCGACCAAGCCCATCGCGTTGAGGCTAAAGCCGGCGATGCGGTTGTTGGTCAAGCGGTAGTCCTGGTAGTAGTACAGCGGGATGGCCGGGATGTCGGTGAGGGCCATCTTCTCGGCCTGCGCGTACAGCGCGTGACGCTGCGTGGTGTCGAGGGTCGAGCGCGCCTGCTGGAGAAGGGCATCGAACTGCGGGTTGTCGTAGAACGTGTAGCTCCCCGTGCGTGCCTGCTGCGACTGGAACAGCGGGTAGAGGAAGTCGTCCATCGACGGGTAGTCGGCGATCCAGCCCATGCGGAACAGCTCCTGTGAGCCGCCCTGCAGCTTGGACAGGAAAGTGCCCCACTCGAAGTTCTGCAGTGTCGTCTTGATGCCGATCGCCTGCCAGCCCGACTGCAGCGCCTCGGCGATCTTCTCGTGGCCGGGGTCGGTATTGAACCAGTAGTTCAGGGTCGGCACGGTGCCGATCTGCTTCATGAGCGCCTGGGCCTTGGCCACGTTATAGGTGTACGGGCTCTGGTTGGGCAGATAGCCCGGGATGCCGACCGGGATGTAGCCGGTGGCCGGCAGCCCGACACCCTCGTTGACGACGTTGATGATGGCCTGAGCGTTGGTCGAGTAGTACAGCGCCTGGCGCAGCGGCAGGTTCTTGGCGCCGCCCACGACCGAGCTCTTCTGGTTGATGCCGATGAAGTACACGGCCAGGCTCGGGTACTTCTTGGCCGTCCACTTGCCGCCGCTGTTCTTGGCGGCCGTCGTGGACGAAGCCACGCTGCCGGGCGGCACCACGCTGTAGTCGAGCTTGCCGGCCTGGAAGTCGAGCCACTCGGTGTTGCTGCCGCTCTGGCCCTGGTAGATCGGCATGTTGATCGTGTCGATGTACCCGGCGTTCTTGGGATCCCAGAAGTTCGGGTTCTTGACCAGGGTGACGCTGGTGTTGTGCACCCAGCTCTGCAGCATGTAGGGCCCGGTGCCGACCGGATGGTTATCGAAGTACTGGTTCTGGGCGGTGTTGGTCTTGCCGTGAGCCTGGATGTACTCGCTCGGCACCGGCGCGGCCACCGTGTGGCCCAGCGTCATGGGGAACTCGGCGAACGGGTAGCGCAGGGTGACCTGCAGCGTGTACTTGTCGAGCGCCTTGACGCCGGTCAGGCCGTTCTTGGCGTAGCCCGAGTCGTCGGAGCCGACGACCGGCGACAGGATGTAGGACACCACCGAGCCGTTGGCCGGGTTGGTCGCCCGGTTCCACGAGTAGACGTAGTCGGCCGCAGTGACACCGCGATTGACGGGCGGGCCGAACGTCATTTTGGGGTTCAGCTTGAACGTCCACACCGTCGCGTTGGCGTTGGATGTCCAGCTGAGCGCGCCGCACGGCACGATGCCGACAGAGCCGTCGGGCTGCTCCTGGTAGCGCACGAGTCCCCAGAAGATCTGATGTGCGACCTGGACACCCTCGGACTCCTGAGCGTTCAGCGGTTCGATGTTGACCGGCTCCGCCTGCAGCGGGAAGTTGTAGGTGCCGCCCTGGACGGGCGTGCCGGCGGTGGTTGAGCTGCTGCTACTACCACTGCTGCTGCCGCAGGCAGAAAGGACGAGGGCGAGCGCGACCAGCAGGATTGCTGCGATCAGCGCCCCCCGTGACCTCATCCTGAGGTTCTTCAAGGTGACCTCCTTTGATCACACGGAAAACGGACGAATCTGGTGCGGGCTCCCTGGCGCTCACCGGCTGCGGCATGCAGGCCGCCGGTTCGCTCCCGCACGTTCGGCAATAGACACGACCCCCTTTCGCGGTCGAACACCGTGCCGACGTGTTCTTCGTGACACCTTACCACGGTCCTGCCGAGCCGCCCAGCAGGCCCGAAAACCGCCTCGTGTGCGGCGGTTTACTGAAGACGCCAGACCAGGACGAACGTGTTGATGAAGAGCACCACCGCCGTGGCGATCGTGTAGCGCGTCAGATTGCGCTCCATGACGCTCGCCTGGGCCGCGAACGAGAAGCCGGTCACGCTGCTCATGCCGGCGTCCTTGCCGGAGTGCAGCAACACGAGGATGACCAGCAACACGCAGACGCAGAGTTGAAGGACGATGAGAAACGCATTCAGCACGAGAGGGACTCCTTCGTTTGCCGTAACCGTGCGACCTGACGGCACACGCTCAACCATAATAATCCATAGTCGCTTATGCAACAGGGGCGTGCGCCCATCCGAGACGGCGCGTCCCCGGGGCGCCGCGACGCCGCCGGCATCAGACGCTCGCGCCCTGCATCGCCGAGCTTGACGCACGCTCGCCGCGCAACAGGTCCCGGCCGGTCATCTCCGGCGGCGTCGGTACGCCGAGCAGGTCGAGGACGGTCGGCGCGATGTCGGCCAGGATGCCGCCGTCGCGCAGGACGGCGCCGTCGAGCGTGGCGACGAAGGGCACGGGATTGGTGCTGTGGGCGGTGTTCGGGCCACCGTCGGGATCGATCATGTGATCGGAGTTGCCGTGGTCGGCCGTGATCAGGCAGACGCCACCGCGGGCGCGCACGTGCTCGACCACGCGGCCCACGCACGTGTCGACGGCCTCCACGGCGGTCATCGCCGCCGCCAGCACACCCGAATGGCCCACCATGTCGGCGTTGGCGTAGTTCACCACGACGAAGTCGAACTCGTCCGAGTCGAGGCGGCGGGTCAGCTCGTCGGTGAGCTCGTAGGCGCTCATCTGGGGCTTCAGGTCGTAGGTGGCGACGTCGCGCGGGCTGGGGATCAGGACGCGCGTCTCCCCCGCCACCTCGCGCTCGACACCACCGTTGAAAAAGAAGGTCACGTGGGCGTACTTCTCGGTCTCGGCGATGTGAAGCTGGCGCAGGCCGCGCTCCGCCAGGACCGTTGCCAGCACGTGCTCGACCCGTTGCGGTGCGAAGGCGACCGGCAAGGGGAACTCCTTGCTGTATTGGGTCATCGTGAAGAAGGCCACCCGCGGCGCCTGCGGGCCGCGATCGAACTCGGCAAACGACTCCTCGTAGAAGGCGCGGGTCAGCTCGCGGGCGCGGTCGGGGCGGAAGTTGAAAAACAGGCAGACGTCGCCGTCGCGCACGCGATGGGCCGCGGGGTCGCCCACGATTGTGGGCCGCACGAACTCGTCGGTCTCGCCACGCTCGTAGGCGTTCGCCACGGCCGCCTGAGCGTCGGGCGCGCGCTCGCCACGACCGTAGACGAGGGCATCGTAGGCGAGCTTGACACGATCCCAGCGCGTGTCGCGGTCCATGGCGTAGTAGCGTCCGACGATGGTGCCGAAGCGCCCCACGCCCACGTCGTGCAGGTGGTCTTCGATCTCGGCCAGGTACCCGGCCGAGCTGTGCGGCGGCGTATCGCGCCCATCGAGGAAGGCGTGCACGACGAGGTCGGATAGCCCTTCGCGGCGCGCCATCTCGATGCACGCCTTGAGGTGGCCCATGTCCGCGTGCACGCCGCCGTCGGAGACGAGCCCGAGCAGATGGCACGCCACGCCGCGCTCGCGGGCCTTGCCGAAGGCCTCCTTGAGCACCGGATTGGTGAAGAAGTCGCCGTCGGCGATGGCCTTGGTGATGCGCGTCAGGTCCTGGTAGACGACACGGCCGGCACCGATGTTCAGGTGACCGACCTCGGAGTTGCCCATCTGGCCCTCGGGTAGCCCGACGGCGCCGCCCGAGGCCCCCAGCGTGCCGTGCGGGCACGTCGCCCACAACCGGTCGAACACCGGCGTATCGGCGAGCTCGACCGCGTTGCCCGGCCCCGGCTGGGCGTAACCCCAGCCGTCGAGGATCATGAGGACGACGGGGCGGTACGTGCGACCCGTCGGAGAGAGGGCGGCGTCCGGAACGGACGCCGCCCTCTCGGCGGCATCATCGTGCCCGACCGGCTCGCTCACGCGGGTGTCACGAACTTCACGATGCGGGCGAACTCGGCCGGTTCGAGGCTCGCCCCGCCGACCAGCACGCCGTCGATGTCGGGCTGCGCCATGAGCTCGTCGATGTTGGCCGCCTTGACGCTGCCGCCGTACAGGATGCGCACATTGTCGGCCGCGGCGCCGAGATTCGCCCGCACCCGCGAGCGCACGAAGGCCACCGTCTCCTGAGCCATCTCGGGAGTGGCCGTCTTGCCCGTGCCGATCGCCCAGATCGGTTCGTAGGCGATGGCCAGCAGCTTGAGCTCGTCGGCGGTGACTTGCGCGAGATCCTCCTCGATCTGGCGACCGATCTTGTCTTCGGTGTGGCCGGCGACGCGCTCGTCGTCGGTCTCGCCACAGCACAGGACCGCCAAGAGGCCCTGGTCGAGCGCCACGCGAACCTTCTGGGCAAGCGCCGCGTCCGTCTCGGCGAAGTACTGCCGGCGCTCCGAGTGGCCGAGCACGACAGCGTCGACGCCGGCCTCGGTGAGCATGGCGGCCGAGACTTCGCCCGTGAAGGCGCCCTCGGCCGCGTAGTGCATAGTCTGCGCGCCCACCATGATGCTCGTGTCGCCGGTCTCGGCGGCCAGCGCCGAGAGGTCGGTGAACGGAGCGCAAAGCAGGATGTCGCGATCGTCGACGCCGGTCACGAGCGGTGCGAAGGCGCGAGCGTAGGCGACGGTTTGGGCCTGCGTTTTGTACATCTTCCAGTTTCCGGCCATGAGCGGCCTGCGCGCGAAGGTCATCGTCTCGCTCTCCTCATCGTCTCGGTCTCCTTCCGGCGCCCTCGGGCGCTCGCCGGCGGGCTGCCACGTGGACTGGGTCTTCTCAGGCGTCGAGCAGGGCCTCGACGCCGGGCAGTTCGCGGCCCTCGAGGAATTCCATCGAAGCGCCGCCGCCGGTCGAGACGTGGGTGATGCGGCCTTCAAGCCCAAAGGCGCGCACGGCGCTCACGGTGTCGCCGCCGCCGACCACGCTCACGCCGGAGCACGAGGCCACCGCCTCGCCCACCGTGCGTGTGCCGGCGGCGAACTCGGCCACCTCGAACAGGCCCATGGGACCGTTCCAGAAGACGGTGCCGGCGACGCGCAGGCGCTCGGCGAAGCCAGTCGCGGTGGCAGGTCCGATGTCGAGCCCCATCTCGGCGGCCGGGATGTCGTTCGCCGCGACCACCCGTCGGGCGGCCGCGGCGGCGGGTTCGGCGGCGACCACGATGTCGGTCGGCAGCACGAAGTCGCACGGCGACGACGCGGCCGCCGAGAGCAGGCGGGCGGCGACGTCGGAGAGTCCGTCCTCGACTTTGGAGCGACCCACTTCGAGGCCCTTGGCCGAAAGCAGCGGAAAGCACATCGCACCGCCCACGAGGATGGCGTCGGCGATGGTCAGCATCTTCTCGATGACGCCGATCTTGTCGGAGACCTTGGCGCCGCCGAGCAACACGATGAACGGCCGCCGCGGGTCGGCGAGCAGGCGGCCGAGGATCTCGAGCTCGCGGGCCATGAGCAGACCGGCCACGCCCGGCAGGACGCGCGGTACGCCGACGGTCGAGGCGTGTGCCCGGTGGGCGGTGCCGAAAGCGTCGTTCACATACACCTCGGCGAGCCCCGCGAGCTCCCCGGCAAAACCCGCGTCGTTGGCTGTCTCCTCGGCATGGAAGCGCAGGTTTTCGAGCAGCAGCAGACCGCCGGGAGCGAGCGCCCCGGCCGCCCTGACGACATCGGGACCGACGCAGTCGTCGACCTTCTCGACCGGCCGCCCGAGAAGCTCGGACAGCCG
This sequence comes from uncultured Actinomycetes bacterium, assembly GCA_963845355.1. Lineage (GTDB taxonomy): Bacteria > Actinomycetota > Thermoleophilia > UBA2241 > UBA2241 > Bog-752. The sequence goes on from CAWJRV010000024.1 coordinate 30,258, forward strand.
GGCGGCGATCGGGTCGAGACGCAGCGCCGGCACGACCTGCCCCTTGGGCCGGCCGAGGTGGCTTGCGAGCACCACCGCGCAGCCGTGGTCGAGAAGGTACTCGATGGTGGGCAGCGCGGCCCGGATGCGGGTGTCGTCGGCCACCGCCCCGTCGGTGAGCGGGACGTTGAAGTCGACGCGCACGAAGACGCGGCGCCCGTCGACCGGGTAGTCGGTCAGAGCTCGTTTGGCCATGGGCCCTCCTTGAGCGTCGCCGGGCCGGCCTACAGGACGAGCGCGGTGAGATCGACCAGGCGGCAGGTGTAGCCCCACTCGTTGTCGTACCACGACACGACCTTGACCAGGCGACCGCTGGCCATGGTGAGGGCGGCGTCGATGATCGAAGAGGCCGGGTTGCCCACGACGTCGTGAGAGACGATCGGGTCTTCGCAGAACTCCAGGATGCCCTTCATCGGCCCGGCGGCCGCCCTCTTGAGAGCCGCGTTGACCTCGTCGGCGGTGACGTCGCGCTTGACCACGACCGTGAGATCGGTGCACGAGCCGTCGGGCGTCGGCACGCGCAGCGAGAAGCCGTCGAGCTTGCCCTTGAGGTGTGGCAGCACCAGGCCCACGGCGCGCGCCGCTCCGGTCGTGGTCGGGATGATCGAGAGCGCCCCCGCGCGCGCCCGGCGCAGGTCCTTGTGCGGAAAGTCGAGGATCTTCTGGTCGTTGGTGTAGGAGTGGATGGTGTTCATGAAGCCCTTCTCGACGCCGAACTCGTCGTCGAGCACCTTGACCATGGGGGCCAGGCAGTTGGTCGTGCAGCTCGCGTTGGAGATGACGTCGTGGCTGGCCTTGTCGTACATGGCGTCGTTGACGCCGAGCACGATGGTCACGTCGGCATCGCCGGCCGGAGCGGAGATCACGACCTTCTTGGCGCCTGCCGTGAGATGCGCCGCGGCGGCTTCGCGCTTGGTGAAGCGGCCCGTCGATTCGACCGCGACGTCGACCCCGAGGGCCTGCCAGGGCAGCTTGGCGGGGTCGGTCTCGCTCAAGACCTTGATCGCCTTGCCGTCGATCACGAGCGCACCGTCTGAGAACTCGACCTCGCCGGGCCAGACGCCGTGTACGGAATCGTACTTGAACAGATGGCGCATGGTGGCGCCGTCCATGAGGTCGTTGATGGCCACGATGTCGAGGTCGGCGCCCGTCTTGGCGACGGCGCGCACGTAGAGGCGACCGATCCTGCCGAACCCGTTGATGCCTACCTTCAGAGTCATGCTGCTCCTCCACGTCGGTTTCCTAGGGGAAAGCTTACCAGAGCGACCCGGGCCGAGCCGCCCGACGCCACCGAGGCGCCGTCGCCTCGCTCCCGCGCGTCACGAGACCACCCATCGCCGCCCATCGCCGCCGAGCGCCGCGCCGGCGCGACCCGGCCGCGGCCTTGCCTAACGAATATGCCGTCCCCAGTCGCCCGGCCAAACGTCGGTCAGACGCTCACCTGCCGGCGACCTCCTGCTCGGTGGCCAGCGCTTCGAGGCGCCGCAACCGGTGATTCAGGGCCGACTTGGAGAGCGGCGGCCGGGCCTTGGCGGCCAGCTCGGCGAGGCTGAGGTAGGGGTGGCGAAGGCGCAGCGCGGCGGCATCGCGCAGGGCCTGCGGCACCGCCGCCCAGGCGTCGTCACTCATCAGACGCCGGATGGTCTCGGTCTGACGCAGCGCCGCCGTCGCCGCGCGACCGGCGTTGGCCTGGTCGCAGTTGGCCAGGCGGTTGGCGCGGCCGCGCACCTCGCCGAAGACGAGGTGCTCCTCCAGGTGAGCCGGGCGCTGTGGGCTCCCAGCACGGCCAGAAGGTCGGCCGCGGTCTCGCCGCGTTTGGTGTAGCAGGCGGCGTTGCGGTCGCGCAGCGCGACGTGAAACTCGAGGCCCAGCCGGGCCAGCAGGCCGCGACACTCGTCGGCGAGCTCAGAGGACTCGAAGGTGAACTCGGCGTGCACCGCCGATCCCGGCGGCGAGATGGAGCCGCAGCCCAGGAAGGCGCCGCGTACAAGGCCACCTGGCAGCAGTGGCGAGCTACGATGCGGGCCGGCACGCCGATCCGCACCTGGAACGAGTCGGACAGCACGCCGGCCTCGTTCAAGACCTGCAGGTGGCGCGGATCGTCGGCCAGCACGACCTCGTAGCGCAATCCGGCCGGTGGCGTGTCGGCGGTGCGCAGCTCGGCGTGAGCGCCCATCGTATGCAGCAGGAGGAGCACCGAGCGAGCCACGGCCGGCAGCCGCGAGCTGACCCGCACCGTGTACTGCCCGCCCGAGGCGATCTCGAACGTGCCGGCGGCAAAGAGCAGCCCCGAAAGCTGGGCGCGCCGGCAGTGCCCGTCGGTCGGCACGATGCCGGCCAGCTCACGTTTGACCTCCTGGGCGAAACTCATTGCGTCACCGCGTCCCAGCGTCACTCTGCCAGATCCAGCACGGCAGCGGCCAGCCGCGTCGAATCGTGCCGAAGAAGTCACCCTCGCGTGCAAGAGCAGCGTGGACGACCCGCACTCCCTGAACCTCGAGCGCCCGGTCGTCGACCTCCACGGCCGCCGCGCCGCCGGCGTGATAGACCGCGGCGAGCTCGGCCGAGATGGGGGTGTCGTTGACCAGCACGTCGTCGATCAGGCCGGCGGCGCCGTGCCGGGAGAGGCGCGCTCAGGTGGTCTGCCGCATCGTAACCGTCGGTCTCGCCGGGCTGGGTCATGACGTTGCAGACGTAGACCACCCGGGCTCTCGTGTGCGAGGGCGTCGCGCACCTCGGGGATCAGCAGGTTCGGCACGATGCTCGTATAGACGCTGCCGGGGCCTATGACGACGACATCGGCGCTCGCGATCGCTTCGAGCGCCGCCGGCAGGGCCCGCGGCCGCGCCGGGTCGAGCCAGACACGCAACGGCAGGCGCGCGCTGGAGGTGATCAACGACTCGCCGTCGACTCGCTGCCCGCCCTGCAGTTCGGCCCGCAGCGTCACGCTTTCGAGCGTCGCGGGCAGAACGCGGCCGCGCACATTGAGAACACTGGTCGATTTTTTCACCGCCCGCTCGAAGTCGCCGGTCACCGCGGCGAGGGCGGCCACGAACAGGTTCCCGAAGCTGTGCCCCTGGAGCCCACCTTCGTGCGGAAACCTGTACTGGAACAGACGGCTCATCAGCGACT
>CAWJRV010000025.1:0-41695 GCA_963845355.1 uncultured Actinomycetes bacterium
GAGTGTTTCTCGAGCGTCCTGGCTCGGCGATCGACTTGCTTCGTCGCCGCTCAGGCCGGGGTGACTTCGTCACGCGCCTGGCCTGCCACCCGAACGCCGAGCCGCTCGAGGGTCGAGGCGATGTCGCGACGAGTGGTGCGCGGGTTTATGGTACACAGGCGCAGCGCCGCCTGCCCCCTGACGCTGGTCGTCGTGAGGTGCGCGCAAGCGCTCTCAGCGATCGCGGCGAGCCTCTCGTAGTGCTCACGACCGTCGGCGCCGCGCCCGTCGGCGCCGCGCTGGGCGAAGGTGACGATACCGAGCTGGGCCGGGGTCACCACGCGCCAGTCGGGGTCGCCCGCGATGAGCCGCTGCGCATACTCGGCCAGCGCGATGCCGTGCGCGACGGCCGCCGCCATGCGATCGGCGCCGTAGACGCGAAAGGCGAGCCACAGCTTCAGTGCGCGCGGACGGCGGGTCAGTTCGAGGCTGCGGTCGCGAAAGTCGACTTCGCCGTCGTCGACCGCCGTAATGTCGGCGAGGTAGTCCGGCACCATGTGGAAGGCGCTCTTCAGGACGCCGGGACGCGTCACGAACAGGCAGGCGATGTCGTACGGCTGAAAGAGCCACTTGTGCGGGTCGAGCACCACCGAGTCGGCGAGCTCGATCCCGCCAAGGACGCGACGCCCGGCTTCGCAGAGGGCCGCCGCGGCGCCGTAAGCGCCGTCGACATGCAGCCAGAGCCCCTCGCGGCGGGCGAGCGCGGCGATCTCGACCAGCGGGTCGACGGCGCCGGTGTTGGTCGTGCCCGCGGTGGCCACGACGAAGCCGGGCCGCCTGCCGGCCGTCCGGTCCTCGCCGATCGCGGCAGAGAGCGACGCCGCCGGCATTCGCATCTGGGCGTCGGCGGGCAGCACCCGCACCTGGTCTGTGGCAAAGCCGAGCGCCGTGAGGTCGCGCGGGATCGAGGCATGGGTCTGGTCGGACAGGTAGCACACCCCCGGCCCATCGGCCGCGCGCGCGGCGGCGAGCGCGGTCAGATTGGCCAGCGACCCCCCGCTTGCCGTGACCCCCTCGGTGCCCTCGGGCAGGCCGATCAGCTCGCGCAGCCAGTCGAGCGCCACGAGCTCGACCGTCGCCGGTCCCGAGCCGCCGGCCCAGGAAGCGTCGATGGCATTGAAGCCCGTGGCCAGCCAGTCGCCGAGCACGCCGGCAAACGACGACGGGCTGGGCACGCGAGCGAAATTTCGCGGATGGTCGCTGTGTTGCATGTGGGCCAGCGCCACGTCGACCAGCATCTGCAGGGCCTCGAGCGCGTCGCCGCCGTCGCGTGGCACCGGCCCACCAAGGGCGGCGCGCAGCTCGGCGGGCGTCCCCGTGCGGATCGCCGGCTGCGCGGCGAGGCTCTCGAAGTGCTCGACGACCCGGTCGACGACCCAGCAGCCGAGCTCGCGCATCTGAGCGGCGTCGAGACCAAGCGGATCGGGTGCGTCGGTCCTCACCCGCGCCCAGCCGGACCACTCACCCGGACGACCCCGATCTGGCCGAGATGGGCGCGCAACTCGGCATCGACGCCGGGATCGAGTCTGCGCAGCAGATGCGCCGTCTCGGAGTGGCGCACGGTCGTCGAGAAGGGCACGAGCCCAGCCGGCAGGACCTGCACGACCGCGGTGACGAGCCAGACGCAAGCGAGCGCCAACGCAAGCCCCAGAACAAGCCCGCCCAGACGATTCAGGCCGCCCACCACAGGGATGCGCGACACGAGGCGACTGAGACGCCTGCCCAGCGCGCCCAGGACGATCCCGACCAGTACGATGATGAGAGCGAAGGCCAGCACGCGGCCCTCGGTAGTGCTGAGCCTGGGGACGATGTCCACGAGGCGGCGACCGACGGCAGCATCGAGACGCAGCGCCAGCAGCATGCCGCAGACAAAGACCGCCAGGCCGACGAGCTCGCCCACCAGGCCGCGTCGCAAGCCGCGATACGCCAGCACCGCGAGCGCCAGGCAGACGATGAGATCGTAGAAATCCATGCGCACTGCGATGGTCGCCGCTGCGCGCGACAAACGCAAGTCGCGGACGCTGCCGGGGACGCCGCCGGGACCCGGATCCGTCGGGCCGGGGAACGACCATCCGACTCACCCGGCAGGGCCACCGCCCGGGTCGAGTGATGCGGCCGAAAGGCGTCGCACCTCGGCGGCCGATCCGGCGGCCAGGGCCTGCGCGGCAAGTCGCCGGGCGGCGCTGAGCTCGGTCGCCCGTACGGCCTGCTTGGCGGCCGCGATCCGCCGCGGATCCATCGAGAGCTCGTCGACCCCCAGGCCCAGCAGAATGGGAACGGCGAGCGGCTCGCCGGCCACCTCACCGCACACCGCGACCCGGCGCCCCCCTTCGCCGGCCAGCCGCGCCACCCGCTCGACCAGGCGCAGGACGGCCGGGTGCAGCGCGTCGGCCAGCGGCGCCACCGCGACGTTGCCGCGATCGGCCGCCAGGACGTATTGAGCCAGGTCGTTCGTCCCCAGCGAGAAGAAATCGACGTAAGGCACGAAGCCCTCGATCAACAGGGCGGCGGCCGGCACCTCGACCATGATGCCCAGTTCCACGCGCCGCAGGCCTGTCGCGTTGGCTGAGCCGGCCGCGGCGGCTGAGCCGGCTGCGGAAGCGGCGGCCCCGGCGGCAGTGCCGGCCGCGGCGGCTGGGCCAGTCGCGGCGGTCAGCGACTCGGCTGCCTGCTCGAGCACCCGCCGGGCCCGGCGCACCTCGTCGACGGTGGCGACCATCGGCAGCAGGATCTGCAAGGGATAGTCGGCGCCCACCCGCAGCAGCGCCCGAAGCTGGGCCTCCAGCAGCTCGGGGCGACTCAGCCCCAGGCGGATCCCGCGCAGCCCCAGGAAGGGGTTCGCCTCGGCCGCCAGCGGCAGACCGGGGAGCTGCTTGTCGGCGCCGGCGTCGAGCGTCCGCACGACCAGCGGGCGACCGTCCAGACCGGCGGCAACGGTCCGATAGACCCTCTCCTGCTCGTCCTCGCCGGGAAGGTGGTCGGCCGAGAGGAACAGGAACTCGGTGCGCAGCAGTCCCACGCCGTCGGCGCCGGCCGAGAGCGCCGCCGCGACATCGCCCGCCGCCGCCACGTTGGCCGCCACCGGCACCACCCGGCCGTCGCGAGTGACGGCGGGCAGATGAGCCTGCCGCCGCGCCGCGGACGCCTCGCGCTCGCGGGCGGCTCGCAGCTCCTCGACCACCCGCGCCACGGCCGGCGGCGGATCGACCGTCACCGTCCCGGCCTCGCCGTCGAGCAGGAGCGGCGTTCCGTCGGACACGGCGAGCAGCGTCTCCCCCGCGCCCATCACGGCGGGGATGCCGAGCGAGCGAGCGAGGATCGCGCTGTGTGAGGTCGGGCCTCCAAAGGCACACGCCACACCGGCGTACAACGAGTGCGCAAGCCCGGCGATCTCGGCGGGGGTCAGGTCGGGCGCGAGCGCGATGCCCACCGGACCGGCGCCGGCCGGGCCCGCGTCGTGCCCGCCGGGCGCCGGTCGCGACCCGAACAGGTGACGCAACACCTGCTCACCGACACCGCGCAGATCGGCCGCTCGCGCCCGCATGTAGGGGTCGTCGCGCTCCTCCCACGTGGCCGCCGCGCGCGACACCGAGTCGGCCCAAGCGCGAGCCGCGTTCGTGCCTCGCTCGAGGATCGCGGCCCGTGCCGGGCCCAGCAGCGCCTCGTCATCGAGGAACAACAGGTGGGCGTCGAAGATCGCCGCGTCGTAGGCCCCCGTCCGGGCGGCCACCGAGTCGCGTGCCCGACGGATGTCGTCGCCGGCGGCGGCCAGTGCGTCGCGCAGGGCGGTCCAGTCGGCGGCCGGGTCCGGCGAGGCGGCGTCGGGCACCTGCGTCGCGATAGCTCGCAGGCGTCGCGCCGGTCCGGTGGCGAGACCGGGCGACACGGCAAAACCCTGGAGTACGGCGCCCGAAGGGGGCGCGGCCACGACGGTCTGCCCGTCCGCACGATCCGGCGGGGCCGGAGCAGCCGAGGCGGACAGGCCCGCCGGCCAGGCCTGTCCAGGTTCGCCGAAGCCGTCGTCGGCCAGCCGCCGGATGGCATTCAGGACCTCGGCGGCCTGCCGTCCCGTGGCGCGGACGCGCATCTCGTGGCCGTGGCGCAGCCCCAGCGTGGCCACGGCGTTCAAGCTGCGGGCGCTCACCGGACCGCGACCCGCCGTGACGTTCGAGACCGTCACGTCGGCATCGAAGCCGGCCGCCGTCCGCACCAGCAGGGCTGCCGGTCGGGCGTGCAGGCCTAGCGGATTGGCGATCACGACGCGAAGATCGGCATCCTGGACCGCGGTGGAGAGCGCATTCTCCGGCGACGCGCCGGCCGGCGCGGGGGCCGCGCCGCCAGCCGGCCCCGAGGCCGTTCCGCCGTCCGGTGCCGCGGCCGTCCCGGCGGGCGTGTCCTCGGGCTGCAGGTGAGCGGCCTTCGCGGTCAGCGCCCCGCGCGCCTCGGCCGCCACCACGTCGAGGGGGTCGCCGAGGCCGGCCGAGACGGCCGCGGCCACGGCGCCCTCCACAAGCGGCGCCGCGCTCAGCATCACGCGCTCGCGCCGCTCCTGCGGCAGCAGGTCGAGGGCCATCTCCGCCGACAGCACGGCGCTGCCGAGGTCCATGAGGATCAGCACGCCGTCGGGCGACCAGGCCTCGTTCACGGCCCGCACCACGCGTAGGGCGTCGGTGCCCAGCGGGTCGCCGGGCAGATCGAGTCCGCCGGCGACCGCGATCCGCACTCCCTCCGGGCTCATCTGCGCGGCGAGCTCGGCCGCGCCCTCCGCGAGCTTCGCGCTGTGGCAGACGAGGACCAGCCCGATCACGGCAGAGCGCCGCCCTGCCGCTCGCCGGCCAGCGTCTCCGCGGCGGTTGCCAGCAGAAGCCAGGACGACGTCGCCCCCGGATCCTGGTGGCCGGCGCTGCGCTCGCCCAGGTAGCTCGCACGGCCCTTGCGGGCGACGAGAGGGATGGTGGCCAGCATGCCTTGCTCGGCGGCCGCGGCCGCACGCTGCAGGGCTTCCTGGAGCGACTGCCCCTCCGCGGCGGCCGCGGTGAGCGCCTCGACGGCCGGCAGCAGCGCATCGAGCATGGTCTTGTCGCCGGGTTCGGCCTTGCCGCGCGCCTGTACCCCCGCCACACCCGCCTGCAGCGTCGCCGCCCACTCCACCACGGACAGCTCGTCGCGCTCGCCGGCCGCGGTTGCCATCGCCAGGAACAGCGTGCCGTACAGCGGCCCGGCGGCGCCCCCCACCGTCGACACGAGGGTCATGCCCACGGTCTTCAGCAGGGAGCCCAGGCTGCCGGCGGCCCCGGAGGCGCCGGCGACCCTGCCGAGCACCGCCTGCATGCCGCGTTCCATGTTGATGCCGTGGTCGGCGTCGCCGATGGCCGCGTCGAGCTCGGTCAGGTGCTCGCGCTCGCGTGCCACCGCCGTGGCGAAGGTCGCCATCCAGGCCGCCACGGCCGGCGCCGAGACGGTCTCGCTCACGCGCCCCACCGCAGGCCCGTCGTCACCACCGGCGCATCCCAGAGCGCGGTGAGCTCGTCGTCCAGACGCAGCAGCGTGATCGAACAGCCCGCCATGTCGAGCGAGGTCATGAATGAGCCGACCAGGCTGCGCGCGATGGCGACGTCGCGGCTCGCGAGCAGCCCGGCCAGCTCGTTGTAGACGATGTAGAGCTCCATGAGCGGCGTCGCGCCCAGGCTGTTCACGAAGGCCAGCACCCGGTCACTGGCCTCGAAGGGCAGATCGTCGAGGACGGCGCCCGCCAGCACCCCGACGACGTCGTGCGCGGAGGCGGCCCTGGCGCGCTCGCGGCCCGGCTCGCCGTGAATGCCCACGCCGATCTCGATCTCGTCGTCGCCGAGCACGAAGGTGGGTTTGCCGACCATCGGCACGGTGCCCGATGTGAGGGCCACGCCCATGCTGCGGGCCCCGGCGTTCACCCTGCGACAGAGGGCGGCGACATCGGCCAGCGGCCGGCCCAGCTCGGCCGCGGCTCCGCAGATCTTTTCGGCCAGGACGGTGGCCCCGACGCCGCGGCGGCCGGCGGTGTGGAGGCTGTCGCGGACGGCCACATCGTCGTCGATCACGACCGTCTCGACCGCGATACCCCCGTCGCGGGCAAGCTCGGCGGCCATCTCGAAGTTCATCACGTCGCCCGAGTAGTTCTTGACGAGGTAGAGCACGCCGGCGCCGCCGTCGACCGCCTCGGTGGCCGCCAGCATCTGGTCGGGTGTCGGCGAGCTGAAGACCTCGCCGGGACAGGCGGCGTCGAGCATGCCCCTGCCGACAAAGCCGCCGTGCATGGGTTCGTGACCCGAGCCCCCGCCTGAGACGATCGCTACCTTGCCCCGCACGGGAGCGTCGAGACGCACGATGTAGTTCGGATCGGTGTGGACACGCACCCGGTCGGGATGAGCCGCCGCGATCCCTTGGAGCTCCTCGCGCACGACGTCCTGCGGAAGGTTGATCAGCTTCTTCATCTGTCGCCCCCGTTTGTCTGGCTCAGTGCGCCGTGGGTGCCGACGCAAGGCGGTGAGCTTGCGCGTCCGCAGGCCTCAAACGAGAGTATATGACTGCTGATCACGGGCGTGACAACACGGTCCGTAGGCTAGGCTACGTGTGTCGTACTACTTACCATGATGGTTGACGCCCGTGCAAAGGGCCGGTAAGGTCCCGAACGTTTACCGGCAAGACAACGCGAGGAACCGACCACAACCGCACGGCGCTTGTGACGGCGCCCACCCAAGGAAGTCCGCCAGACTTCCGAAAGGAGGCAGGTCATGCACCGTAAACGGCTGGCCCCGGCCCGTTTGCACCACCTCTATTCCCCCCACCGCCGACTCCCACTCATCTTCCAGGCGATCCGCCGGTAGACCCGTCCCTTTGTCAGTCGTTGCCGCCGTGCGGCCTTCGGGCTGCCCGACGCGGGTCTTGTCATGTCACGGTCTGAAGACCAAGCGCACCACGCGCCGAAGCCATGGAGGTTCGTCATGGGACCGCGCACGAGTCTGAACACCACACACCGCACGCTCCACGCACGACCACTGCCCGCAACGCGCGCCGAGACGACCGCCGCGCTCGCCCCGGTACCCCGGCGTGGACGCGTCAGGTCGGCGCTGCGACGATTCTCCCTCTGCGTCGTCGTCGCCGGATTCGCCGGCACAACCCTGTTCACGCTGGCGCCGGCAACGGCCCAAGCGGTCACGATGACCAAGCCCGAGAAGCAGCTTCTGACCCTCGTGAACCATGTGCGCGCCAAGCACCACCTGCACGCGCTCAAGATGATCGCCAGCCTGGAACGGGCCTCGCGCGCCCACTCTCGCCAGATGGTGCACAGCGGTTACTTCAGCCACAACTCGGCCAGCGGCGAGACGTTCGGCGCCCGGCTGATCCGCTTCGGGTACAAGGCCACCGGCTACGCGAGCTGGACCGCCGGCGAGAACATCGCCTACGGCTACCAGTCGAGCGGCACCCCCCACGCCATATTCATGGCCTGGTGGCACAGCGCGCCGCACCGCCGCGTGATGCTGACCAAGCGTTTTCGCGACGCCGGCGTGGGGCGCGCCAGCGGCACCTTCAAGGGCCTCTCGGGCGTCGTCTTCTTCACGCTCGACTGCGGAGCGCGGACCCGCTAGGCCGGCGATCGACTGCGTCGTCGCCGCTCAGGCAGGCGTGACTTCGTGACGCGCCTAGTCCGGCGATCGACTGCGTCGTCGCCGCTCAGGCAAGCGTGACTTCGTGACGCGCCTAGTGGCCCACCGGCGCGCACGACGTGGCCAGCGCCAGCATGAGCGGGTTCGAGAGCTCGTCGTCGAGCGTGTTCGAGACCCAGTAGGCCGTCCCTCCGACCCGCCAGGCGACCATGCGCAGGTTCGCTCCGTCGTAGTACAGCGAGTAGCTGCGGCCGGCGATCGTCCTGACGGTGTCCGGGCTCGCGAGGATCGGCGGGTCGGTCCAGCGAATCGCCTGCACATCCCAGTAACCACCCTGTGGCGTGGTGCCGACGACGACGGCCGCCGGCACCACGCCACCGTGATCGGTCGTCATCTTGTAGGCGCGGAACTGGTCGTAACCGAGGCCCGGCGACCAGGCGCTCGGCATGAACAGCGCGAGCGGCGTCTGACGGCCCAGGACGCGCCACTGCGCCACGTCCTGCGGCGTGTTGCCCTGAATGGGCTGGGAGCTCGCGGCGCTCGCCGCGCTGGACGTGGCCGCGGCGCTCGCCGCGGCTGCCGCGGCCGCCGCTGAGGCGAGCTGTCCCGAAAACGTGGAACCCACCGTGATGGTGATCTGGTCCGCCGCGGCGCCCGTTTCCGCGTTGATCTCGACCTGGGCGGGAGTGAGCAGCCCACCGAGGCCCTTCGCGACGGTGGCCGCAGCGGAGCCCGCCGCGACCGTCGAGGTCGTGTAACCGAAGTTGGGGGCGTTGCCGCCGACCGCGACCGCGTAGCCTCGGGCTTTCAGCGCCGCCGCGACCGTCGCGGCGGCGCCGGCCTGGCCGGAACCATTGAGGACGGTGACCTTCACCTGACTGCGTGAAAGCTGCGACACACTCGTCGCAGAGGCGGTCTGCCCAGGCGGGCGCACCGGGTTCAGGAACTGCCGCACGCCGGCAGCGATCTCCTGTGGCGTGGCGACGACGTAGGACACGCCGCCGATCGTGGGCGTCGAACCACTGATGTGGGCCTGATAGATATGGTTGGTGTCGAGCTTCGAGCCGAGGGTGACCAGGCCGAAGATCCTGCCGATGCCGGCGATGTCCGAGACCGCGTAGTGCGACATGATCGTGGCCACCGACAGCAGATGCGGAAAGCTCGTCAGCGTGGCCGAGGCCGCCAGCTCGCGTTTCATCTCGCGCAGGAACATCTGCTGGCGCACGATACGCGTGAAGTCGCCGTCTTGATCGTGCCGAAAGCGCACGAACGACAGCGTCTGGTGACCGTTCAGGCGCTGATAGCCGGGCTGCAGGTCGATCGACGCGTAGTCGGTGACGGCCGTGTTGTTGTAGTAGCGGCGATCGACCATGAGGTAGGCGCCGCCCAGCTTGTCGACTACCTTGATGAAGCCCTCGAAGTTCACGTCGATGAAGTCGTTGATGGGAATGCCGAGCACCTGCTTCACCGTCTCGACGGCCAGCCTGGCGCCGCCCAGCGAGTAGGCCGCGTTGATCTTGTTCAGGCCGAAGCCGGGAATGTCGACCTGCAGGTCGCGCGGCACGGAGAGCATCGAGATGCTGTTCGTCTGCGGGTCGAGACGCACGACCATCAGCGTGTCGGAGCGCGCTCCCAGGTCAGCCTGACCCACGCGCCGGTCGCTGCCGATGATGAGGATGTCGAGCGGCCGCGACGGCAACACCGGGCTGAGCTGCTGCCTGGCGGCCTTGACCTCGGCGGGATCGTTGTGAGCGACCTGGGCGGCCGTGCGCTGCAACCAGAGCGCCATGGCGCCGGCCGCGACGACGACGACGCAGACGGCCCCGAGACCGATCCACTTGAGCGCTCGCAGCCGGGGGTGCCTGTGTCGGGCCGCCCCCGAGACGTACCGCGTGTAGTCAGCCACAGTGCTGCGGACCCGCCTGCGTCACGACTGCTCTTCCCTGGTCTTTCACAGTCGGACAACCTACACGGCCAAGGGCCGCTCCGAAAAGGCCGGCGGGCCGACCTTAATGCGCAGTTCATCTTCCTTAACGTGAAGCCGCGCCCCACCGCGCCGAAATCGATGCGTCTAGCGCGCCGACAATGGGGCAGTCTATGTAGGAAGGTGAAGGGCAAACCGCCTGTGAGGGCGGGGCGCAAAGCCACAGGACTCACACACGGGAGTCGGCTGGGTTGCCGCGGCAGCGCGCGTGACGCTGCAGTACGACCTGTGGCTAGCCGGAGAGGAGCCGCGGGTCGTTTTTCGTGGCCCTTCTCGCAAAGACAAGGTCAGTTAGTCAGCAGGCAGGCGAAGAGAAAGGCGACGATCCATATGAAGCGGTTCACCAAGGGCCAGAAGGGTTTCACCCTCATCGAGCTCCTGATCGTGATCATCATCATCGGTATCCTGGCGGCGATCGCCATCCCGATGTTCTTAAACCAGAGGAGCAAGGCCAAGGACGCCGCCGTCAAGGAGGGCATCCACAGCATCCAGGTGGGTATCCAGAGCTACGCGGTCGACCACAGCGATGCCTTCCCGGGCACCATCACCGACAAGACGCAGCTCGTCGACGCCAACGGCAACAACTACGTGGACAACTGGCCCAAGAACCCGTTCTCCACGACCGGCGCCTACATGCAGAGCGGTACCGACCAGGGCAACTACACCTACACCAACATCCCGGCCTCGAGCACCTTCACGCTGCAGGGCCACCTGTCCAACAACGGACAGTTCCAGGTTCCGTGATCCAGGTTCGCCTGGACTGAGTGTCCCGAGGGGGGCGGCTCCGAAAAGGAGCCGCCCCCCTCTCGCGTTTCCCGGCCCGTCAGAGGCGCCCTCAAAGCCGCCACTTGTGTCAGACTCTGCGGCATCGAGTTTGGAGCGCCGACCCATTGCGGCATCAAAGGCACTGAAGCCTTGCGGCATTGCAGGCAGACACGACCGAAGGAGCTGAAGCCCTTATGACAGACAGGCTGGTCGACGTCGGTGGCTACCGTGAGCAGCTTCTCCAGAGGCTGGAGTCCCTGGCCGCGTACCGCGGAAGGGAGGCCGCGGACCATCCCGAGGACGAGCGCCTCGCTCAGGCGACCGACGTCCTGCGCTCGACGGCCCACGACGTGATGGCGCTTCCGGACGACGACCCCCGGCTGCTCGGACTGGCCACCGTCTGCCAGGCCCACGATGACGACGAGGTGATCGCCTACATCGACGCAGAGGACCATATCGTCGTCCAGCACGGTTTCGGCGACGGCGCCACGCGCAGCACCGACGAGCTCCTGGCGGCTCTCGCGAAGGCGGCAGACGCTGCGGTGAAGCGCTCGTAGAGACGCCCGCCGTTCCGGCTGCGGAGAACCTGCCGCGCTTGTAGCCCCACGCCACAGTGCGAAGATGCTACTCTTCGTTCGCGCGATCCGACCAGGGAGGGCACGTGGCCAGAGCTCATCTTCAGTATCTCTCCGACGCCGACAAGCAGTTCATCCACGAACAGACCCTGCGGGTGCTTGCCGAAGTCGGCGTCGCCTACAACACGCCTTCCCTCACCGACCTGCTCATCGAGGCCGGCGCCACGGTCGACGCCGAGCACCTCACCGTCAAGCTGCCGTGGGAGCTCATCGAAGGCTGCCTCGCGCAGGTGCCGCGCACCGTGCTGCTGGCCGGACGCGACCCGGCCTACGACTGCCGCGTGGGCGAAGACGGCATGATCTACACGAGCGACGGTGCCGCCACCTACATGCTCGATGATCTGACCGGTGAGCGCCACGAGGGCACGCAGGACGACCTCGCCCTGATGATGTGCCTCTACGACGCCGTCCCCGAGATCGACTTCACCTGGGCGACCATAACCCCCGGCGACGTCGATCCGCGCGTGGGCAACCTGGAGATGGCGCGGATCGGCTTCGGGCACTCCCGCAAGCACCTTCAGGACGAGGTGCGCGTGCCCGCCCAGGCGCCGGTGTTCATCGACATGCTCCAGGCGATCGCCGGCGCCCCGCTCACCGAGCGCCCGATCTACTCGGTGACCAACTGCACGATCGCGCCCCTGCAGCACGATCGCGAGATGACCGAGGCGCACATCCTCATGGCGCGCGCCGGTTGCCCCGTCTTCGTGCTGCCGATGCCGCAGATGGGCACCACAGGGCCCATGAGCGTGCTGGGCACGAGCATCCTCAACATGGCCGAGCTGCTCAGCGCCGTCGTGCTCTTCCAGCTCGCCGCACCGGGTTGCGCGCTGGTCTCGGCCGTCGGTTCGGCCGTCGCCGAGATGCGCAGCGGGCTCTACCTGTCGGGCACCCCCGAAGACGCGCTCATCAACCTGACCTGTATCGAGATGAGCCACTTCTACGGTCTGCACGCCCAAGGCAGCGCCGTAAGCTGCGACGCCAAGGCCTGCGACCTGCAGGCCGGCGCCGAGGGCATGCTCACGGGGATGGCCTCGGCACTGGCCGGCTGTGAGGTGATGCTCGCCTTCGGACTCCTCGACAGCGCCCAGACGGCCAGCCTCGCCAAGACAGTGCTCGACGCCGACACGGTGAACGCAATCGAGCGTTTCATGCGCGACGATCCGATCGACGAGGCGCGCTCACTGGTCTCCGACATCATCGACGTCGGCATCGGCGGACACTTTCTGGCGCGCAGATCGACGCGCACCCTCTACCGCTCCGGCGAGCTGTGGCAACCTCACCTCTGGCACCGCGGGACGTTCGACCAGTACGTCGGCACGACGCTCGTGAACGACGCCTGGGAACGGGCCCACGAGCTCATCGCCGGCAACGACGTGCCGCCGTTGCCCGACGACGTCGAGCGCCACGTCGAGAAGGCGATCGCGGACTACCTGCGCGTCCAGTGAGGTCTGGCGCGGCGGCTTCCGCGCACGCGGCCGCATAAGCGACCGCGCAGTAAGCTCGCCCGGCCCTTTCGCGTTCGGCGGCGCCGATGTAGCCTGCTCCCAGCGGCAGAGGAGCGTGCATGAGCGTCGTGGCGGACGTACGCGAGGGCTTGGTCGCACAACTCGAGGTCTTGGCAGAGACGCTCGGCGCGAAGGCGCGGGAGCGATCCGACGGCAACGCAGCGAGTCGGTCGATCGCCGCCCTCACGCGCGCCGCCGCTGCGATAGCGAAGCTCCAGGACGACGATCCCCGACTCGTGCACATGACCTACGCCACCAGGAGCGACGACCCGGCCGTCGTCGCCGCCTACGATCGCAAGGCCCGCCTGATCATCGACGCGCTCGAGCGTGGCGCCCCGGCCGAGTGGACCGCCGACGATCTGCTCGCCGACCTGGCGAACGCCGCCGACGACGCCCTGCGGGAGTCATTTCTGAGCCTGGACTGAGCGCCCTCGCGCCCTCGCACGCTCGCGCCGCGACAGCGCCGCCTACGCCGCCCTGGCCGGCCCGCTGCGCTCGCCCAGGCCCAGCGCGCGACGCATGCCCTCCGTGATCTCGCGACGGGCGGACTCATAGCCCTCCCACGGGTCGGCCCTGAGGTCGCCGAGTCGACGGCGAAGGTCGCCGACGGTGAACCGATCGCCCCGCGACGTCGCGCTGAGCTCATCCCAGTGCAGCGGCAAGCTCACCGGCGCCCCGGGCCGGCTGCGGGTCGAATACGGCGCGACGAACGTCGCGCCGCGGCCGTTGCGCAGGTAGTCGACGAACGTCTTGCCGGTGCGCTTCCGCAGCGACATGACCGCCGTGAAATGCTCGGGATCGGCGCGCGCGATGGCCTCGGCGAGCGCGCGTGAGAACTCCTTGACCTCGTCCCACGGACGAGTCGGCGTGATCGGCACGAGCACATGCAGCCCCTTGCCGCCGCTCGTCTTGACGAACCCGGCCAGCCCCAGGCCCTCGAGCAGGTCGCGCACTATCCTGGCCGCCGAGACGACGCGGGCGAACGGCAGACCGCCGGCGGGGTCGAGGTCGAACACCATCTGGTCGGGACACTCGAGCGTTTCGATGCGCGCACCCCAGACGTGAAGCTCGAGGGTGCCGAGCTGTACGAGCGAGAGCACGCCGGCAAGCGAGTCGACCGCCATGCCGGTGGCCGCCTCGCCGCTTTCGACCAGCGGCACACGAATGATCGCTTCGGGAAAGTCGCCGGTCGCGTGCTTCTGAAAGAAGCAGGCGCCGGGAGAGCCCTCGGGGCAGCGCACGATGGTCAGCGGCCGGCCTGCGATCCAGGGCAGGAGCTGCTCGCCGACTGACTCGTAGTAGCGTGCGAGGTCGAGCTTCGTAAGACCGGCGTCGGGGTAGACGATTCGCTCGGGGTGACTGATCGCGACGCCGCCGACCGTGACGCGCGCACCGGCCCTGTTCGCCTTGCCCGCTGCCGTCTTCGCCTTGCCGGCCTTGCTCGCCGTGCCGGTCTTCCCCGCCGGCCGCGGCGGCGCAGTCGCGCCAGCGTGCGCGTCGAGGCCGTCGCGTGTCGCCGTGACTTCGGCGGCTCCGGCCTCATTGTCGGACGGCCGCTCGCGGACGACCTCGGCGGCCGGCTTGTCTGTGCGCAGAGCCTCGAACGACGCGTGGCGCAACAGCCCCCCGTCGCCCCAGTCGAGATACTCGACCTCGGCGACAAGTTCCGGCCTCACCCAGGTGACGTCGCGCGCCTCGCGTCCGCGAGGCGGGTCGGCGAAGGGCGGCTCGAGCCGCGTGAGCGGCTCGAGCCGCCCGCGAAGCTCGTTCATCGTGCGCTCGTTCCAGCCCGTGCCGACACGCCCGGCATAGCGCAGCGGCCCACCGGCCTCGTCGTGGACGCCCACGAGCAGAGCACCGATGCCCGCGCCGGAGTCAGCGCGCGCCGTAAACCCGCCGATGACGAGCTCCTGGCGCTTCAGGCACTTGATCTTGCGCCAGTCGCGACCGCGACCGGCGCGGTACGGCGCGTCCGCCCGCTTGGAGATCGAGCCCTCGAGCGCCAGGGCACAGGCTTGACGAAAGAACACATCGCCGCTGCCGGGCAGGTGGTCGACGTACCTGACCCTGGCGTCTGACGGCTGGCGCGCAAGAAGGCGCTTGAGCGCCTCCTTGCGCGCCAGCAGCGGCGCCGCGGTGAGGTCGTAGTCGTTCAGGTAGGGCAGGTCGAACACGTAGTAGACGAGGCGACCGTCACGACCGCTGATGCCCTGCAGCGCGCTCGCCAGCTTCGGGAAGCTCGTGTGACCGTCGGCGCCGAGGTAGACCACTTCGCCGTCGAGCAGCGCCGAATCGACGGGCAGCTCGGCCAGCGCCGCGCGCAGCGTCGGGAAGCGCTCGCTCCAGTCGGCGCCCCGTCGCGTGAACAGACGCGCCGCTCCGTGGTCCAGCCGGCAGATCACGCGGTAGCCGTCGAACTTGATCTCCTGCAGCCAGCCGTCGCCGCGCGGCGGCCGGTCGGAGAGCGTCGCGAGCTGGGGCGCGAAGCGCTCCGGCAGCGGCGCCGTGCGGGCGCCGGGGACGGCCGCGACATCGAACCGCCGGGCGCCACGGGCAGGTGAGTCGCCTACGACGTCTCCGTGGGCGGCGATCTCGTCGAGCGAGCGACCGCTCTTCACGCTGTCGGGCAGCAGGCGCCCGACGTCGGCCGCTGCCCCTGAGCGAGCCTCCGCGTCGCGCTCCTTGAACAGCAGCCAGTCGTCGGCGCTCTGCTCGCCGGGACGCGGCTTCAGGCGCACCAGCATCCAGGCGCCGCGGAGCTTCTCGCCCTCCAGGCGGAACTTGAGCTTGCCGGCGTCGTAGGCTCGCTGCGGGTCGGCCGCGCCGGCCTCGAGCGCAGACCAGCTCCCGCGGTCCCAGAGCATGACCGCCCCGCCACCATACTCGCCCTTGGGAATGGCGCCCTCGAAGTCGGCATAGTCGAGGGGGTGGTCTTCGACGTGCACCGCCAGGCGCTTTTCCTGCGGGTCGAGGCTGGGCCCCTTGGGCACGGCCCAGCTCTTCAGGGCGCCGCCGAGCTCGAGCCGAAGGTCGTAGTGCAACCGCCGCGCCGCGTGCTTGTGAACGACGAACAGGTTGCCTTGGGCGCTCTGCTTGACCACGGCCCCGGGCTCGGGCGTCACCTCGAGCCGGCGTTTGCTGCGGTACGCGTCGAGGGCCACCGCTTCAGGCCGCTTTGCGGCGACCGCCCTTGACGGAGCGCGCGGATTTCTTTGCCCCGCCGGCCGTCGCCGGCGCCTCTGTCTCGGCCTCACCGCCCGCGCGGCGCACCTCCTCGACGCTGCGCCGTAGCAGGGCCATGATGTCGACGACCTGACCCTCCTCGGCGCCGCCCGTCGCGACGGGAGTGACGGCTTCGGGATGAGTCTGCTTTTCTTCGATCACGCGCAGGAGATCCTCGCGGTACTCGTCGCGATAGTCTTCAGGCTGCCATGGCGTGACCATGGCCGCGACGAGCTGCTCGGCCATCGTGATCTCAGGCTGGGTCAGGCCGAGCGCCGCGAGATCGTCGCCGGGCACCTCGAGCTCGGACGGCTCACGCAGCTCGTAGGCAAAGCGCAACAGCTCGAGGACCATCACCTCGCCGCGGGGGATCACCGCGCAGAGGTACTCTCTGGTGCGGATCACGACCTTGGCGACCGCCACACGCCCCGTGTCGCGCAACACGGCGCGCAGCAGCGCGTAGCCCTTCTTGCCGGTGCCGACCGGCGCCAGGTAGTAGGGCTTGTCGAAGTAGGTGATGTCGATCTCGTCGGCGTTCACGAAACCGATGATGCCGATCGCCTGGGTGGTCTTGGGGTTGGCCCGCCGGAAGTCGTCGTCATCGAGCACGACGTAGTTGCCGCCGCCGGTGTCGTAGCCGCGCACGATCTCCTCGTGGGGCACCTCGCGGCCCGTCTGCTCGTCGACGCGCTTCTCACGCACACGCGCCATCGTGCGCCGGTCGAGCTGGTTGAAGCGCAGCTCCCGCCGGCTTTCGGCCGAATACAGCGCGACCGGTATGTTGACCAGCCCGAAGCTGATCGCGCCCTTCCAGATAGACCGCGGCATGGGCTCCACCTCCTACGCCAATGCTCCCGCAAACGGACGAGTTGCTAACGGCGGGCCGTCTCGGGGAGCGAATCGTCTCGGGGGCCAGATCGACTCAAGGGGCGAATCGTCTCGGGAGCCAGATCGCCTCGGGGCCCGCCCGCGGGCCTGTACCTTTCGGCGCTGGTGCCGATGATGTCAGTGACGATCGGAGCCTGCCGGGGCGCGCCCTTTGCCTCGCATGCGAGCCGCGGCTCACCTGCCGCTGCCGCAGCCGACTCGGGCGGCGACTCTTTCGTCGGGGCTGGAAGAGGAGAGACGTGGAACTCACGCAGATGAACGACGACGAGTTGCGCGACTACGTCCGCTCCCGCTCCAATGCCGAGCTCACGACCATCCTCAGCGCTCGCAAGGCGCAGCGACCACACTCACGCCGGCGCGTGGCACACGCCCTTCACCTGCGACCCAGCCACCCTCAACGCAGCGACAAAGGGTCAGGCAACGGCCACGCCGAGGAGCTCGCGAAGCTCGCGCCCCTGGTGGCGGCCGAGATCGCGGAGCGCCCGCAAGACCCAAGCCTCGCGGCCGTGGCCGAGATGCTCGGCAACGGCCTGTCGGCACTGGATCGCTTTGAAGATGCCCTGGCGCACTACGAGGAGGCACGTGCCCTCTACACGCGATTCGGCCAGGACACCGAGGCGGCCCGCTGCGCGATGAACCGAGCCTGCATGCTGGCCGGTCTGGATCGCTTTCAGGAGGCCCTGGTAGGTTTCCAGAAGGCACAAGCCGCCGCTTCACGCCTGGGTCAGACCGATGAGGCATCCCGCTGCATGACGAACTGCGCCTGTATGCTGGCCGGCCTGGGTCGCTTCGAGGAGGCCCTGGCCGGCTTCGACGCGGTGCGAGCGGTCTACGCGCGTCGCGGTAAGGAAGCCGAGTCGGCCCGCTGCATGGTGGGTCGCGCCAACGCGCTACGCAGCCTGGGCCGCTTCGAGGAGGCCCTCGCCGGCTTCGGTGAGGCACAAGCCGTCTCGTCGCGCCTTGGCCAGAAGATCGAGGCGGCCCGCTGCATGATGGACGGCGCCTGCGTGCACGTCGACCTGGGCCGGTTCGACGAAGCTCTGGCCGGCTTCGACGAAGCGCGAGCCGTGTATGCGCGATCGGGGTACGAGGCTGAGGCAGCCGACTGTACGATGAACCGCGCCGTCGTGCTCGACAACCTCGGCCGCGTCGAGGAAGCCCTGGCCGGCTTCGACGAAGCGCGAGCCGTGTATGCGCGCCTTGGTCAGGAGGTCAAGGCGGCCCGCTGCACGATGGGCCACGCCAACGCGCTGCGCAGCCTGAGTCGCTTCAGCGACGCCCTGGCCGGCCTCGAGGAAGCACACGCTGTCTTTGCGCGCTGCGGACAGAAGATCGAGGCCGCCCGCTGCACCGCGAACAAGGCCAACGTGCTGGCCGGCCTGGGCCGTTTTCAGGAGGCCCTGGACCGCTACGAGGAGGCGCAGAGCATCCTCGTCGGCTTCGGTCAGGAGGCCGAGGTGGCCCTCTGCACCATGAATCGCGCCGTCGCGCTGGCCAACCTGGGTCGCTTTCAGGAGTCCCTGGCCGACTACGAGAGGACCCGGGCGGTGTTCGCGCGTTTCGGTCAGGTGGTCGAGGCGGCCCGCTGCGCCGTGAATCACGCCAATGCGCTCGCCGGCCTTGGCCGGCTTCAGGAGGCACTGGCCGACTACGAAGAGGCCGAATCGGCCCTCAAGCGTGTCGGCCAGAAGGCCGAGGTGGCCCGCTGCACGATGAACCGCGCCGTCGCGTTCGCCGGTCTGGGTCGTTTTCAGGAGGCCCTGGCCGGCTATGAAGAGGCGCGAGCCGCCTATACGCAGCTTGGCCGCGAGTCCGAGGCGGCCCGCTGCACGATGAACCGCGCCAATGCGCTTGCCGGCCTCGGTCGCTTTGAAGAGGCCGCGGCTCGCTTTGAGGAGGCCCAGACCGTCTACCGGCGATTCGGCCAGGAGGCCGACGCGGCCCGCTGCACCCTGGGCCACGCCAACGCGCTGGCCAGTCTGGGACGCTTTCAGGAGGCTCTGGCCGGCTTCGAGCAGGCGCGGGCCGTCTACGCGCAGTTCGGCCTCGATGTCGAGGCGGCCCGCTGCACGATGAACCGCGCCGGCGCGCTCAGCAGCCTGGGCCGCTTTGACGAGGCGTCGGCCGGTTTCGACGAGGCGCGTGCCGTCTACGCGCGTTTCAGCCGGGAGACCTGGTCATGATCGACGACCGTCCGCACGACCCGCACGACCCGGACGAGTCGGTCACGCCGGTCACGCCGGACACCCCTGAAGGGACACGCCGGACACGGCGGACACGGCGGACACGGCGGACCCCGAGAACGGGCGTCCCAGGGTCGACCCCGAGCCGTGGGTCGCGAAAGGCAGGTTGCGGGACGCCCTGGCAGAGGCAGTCGCAAGCTACGCCTCGACGGAGGCGGCCGCGAGGAGCGCGGCTCAGGTCAAAGCGACTCCCGGCGATCGGCCGACGACAGGCGATCGGCCGGCCACGGGCGCGGCGACCAGGGACGACGGGCATTCCGCACACCCGCGCACCGCAGACCTGCACGCCGTCACTCCGCAAAGCGACCAGTATCTCGACCAGCTCAGGCGCCTCAAGGCCGACTTCGAGAACTACCGCAAACGTGTCCAGCGCGACAACGGGGAGCTCGTGCTCCGTGCCGGCGAGGGCATGATCGAATCGTTGCTGCCGGTAGTCGACAGCATGCGGCGCGCGCTCGAGTCGGCCGAACGCCACGAGGAGGGACAGCTCATCAAGGGCGTGCAGCTCGTCGCCGGACAACTGCGCGCGGTCCTCGAGAGCCACGGCCTCGATGAGGTGCCGGCCGCTCCCGGCCTGCCGTTCGACCCGAACGTGCACGAAGCCGTGGCGACGCAGGAGTCCGCCGAGTACGCCGAGGGAGCGATCAGCGCTGTGCTCGACCCCGGCTACCTGCTGCACGGCAGGCTTCTTCGTCCCGCCCGCGTGATCGTGGCGAGCTAGCCGATGACCGATTTCTACCAGACCCTGGGGGTGGGCCGCAGTGCCTCGCACGACGAGATCCGCAAGGCTTTTCGCAAGCTCGCGCGCCAGTACCACCCAGACAAGAACCCCGGTGACCAGGCCTGCGAGGACAAGTTCAAGGAGGCAAACGAGGCCCACGGCACCCTCTCCGACCCCGCCAGGCGCAAGCAGTACGACGAGATGCTGCGCCTGGGTGTCGTCGACTCCGGGGCGGACGGTTCCCGATCCGGTAACGGCCATCGGGGCTTCGACCCGCGCAGGTTCCAGCAGGCCGACCAGACCTTTCAGATGGGCAACTTCGGCGACATCCTGGTGAATCTCTTCGACGGTCTGGGCGACAACGGCTGCCGCGGCGCCGACCTGCGGACCGACCCCTCAGTCTCGTTCGAGGGCGCCGTCGAGTGACGGCGTAGCCGTTCACCGCACCGCAGCGGCAGGTTCCCTGCACAAGTGCCGAGGTCCGTGGACCGCGGGCGGCGGCGTCGGTACCATGAGACGACGCCGCGACAACCAGTCTGGGAGACGACACGCCATGGACTGTCACGAGAGCAGGAACCCGACCACCTGCACCTGTACCTACGAGCCGTGCCCACGCAAAGGGACGTGCTGTGAATGCGTGCGCTACCACCTCGACATGCGCGAGCTGCCGGCCTGCGTCTTCGATGCTCGCGCCGAGGGTACGTTCGACCGCTCGTTCGAGCACTTCGCCAGACTGATGGGTGAGGGCCGCCTGTAGATCGGCGAGCTCGGCTGCGGCAACAAGGCGGGCGGCGTCGCGCTCCGGCAGCGAAGGCGGGCGGCGCCACGCTTCGCGTGGCGCCGCCCGCCTTCGCTGCTTTCCTGCCTTTCGCGGAAGACCCGCGACAGACGCTTTTCCGTCATTTTGACGCTTCCGTCTACTTCACCTTGAGGATGGCCGCCTTGGCGTGCGCCTGCCTGTTGCCGGCCGCGTCGGTCGCCCGAGCGACGATCCTGTAGGTGCCTCTGATGAGTGACCTGGGGAGCTTGAACGAAACGGCGACCGTCTTGTTCAGCGCCACGCCGCTCGCGGTGGCGGCGGCCAGCTTGCGGCCGTTCGTTGTGGTCAGCGTAAGCGCCACCTTGGCGGTCGAGCAGCCGGGCATCGCATCGGCGACCTTCAGGTGGACCTTCAGCAGGTCGCCGCGGCCGGCGTGGCCGGCCCGGACGCTGAGCGACTCCGGAGCGCAGACCGGCGCGGGCAGCGCGTCGGCCGAGCCGCAATCGAACACGATCCGGGCGTCGTAGACCGCGGTGCCGGAGCTTGCGTCGATGGCACCGCAGACGGCGACCTCGTCGCCGACGGCGATGTCGGCCAGGGTGGCCTCGGTCCCGCTGGCCCACGCGGCCGGCGAGAAGAGTCTCGTGCCCGGAGTGATGGCCACGATCAGCGTACCGTTCAGGCCGTCCGTGCCGTGGGCCACGGTCAGGGTCAGCAGGTTGTTGGTCGTATCGACGACAGTCACGGCGCCAACGCAGGCGAAGCGCGGCACGCAGACGCAGACCCGCTCGGCCGTGTAGACGGTCGGGTCCGAGCTTGCGTCGATGGTGCCGCAGACGCGGACGCGCTCACCGACGACGACGTCGGCCAGGGTGATGGCCGTTCTTTCACAGCCCACTCTCTGGCAGGTCGGCCCATCGCCCTGGTCGCGCGAGAAGAGCTGGGTGTCCGGCGTGATGACCACGGTCAGGGAGCCGGTCAGACCGTCCGAAGCATGGGCCACGGTGAAGGTCAGCAGATCGTTGGTCGTATCGACGGCGGTGACGGTGCCGGCGGCGAAGAAGCGACTTGCGTCGCCGCCGCCGGGGTCGCACTGCACTCGCGATTGGGCCAGGGCGGCCGGCACGCAGACAAGGCAGGCGAGCAGCACGGCGAGGAGAGGAAGAAACCGTTTCATGGGGCCTCCATGGTTGTGGCAGCGAGGGTCGTCCGTCTGCTCACCGCTGAGGCGCGCAGCCAGGTCCGGGCGAACCTCGCTCCCCCTTCGGGACACTTCCCTTCAGCTTGTCGGCAGACATCCGCGAAGGACAAGACGCGCGCGCCACAAAGCATCCCCGGCTCTGGCAACGCCGCAAGGTAAACGACGCCTGCGAGGCGAACGGCGCCTGCGAGGCAGACCCGCGCTACCGGGTGACCGGGTGGCCCTCCCGCCAGGCGGCCAGAACGAACCCCGGGCTGCCGGCCTGGGCGAAGTGGGGCGTGAGATCGCGGCCCGTGTACTCCTCGACCGCGGCCCACATCGCCTTGAGCGCTTCGCGAGTGGCGATCCCCGGCACGCCATCGAACTTGTGCTCCTCGATGCGCCGCACCGGCCGGACCTCCCAACTGCTCGCGGCTATGAACACCTCGGAGGCGGCCTGAAGATCGTCGACACGACAGCCCCGCTCGTCGATGGCGAGGCGCTGCCTGAGCACACGGCGGGTGATCGAATCGAGGATGCCCTCGCTGAGCGGCGGCGTGCAGAGGGCGCCGTCGCCGGCGACCCAGAAGACGGAGCCCGTCTGAGCTTCGAGAACGCGGCCATCGGGGGCGACCAGCAGAGCTTCGTCGCAGCCGCGCTCCCGCGCGAGACGCTGGGCGAGCATGTTCGCCGCATAGGAGATCGTCTTGGCTCCGGCAAGGCACGGTCGCGGCTGGTCGGTAACGAGCGCGAGAGCCGCGGCGTCGAGAGCCGTCAGGAGCGGCTGCGCCAGAACGACGAGATTGCCCCCTCGTGTGAGGACGATGCGCATGTCGAAGCTCACGTCGTCCCCGCCCGCAGCGCACATCGCGGCCAGCAGCGCGGCGACGTCGGCCTCGACCCGGGGCCGCGAAAAGGAAAGGCGGAGCACCTCGCAGGAGTGCTCCATACGATCGAAGTGATCGGACAGCAGGAAGGGCTTGCCGAGATAGACGCGCAGGTACTCGAAGCACCCGTCGCCGCGCAGCAGACCGTCGTCGGTGGCGGGGATCGTGGCATCGGCGAGATCGCAGAGCCGGCCGTTGATGCTGGCCTGATACCGCACCGAGCCGAGCGGGCGAGCCGGCGCTGTCATGCACGCCTCCTTTCGGTAGGTGGTGCCTGTGCTAACGTTAGCACACCGGCCAGCACGGGCCGGAGGGGCACGAAAGGAGCCTTCAATGACTGGGATCGGCTTGCTGCGGTCGGCGCCAAGGCGCTCCGCCGCCGGGTTTGTTCTGTTGGTCGTCGTGTTCGTCGCGGCGCTGTCGGCCTGCGGCAGCTCCGCGAGCAGCAGTAGCAGCACGGGCGGCACGCCGCAGCGCGGCGGTACGCTGGTCACGACCTTTCAGGCCGAGCCGGTCACACTCGACCCGGCGGTCGACTTTGAGGGCCCGGGCTGGGCCATGGAGCATGTTCTGTTCGGCAACCTGCTGAACTACAGCAGCGGGCCGGGCGCGGCCGGCACCAAGATCATCGCCGACATGGCGACCGAGGTGCCGACGGTCGCCAACGGAGGCATCACCAACGGCGGCAAGACGTACATCTTCCACATCCGGCCGGGCATCAAGTTCGCGCCGCCGGTCAGCCGCGAATGCACGGCGCAGGACTTCGTCTACAGCTTCCAGCGCATGATCAGCCTGCCGGCCGCACCGGCCAAGGGCTACTACAACGGCATCGTCGGCCTGCAGGCCTTCATGAGCGGCAAGGCCAAGACGATCACGGGCTACAAGGCGACCGGCAAGTACACCCTCGAGGTCGACCTGCAGAAGCCCATCGCCACCTTCCTGAACATAATGGCGATGCCCTTCAGCGCGCCGGTGGCCAAGGAGTGGGTCGCCAAGTGGGGCTCTCAGATCGGGCGTCACCCCCTGGGGACCGGGCCGTACATGCTCGAGCACTGGGTGGCAAGCCAGGACATACTGCTGAAGCGTAACCCCAACTACTCAGGTACGGCGGGCTACGTCGACGCCATGCATTTCGAGTACTCGGTCACCCCGACGACCGGCATACTCAAGGTGCAGAGCGGCGACGCCGACATCGCCGGCGACTACATCCCGCCGGCCAACTACCCGCAGCTGATCGCCGACCCGCAGTGGAAGAGCCAGGTGGTGGCCGAACCGGGCGTCGCGCTCAACTGCCTGTTCCTGAACATCACCGTCAAGCCGTACGACAACCTGCTGGTGCGGCAGGCCATCGCCTGGTCGATCGACCGCGCCAAGATCGTCAAGCTGCTCTCGGGCACCGGCCAGGCCCTCAACCAGATCTATCCGGCCGGTCTGCCCGGCCACGTCGACGGACCCGCCGGTAACTTCTACGGCTACGACCCGGCCAAGGCCAAACAGCTCCTCAGCCAGGCGGGTTTCCCGAAAGGCTTCTCGACGACGCTCTATTCAAGCAACGTCGCACCCTGGCCCACGATCCTGCAGTCGATCCAGTACGACCTCTCACAGGTCGGCATAAAGGCTTCGATCAAGCTGCTCGACCAGTCGTCGTACTGGCCGCTGATCGGCAAGAAGGGAGCCGCCGGCGCCGGCATGAACAACTGGTGGATGGACTACCCCGACCCGTTCGACTTCATCAGCGGCATGCTCAGCAAGAGCACCGCCATCAACCAGGGCAGCAACCCGAGCTTCTGGTGGGACCCGAAGATCGAGACGGACCTGGTACAGGCCCAGTCAATGCTCGACCCGGCCGCCCGCCTGGCGAAGTTCGACCAGATGCAGACCTACATCATGAGCCAGGCGCCGATCGTGCCGCTGTACCAGTCCGTGGTCACGACGCTCCACTCAAAGCGCACGGGGGGCATCTACTTGCACCCTGTCTGGATCTGGGACTACGAGCACTACTGGATCAACAAATAGCAGCCGTCGCCACTCGACGCACTCGCCTGGCGCACGCCCGGCATGAGTAGTGACATGCGTCGTCAGTCATCCGCGGTCCGCGACCGGCTGACGCTGGATCGCGGTGACTGAGGCTCGCCGGCTCGCGCTCAGCGGATCAAGCGTCGCCCTCGCGGTATCATCGACGGAGACCCGATAGATACGACGAGCGAGGAGCGAGCATGGCTGAGGCGATGATCGAGAGCGGCGTCTGCGGCATGACGACCACCGTGCGGGCTACGGGCGCCGGCCGCAGCGTGCGCCTCGAGTTCGAAAGCGACTGCGGCTACGTGCAGGCGCTGGCGGAGGTGCTGAGCGAGGTCGACCCGTTTTGCGAGATCAGCTACCGCGGTGAGGGGCCCATCACCCTGCGCCGCGCGGCGGAGCACCTCGTGCACCCGGCTTGCCCAGTGCCGGCGGGCACGATCAAGGCCATCGAGGTGGCCGCGGGGCTGGCGCTGCCCAAGGACGCACATATTCGGCCGCGCAAGGACTGATACTCACAGGGCGCGGCAGGCGAACCCGCCGGCTCGTCTTTCACCCATCATGCGTCTTCGAGGCGGGCAAGGACTCGTCCAAACAGCCCCTCGGGGATCGTCGCAGGGTCGGCGAGCGTCTCGATGGCGAGCCCGTTGGACAGGGCCAGGGCGAGCACCGTCAACTCCTCGGGCGACCACGTCCAGCTACCGTGGCCGTTCCCGAAGGCCTGCCGTATGGCCGCGGCGATCGCCGCCCGCAGCGCTCGCCGATGAGCGACGAACTGCTCGCGCACACCCGGCTCCCTGACGGCCCGCAGCCAGAACTCAAGGAACAGCAGCTGCCACTCCGGTTCCTCGAGCGACACTGCGGCAAGCCGGTCGCCGATCTCTGCAGCGGCCCGTTTGCCGCTCGGTACTTCGGCCAGCACGCGTTGCAGGCGAGCGCTCACCTGAGCATCCATGAGGGCCAGGAACAGCTCATCCTTGCTCTCGAAGTTCGAGTAGACGGCGCCTTTGGTAAAGCCCGCCGCCGCCGCGACCTCGTCGATGGTGGCGCCGGCAAAGCCGCGTTGCGCGAACACGCCGGCGGCCGCCGTCAGCACCTGGGCACGGACTTCATCGCGGCGCGGACGCGATGCCCGCACACGTGCTGCCATGGCGCACTCACCTCCCGTTTGACGACCCGGTCCCGGTCCATCATACTCGCCGGTATCCGATACCGACAAGTATCGAAACGCGGGGAGGCACATGGTACAACATCGCGGCGAGGGTGGTGCCCGTAGCGACCGCGGCGAGCGCGGTGGGCGTGGCGAGAGTGGTGAGCGTGTCAGGCGGCGGTGGGCCGCCCTGGCCGTGGTCTGTCTTGCGGCGCTGATCATCAACGTGGACAACACGATCCTGAACGTCGCCCTGCCCGCCCTGGTGCGCGATCTGCACGCCACCTCCAGCGAGCTGCAGTGGATCGTCGACTCCTATGCGATGGTCTTCGCCGGCCTGCTGCTCGTCGGCGGCAGCCTGGCCGACAGGCTCGGACGCCGGCGCCTGTTCCTGGCCGGTCTCACGGTCTTTGCCGCCGGGTCGATCGGCGCCGCCTTCTCGGGCTCGGTCCACCTGCTGATCGCCTGGCGCGCCGTCATGGGCGCCGGCGCGGCCCTGACGATCCCCTCGTCTCTGTCGATCGTCAACGACCTCTTTCGCGACCCCGGGCAGCGGGCCCGGGCGATCGGCGTCTGGGGCGGGACCATCGGCCTGGGCATCGCCATCGGCCCGATCGCCGGCGGCCTGCTGCTCACCCGCTTCTGGTGGGGGTCGATCTTCATCGTCAACGTGCCGATCGCGATCGCCGGGTTCCTCGGCGCCCTGCTGCTCGTACCCGACTCCAGAAACTCCGCCGCCGAGCAGGCGGACCCCGGTGGGGCGATCCTCTCGATCGCCGGTCTGGGCCTGCTGCTGTGGGCGATCATCGAGGCCCCGACCCGAGGCTGGACGTCGGGCCTCGTGATCGCCGTCGGACTGGCCAGCTTCGCGGTGCTTGGGGCCTTCGTGACCTGGGAGGCTCACAGCAGCCACCCCATGCTGAAGCTCGCCTTCTTTTCGGATCGGCGTTTCTCTGTCGCCGCCGCAGCTGAGTGCCTGGGGACGTTCGGGCTCATGGGAGCGCTCTTTCTGCAGACCCAGTTCCTGCAGTTCTACCTGGGCTACTCGCCCCTCCAAGCCGGGCTTCGCATTCTGCCCGTGGCCGCGCTGCTTCTGGTGAGCGCACCGCTGTCTTCTGTCATCGCACGGCTGATCGGAGCAAGACTGACCGTCGCGGCCGGCCTTCTGGCGATCGCCGGCGGGCTCTGGCAGGTCTCCGCGGCATCCACGCCGGGCGTGACCTACGCCGAGGTGGTGCCCGGCCTGCTGCTGATCGGTCTGGGAGCCGGCCTGCTTTTGCCGACCGCGACCAACTCGGTCGTGGGGTCGGTCCCGCTCGGCGACGCCGGAGTCGGGTCGGCGTCCAACGCCGTCGCTCTCCAGGTGGGGGGCGCGCTCGGGGTCGCCGTCATCGGCAGTGTAATGTCGACCCGCTACCGCGATCGCATGACGGCCGCGCTGGCCGGCCGGCACGTGCCGGCCGCCGTCGCTCACACCATCCTGGGCTCACTCGGTGGGGCCTTGGCCGTGGCGACCCGCGTCGGCGGCCTCACCGGCGCCTTGCTGGCCAGCGCGGCGCAGGCCGCGTTTGCAAGCGGCTGCGAAGTGGCGCTCGCCGCCGGCGCCGCCGTGGCCCTCGGCGGCGCCGTCCTCGTGCTGGCCGGGCTGCCCTCGCGGTCGACCCGGCAGGCGCCGGACGCCCCCGTCGAACGTTAGGTCGGGGTATCGACGGCGACCGCGTGCCGCCGGTCCCGGGTCAGGTGCGTTTGCCCGCGACGCTCGACGCGCGTGCTTTCTGCAGCTCCGCCAGCGTCGGGATGCCGGTGTTGCCGAGCCGAGAGACCTTCAGTCCCGCAGACCAGGCGGCGGTAGCGAAGCACTCGGCCGGCAACAGACCCTGCGACACTGCCCAGGCGTACGCGCCGTGAAAGGTATCGCCGGCGCCGCACGAATCGACCGCGGCGACGGCGGCGGCATCCCATCGGTGCAGACACTCGGGCTGCTTGCCCGTCGCGAAAACCCCACCGCTCGGCCCCTGGGTCACCGCGAACACCGCCCGGCAGAAGTCGCCCCAGAGCTCGACGACCGCCCTTTCGGCCGGGAGTCCGGTCTCCTTTGCCACGAACTTCTCGGGCGCTATCACGTGATCGGCCCGGCTCAGCAGGCTCCGGGTCCACGGCCGTCCGGAGCCGGTGTCGAGGATGGTGACCACGCCCCTCTTTTGGCATTCGTCGAGCGCCGCCGTCGCCAGGAGCTCGTCGGTCGCGTCGAGGAGGGCGACGTCGACGCCGTCAAGAAAGCCCGGCAGTCGCTCGACCATGCGCGCGTCGGCCATGGGCTGCGGCAGCCAGATGATCGTGCGCGTCGCGTCGCCGCGCGCCAGGATGACGGCCGAGTGCTGCGAGGGCTGGTCGTAGACGACCCACGTGCAATCGACACCCTCGGCGTCGAGCTCCGCCATTAGGACCTGGGCGTGCACGTCGGTCCCGCACGCCGCCAGCAGACGGGTAGAGCCCCCCAGTCTCGACGCGGCGATCGCGCCCCGGCCGCCCAGCCCGCCGGCCACCGTCCGATGATCGAGCGCGGGGGTCACTGAGTCGGCCTTGGGAAAGTCGTCGAGGACGTAAAGGTAGTCGACGGTCGCCATCCCGATCACGGCGACGACCGGCGAACGGCTCGGCTTCGGCTCGGCAGCTCTCGTGATCGCGTCGGGCATTCTATGATCCTAGCACCGGCCGCCCCCTCTCACCCACCGGCGACCTGGCTCTGTCAGGTGACGCGTCTGCGAGCTCACGCGTCCGCGGATTCTGTGGATCATGTCGGGAGGCCGGCCTTCACCGCAACGGCCGGTCCGTTCTGCGTGCCGCGGGAGCGGATTCGATACAATCGCCGGTACGGATCCGCAATCCCCCTGAAGGAGACCGTCCATGACGTACGCAGAGGATTTCGAGAAAGCCCTCCAGGTGGGCCGTCCTCCCAACATCAAGGCCCTCTTCCCCAACTCCAAAGCGCTGATCGTCAGCGGCAAGGTCGTCGACCGGGCGATGCGGGCGAAGGGCAAGGCCATCGCGATGGCCGGAAACGGCCGCAACTCCTTCGCCATCCGCGGGGCGCTGCGGGCGGCCCAGCGAGCCAACGCCGCCGTCATCATCGAGATCGCCAAGTCCGAGGGCGGTCAAAAGGCCTACTGCGCGGTGAACTACTGGAACATGGCGCGCATCGTCGACGCCCTGTGCAACGAGATGGGCATCACGGTGCCGGTCGCCGTCCACGCCGACCACTACGGCATCAAGAACGAGAGCGACCTCGAGGCGGCCAAGGTCGAGGTCCCCACCATGTTCGAGGCGGGCATCACGTCGATCGCCATCGACGCGTCGCACCAGCCCAACGACCGGAACCTGCTGGCCAACCTCGCCATCAACCCGTTCATCCCGTCGTGGTCGGGGCTCGAGACCGAGGTCGGCGAGATCAAGGGCTCCACCGGCCTCTCGACCCCCGACGAGGCGCTGTTTCTCATTCAGGGACTGAACGCGCACGGCATCTCCGCCGACTGGATCGCACTGAACAACGGCACCACCCACGGCATCGAAGCGTCGTCGGCCGGCATCCAGGTCGGCCTGACCGCCAAGGTCCACGAAGCCCTCACGCCCTACAACGTGAGCGGCGCCCAGCACGGCACGTCGGGCAACAGCTCCGAGCGGCTCCGCGAGATCGCCGACAAGACCCACACGACCAAAGCCAACGTGGCCACAGCCCTCCAGATGATCTCCTGGGGCCTCGAGGTCAACGACTACGGCAACGCGCAGCTCGACGCCGACGGGGGCTTCATCAAGGTCAAGGGCGAGGGCGTGACCGAGGAGATGTGGGCCGACGTGGTCGCCTACGCCGATGAGCGCGGCTGGAAGAAGGGCGACTACAAGAACCTGAACCTGCCGTTCGAGAACAGGTTCCTGGCCCAGCCCGCCGAGATCCGCGCCCGGATGGCCAAGCGGGTCG
This sequence comes from uncultured Actinomycetes bacterium, assembly GCA_963845355.1. Lineage (GTDB taxonomy): Bacteria > Actinomycetota > Thermoleophilia > UBA2241 > UBA2241 > Bog-752. Next base: position 29,618 of record CAWJRV010000025.1, read on the forward strand.
AGGACTTTGCCTACAAGATGATGACCGAGGTCTTCAACGGGCAGGACACGGCGCCGCTCGGAGTCGAGGCGATCCTCGCCGCGGGCTCCTACGACCTCAAGCCCAAGGTGGGGCGGCTCGACGACCCCGACCAGTGGACCGAGGCGAAGATCATCGAGAAGGCGAAGTCGCTCGACAGCGACAAGGGCACCGCGGGGCATTTCGACGACTGATCGCGGGCGACACTCTCGGGCGTCGATGGCAGAGTAGCATTCCGAACAACTACGCGGACACCACGAACGGTTGTTGTCAGATCAACACCACAGCCGGCGTGGTCGCAAAGAGTGTGAACCAGGCTGCCGTGTCCAACGCCGCTCTCGTCGCCAGGGCGGCGGCCGGGTCGCGATCACCCCGCAGAATGCCTAAGCCACCCAGGCAAACAGCACGAACCTGGCCGTCAGCACCACCAGCCCGGTCAGACACGCGGCTACGATCAATGCACGAATGACTGGCCGGCGCTCCGTGCAGGCCGCGATCGCCATGTAGAGCGGGAACACGACCACGGCGTAGCGCGGCAGCGAGGCCAGCGGCTGACCGGTGTCCGGGTTGGCCAGCACGAAGATCAGGGCGAGGGCGGCGTAGGCGTTGTAGGGGGTGCTGAGACGCCGCCAGCCAAGCGCAATCACCGCCGCGACGCTGACGAGCACGACCGCGTTGGTGAGTCCGGCGAGGTTGTGGAACCGCGCGAAGTAGGTCGAGAACTGGACGAGACCGCCGTGGGCCATGAGCCGTGTCAGGCTCACGACGCCCGACCTGAGACCCTGCCACGCGGTCAGGTAGGGCGCGCCGAAGCGGCGGTGCCACTTCTGTTCGACCTGCGAGAAGAGCAGCGGATCGCCGCGGGCGCGCCACAGATACGCCATGTAGATGGCAAGACCGCACGGCACGAGCAGCACGGCCACGAGCCCGGCTCGCAGTCGCCGCCATTGCCAGTCGCACGACTGCAAGTAGAAGAGCGCCAGGGGAACGACCAGAACGACGCCGGCGCTGCGTGTCAGCGTCGCGAGCAGGCCCATCACGCCTGCCGCCAGCCACTGGCGGCGCCGAGCGAAGTAAAACAGAGCGACGCTCAGCAGAAGGAAGAGCGACTCGGTGTAGACCGCCTGAAAGAAGAAGCTCGTGGGGGCGATCGAGAGGAACACGACCGTCCACAGGGCGGTCCGTTCGCCGAGCGCGTCGGCGGTGAGGCGGTAGAGCAGCACGGCGGCAGCGCTGAAGAAGACCAGCGAGAGGACTATCCCGGCCGGCACGTAGCCCATGCCGGTGCCGGCAACGATGCGTACGAGCAGGGGGTACAGCGGAAAGAAAGCCTCGCTGAAGCGGTGGGCATAGCCGTGCTGGGCGATGCTCAGATACCAGCCGCCGTCCATGTTCGCCCAGCCGTCGAGCAGGCGACCCAGGGCACCGTGGTAGAGGTCCGACCGAGGTGGCAGGATCATCACCTGCGGGTGCAACACGCGCAGGTCCGACCGGGCAAGGTAGCCGATCGCAAGAACGAGCAGGCGGCTCGCGGCGGCTACGCCAAATGCCCACCAGGCGAGCCCCCGCTCGCCGCCGTCGCGTCCGTCGCGTCCGCCGGGTCCACCCGCACGAGTCGGAGCCTCCGTCGGCGCGTCGAGGTGGCCGACCGCGTGCATCGTGTCAGAAGACTCGGAGGTACTCGACCGCACGCATCGAGTCAGAAGACCCCGAAGCGCACGACCGAGGCAAAGCCGAACACGAGGCAGTAGATCGCGAACGGCATGAGCGTGCGCGTCTTGAAGTAGCGCGACAGGAAGAGGATGGCAAGAAGCGATGCCGCGGCGGCGGCGAGCGCTCCGGCCAGCACGGGACCGCGGATGGCCGCCCCGAGCGGTCCGGTGAGGTCGGGCACCTTGAGGATGCCGGCGGCGAATATCACCGGCGTCGACAGCAGAAACGAGAAGCGCATGGCGTTCTCGTTGTTCAGCCCGCGAAACAGCCCGCCGACCATCGCCACCCCCTCGCGGCTCACACCGGCAAACAGCGCCAGCGCCTGCGACGCGCCGATCAGCCCCGAGCTGAGCCAGCCGATCTGCGCCAGCTCGTGCTCGGCAGCGGCGTCCATCGGTACGATCGCCTCGTCGCGAAGACGGGCCGGGGTCGCCGCCGCCTGGGGCGTCGCGACCGCTGCTTGCGATGTAGCGGCCCCCGCCTGAGTCGTCGCGTTCGCGTCCGCACCCGGCGCCGGCGGCCGACCCACGGCCGCGGGTTCGGCCAGAGCGGCCGCCAGCCGGTCGTTGCGGCGCCGGTAGGTCTCCCCCGCCAGCAGGATCACGCCGTTGGCCATGAGGAACACGGCCGCCGCCAGAGGCTTGGCGAACAGCACCCGGAACTGATGCTCGAAGGCGAGACCGAGGAGGCCGACGGGGATGGTCGCGATCACGATCAGCCAGGCCAGCCGTTCGGCGTCGGTGGCGATGCGTCGCCTGGTCAGCGTGCGAACGAGGCCCGCCGCCATGCGCGCCCACTCGCGAATGTAGAAGGCCAGCAGGACCACGGCGGTCGCCAGGTGGAGTCCCACGACGAACGCCAGATAGGGGCTTTCGGCCATCGACTCCTGGCTGACCAGCTTGGCCCAGTTGCCGCCCAGCCACGATGGGATCAGCACAGTGTGGCCGAGGCTCGAGATCGGGAACAGCTCGCCGATGCCCTGGATGAAGCCGATCACGATCGCCTGGAGGTAGCTCATGTGGTAGACGTGATGCACGGCGCCGTCCTTTCGCTGGTACCGCAGCCTGATGGGTAGACGATCGGGTTCCTACCCTAGTCGAGCCGCTCCCCTACCGCGTTAAGAGACGATGAAGAATCGTGAAGCTGTGTTGCGAGCCGGCATGACCCCCCGAACCTCGCTCGCCGGCATGACACCAACGTGCCTCGACCTCCCGCCCAACGACTCTTGCGACGGTCGCGCGGGTAGGATGCGGGATGCGATCGGCCGAGCGCACGGCGACCGCACGGTCAGCCCCACCACAGCGCGACAAGGAAGGGTCATGCCGAAGTCGCGACGTCGTTGGCACCTGAGACACGCGGCAGTTTCGCCCACTGATGACCGGGGGAGCTCAGCCTTCGAGGCGCCGCCCACTCCAGAGCAAAGCGATCGCGCCGCCGCGGCTGCGGACCGCTACGACGACGCCGTGGCCAAGCCCCTCGGGCTCACGCCCGGTCTGCGTCTGCTGCTCAGCCTTGCCGCCATCTCACTCGTGCTGTTGTTCATGCGCTCCGCGTCGTCGGTCATCGACCCCCTGCTGCTGGCGCTCGTCATCACGATCGCCGTCTCGCCGCTGCTCCACGCGCTCGTGCGTCTGGGCCTGCCGCCGTGGCTGGCCTGGCTTGCCACGGTCGTGGTGACGTTGCTTGTCATCGCCGTCGTTGTAGCTGTGGCCCTCGCCGGCATCGCGCACCTGATCGCCGACGTTCCACGCTATCAGGCCCAGCTCGCTGCTCGCTTGCAGCACGCGACCCAGGCGGTGAGTCACCTCGGCATCCACGCTGCCGGTCTCACGCAGGGATCCGGCGCGACCCTCAACCCGAAGCACGTCGTCACGCTGGCCGAAGACGTGCTGCACACACTCAAGCATGCGATGTCGCTCAGCCTGCTCACCCTTCTGCTCGTGCTCTTCATGCTGGGCGAGGCGACGACGGTCAGCCTGCGCTTCGCCAGCACGCCGCCGCGGGTGAGCGCCTCGCTTGCGCGTCTCGAGGACTTCAGCCGCGACATGCGGCGCTTCGTGCAGGCGCAGACCATCACCGGCCTGCTCGAGGGTGTCGCGGTCACAGTGCTCCTGCTGGTGCTCGGCGTACGCTACGCGCCGCTCTGGGGCCTGCTCGCTTTCTTCATGGCCTACATCCCGACACTGGGAGCGCTCGTTGCCATGGCGCCGCCGGCCTTCCTCGCGCTGCTCGAGCAGGGATGGTGGCAAGCCCTCGCCGTCGTGGTCGGCGTCCTGCTGATCTACGTCGTCATCGGCAATGCCGTCGGGCGTCGCCTCGTCGCCCACCACACGAACCTCTCGCCGCTCGCCGTCGTTGTCTCCGTCGTCGTCTGGGGCTGGGTGCTGGGGCTGCTCGGCGGTCTTCTGGCCGTTCCGGTGACCCTGCTGGTGCGCCGCCTCTTCATCGAAGCCTACGACGACTCGGGTTGGGCGACCGGCCTGCTTGCGAGACCACGCCGCTAACTCGATCCAGCCTTGCCACCGTTCATTCACATCCGACCGCTGGGAAGGGACCTATGATGCCTGAGAACCCAATCGACGCCTACCTCGCCGGATTGCCCGTCGAGAAGCGTTCTGTGCTCGAGGTGCTGCGCGAGCGCATCCGCGCCATCGTTCCGCACGCGGAGGAGGTCGAGAGCTACCGCATCCCCGCGTTTCGCGTCGAGGGCAGGGTGGTCATCGGTTTCAAGGCCAACAAGAGCGACTACGCGATCTACCCGTTCAGCGGCGGTGCGGCAGCGCGTTTTCCCGAGGAGCTCCAGGGTCGAACCGTCACGTCGGGCTCGATCCACTTCACACCCGACCACCCGATCCCCGACGACCTGCTGCGACGGATCATCCAGTGGCGAGTCGAGGCGAACCGCGAGCGGGGTGGCCAGACATGGTAGGGTCGGCGAGACGCGCGTCTTACCCAGGCCGTCGCCAGGGTCCCGTGCGTGTGACGAGGCGCCGGACACTCACTTCTCCAGGAGGCCGATGATGGAATACCGCACCTTGGGCAGCAGCGACCTGCGTGTCTCCGAGATCTCGCTCGGATCGTGGTTGACCTACTCCGGGGGAGTGAGCCGGGAGCGCACAGAGGCATGCACCCGGGCGGCATTCGACGCCGGCATCAACTTCTTCGACACCGCCAACGTGTACGGTCGGGGGGCGGCAGAGCAAGCCTGGGGCGAGATCCTGGCAGACTATCCGCGCGACTCGTACATCCTCGCCACCAAGCTGTTCTGGCCGATGGCCGACGGTCACGCTGGGCGGCCTCTCGGTAGCCGAAGTGCACGCCCAGATCGACGCCTCGCTCGCGCGTCTGCGCACCGACTACGTCGATCTCTATCAGTGCCACCGCTTCGACCTCGAGACGCCGATCGAGGAGACGATGGAGGCCTTGAGCGAGGTGGTGCGAGCCGGCAAGGCGCGCTTCATCGGCTTCAGCGAGTGGACCCCCGAGCAGATCCAGGCGGCGCTCGAGGTAGCCGGCGCCGAGAAGTTCGTCTCCTCCCAGCCGCAGTACAACATGCTGTGGCGCGGCCCGGAGCGCGAGGTCTTCGAGCTCTGCGCCGACCACGGGATCGGCCAGATCGTCTGGTCGCCCCTGGCCCAGGGAGTGCTGACGGGCAAGTATCTGCCGGGTCAGGCGCCGCCGTCCGACTCGCGCGCCGCCAGCGGAGACATGGGCCGGTTCGTGCAGCGCTGGCTGAGTGACCCGGTCCTCGAGGCGGTTCAGCGGTTGCGCCCCGTCGCCCAGCAGGCGGGCCTGTCTCTGGCCCATCTCGGGCTTGCCTGGGTTTTGCGCCGCCAGGAAGTCGCGTCGGCGATCGTGGGCGCTTCGCGTCCGGAGCAGGTGCTCGACAACGCCCGGGCAGCGAGGCTGAAGCTCTCACCCGACACCCTGGCGGCGATCGACGAGGCGCTCGGCGATACGGTCGCGCGAGACTTCGAGCTCGCCATCGGCGCCCGCGCGGGCGTCATGCATCGCTAGAGACCGGATCAAGCTGCCTGTGAGGGACGACCGACCGGCACCTGACCGGGAGTACGGCGACCGGCTCCGCGCCCTGGCTGCTCGCGCGGGACGCCGGCTCTCGGCGACCTCCTATCTCAAGAAATGGATCGTGCTCGGTGTCGTCATCGGCATCGTTGCCGGTCTCGGCGCCGTCGTCTTCTACGAGGCTCTGGTGCTTTGCACGCGGTTCTTCCTCGGTATCCTGGTCGGTTACAGGGTGCCGTCGCCGGCAGGAGAGGGCGGCTCAGTCGGATCGGCATCGGCGGCACGTCTTTGGTTGCTGCCCCTGATCACCGGGCTGGGCGCGCTCCTGGGCGCCCTTCTCGTCTTCGGTATCGCCCCCGAAGCTCAAGGGCACGGCACCGACGCGGCCATCGCGGCGGTGCACAACAACCCGAGAGGGCTGCGCTTCCGCGCGGTCGTGGTGAAGATCGTCGCCTCGGCGCTGACTATCGGCTCGGGCGGATCCGGCGGCCGTGAGGGACCCACGGCGCAGATCAGCGCCGGCTTCGGTTCGCTGCTTTCCAGATTCCTCGATCTTCAGCCCGCCGACAGCCGCGTGGCGGTGGCGACCGGCATCGGCTCGGGCATCGGCGCCATCTTCAGCGCCCCGCTCGGCGGCGCCGTGCTGGCCGCGGAGATCCTCTACCGCGACGACTTCGAGCCCGCGGCACTGCTGCCCTGTTTCATCGCCTCTACGGTCAGCTACGCGATCTTCGGGGCCATCGAAGGCTTCGCGCCGCTGTTCGGCTACGTCGGTGGTTACCGTTTCTCCGATTCGAGCCAGCTTGCCTGGTTTGCCCTGCTCGGCATCCTCGGCGGTCTGCTCGGCCTGTTCTACGCCAAAGGCTTCTACGGCATGGTAGCCCTCTTTGCCCGCTCACCGCTGCCGCGCTGGGCGGGCCCCGCCATCGGCGGCGTTGCCGTCGGTGCGATGGGCATCGTCATCCCGGAGGTGCTCGGCACCGGTTACGGATGGGTGCAGAAGGGGTTCGGTCCCGAGCTTCTCACGATCCCGCTGTGGATCGTTGTGATCCTGCCCTTCGCCAAGATCCTGGCCACGGGGCTCTCGATCGGCTCGGGCGGCTCGGGCGGCATCTTCGGCCCCGGCATGGTGATCGGCGCCTTTCTGGGCGCGGCGGTCTGGCGCGTGTTTGAGCCCCTGGTGCCCTCCATGGGTCACAACCCGGCGCCCTACGTGATCATCGGCATGATGTGCTGCTTCGGCGGCATCTCGCGGGCACCCCTTGCCGTGATGCTCATGGTGGCCGAGATGACCGGCAGCCTCTCCATGCTCGCTCCGGCCATGCTAGCGGTCGGCCTCGCCTGGCTCATCGTGCGGCGCAGCGACGACACCATCTACCGCAGCCAGCTCAAGAACCGCGCGGAGGCCCCCGCGCAACGGCTGCTGGCCGGGCTTCCCCTGCTGGCCGCCGTCCCGACGGCGCACGCCCTGGCCAAGCCACGGCTCGTGCTCAGTGGGCGGCTGAGCATAGACGAGGCAAGACTCGCGCTGAAAGGCGCCAATGTCAGTGGCGCCCCAGTCGTCGACGAGGCCGGCCGCTTCGAAGGAGCCCTCACGGGGGCAAGCCTCGACGCGCGCCCGGCCGGCGATCGCACCGCGGGCGATCTGGCCGACCGGGCGGCTCCCACGGTCTCCACATCGACCCATCTCGATTCGGCCCTGGAGTCTCTGATGGACTCCTCGCTGTCGTGGGTCCCCGTGCTCGACGACGACCGTCACGTCGTCGGCACGATGTCGGTCTCCGATCTTCTGACTACCTACCGTCGGGAGCTCCTCGCGAGGGTCGCTCAGGTGAGCGTCCCCGGCCCGGAGAGCGGCGCCTTCGAACTGGAGATAGGCGATGATTCTCCGGCCGCGGGGAGGCCGCTGCGTGCGGTCGGGCTACCCAGAGGCGTCCTCGTCACGTCCATCACGCGAGCGGGCGAGGTCGTTCTGCCCTCAGGCGATACCGTGGTATTGGCAGGAGACCGCCTCTCCGCACTCGGCAAGATCGATGACATGGGTGCGATCGGCCAAGTCACCAACGTTCAGCCGCATTCGCAGCCAGAAGGCAAGATCGCCTCACCTTGAACGCCCGCCACGCCGTCGTTGCACTCGTGTTCGTGGCCGTCTTGATCGACCGGAGCGCCTCTGCGCTCGACCGCCGCCCCCGCGTTAGAACGTCTTGCCGAAGTGAAGGGCGTAGATGATCAACGCGAAGCCCACGGCAAGGAGCAGTCCGCCGGCGATCAGCCCGGCCCTGCGGAAGGCCGGGAAAGGCTCCGCCCGCCACGACAAGTCCACCGAGCAGGCCGAGCAGTGCGCCGAGCTCCGTGATGCGCCGTGCGGTGTGAGCCACGAGCGCGGCAACGATTGCGGGCATGGTCCCTCCTTCTGGGTCACCGTTTGACGACGAGGATACTCCCGGGCCTGGTCGCTCGACGTGCGACCTGGCCGTTGCCTTGAAGGGTGAGCCTGGGACCGTCGTGTCACGTCGTCGGTGCGAGGCTCGCCGCGGCTCCGGTCCTGCCGACCCTGGGCCTGCTCGTTCCAAACGACTGCCGCGGGGAACCCGCCGTTTCCCGCGGGTACGATGCACGACATGGAGATGCGGGAAGTCGTCGTCAATGACCTCATGCAGACGGGCTATCGCTACGTCCTCACCGCACCCGTCGGCAGCGACTTCGCACCGGAGTTCACGCCTGAGTTGACGCCCCCGGAGATGCTCGAGCTGGGCGTCTTCGGCGGCAAGTACCTGACCGACTGTCGAGCTGAGTTCCCGCCCTCCTGGTTCGAGCGCGCGAAGCTCTCGCCTGAGCGTCCCGACCCCACGCTCAACTGCTTCGGTGTCGACGCCTCGCAGCCGCTGTCCCGCTGGATCGAGAAGGGCTGGATCCACCCCGACGATCCCAGAGGCTGGTTTCAGTGGTATTGCCGCTACCACCTGGGCAGGCGTTGCCCCGACGACGAGCGCCAGATCGGCCGCTGGAAGGCGATGCGTCGCCACATCGCCCAGATCCGCCGCCACTGCCCGCCCGGCAAGATCACGTGCCGGCCCAGGCAGAGACAGGCTCTGCTGCACTGGGCCTACGACAGCAGACGGCTGTGAAGGCACGACCGGCTCCGGGGGAGGCATGCTGATGATCGCACTCGGTCTGATCGTGGTGGCACCGCGAGAGCAGCGGTGAGCGCGCCCCAGCGCATCCTGCTGACCGGCGCCACCGGGTACATCGGCGGGCGGCTGGCGCCGCTGCTGCTGGCCGACGGCCACTCCGTGCGCTGCCTCGTGCGCGACGCCGCGCGCCTGCGCGACCGTGCCTGGGCGGCTCAGGTCGAGATCATCGAAGGCGATGTGCTGACGCCGGCCACGCTGCCGGCTGCCCTGGAGGGCGTGGAGACGGCCTACTACCTCATCCACGCCATGGCCGCCGGCGGCGACTTTCGGGCGCACGACCTGCAGGCGGCGCGCGCCTTTGGACAAGCCGCCGCGGCGGCGGGCGTGCGCCGCATCGTCTACCTCGGAGGGCTGGGCGACCCCGACGCCGACCTCTCCGAGCACCTGCGCTCGCGCCAGGAGACGGGCATCGCCCTGGCCGCGGCCGGCGTGCCGGTCACGGAGTTTCGCGCCGCCGTGGTGGTCGGCGCCGGCAGCCTGGGGTTCGAGATGATCCGCTACCTGACCGAACGGCTGCCGGTGATGGTCTGCCCACGCTGGGTCTACACGCGCGTGCAGCCCATCGCGATCGACGACGCCCTCGCCTACCTCATGGGCGCCCTCGACCTGCCGCCCGAGAGCAGCGGGGTGGTCGAGATCGGCGGCGCCGACGTGCGCACGTACGGCAGCATGATGACCGGCTACGCCGCCGTGCGCGGCCTGCGGCGCCGCCTGGTGGCCGTGCCGGTGCTCACGCCGCTGCTCAGCTCCTACTGGGTGCACCTTGTCACGCCCATCCCCGACGACATCGCCCGGCCGCTGATCGAGGGCCTGCGCAGCGAGGTCGTGGTGCGCGACGACTCGGCTCGCCGCCTGTTCCCAGAGATCCACCCCGTCGACTACGAGGCGGCCGTGCGGCGGGCGCTTCAGACCTTAGACGAAGGCCGCGTCGAGACCGCCTGGAGCGACGCCCTGGGCAGCAGCCAGGGCGACGAGCGACCGGTCCTGCTGACGACGGCCGCCGGCTTTCTGCTGGAGCGCCGCCAGGCCGACGTGAACGCGCCGCCCGAGCGTGTGTATGCGGTCGTCTGCGGCATAGGCGGGCGGCGCGGGTATCCGTTCTGGAACTGGTCGTGGCGGCTGCGCGGCGGCGTGGACCGGCTCGTCGGCGGCGTCGGACTGCGCCGCGGGCGGCGCGATCCGGACAAGCTGCGGGTCGGCGACGTGCTCGACTTCTGGCGCGTCGAGGAGATGGTGCCGGATCGCCTGCTACGGCTGCGGGCCGAGATGCGCACCGCCGGCGGCGCCTGGCTGCAGTTCGAGTGCGAGCCGCGGCCCGACGGCCGCACGCGTCTCGTGCAGACGGCCTACTTCACGCCGCACGGCCTCGCGGGCCTGCTCTACTGGTACGGCCTCTACCCCATTCACAAGTCGATCTTCTCGGGCACGATCCGTCGACTCGCCGAGGCTGCCGAGGCTGCCGCGGCCGTCAAGCCGTCCCGCGCCCCTCGGCCCGTGCCTCGACCGCCGCGGCCATGAGATCAAAGCCGCCGTCGCGAGGGTCTCCCTGAGCGAGACCCCCGAACGTCAACGCGCCTGCGCGACCAGCACGTCGAGCCGGCGGGCGGCGTCCTGGTCGAGGCGGTAGGCGGCCTCGCTTTCGCACAACTCGCGCGTCCTGTCGGCGGTCCGCTGCAGCAGAGAGGCGGAGCCGGCCGCCGCCCAGGCGTCGTGCGATTCCTGCGTGAGCAACGCCGGCCTGAAGTAGTCGCGGAGGTGTCGCCGCGAGTACTTGCGCCCCAGGTGCGAGCCTCCAGGCCCGGCGGCAGCGATCTCCTGAACGGCGAGTGACGCCGCGTCGATGGTAACGCCGTGCACGTAGGCCTTCACGTAGCGCACGAGCTCGTCCATGGCGACCAGGGCCTCGTAGGAGGAGGCCGTCCCCGAGGCTACGTAGCCGATGTCGTGCAGGAGCGTGACGCCCGACATCGCCGCCGCGAGCAGCGAGATGCCGGCCTCGAAGGCCCACTGTTCGTCGAGCATAAGCGAGTCGGAGCAGCCGCCGTTGCCGAACGAGGGCAGCCCGTAGTGGCGCGCGAGGTCGGCCGACGCCTGCTGGATGGCCCACTCCTCGGGGCCGCAGTAGACGATGTGCCCCGTGCGCGGGTTCATCCAGCCCTGGGCGACGCCGTAGACGAAGGGCGCCCCGGGGTTGGCCAGCTGAGCGATCACAAGGCCGCTGAGCATCTCGGCGTTGCCGACCACGAGAAAGCCGGCCGGCGAGGCCGGCGCCGTGGCGCCCTGGAGCAGCCCCGTGGCATAGACCATCGGGATCCCCAGCTCGGCGCAGCGCACCAGCCGCTCGGCGGACTTCTCGCCGTGCACGAGCGGCGGCGTCGGCATGGCGTAGAGGGCCCAGCTGCCGGCCGCGCCGCAGACCGCCGCCATCTCGTTGAAGAGCTCGACGTGCGCGGCGTCCTCCGGGACCATGATGAGCGGCTTGGAGGTGCCGCGCAGCATGGCGGCGAACTGCGCCACCGGGGCGAAGTCGGCGGCCAGCTCGTGCGGGTGCGCCATCGACATCACGAAATCTATGTCCGGAAGTCTCTCCTGCAGTGCGGCCATCGCTTCGACATCCGTCAGGGTCGCCGCGCGGCGCTCGCGCGCCCCCGGCCCGAGCACGTAAATGCAGTCCGATCCGCTGCCATAGTAGACGGCCCCGGGCTCGAGCCGCAGGGGCTGTGCTCCGCCGCGGGAGGCGAGCGTCACGGTGCGAGGCGCCTGGGCCAGCGCCTCGTCGACCAGTTCCCTCGGTATGCGGACCCGAGCGCCGTCGACGCGCGCCCCGGCCTTGCCGAGGAGGGCCAGCGCCTTTTCGTGCCGCACGTCCACGCCGGTCCCCTCGAGCACCTCGAGGGTCGCCTGGTGGACCTCACTACAAACGCGCTCGTCGAGGGCGACGGTGCGGAGCCGGTACTGCGTCACGTGGAGCCTCCTTGTGCTTGCCGGTCAGGCGCGTTCAGATGAGATCGAGGTCCCGCCGCGGAAGATCGAGGGACTCGATGTCCGCCACCGACTCGCGGACCCCGGCCCGCCGCTCCAGGATACGATGCCCGCGCTTACGCCCAGCCTTCGAGCTCATCCTTGTGCT
>CAWJRV010000026.1:0-44897 GCA_963845355.1 uncultured Actinomycetes bacterium
CGGCAAGTTCATGGAGTAGGGCGATACCGCAGACGGCGGGCGCCATGCGGCGCCCGCCGTCTGCTCCAACGGCCCACGACCACAAACGGGGGCGGGGGCGCCTGCGGCGCCCCCGCCCCCGTTTCTCGACCCGTCCGCGCGCCTTTAGGCTCTTCATCGGCGTCCGCTTGAGCAGCGCCGTCGCCGCGGTGTTACCCTTATGTAAAGGTTGGAAAGGCGAGGGCCGTAGTGCGAGCGTCGGAAAGGCGAGGGCCGTAGTGCGAGCACCTGATGCCGCGCCCCGCGCGGTGTGCATATGACTGAGAATCAAACGACACCCGACGGCCAGGCGGACGGCTTGACCCACGACCAGGCGGACGGCCAACCGCGGTTCTTCGACCTCTACCGCGACCCCGTCGACATCACGCCGCTCTCCGCCGACGAGCGCGCCGTGCTGCGCATGGTGAACCAGCGTGTCGCCGCCCTGCCCACGCTCGACGACGTCATCGACCTTCTCTTCGAGCGCACCGCGAGCATCTTTCCGTTCGACCGTCTGGGTCTGTCGTTCGTCGAAGAGGACGGCCGTCGCGTCGTGTCGCGCTACGTGCGCGCGACCTACGACAAGACGCTGCTCGGCCGGGGCTACAGCGAAGACCTGCGCGACAGCTCGCTCGAGCGTGTCCTGGCGCGCGGCACGCCGCGCATCATCACCGATCTCGAAAGCTACCTCGCCGCGCACCCGCGCAGCCGCTCCACCCGGCTGCTCGTCAAGGAAGGCGTCCGCTCGAGCCTGACCTGCCCGCTGATCGTCGAGGGCCGCGTCGTGGGCTTCATGTTTCGCAGCTCTCGTCATCCCGACGCCTATAACCAGCACCACGTCGAGTTGCAGATGGCGCTCACCGAACGCCTGAGCCAGGCCGTCGAGAAGGCCTGGCGCATAGAGCAGCTCACCGCGGCCAACCGCAACTACTTCGAGATGCTGGGCTTCGTCAGCCACGAGCTGAAGAACCCGGTGGCCTCGATGGTCACCGACGCCCGGCTGCTGGCCGACGGCTATCTCGGGCCCCTCGAAGACCAGCAGAAGGCCAAGCTCGAGCGACTCATCACCAAGGGCAAGTACCTGCTCGACCTCGTGCGTGAGTATCTGGACCTGGCCCGGGTCGAGGGCGGCGAGCTGGAGATCTCGTTGCAGTGCGGCGTACCCCTCCTCGACCGGGTCGTCGAACCCGTGCTCGAGTTTGTCGGCCCCCAGATCGAGGCGGCCGGCATGACCATCGAGACGGTGCTGCCGGCCGCGGAGTCGCCCGCCGCGCCCTTCACGGTCGACTGCGACCCGTCTCTGCTCACGATCGTCCTGGTGAACCTGCTGAGCAACGCGATCCACTACGGAAAGGCGGGCGGCGGCCTGCGCCTGACCGTGACGCGCGACGCCGGCCCGCTGCGAGTCGCCGTGTGGAACGAGGGACCCGGGTTTGCGCGCGCCGATCGGGGCCGTCTGTTTCGCAAGTTCTCACGCCTGAACACCCCGTCGAGCGACCAACGGCGAGGCACAGGCCTCGGCCTGTACAATTCGTGGCGGATCATCCAGCTTCACCACGGCCACATACGGGCCGACTCCAAGCCCGGAGAGTGGGCTGAGTTCACGTTCGAGATCCCACAACCGCTCTGCGCGGCCGACGTCGCCGACGAGCTTGAAACGAGTGAGTGAGCCATGAGCAGAACCGACACCGCACCAGCCACGTTCATCGACGAGGGCGCCATCATCACCGCGCTGATCGGCGGCAGCCGCGTCGACACCGGCCGCGTCCGTGAGATCCTCGCCAAGGCCGCCGAGGCCGACGGACTCGCTCTCGACGAGGTCGCGGCGCTCACGACCATCAGCGACCCGGAGCTGCTCGCCGAGCTGTTCGCCACCGCCCGCCGGGTAAAGGAAGACATCTACGGCAAGCGGCTCGTGCTCTTCGCGCCGCTCTACATCTCGAACCTCTGCGACAACGACTGCCTGTACTGTGCCTTCCGGGTACGCAACAAGGAGCTCAAGCGCCGCGCACTCACCCAGGACGAGATCAAGCACGAGGTCGGCATTTTGGTCGACCAGGGCCACAAGCGCATCCTGCTCGTGGCCGGCGAGTCCTACCCCAAGCAGGGCTTTCAGTACGTGCTCGACTCCGTGGCCAGCATCTACGAGGTCAAGCGCGGCAACGGCGAGATCCGCCGCGTGAACGTCAATGTGGCGCCGCTCACCCTCGACGAGTTCCGGGCGCTCAAGGCCACCGGCATCGGCACCTACCAGCTCTTTCAGGAGACCTACCACCGCGAGACCTACAGCAAGGTCCATCTGGGCGGCCGCAAGCGCGATTACGATTGGCGCGTCACTGCCATGGACCGCGCCCAGCAGGGCGGCATCGACGATGTCGGCATCGGCGTGCTGTTCGGGCTGTTCGACTGGCGCTTCGAGGTGCTCGCCATCCTGCAGCACATCCGCCACCTCGAGCAGAACTTCGGCGTGGGCCCGCACACGATCAGCATGCCGCGCCTCGAGCCGGCCGTCGGCTCCGACATCGCCAGCCAGCCGCCGCACCCCGTCTCCGACCTCGACTTTCGCAAGATCGTCGCCATCCTGCGGCTCGCCGTGCCCTACACCGGCATGATCATGAGCACCCGGGAGAGCGGCAACCTGCGCCGTGAGACCTTCGCTCTGGGCGTCTCGCAGATCTCGGCCGGCAGCCGCACCAACCCGGGCGGCTACACCGACGACACCGTGAAGGACATGGAGCAGTTCCAGCTCGGCGACCACCGCACGCTCGACGAGGTCATCCGCGACGTTGCCCAGTTGGGCTACATCCCCTCGTTCTGCACCGCCTGCTACCGCCTGGGCCGCACCGGCGCCGACTTCATGGACCTGGCCAAGCCCGGTGAGATCAAGCACCACTGCGACCCCAACGCGCTCTCGACGTTCCTCGAGTACCTCGAAGACTACGGCTCGCCCGAGACCGTCGCAGAGGGCGAGAAGCTGATCGCCGAGACCGTTGAGACCATGGGCGAGCGCGAGCGCGCCACTTCTACGAAGCTGATCGACCAGGTGCGCCAGGGCAAGCGCGACTGCCTGGTCTAGAGCCGGCCCGATCGCACGATGAACAGGCCACGGCCTGGCGAACAAGCTCCACGGCCTCGCAAACGGCCTTCCGGCCTCGCAAACGGGCCCACGGCCTCGCAAAGCACGACGCCGGCACAAGTCGACGCCGCACATGAAAGGAACTGACGAGACATGAGCGACAGCCACAAGATCCTCGCCGTCCACATCACCGATCGCATGAAGGACGCCGCCGCGGTGCAGAAGGTCTTCACCGAGTTCGGCTGCAACATTCGCACACGCGTGGGCCTGCACGACGTCGACGGCAACGTCTGCGCGCCGGGCGGCGTCGTCGTCCTCGAGCTCGTGGGTCCGGCCACGATCACCGGTGAGATCGCCGGCCACCTGAGCGCGATCGCCGGCGTCGAGGTCCGGCAGGTCGAGTTCACCCACGACGTAGCTTGACGGCGCTGAGGCCACCCGTCGCGAACGCACGCGTCGCTTGAGCTCCGACTACCGCACAGAGAGCGACCTGCTCGGCGAAGCCCAGGTCGAAGCCGGCGCGCTGTACGGCATCCATACCGTGCGCGCCCTCGAGAACTTCCACCTCACGGGGCGGCCGGTGCACGGCGAGCTCGTCCGTGCCTACGGCACGGTCAAGCTCGCCGCCGCCCTGGTCAACCGTGAGCTCGGCGTGTGGGCCGACGACCCGGCGAAGGCCGACGCCATCGAACGGGCCTGTCGCGAGGTCGCCGACGGACTGCACGACGACAAGGTGGTGGTCGAGCGCCTGCAGGGCGGCGCCGGCACTTCGACCAACATGAACGTGAACGAGGTGATCGCCAACCGCGCCCTGGAGCTGCTCGGCGAGCCGCACGGCGCCTACGAGCGGGTCTCGCCGCTCGACGACGTCAACCTGCACCAGTCGACCAACGACACCTTCCCCACCGCCCTGCGGCTGGCCGCCATCCGCCTGCTGCACGACGTCGAAGAGCAGGTGCTGGCGCTGCAGGAGGCCTTTCAGGTCAAAGAAAAGGAGTTCGCCCACGTCGTCAAGGTGGGTCGTACCCAGATGCAGGACGCGGTGCTGACCACGCTCGGCCGCGAAATGGGCGCGTACGCCGAGTCGCTCAACCGCGACCGCTGGCGCATCTACAAATCCGAGGAGCGGCTGCGGGTGGTCAACCTCGGCGGCACCGCGATCGGCACCGGCTTCGGCGCGCCGCGGCAGTACATCTTTCGGGTCGTCGACACCCTGCGCGAGCTCACCTCGATCGGCTTCGCGCGCGCCGAGAACCTGACCGAGGCCACCCAGAACGCCGACGTCTTCGTCGAGGTCTCGGGCATCCTCAAGGCCTGCGCCGTGTCGCTGCTCAAGATCTGCGGCGATCTGCGCCTGCTGTCGAGCGGCCCCGAAGCCGGCCTGGGCGAGATCCACCTGCCGGCCCGCCAGGCCGGCTCGTCGATCATGCCCGGCAAGGTGAACCCCGTGATCCCCGAAGCCGTGAGCCAGGCGGCCATGACGGCCATGGGCTACGACGCCACCATCGCCCAGGCGGCGGCGGCCGGCAGCCTCGAGCTCAACCCGTTCCTGCCGCTGATCGCCGCCTGCCTGCTCGAGACGCTGCTGCTGCTCGAGCGTTCGTGCCTGATGCTGCGCCGCTACTGCGTCGAGGGCATCACCGCCGACGAGGCGGCCTGCCGACGGCACGTCGACGCCTCGTCTGCCGCCGCCACCGCCCTGGTGCCCGAGATCGGCTACGACGCCGCCTGCGAGATCGTCAAGCAGGCGGCCGCGAGCGGCAAGACCGTCCGTACGGCCGCCGTGGAGGGCGGCTATGTGACCGGCGAGCAGTTCGACGCGGCGCTCACGGCCGAGTCGGTCGGCCGGCTCGGCATGCCGGCGCCGTCCAGGCGGAGCGCCGACGCGTGAGTGAGCCGGAAACCGTGAGGGAGCCCGCACGCGCAAGCCAGCCCGGACGCGCACTGGAGCCGGGAACCTCGACGCGGAGGATCGCAGCATGACCATGCAGGGCGCCCCCAAGGGCATGCGGCTCCACATCGGCCTGTTCGGCCGCCGCAACGTCGGCAAGTCGAGCCTGCTGAACGCCATCACCCGGCAGGACGTCTCGATCGTCTCAGACCAGGCCGGCACGACCACCGACCCGGTCGAAAAGCCCATGGAGCTGCTGCCGCTGGGCCCCGTGCTGTTCATCGACACGGCCGGCATCGACGACGTCGGCGCGCTCGGCGCGCTGCGCGCGGCGCGCACCCTGCAGGTCTTCGAGCGCACCGACCTGGGAGTGCTGGTCACCGAGCCCAGCGAGTGGGGCGACTTCGAGGAGATGATCCTCGAGGAGTTCGCCGCCCGTGAGATCCCCACCGTGGTGGTCTTCAACAAGACCGACCTGGGCACCCCGCCCTCAGCGCTCGAGACGCGGCTGACCGAGCGCGGCGCGCGTACCGTGCGTACGGCGGCCTCGCTGGGCCAGGGCGTGCTCGACTTTCGCCAGGCGCTGTTGGCCGCCGCGCCGGCCGACTTCGTCGACAACCCCACCATCCTCGGCGACCTTGTCGGACCCGGCGAGCTCGCCGTGCTCGTCGTGCCGATCGACAAGGAGGCCCCGCGCGGCCGCCTCATCCTGCCGCAGGTGCAGTCCATCCGCGACCTCATGGACTCCGACGCCATGGCGCTGGTCGTCAAGGAGCGCGAGCTGCGCGAGGCGATCGCCCGTCTCACGCGGCCACCCAAGCTCGTGGTGACCGACTCCCAGGCCTTCCTCAAGGTGGCCGCCGACACGCCGCCCGACGTGCCGCTGACGAGCTTCTCGATCCTCTTTGCGCGCTTCAAGGGCGACCTCACCTCGCAGGTCGCCGGCGCCCTGGCGATCGAAGAGCTGCGCTCGGGCGATCGCATACTCATCGCCGAGCACTGCAGCCACCACCCGATCGGCGAGGACATCGGCCGCGTCAAGATACCGCGCTGGCTCACCCAGTATGTCGGCGGCAAGCTCGAGGTCGAGCACGTGCAGGGCCACGACTTTCCGGGGCCCGAGACCCTCGCCGAGTACCAGCTCGTGATCCACTGCGGCGCCTGCACCGCCAATCGCCGCGAGATGCTGAGCCGCATCGTGCGCTGCCGCGAGGCCGGCGTGCCGATCACCAACTACGGCCTGGTGATCGCCTACAGCCTGGGCATCTTCGAGCGCGCCCTGCAGCCGTTCCCGGCCGCCCTCGAGGTCATGCGCGAGAGCCGCACGCACGGCTCGCCGAGCCTGGCGCCGGCCGCCACGGCAGCTGCGGTCGGCGACGAGCCGGTCGACGACCTGTAGGGCGCCTGGGCTCCGCTAGTCGCCTCGGCGGGGTTCGGGTATACTTCGCACTCCCGTCGGGGTGTGGCTCAGCTTGGTAGAGCGCTCGGTTCGGGACCGAGAGGTCGGCGGTTCAAATCCGCCCACCCCGACCACCATCTTGCCCGCCCGGTGCGTTTACCTCAAATGCAATCCCGTTGGGCGCACGACGAGCAGCGCAAAGGTCTTCGCATCGGGTGACGGTACAGGTCGCGTTGGCGTGGTCCACCTCCAGGATGCATGAATCGGTGCGGCGCCTCAAGGGCAGCATAGATGTCACAACGTCAGCCCGATCTCAGGAGCACGCCATGCGACCCCTTCGCTATTCCATCAACGTCACCTTGGACGGTTGCTGCGATCACCGTGCAGCGGTGGCGGACGAAGACCTGCACCGTCACGCGGTCGAGAACCTCGAGCGAGCCGATGCCCTCCTCTTTGGCCGGGTGACCTACGAGATGATGGAGGCGGCGTGGCGGTCGCCGGCGCAAAGCCAAGGGCGGCCTGATTGGATGGAACTCTGGATGGAACCCTTCGCCCGAACGATCGACGCGGCGAAGAAGTACGTTGTGTCGAGCACCCTGGAGCGGGTCGATTGGAACGCGGAGCTCGTGCACGGAGACCTGGGAGAGGCCGTTCAGCAGCTCAAGCGGGAGCCCGGCAAGGGGCTGCTCGTGGGGGGCGTGAGGCTCCCGCAGGCGTTGGCGGAGCTGGGATTGATCGATGAGTACGAGTTCGTTGTGCAACCGAGGCTGGCGGGCCACGGGCCGACGTTGTTCGCGGGGTTGTCGAAGCCCGTCGATCTGCAGCTCGTGAGCCGGCTGGAGTTCGCCTCTGGGGCGGTGGCGATGCGGTACGAGCCCAGAACGTAGCGATCGGGAGCGACTGGAGGTCGAAATGAGACGAGTCACCGGCATCGGCGGGATCTTCTTCAAAGCCAAAGACGCGCCGGCCCTGCAGGCCTGGTATAAGCGTCACCTCGGCATCGACATTCAGGAATGGGGAGGCGCAGCCTTCACCTGGAGCGACGCGGAGGGCAAGCCCACCGCCGGCACCACCGTCTGGTCTATCGGTCCCATGGAAGGCGACCAGTTCGCGCCGAGCAAGACATCCTTCATGGTCAACTACCGGGTCGAAGACCTTCGCGCTCTTGTCGAAGCCCTCAAGGAAGAGGGCTGCGAAGTCCTCGACGGGATCGACGAATCCGAGTATGGAAGTTTCGCCTGGGTCATCGATCCCGAAGGAAACAAAGTCGAATTGTGGCAACCGCCCTCCGGCCAATGAATGCGCGCGAGCCGCTGATGTCCTTGCCGACGCCGACGCTGCACACCAGGCATAGGCTATGCCGAGAACCGGCGCCGGCGTGCGCTGCTCAAGCACTGCCGACGTAGTCGAACGGGAGATCGGGAATGGCGAGGAACATCTCTGTGACGCTCTTTGTCCTGGCGTTGATAGCCGCCGTCGTCAGCGTGGACGTTCTGTTCTTCAAGAATCGATTCTGGGAACGGCTGATGGTGAATATCGGCATCGTCCTGGTGTTCGCGGCCTTCGGTCTGAGATTCCTGAAGAAGTCATGAGCGGTTCACGATCTGCGCCTATCGAGCGCGGTGATCTGGATCAGGTTGCCGCAGGTGTCGTTCAGGATGGCGATGGTCGAGACGGTCACCTTGGTGGGCGGCGTGGTGGAACTCCGCGCCAAGGCGGCTTGATGCGGTCGTACTCGGCGTGTGCACGTCGTCTACGTAGAACATCGGCGGCGGGCTGGCCCTGCTGGAACAGGTGCGTGGAGCCGCGGGGTCGCTGTTCAGCTCGAGATACAGCTCGGCGCCGTCGGGCTCCTATGCCAGATCGATGCGCTCGACTGCGATGCCCGCGCCGCTCACCTCGAGCAGCGCCACGCTGCGCGGCAGCCCGAACCGGGGACTGCCGGCCGAACCAGGGTTGAGGTAGAGGACACGGTCTTTCCGC
This sequence comes from uncultured Actinomycetes bacterium, assembly GCA_963845355.1. Lineage (GTDB taxonomy): Bacteria > Actinomycetota > Thermoleophilia > UBA2241 > UBA2241 > Bog-752. The sequence continues at coordinate 8,368 of CAWJRV010000026.1, forward strand.
GTCTCGACGAAGCGATGCGAGTGGCCGAACACGACACACGAAAAGCCCTCGCGAGCCGGCTCGTGCCGGCGCAGCAGGACTTCGCCCACGTGGCCCACGAGCAGCCGGTGTTCAACGACCGCCACGACCGCCTCTTCGGGCAGGTCGGCCACGCCGAACGAGATGTCGACGTTGCCGCGCACCGCCGTCACCGGCGCGATCGCCTGCAGGGCGACCAGCACGTCGAGGCTGCCGACGTCGCCGGCGTGCACGATGCGCGTCACGCCGGCGAACAGCTCGCCCAGCACCGGGTCATAGCGTCCGTGCGTGTCTGAGATGACGCCTATGCGGATCGGGTCGACGGTCATGAACGGTCAAGCTCCTTCTCGTGCCTCGTCGTGGCCGGACCATGCTACCAGTCTCCCCCATCGCGGCCCGCCCCGGCTGCTAGAATCGCGCCTGTGGATGGTCTTAGCGGCAAGACGGTCGTGGTCACCGGCGGCAGCAGCGGTATCGGCGCCGCGGCGGTGGCGCGCTTTCGCCGCGAGGGCTGCACGGTGACCGACCTCTCGCGACATCCCTCGCCCGGTGGCATCGCCTGCGACGTGGGCGACCGCGCCCAGGTCGAGGCCGCCTTTGCCCGGATCGGTCGCGTCGACGTGGTCGTAAACAACGCCGGCGTGAGCTTTCGCCACGGCGCCCTTGACATCACCCCCAGCGAGTGGCAGCAGGTGCTGAACACGAACCTCACCGGCGTGTTCAACGTCGCCCAGGTAGCCGGGCGGCTCATGCTCGACGCCGGCGGTGAGGGCGACAATGACGGCGGTGACGCCGACGGTGGCCATGGCTGTGGCGACGGCCGCGGCGCTCGCGGCGGCGTCATCATCAACGTGGCCTCGACCAACGCGCTGGTCGGCCATCCGTTCTACGCCGACTACAACGCCACCAAGGCGGCCGCGCTCGCCCTGACGCGCTCGCTGGCGCTCGAATGGGCGCCCACCGTGCGCGTCAACGCGGTCTGCCCGGGCTACGTGATGACGCCCATGCAGGAAGCCGAATACACGCCCGAGATGATCGCCCAGGTCAACGCCAAGATCCCGCTCGGCCGCCACGCCCGGCCCGAGGAGCTCGCCGCCCTGCTGGCCTTCATGGCCTGCGACGAGGCCGCCTACATGACCGGCTCGGCGGTCGTCATGGACGGCGGCGAGACCGCCGGCGGCCTCGCCAGCCGTTAGAGCAACGGCCGCACGGCGGCCCGGACCCGGAGCCCCACACACTCTTCCTGCAAGCGGGCAGGTTTGCTCCTTGCCAGCCTGGGCCATACCTGCTATTGTCACTATCGTAGACGAAGAGCCGGTGCAGCTCCCGCCGCCACTCGCGGCCTTTGGGAGCCTCTTCCAGCCACAGACAGAGAAACCTGAGTGCCGCCGGCAGCTTTCTCGCACAGAAAGGAAGCTGTCATCCCCATTCGACCGTCGCCGCTCCGTTCGGCATGCTCACTCATGGGCTGCCGGGCGTCGAGAGTCGCGGCTGCGCTGCGCAGATGCGCGTTTGCAGCCCCGTCGGCGGTCTCCCTCACGGCCTCACAAGGAGACTACCCCAACCCATGACTGACACTCTTACCCACGCCCATACCGACCTCGAAAGCGATCCCAAGGCTCCGACCAAGCCCAGGACGTTTGCCGACCTCGGCCTCGATCGCACCCTGCTCGACGCGGTCGACAAGCTCGGCTACACCGCGCCGACGCCCATCCAGGACCAGGCCATCCCGCAGATCATCGCCGGCCGCGACGTAGTCGGCTGCGCCCAGACCGGCACCGGCAAGACGGCGGCCTTCGTGCTGCCGATCCTGCAGCGTCTCGGTCGCGGCCAGGGCGTGCGCGCCCTCGTCGTCACCCCCACACGCGAGCTCTGCGCCCAGATCGACGAAGTGGCGCGCGTCTGCGCCAAGGGCAACGGCCAGCACGTGGTAGCCGTCTACGGCGGCGTCCCCTACGAGCCGCAGGTGCAGAAGGTGCGCCGCGGAGTCGACATGGTCATCGCCACGCCGGGCCGCCTGCTCGACATGATCCAGCGCGGCGACCTCACGCTCTCCAAGGTCGAGATCCTCGTGTTGGACGAAGCCGACCGCATGCTCGACATGGGCTTCTGGCCCGACGTCCAGCGCATCATCCGCAAGCTGCCCGACGTGCGCCAGAACCTGCTGTTCTCGGCGACCATGTCGCGCGGCGTGCTCGAAGCCGTGCGCGACACGCTGCACGACCCGGCCCGCATACAGATCGGCGAGGTCGCCATGCCGGTCGACGAGGTCGAGCAGGCCGTCTACCCGGTCACCGCCGAGCAGAAGACCGAGCTGCTGGTCCACTTTCTGCGCATGCACAAGCCCACGCGCACGCTCATCTTCACGCGCACCAAACACAAGGCCGACCGCCTCGCGACGCATCTCTCGCGGCACGGCATCAAGGGCACGATCATGCACTCGAACCGCACTCAGTCACAGCGTGAGCACGCCCTCGAAGGCTTCAAGAGCGGCCGCTACTCTGTACTGATCGCCACCGACATCGTGGCCCGCGGCATCGACGTCGAGGGCATCTCCCACGTCGTCAACTACGACATCCCGGCCAAGCCCGAAGACTACGTGCACCGCATCGGGCGCACAGCAAGGGCCGGCGCCAGCGGCGAAGCGATGATCCTGCTGACCGCCGAAGACGTCCACGAGCTCAAGGCCATCGAGCGCCTGATCGGTACCGAGATCGAGCGCCGCGACCTGCCGGGGTTCGTGTACGACCATCGCCACATCCCCGAGTCGAAAGACGTGCCCAAGAGGCCCGGCAAACTGCTCTATCGCGGCGGCGCCCAGCGCGCCATGCAGCGCGGCTTTCACTTCGCCAAGAAGTCACGCTAGGCAGTCGCGCCAGGGCGGTTTCACGCACCATGACGTAGCGCGCTTCGGGCGCCGGCGAGTCCCTCGCCGGCGCCCGTTCGCGTTGCGGGCAGAGTGGTGCTTCGGGTTGCCGGCGCGGCGAGCGCCCGTTCGCGTTGCGGCAGGGTGCTAGCGCGGCGCGCGGCGGGCGCGCGGCACCGTGGCGATCGGCATGCGCCAGCCCATACCGAACGCCCGGTCGGTGACCTTGATGCCGGGCGCGGCCTGCTTGCGCTTGAACTCGTTGGCCGTGACGAGGCGCACGATGCGCTCGACGGTCGCGCGGTCGTGGCCCTGCGCGACGATCTCGTCGACACCCTGATGCTCCTCGATCATGAGCCGCAGGATGGCGTCGAGCACATCGTAGGTGGGCAGGCTGTCCTGGTCTGTCTGGTCCGGACGTAGCTCCGCCGAGGGCGGCTTGTCGAGGATCGCCCTGGGCACGACCTCGCGGCCGCGCTCCACGTTCAGCCAGCGGGCGACTTCGTAGACCAGCGTCTTGGGCACGTCGGAGATCACCGCGAGGCCGCCCGACATGTCGCCGTAGATCGTGCAGTACCCGACCGCGAGCTCCGACTTGTTGCCGGTCGTGAGCAGCAGCGAATCGAACTTGTTCGACATCGCCATGAGCAGGTTGCCGCGGATCCGCGCCTGGATGTTCTCCTCGGTGACACCCGGCTCGAGCCCCGCGAAGACCGTGCTCAGCGCGCCGTCGAAGACGCCCATGAGGTCGGCGATCGGCAGCGTCACCGTCCGCACGCCCAGGCCGTCGGCGAGCACGCGCGCGTCGTTCACGCTGCCTGCGCTCGAGTAAGGCGACGGCATGAGCACGCAGAGCACGTTGGCCGGCCCCAGCGCTTCGGCGGCGATCGCCGCCACCAGGGCCGAGTCGATGCCGCCCGACAGGCCGAGCAGCACGCGCTCGAAGCCGCTCTTGGCCACATAGTCGCGCACGCCGAGGACCAGCGCGCGCCAGACTTCGGATGCCGGAGCGAAGTCGTCGGGCGCGATGGACGGCGGCGACGGCGCGGCGGACGACGGCGACGGCGCGGGCGCCGCCGCGGGCCGCCCACTCTCGCGCGACTCTGCTCGCTCGTCGTCCACCGGCCGCACGAGCCGGTCGAGGTCGACGAGCAGGACGTCGGGCGCGAAGGCCGCCGCCCGAGCCACGAGCGCGCCGTCGGCGCCTATCGCGCAGCTTCGTCCGTCGAAGACCAGCTCGTCGGCGCCGCCCACCTGGTTCACCGAGAGGACGGGCAGGCCGTACTTGCGCGCCATGGCGCCCAGCATCGCCTCGCGATGCTGCTGCTTGCCGATGGTGAACGGCGAGGCCGAGATGTTCACGATGAACGAGGCGCCGGCGCCTGCCAGCTCTTCGACCGGGTCTGTGTGGTAGCGCTGCCGCTGCCAGAAGTCGCGATCGTTCCAGACGTCCTCACAGACCGACACACCGACACGCCTGCAGCCCCAAGTCAGGATCTGAGGTCCCGTCGCAGGCTCGAAGTAGCGATCCTCGTCGAACACGTCGTAGGTCGGCAGCAGGGTCTTGCGAAACACTTGTGCCACGGCGCCGCCGGTCAGCAGCGCGGCGGCATTGTAGAGCGGCCGCCCCACGGCACCCGGGTTCGGCTCGGCCAGCCCGAGCAGCAGCGGCGGACCCGCCGCGACTGTGCGAGCGAGCTCCTCGCACACCGCCCAGCTCTGCGCGACGAACGACTGGCTCAGGAGCAGATCGCGCGGAGGGTAGCCCAGCAGAGCGAGCTCGGAGGCGACCGCAAGGTCGGCCCCGGCACGCTGAGCGACGCTGGCCGCCTCGGCCAGCAGGGCGGCGTTGCCGTCGAGGTCGCCCACCGTCGGATCGATCTGTAGCAGCGCGATCAGCACAGGTGCGACGGTATCATGCCACGGTGGCGCGCGCCCAACTCGGTCCCGCGCACCCAACTCGGTCTCGCGCATCCAACTCGGTCTCGCGCACCCAACTCGACCGCTCTATCGGGGCGCTCGACCACCCACAGGGGACTCTGAGCGACGCTACGCGAAGGCGCCTCATGCCGCGCGCTCACCCGAGCCGCGCATGGTAGCATCGTCGGCGCCGTGGACTCCGTCGACGGACAGTCTCAGAGCGACCCGCTGCGCGACCGGCTGCGCAGTCGGCTGCGCCGTCGCGCGATGGCCCGCGCGGGTCTTGCCACGCCCGCGGGCCTGGTGCCGGGGCGCCTGCAGGTCGGCGACCTCACTCGCGAGTACATCGCGGCTCCGCCGCCCGGACCGGGCGCGCCGCTGCTCCTCGTGCTCCACGGCGCCGGAGGCACCGGGGCGGGCATGGCCGCCCTGACCGGTCTCGCCGTTCGAGGGCCGGCGGCCGGCTTTGGCGCCGTGTTTCCCGACGGCTGGCGCCTCGTCGAGCCATTCCACGAGGGTCGCGACGAGTCAAGCGAAGAGCTCTGAGAGGGAGAATCGAGCTTGGATTTGGTAGCGGCGGAAGGACTCGAACCTTCGACACGCGGATTATGATTCCGCTGCTCTGACCAGCTGAGCTACGCCGCCACCGGGCTGCGAGGGCTCCCCATGCTAGCAGACTCCGAGGCGAGCCTCAATCGGCCCGCTCGTAGCTCACAAAAAGAACGTCCACCAGGGCCACTAACACCGCGCCAGCGACCTATCTCTGTGCCACTCTGTACAAGCCCGACGCTCAATGTTCGGCCACGCCTGATGTTTGCCGCGACGCCCAACGGATATACACTGTGCAAGGCTTCACAAACCACTGTGCCTCTCGAACCGAAGGCACTCAAGGACGTGAAACGATGCGTACGGCGCTCACTCAGTCACATAGCCACTCGGCCGCCCGCATGGCTCCCGCCCGCAGCCACCACAGCTTTACCGCGCACGCCTGCCGTGCGTTGCATCCAAAAGTGCCCTGACGCGTTGACCCCCGCTGCCGTCCCCCCGCGGCAGCCCCTTCAGGGCCGGCGAGGCCGGCGACGGCCGGCCTCGCCGCACACCTCCTGTAGCACCTGCACCCCTGACAACATCGGCGTGCGCCCGAGATCCGCCTGATCCCAGACGACCTTCGGCAACGCCAGGCAACCGCGTCGCACAGATCGACGCACAAGGAGTTGAGACCACATGGCAAGACGCACTACGACCCTGCAGTGGCTGTTCTTCGTCGGGCCCGACGGAGTGGTGCACAGCACCCGCGGCCGCAACCAGGCCACGACCGACGCCGCGTTCGCGTCTCACGGTCTGGCCGAGAGGTCGAGCCGCTAGCACCTGGTCCACCCCGGTCGCACACGATCGGGGCGCGATCAGCACACGGTCGGCGAACGATCACACACGGTAGGCGCGCGGCCGGCGGGCATGTGCCCGCCGGCCGCGCGCCTGCGTTTTGGGCGGCGTGGGGCCGCTCCCGCGGAGCGGCCCCACGCCGCCCCCATCTGCCGACTCTTTCGGCCCATGAGGCACTCAAGCGCCGGGTCTCTTCGGTTGAAAGCAGGAGTTCTTTCGAGTACCATGCTCAGGCTCCCGGGGGAGTGCCCGAGTGGTTAAAGGGGGCGGACTGTAAATCCGTTGGCGCAGCCTACCTAGGTTCAAATCCTAGCTCCCCCACCATCCAGCCCGGTTAGCTCAGCTGGCAGAGCACCTCCATGGTAAGGAGGGGGTCCGCGGTTCGAATCCGCGACCGGGCTCCAGCGCCTTCTCGAAATGCCATGATGGTCCCCTACGTCATCCTGCTCGGCGCCGGCGTCGCGATGGCCACGGTCGCGCTGCTCGCCCAAAGCGGCCGGCTGCCTCCCAATCGCTACGCAGGCATTCGCACGCCCGGCGTCATGCGCAACGAGCGGACCTGGCGAGCGGGCCACGCGGCCGCGGCCCCCTGGCTGCTGGCGGCCGGCATCGTCGTGACCGCGGGCTCGCTGCTGCTGCTTGCCACGCGCCCGAACGAGGCGGTCGGCGGCCTCTGTCTGCTCGCCGTGTCGGGGCTCATGGGCGTTCTGGTAGCGGTCGCCATGCGCGCCGCCGGCCACGCCGCCCGCGGCACCGACTGAAGCGCGCAAAGCCCGTCAATGACTTCGTCGTTGCCGCTCAGGCTGGCGCGACTACGTTGCGCGCCTAGTTCGCCGAGCGACTGCGCCGTCGCCGCTCAGGCAGGCGTGACTTCGTCGCGCGCCTAGTACCCGAGCTCCTTTTCGACCGTCGCGATCGACTCGTCGAACACGCGCACGATCTGGTCGATCTGCTCCGTGCTGATGATGAACGGCGGCGCCACGGCATGGCAGTGGCCGCCGCCGAGCAGCCGCACGAACACGCCGCGCCGGAACGCCTCGTCGCGCACCTTGGCGGCCGCGCCGACGGTCGGCGGGAACCACTCCTTCGTCTCTTTGTCTCGCACGTACTCGATTCCGGCCACAAGTCCGACCCCGCGCACGTCGCCCACGATAGGATGGGCGAGCAGCGTTCTCAGGCCATCCTGCATATAGGCGCCCACGTCGCGGCAGCGCTCGACCAGATGCTCGCGCTCGATGATCTCGAGGTTGGCGAGCCCCGCGGCCGAACACAGGGGATGACCGTCGTAGGTGGCGCCGCTCATGAACGCCTCGGCACTGCCGCCCAGGAAGGCCTCGAAGACGTGGTCGCGGGCGCCCACCGCGCCGAGCGGCAGGTAGCCCGATGACAGCCCCTTCGCCATCGTCACCAGGTCGGGTTCGGATCCGAACTGCTCGAAGCCAAACCAGGTGCCGCTGCGCCCGAAGCCGGTGATGACCTCGTCGTTTATCACGAGCACGTTGTTGGCCTTGCAGATCTCGCAGACCAGGGGCCAGTACTCGGCCGGCGGCGGTATGACGCCGCCCGTGCCGATCATCGTCTCGCCGAGCATGGTGCCGACGTTCTCGGGGCCGTAGAAGGCGATCTCGCGTTCGACGGCCTGTGCGCATTCCAGGCCGCACTCACCGTAGGTCTGGTTCCAGGCGCAGCGGTAGCAGTAAGGGGCGCTCAGCTTGATGAAGCCGGGCAGCAGGGGCTCGAACTTGGCGCGGTTCATGGGCAGCCCCTGGGCGCTCGTGGCCGTCATCGTGGTACCGTGGTAGGAGCGGTCGCGGAACATCACCATGAACTTGGTGCCCTGACCCTTGTTGCGCCAGTACTGGCGGGCCATCTTGACCGCGGTCTCCACCGACTCGCCGCCGCCCAGCGTGAGAAACACATGGTCCAGATCGCCCGGCAGGTGCTCGGCGACCTTGGCGGCCAGGCGGATCGAGGGCACGTTGCCGATCTGGAAGATGTGGTAAATGGCGAGCTTCTCGGCCTGGGCCGCGATGGCGTCGAAGATCTCCTTGCGACCGTGACCGACGTTGACCGTCCACAGGCTGGCGAAGGCGTCGATGTAGGCGTTGCCTTCGGTGTCGTAGACGACCGCGCCCTCAGCGCGCTCCATGATCGTCGGCTTGAGGCCGGAGAGTTGCGTGAACGGCGGCCAGAGGTGGCCGAGAAATTCGTCCTCGAGCTGCCTTGAGTCTGTCATGAGTGGCTCCCCTTCCCCTGCGGTGCTCGTCAGATCGGTGCAGTCGTCTGCCCCGCATTGTGCGCTCCTTGTGCCGCAATGGCACGCGAGCCGGCGTCGAGTGCGTCCACCGGCCCGTTCCCGGCCGCGCTGCCGGCGTTGCCGCACCGCCCGCCGGCGGCTAGGCTCTCAAGCCATGAGCACCGATGCCGTGAGCACCGATCGCCTACGCGTTCTGATCGTCGCCAACATGTACCCGTCGGCCGCAAGCCCGGCCTACGGCGTGTTCGTGGCCGATCAGGTCGCCGCTTTGCGGGCGACCGGCGAGGTCGACGTCGAGGTGTTCCACTGGGACGCTCGCCGCCGGCCCTGGCGCTACGCGCTGGCGGCTCTCGAGCTCGCGCTCACCCACGTCGAGGCCGACGTGGTGCACGCCCACTACGGTCTATCGGGGGTCGTCGCGCTGGCCGCGCCGCGCCGCCTGCCGCTCGTGCTCACAGTGCACGGCCGCGACTGCCATCACCCCGTCGTCAAGCGGCTGACGAGTCTCGTCGCGCGACGCGCGGCGGCGGTGGTGGCCGTGTCCGACGAGCTCGCCGCGCGCTGCCCCTTCCCCATCGCGGCCGTCATTCCGCCCGGAGTCGACCTCGAGCAGTTCCACCCGCTGCCGCGCGCCGAAGCTCGCGCTCGCCTTGGACTAGGCGACCGGCCGCGCCGCCTGATCGTCTTTCCCGCCGACCCGCGACGGCCCGAGAAACGCTACGCCGACGCCCAGGCCCTCGTCGCCCGCCTCGCGCAGAAGCGCCCAGACGTCGAGCTCAAGGCGGTCTTCGGACGTCCGCGCGCCGAGATGCCCTTGTGGCTGAACGCAGCCGACGCGGTGGTCGTGACGTCGGAGCGCGAAGGCTACGGCCTTGCGTGTGTCGAGGCGCTGGCCTGCGACGTACCGGTGCTGAGCACGCCGGTCGGTGTGGCGCCGGCGCTGCTCGCCGGCGTCGAGGGCTGCCTGTGCGCGCCCTTCGACGCAGCGCGCTGGAGCGAGTGTCTCGACGCGGTACTCGCCGTCGACGAGCCCCGGGTAGACGGACGCGCCGTCGCGGAGACCCAGGGGCTCCCCGCGGCGGCGCGCCGCACGCTGCAGCTCTACAGAAGTCTCTAGGCTCGAGTGACGCGGTAGCCGGCGACCTGTTCGTCGCTGGCCAGAATGCTCGCGAGCTCCCCTTCGTGCGTCACGCGCGCCTGCAGCCTGTATTCCTCGCCGCCTATGTTCACGACGTGCCCGGAACGGGCCGCGAACGGGAGGCAGATGCGAGGGGCGATGCCGTGCTGGCGAACGCTTTGAAGGGCCGACCTGAAGGCTTCGTAATTGATGTGGCCATTCGTCGTCACCCTACGACTATCGGGTGTGGCGAGGGCAATCTTTACGGGCCCGGGGTGACTGGCGTGCCCAGTCCTGGCGACGCTCGAAGGCATCGCGACGGCGGGCGCGAGCGCTCAATCAGGCCGTGCGGCCAAGCCCGGGGCGAGCGGCACGGCCAAGCTCGGGGCGAGCGGCACGCTTTAGCCCTGGCAGCGGAACTGGTGGTCTTCCTCGACGCGCAGCGCGTGACAGCCGCTGCAGCGCAGGGTGTAGGTGTAGCCGAGCGCCACGCCGTGGGACTCGCAGAAGTCGATCTGAGCCCCGAGGACCTCGAACTCCTCGTCGTCGCAGACGGCGCACGGCGTGAGCACCTCGTCGCCGAGCCGGTAGCTCTGTCGCAGACCCGCCATGGCCTCGCGTTCGCCGGGGTGAAAGGCAAGGTCGGCCTCGAGCTCGGCGCCCGACGAAAGGGCGGCCGGCCGCTCGCCCGCGGCGACCTGACCCGGCAGAAAGGCGAGGCGGTACCCGAGCCCGCGCAGCCTGTCCTGAAAGCGGCAGCCCGAGAAGCAGCGCTCGCCCTTGAGCTCGCTCACGTGTTCGCGCAGCGCGATCTGGGTGACCGCGAACGCGCGCAGATCGACCTGCTCGACGTCTTCGGCGGGGCGCAGCCTGGGCGGCCGGCCGCGACGCCGCGGCTCGTCTGTGGCGACGAGACCCAGCATCGCGATGTCGGGGCTCGACTGCAGCGTGCTTACCACCGCGTCGAGCCATCCCGGGGCGAAGCTCAGGTCGTCCTGCACCCGCACCAGGATCGCGCCCCTCGACACCTGGAAGGCGGTGTCGAGGCCGCAGTGCTCGATCTCGCGCTCGCAGGCTGCGGCTTCGAGAGCGATCGCCGTCACGTCGCCGCGCAGATAGTGGCGGGTGACGCAGGACACGACGTCTTCCTGGTGTCGAGCGGCCAGCACGACGAGCTCGACGTCGTCGTCGATGGTCTCGCGCAGGCGATGCAGCGTGGTGCGCAGCGCGCCGGCGCCGTGGGTAGACACGACCGCGATGCTCACCGCCGGGTCGCCGTCGCCACCCACGCGCAGCGGCACCGATTTGAGCGCTTCTTGTGAATCCTTGTGCAAGGTGACCTGAGTCTAGCACTTGGGACACCCGTTTCCGATTGGCACATCCGCCCCGCGTGACCTACAATCTGACGGCGTTCTTGCGCGGGCCGACGTAGCTCAGCTGGCAGAGCACATCACTCGTAATGATGGGGTCCCCGGTTCGATTCCGGGCGTCGGCTCCAAAGAAGCTCAGCACAACGTAGGTTCGCCTCTTCCCCACCCTTGCGAGTGAACTCCGCAAGTCCCTCGGTCGACCCCTACCGCCGCTGGTCGTCGACTGTCAGGAGTTCGCGGATCGCCGTCAACTCGCCGTGCACTGCGGCGAGCTCGGTCTTGAGCTCGCCGATCTCCTCGGTCGGGTCGACCTGCTTCTGGGGCTGCGGGATCAGGACGCTTGCGAGGATGCTCGCCAGGGCGCCGATGATGCCGACTCCGGCAAACATCACGATCGCCCCGACGACTCGCCCGAGGGCGCCGACGGGGTACTGGTCTCCGTAGCCCACGGTGGTTATCGTCACGATCGCCCACCACACCGCATCGCCGCCGGTGGTGATGTTCGCCCCCGCCACCCGGCTCTCGGTCTGCAGCACCAGCACGCTGGACACCGAGATCACGGTCATCACCGAGATCGCCGTGATGAACCCCGCGTACTGGCCGCGGTTGGCGAGCACGTCCCTGGCGAGCCCGCCTCCGCCCTCAGACCTGAACTTGCGGGCGACGCGCTCCAGACGGCTGAGGCGGGCGAGCCGCAGGAGTGTGGTGATCCTGAGCACGCCGACGGTCGGTATCGAGCCGAGCAGATCGAGCCAGCCGCGACCGTGAACAAAGTAGGCGCTCGGGGTCGATGCGCGCTTCATGCGAAGGCCGAAGTCGAAGAGGAAGATCACGCTGATGATGGTGTCGTAGATCTCGAGCAGTCGCACAGTCGCGGGCGCCATTCTGGGCAGGAGCAGGGCCACCATGTCGAGCAGCGAGAGCACCGTGAGCAGCACGATGAAGAGCTCGTAGGAGTTGCTCAGCTTTGGTTTTGGCTTCGCTTCCGTCGGCACCATCGACCTCCTCGGCCTGAAAGCTCGCGGCGCCCGTCATGCGGACGCCGCTCCTCAGTGCAGCAGATTGGCGACCCCTTGTGCGGTGAAAAGGGCGCCCATGAAACCGAACACGATCATCAGGATGATGCGATTGTGCTGCGTGAGCCATGCCTGCAGCCGGCCCAGCTCCTTGCGCGCCCAGACGGGGCGCACCAGGTAGAGCACCAGCGGCACGATGATCGTGGACACGGCGAGCAGGACGAAGAAGACGAGCGCGCCCGCCTCCTGCGTGGTGCCGACCCCGGCCTTGCGGATCGTGCCGGCGCCCGCCGACAGCAGAGCGTAGTTGGTCAGGGCAAGGGCCATCACGACGGCCGCCGTCAATCCCGCCTTATCGATGAGACGCATCCAGCCGGGGGGTTCGTTCGTCTCCGCGGGTTTGGCGCGCCATTGCGCGGCAAAGAGCGCCAGGAAGATGACGCCGAACAGCGTCTGCGCCGCCGCCTGCCCGGTCGTCGCGGAGCTTTGCGACGACTTGCTGCCGAACACGAAGATTGTCAGGCCCGCGACGGTGAACATGACGACGAGCAGGGAGACGAGGAACGCAAACCCATTGCGCTTGCCGTGGTCGGTGGCGAGCAGGGTCACCACGGCGATGATCGGCACCGGGTTCACGGCAATCGCCAAGGCAGGCAGGATCAGGCTTGTGATCAACTGGTTCATCGAGAGCGGACTCCTTCGTAGCCCTGCGGCCGTGGGCCTGGCGGACACGAATCGACCCAGAAGCCAGCCCGGACTCGCGGCACATGCGAGTCCGGGCTGGCTGAGTGCGGTCTGTGTCTTCCGGCTCAGCGACCCCTGCGCCGTGCCCTCCGGTTCATGCCTGCCAGCGATACCGGTGAGAGCGGTCGGCCGAAGGGATCGATGAACACCGAGACGAGCTCGCCTTTGTCCGGCAGGCTGCCCTCGAGCAGCTCGACCGTGTAGGTGAGTGAGTCGCCGGCCATCTCGGGGTCTTTGAGCACGACGATAGCGTCTTCGGGCGTCTCGTCGCCGGCCTCGACGAACGAGATCACGGCATTCGGCGGATCGGCCGCGAAGCTGTTCTCTCCCAGACCCCACTCCTCGACGAACTTCTTCGTCGTCAGGTGCCCGACCACGCGCTGCGGCCGGTCGGAGAAATAGAGCGTGGCGGGCGAGAGGCCGTGGAAGGTCACCGTGTCGCCGTCGCTCGTCATCTCGCGAGCGGTCTGGGCGAACAGGGCCTCGATGTCCTCGAGTGTCTTCTCGATGTCGTCACTCATGGGGTTCCTCTCTGGCGCGCCTACTGGCGGGCCATGTGGGCGCGCAGTTCGGCTTCGGGGTCGTGGATCAGCTCGCCGCTGACGTCGACGGTCACTTTGTGGAGCGCACCGGTGAACTTGAACGGGCTTGAGTAGTCGGGCGTGACTGGGGAGCCCGGGTTGGCGCCGCAGCGTCAGCGCGCCCGGGTTGAGGATGAACGGCGTGGTGGTAGGTGCTTCGGCGTTCGCCGACCAGGGCGCCGTCGACGTAGAGCTGAAGGCGGCCGGGTGCGCCCTTGCCGTGTGGCAGGTCGGGCTTGCCGGTGGGCTCGAACTCGAAGCGCAGCTCGTGTTTGCCGGCCGGTACGTCCGCCTCCGAAGTCACACCGTAGAGAGCCCGTGCCAACCCAGTTGTGCACGTAGTGGAGCTTGCCGTCCTTCATGTAGAGCGAGTAGCCGCCGGCCGCGCAGCCCTGGCAGAGCAGCACGCCCTCGGCGCCGCCCTCGGGGATCTCGACCGTAGCCGTGATGCTGTGCGGACGGTTCATCACTCGTGGCCCGGCGAAGAACGGGATCGACTGCGTGTCGGGCATGTAGGTATAGCTTTCGCGAGGCACGGCCACCAGGGGCTTGTCGGCGATCATGCGAGCCAGGCCGCTGCCGTCGATGGGCATGACGTCGTACTTGCCGGCCTCGACATACCAGGTCGCGATGAGGGCGATGAGCTTGTCGCGGTTCTCCGCCGCGACGTTGTGGTTCTCGGCGAAGTCCTCGTCGATGTGGTAGAGCTCCCAGCCGGTGGCATCGAGCTCGGAGAGCTTCTCCGCCGGGATGGGCTGGCCGAAACCGACGCCGGCTTCCGTGAACGACGGCCCCGGCCAGGGGCAGACGGCGCGCCAGCCGTCGTGATAGATGGCGCGATGGCCGAGCATCTCGAAGTACTGCGTGTGATGGTTGCGTCGCGGCCGAGGCATCGTCAGGGTGTGTGCGAAGCTGACGCCCTGGATGCGGCGACTGCGTGACGCCTCTGATCGTCGCCGGCGGCTCCAGGTCGAGCAGGTCGAGGACGGTCGGCACCATGTCGATGATGTGCGCGTACTGGGTGCGCACCTCGCCCGCGGCCTTGATGCCGGCCGGCCAGGAGACGATGAACGGGTCGCGAGGCCCCGCCACGGTAGGTCTCGCGCTTCCAGCGACGGAAGGGCGTGTTGCCGGCCCAGGTCCAGCCCCAGGGGTAGTGGTTGAAGTGCTTGGGACCGCCGATCTCGTCGAGGACCTTGAGGCTCTCCTCGAGCGGCTCCTGGGCGTTGTTGAAGAACTGCGCCTCGTTGGTGGTGCCGGTGGGGCCGCCTTCGGCGCTGGCGCCGTTGTCGGAGATCACCATGATGATCGTGTTGTCCAGCTGCCCCTCGGCCCGCAGGTAGTCGAGCAGCCGCCCGAGGTGGTGGTCGGTGTGGCTGAGAAAGCCGGCGAAGACCTCCATCATGCGGCTGAAGAGCCTGCGCGCCGGGTCGGGCAGCGAGTCCCAGTCGGGAACGTCGGGGTCGTGGCGCGAGAGCTCGGCGTCGGCGGGCACGATGCCGAGCTCCTTCTGCCGTGCGAAGACCTTTTCGCGATAGGCGTCCCAGCCGTCGTCGAACTGCCCTGCGTACTTGTCGGCCCACTCCTTGGGCACGTGATGCGGCGCATGCGTGGCCCCGAAGCAGAGGTGCAGGTAGAAGGGCTTGTCGGGGTCGATCTGCTTGGCGTCGGCGATGAACTGGATCGACTTGTCGATGAGGTCGGGGGTGAGGTGGTAGCCCTCTTCGGGCGTCGCCGGCGGCTCGACCTGGTGGTTGTCGTAGACGAGGTCCGGATACCACTGGCTCGTGTCGCCGCCGAGGAAGCCGTAGAAGCGCTCGAAGCCGCGTGCCAGCGGCCAGCGTGTGTACGGGCCGGCCGCGGTCTCCTGGTTGCTCGGCGTCAGGTGCCATTTGCCGACCATGAAGGTGTTGTAGCCGTGCTCGAGCAGCATCTCGGACAGGAAGCCGTTCTCGAAAGGCACGACGCCGTCGTAGCCGGGGTAGCCCGAGGCGAGCTCGGTGATGCAGGCCATGCCGTTGCTGTGATGGTTGCGCCCTGTGACGATGCAGGAGCGGCTCGGCGAGCAGAGCGCCGTCGTGTGCATGTTGTTGAAGCGCAGCCCGCCGGCGGCCAGGGCATCGAAGTTCGGCGTCGCGATCGGGCTGCCGTAGCAGCCAAGCTGACCGAAGCCCGTGTCGTCCAGGACGACGAACAGGACGTTCGGAGCGCCCTTCCGGGCGCGGATCGGCGCCGGCCACGCCGGACTCGACTCATCGGTGGTGCGGCCGATCACACCTGGGAAGGCCGCGCCTTCTGGATACTCGACTACTGCCACCATGACCTCCATATCTGAGGGACCAGAGTCCACGAGCAGACCCGCACGAGAACGGCGGGCAGGCCGATCAGCTTACCCATCACGGCCCGCCGCGACGCCGGTCTGCCGAGTTTCCTAGTCCTTGCTGTGTTTCTTGGCGCCGAAGGCGTGCTTGAGCTGCTGCTCCTGCTCCTCGGTGAGGTTCGAGCGCACGAGGTTGGCGCCGGTGCCCGCGATCGCCGCCTCGAACTTGTCGTCGGTCTTCTGACCGATGAGCAGGAACCACCCGGCTTTGCCCGGCGGTACGGCGTCGCCCATCTGCTCGAGCACCTGGTGATCGATGCCGGTCTTGCCGAGCTTGCCGAACAGAGCGCCCCAGGCCGCACCGATGGCAAGGCCGAGGAACGGCACGAAGAAGAGCAGACCAAAGAGCATGCCCCAGAAGGCGCCGCCCATGGCGCCGGCTCCGACCAGGTTGTGGCCGTGCTTGACGTGCGGCTTGCCGTCGGGGTCACGCACGACCTCGGCGGCGTCCTGCAGCTGGACGATCATGTCCTTCTGCATCTCGGCCAGCTTGAGACCGAAACGGTCGGCTTCGAGCTCGTTCTCGAAACCGAGGACCATCAGTTCACTCATTGTGCCTCCTGTTCTGCTTGTTGGAGTATGTCGGTGTGGTTACTCGGCAGCCGCCTCGGCGCCAGAGCGGACGAGGTCAGTGGGTTTCTCCGTTCTTGCTCTGACGACGCAACCAGGCTTGTGGGCCCGCCGTCCTTGCCGGTGACGTGAAGATCGAAGGGATCGATTGCCCGCGACTCGCCCTGACGAGGATGTCAGTACGTCCCGGGGTGGACCCGCCCGCCCGCGCATCTTACCATTCGGTTAGATACGGGCAAGCGTTGGGCAGTAGGGTTAGTCAGGCGGTCCGGCTGAAGGCGGAGACAGACATGACGAATCGGGGCGGGGGCAAGCGGCGACGCGGCCGGGAGGCGACCACCGCCGCCATCCTCGATGCAGCCGAGTCGCTCTTCGCGGAGCGGGGCTTCAGCGCCGTCGCCGTCCGCGACATCGCGGAACGCGCCAATGTCTCGCACGCGCTCGTGCACCAGTACGTCGGCAGCAAGGCCGACGTCTTCCGCACCGTCCTTGCTCGCAATGAAGGCATCATACTCGGCGCGGCTCCAGACGATCCCGACCTGTTTCGGAGCGCGGCCCTCATGGTGCGGCAAACGCTCACGCCGCTGGGCCGCACCCACCTCCGCCTGATCGTGCGGTCGGCCCTGAACGGACTGCCATACGACCAGACCCCCGGCAGGTTCGAGGCGACCGAACGGATCATTGCGCTTGCCGAAGAGCTGGCAGCGACTGCATCCGACAGCGAGCGCATCGAGAAGGGCCTAGATCCTCGCATAGCCATCGCCTGCGCTGTGAGCGCCTTGCTCGGTTGGGCCGCCGCCGAGTCGTGGATCCGGCCGGCGATGGGACTCGCGCACATCGACGAAAGCGAGCTCATCGACGGCATCGTGCGGATCACACTCGGCGTGCTCAAGGCCAATGTGCCGGGCGTCGAGCGCGGCGACGCGGCGCAAGAAGGGTGATCCACACTTTCTTGATCGTCGCGGCGCGACAAACGAAGCCTCGTCATCAGCTCGACGCACGAGGCCTGCGGAGCAGGGCGTTGACCGTCACGACATGACGTCGCACGGATGACTTCTCGACAGTGAAAGGAGCGTGAGGTCCGCATGCTGTGGCTCGGCTTTATCCCCTGGTGGGTCTGGGTGCCGTATCTGGTGTTGTGGCTGTACGTCATGGCCACATTGATCATGGAAGACCGTGAACCCGCGGACACCCTTGCCTGGGCGTTCGCGCTGCTCCTGGTGCCGGTACTGGGCATGATCTTCTACTTCTTCGCCGGCCGCGACTGGGCGATCATCACCGAGAAGAAGGGGGCGCTACGGGCCCACGTCGACCGGTTTCTCGCCGCCCTGGCCCCGTTCTTCGAACGCAACGCGGGCGCGGACCGGCGCTTTCGGCAGCTCTACGCGGGCACCTACATCGAGCGTCTCTCCGACACCATCCATCGCGAGGACGGCCTCGGCGTGGTGACGGCCGATAGCGCCGAGATCTTCCCGACAGGAGCGGAGAAGTTCGGCCGTCTGAAGGCCGACCTGGCGGCAGCGCAGCGCTTCATCCACGTGCAGTACTTCATCTGGGAGAACGACGAGCTCACCGACGCGCTCACCGCGATCTTGAAGGAACGCGTCCAGGCCGGCGTGCAGGTGCGCTTCCTCTACGACGACCTGGGTTCCAAGCACTGGGACAAGAGCAAGCTCGAAGCGCTCGTACCGCTGGGCATGAAGCTCGCCAAGGACGTCTCCTCGCTCTCGCACGTCAACTACCGCGATCACCGCAAGATCGTCGTGATCGACGGCGAGATCGGCTACACCGGCGGCTACAACGTGGGCCAGGAGTACATCGACGGCGGCGAGCGCTTCGCCCGCTGGCGCGACACGCACCTGCGGGTGACCGGGCAGATCGTGGGCGAGCTGCAGGCGCTGTTTGCCTCGCGCTGGTTCGACCAGACCAAAGAAGACGTCCTGACCGACGAGTTCCTACCGGCGCACCCGCGCGGCGACGGTGAGGCCGGCGTGCTCTGTCAGGTCGTGGCGCAGGCGGTCCAGGACCCCTGGCAGTCCTCACGGCGCGCCCACATGCTGGCGATCGGCAACGCCGGGCGGCGGGCCTGGATCCAGTCGCCCTACTTCATCCCGGAGGTGGGACTCTACGACACCATGATCACGGCGGCGCTCAGTGGCGTCGACGTGCGCTTCATGATGACCGGCGTGCCCGACAAGAAGGTGCCCTACTGGGCGGCCTGGACCTACTTCCGCTTCGAAGATGACCAGCATGCGCGGCACGGCACCGGCCGGTGTGAAGTCGCCATAGCCCACGGTCGTCATCGTGATGAAACTGAAGTACAGATAGATCGACGGCTCCGTCTCGGCACCCTGCTTGAAGAAGTCGGGATGCACCCCGTTCACCCCGAGGTAGAGGAAGGTGAACAGCAGCCCGATCATGAGGTAGACGCAGATCGCGCCGACCAGCAACTGCAACGTGACCCGGCGGCTCGCGAGGATGACCCTGAAGATCGCCAGCGGAGCCAGGATCAGCAGGGCGAACAGCATGAAATAGGCGAAGTCGTTCAGCCGGGAGTCGTCGGTCGTGAGGGCCACGACCGAGACGAACACCGCGAGCCCTTGACGCGGCAGCGATCGACCAGACCGCTTTGGCCGCTCAGGCTGCTGGGCGGGCCGCTTGGGGCGCGGCCTTCGCCCGGCGATTCTGGAGCAGGTTCGCAAGTAGCGTGACGGCGACCCCGATCCCCACGCCGGCCAGCGTGAACAGCACCCGCCGCCCCTCGCTTGCGAAGTCGGTCGGGTGCGCGAGGTCTATGGCGATGAGCACGGAGCCGGCGACCACCGCACAGTAGAAGGCGTAGTTCACAGTGCGAATGGAGACTGCGACTGCGGCGAGCAAGACGATCACGACCTCGAGCACATGTTTGTTGTGGACGGTCAGCAGAAACAGGGCCGCCACTGCCGCCCCGAGGATCGCGCCGCTCAGGCGCTGCTCAGCCACGAAGGCCGACTGCTGCAGGTTCGACTTCATGGCGACCAGGGTGGCGACCGGCATCCAGTCGGCATTGGGCAGGTGCAGACCGAAGGCGATGGCCACCGCCACCGACAAGGCGAGGGCGCGGATCACGGCAAAGGCCACGACCGGACCGGTCAGCTTGACCGCCGCCGTGGATCCGGGGATCTCAGAGATCCACTGGGGCCTCTCTTTGCGTCCGCGTGCCAGCCACAAGACGCCGGTGAACGCGATCCACAGCGCCACCCCGATAAGCCAGGCCACCGTCTCTTTCCAGGTGCTGATCGTGATGTGGTCGGCCTTGTAGGCGGCCGGCAACGAGATGACGATCAGAAACCAGTAGTTGAGCAGCTCACCGGAGACGAAGCGGTGCAGCCCGAACTTCAGGGCCAGACCGCCCAGCAGGGTGACGATGAAAGCGGCCAACACAACGACGCCCCAGGCGCCGCCGCCGATGCCGTACCCAAGCGCCGTGAGCAGTGCGCCGATCACCCCGAAGAGGGCCATCCGTTGCGCCCGCTGGCCGAACGTGCCACCGGGGTCGCTCAAGGCCGCGAACAGCACGGCGAACACGATGGTCAGCACGTAACCTTCGTGGCCGAGTCCGAGGAGGAGAGCGGTGAACACCGCAAGAACCCCGACGACAGCGAAGCCTCGTTGCAGGTTCAGTCCCTTGCGGTTCAGTTCGAACAGCTTCGCCAAGCGGCTCATGCGTTCTCCCTCACCCGGGTAGTTCGCGGCGGGCGGCCTCTGCGTGATGACAAAGCGAGCGTTCAGACCAGCGGTCACCCGAGACCAGTTTCGAGAAGCAGTTATTTCTCGATGAGACGGAAGTGCACGCGTCGCCGGCGGTCGGCTGCGCAACCAGGATCAGAGGATCAGTCAAACGCCAGATGTACTAGGTGTTTCCCATTTAGGGTACGCATCCGCCTGCACAAAGAGGATGCGGTCTTCCTCTACGCGTTCGAGCCTCACTCGACGGGCCTCCCGGCGCACAGGCCAACGGCTTGAGGCCAACCGGTTAGAGCGTCACATCTGAGGGGCCGGCCCATGTCAGACACGAAGGCCAGCGAATCACGTGCCACCGGAGTCGGGCGCGTCCTGCCGATCCTGGCGTGGGCGCCACGCTATGAGCGGGCCTGGTTGCGGGCGGATCTGATCGCCGGTCTCACGGTGGCGGCGCTTGTGGTGCCCAAAGCGCTGGGGTATGCCGACATCGCGCAGGTGCCCATCCAGTACGGGCTCTACGCGGCGGCGGCGGGCGCGATCCTCTACGCGCTGTTCTGCACGTCACGCCAGATCTCCACCGGGCCGAGCGCCGCGTTGTCGGCCGTCGCGGCGGGCGCCGTGCTGGGCGCCGCGGCGTCCGGCAACCAGGCCATCACCATGGTGGCCTCGATCACGTTCGTGTCCGGCGTCTTCTTCGTGGTGCTGGCGCTGTTCAAGATGGGCTGGATCTCCCAGTTTCTGTCCAAGGCAGTCATCGTCGGCTTCCTCTTTGGAGCGGGCATCCAGACGACGATTGGTGAGCTCGCCAAGATCACCGGGACCAAGGCGTCGGGCGACAACAGCTGGCAGAAGCTGGCAAGTTGGCTGGGCAGCCTCGATGACACCCACGGCACGACCGTCGTCGTGGGCATCGTCGCCTTGATCGTGATCTTCGGCCTGCGCTTTGTCGCGCCCAGAGTGCCCGGGGCGCTCGTCCTGGTCGTGGGCGGCCTTCTCGCGTCGTGGCTGCTCGGTCTCGAAGGCCGTGGCGTCACGCTCGTGGGCCACGTGCCCAGCGGGCTACCGGCCGTCGTTCTGCCGAACTTCAGTTACATCGCCGATCATCTGGCCGACGTCTTGACGGCCTCGCTGGCGCTGCTCATGATCGGTTTCTCCCAGACGGCCGGCGACGCCCGCTCCTTCGCTGCGAAGCATCGCTATCAGATCAACGTGAGCCAGGAATCACTGGCGCAGGGGGTGGCCAACGTCGGCTCCGGCCTGTTCCAGGCCATCCCGGTCTCGACCAGCCTCTCGGCCAGTTCGCTGAACGACCAGACCGGCGCAAAGACGCCTCTCGCTTCGCTCACGACCGGAGCCCTGGTCGTGCTTACCATGGTGTTTCTGGCGCCGCTGTTCGCACAGCTTCCGCAGGCGGTCCTGGCGGCGATCATCATCGAGGCCGTGGTGATGGGGATGATGGACGTCCCGGCCATGCGCCGCCTCTTTCGCGTCAAGCGCCCCGACTTCTGGATCGCGATCGTCGCACTGCTCGGGGTGTTGAGCGCCGGCGTGCTGGCGGGGGTGATCATCGGCATCGCGCTGTCGATCGGCTGGCTGGTCTACGTCTCCGCCGTCCCGGCGATGCCCATTCTGGTACGCCAGCCTGACACCGAAGTCTTCCAGCCGGAGGACGACGCTCCCGGCGGCGAGGCCCACCCCGGCCTGCTCGTGCTGGGTTTCGACGCAGGACTCTTCTTCATCGACGCCAACGCACTCGAAGACCGGGTCAGGGACCTCGCCCACGACGCCGACCCGCCGCTGCGGGTGGTGGTCCTCGATTTTGAAGGAGTGAACTACATAGACTCTCAGGGAGCCGAGAAGCTCGGCGACGTCCTGAGCCTGACCACGGCGCATTCCGCGGAACTACGCCTGGCCCGCGTGAAGCCGGTGGTGATGGAGGTGCTGCGCCGCGACGGCCTCGTCGAGCGCATCGGCGAGTCGAACATCCACGGCAACGTGTTCGAGGCAAGCAGGGACATCGTCGCCGCCGTTGAGGCCACCACCCATGGCTGAGTCGCTCACGACACCTCCGGGCTCGGAGCGACACTGTTTCTGCACGGGAACCACATGGGGCAGGAATGATCTCGTCCACCAAGCGGCGCGCAACGCGGACCTTTCGTCATCGTTCCTGCGCATCTGCTCACAGGCCCCACACTACGACCCAGAGGAGTGGACTCTCGAATGACAACTGGTGAACCGGCCGTCCCATCGCTGCGGCGTCGCTTGCTCGCCCTTCTCTCACTGCTGGCGACGGCCGTTCTCGTCGTCGCGGTGATCCTCTTTGTCGTGCGCAACGTCGCGTGGCTCGTCGTCGCCCTGTTCGGCCTGGCGGTCGCCGTTTGGGGCGTCTGGTGGCTGCTCACCGAACGCCTGCCGCGTCGGGCCGTGGGGCTCGCGGGCCTGGTCGTCGGTGCCCTGATGATCGCGCTCGCCATCGTGCGGGTGGTGGGGGGCTCAGAAGGCCCGCTCGTGCGCATAGCGGCCGTCCTGGCGGCGCTGACCGTGGCCGCCCTGGCGGGACGTGCGGCAGTCGCGCCCGACCTGCGCGAGCTCGATCGAGTCCGCGCCGCAAAGCGGGTCCGCCCCCATAAGCCGGTGCTGCTCTGCAACCCATGGTCGGGCGGCGGCAAGGTCGCGCGGTTCGGCCTGGCAGAGATCGCCGCCGAGATGGGCGTCGAGACGGTCTTCCTCGACAAGGGACTCGACCTGGCCGAACTGGCGCGAGACGCCATCGCCCGCGGCGCCGACTGCCTGGGCATGGCCGGCGGCGACGGCTCGCAGGCCCTCGTGGCCTCGATCGCCCACGAGCACGACATCCCGTTCGTCTGCATCTCGGCCGGGACGCGCAACCACTTCGCGCAGGACCTGGGCTTCGACAAGGAAGACCCGCGCCAGGGTATGGCCGCTTTCCGCGACGGTGCCGAGCGCCTCATCGACTACGCGACGGTCGGCGACCGTCTGTTCGTGAACAACGTCTCGCTTGGGGTCTACGCCGCGATCGTCCAACAGGACAGCTACCGCGACGCCAAGCTCCAGACCTCGAAGGAGATGCTCCCCGAGATGCTCGGCAGCCGCGCCGAGCCGTTCGATCTTCAGTTCACCGCGCCCGACGGGGCCGAAGTCGACGACTCGTTTCTCATCATGGTATCGAACAACCCCTACGTCCTGGGCCCGTCCCTCGACGTCTCGCAGCGACGCAGCATGGACTCGGGCAGGCTCGGCATCTTCGCCGTCAACGCCGCCAGCGGCCGCGAGGCCGCCGCCGTGATCACCCGGAGCACGGTCGGCCTGGGCGGCCGCGATCCCCATCTGCACCAGTTCACCGCGACGACCTTCGAGGTGCGATCGCGCGGCGGCAAGGCCTTTGCCGGCGTCGACGGCGAGGCTCTCGAGCTCGATACGCCGCTTGAGTTCCGCATTCACCCGAACGCTTTGCGCATGCTCGTCCCCAACGACGTTCTTTTTGTCTCCGCACGGCGGCGCACCCGAGCTTTCAGCCCTCGCCACCTCCTCGCGGTCGCCTCGGGGCGGCGACATCGCTGAGGTCGACCCGGCGAAGTGCGTCGCGCTACGAGAAGCCTTGGCGCAAGGCGAGCCGGGTGCGGCGCTGGCCCTTACTCCAGCAACTCCAGGCGACTGTCCAGCAGGCGCTGGTTGGCAGCTCGCCGGTCGCGCACAGCCCATGCCGCCGTGTTCACAAACGAGGCGAAGACGTCGGGGTCGGCCTCGATGAGTGAGCGCAGATGGGCGGCAAACGGTGCGTCCGAGCCGTCGCTGGCGACCGCATCGACCGCGACGCGCCAGTCCTTCGGGTCGTCAATCTGCTGATAGAGGCGCACGAGCGCCACGTCGAGTTCGTCGCTCAGCAGCGCCACCGCGCCTCCCATCAGGGGCTGCGCCGTAGCGTGGTCGACCACCCAGCCGCCCGTGTTGTACAGACGCAGCCCGCCGCCCGGCCAGGAGTCGTCGGGCCACCACTGACTGAAAGGCTTGTGGGTGTGACCGATGACCAGCGCGACCTCATCGGGCGATGCGCATCCGCGTTCCTTCAGGCGCGAACGCAGCGAGACGAGGTACTTGCCGAGACCGTCCCGGGTGTCGTCGGTCAGCAGCTGCGTCGTTACGCCGCGCTCGCGCGCCGAGGCGACCATGTCGACCAGCGCCCCCACACCCCAGCGAATGCCGAGGCGTTCGGCCGTGCCCAGCAGGCGGCCGCTCTTGGCCGTCATGCTGCGCGCCACGGTTTCGAGCAAGCGAGACAGGGCCGCCTCGTCCTGTAGCACGTCGTAGATGTTCTCCACCAGCGCTCCGGCCCTGCCCGAGCGCGTCATCGAGGAGAAGAAGAAGTCGAGCCAGGGCCAGTTCTCCTGCTCCATGGTCTCGACGTCGAGCGGCTCGGGCACCCGCGGCGCCAGGGCCCGCAGGAATCCCGACATGACCTTGCTGACCGACTCGATGTAGTGGCCGTGCGTGATCAGGACGATCCGGCGCCCCTCTGGGGAGGCCAGCGCCAGGTCGGGGTAGAGCACGCGCAGGCGCACGTCGCGCAGGTGGGTCGTGTCGCGCATCAGCTCCGACAGCAGCGGGGCCTCGTAGCGCGGCTCTTCGTCGAGCCACATCGGGCCGATGCGATGGCGCACCGCCGGCACGGCGAGGTTTCCCTGGATGACCTCGGAGAGGTGCTGCTCGAACCAGTGCTCGCGGGTGTACTCCCAGAGAATGTGGTCGTGGTTGCCGGGCAGGAGAATGACCTCGTGGTCGACGACCGGTCGCTGCGGCGCCATGAGGCCGACCAGCAGCCGGCCCAGGATCGGCACGGTCTGCTCTGGCGGCGAGAGCGCGAGGTCGAGCAGGTCGCCCGAGGCGACAAGAGTCGGCAGGCTGCCGCTTGGGTTTCCAGCGACCAGTGTTGCGAGGCAGTCGATCAGGCCGCCCATCGCGGCACCGACCTGGCCTTGCTCGCCCTTGGCCTCGTTCGCCCCCGTCGGCGTGAGGATGCTGTTGGCGGCGCCAAGGTGGAGGTCGGAGAGAACGATGTAGCGAATGTCGGTGCTCACGTCAGCAGCTACTCTATCGCACACGTCCAGCGCGCAGCGCTCGCTCGACTCGAAACGCCTGACCGACGTTGGCGGTGCGGTAGGCTCGCCTCGAAACACAGGTGGCGACGCACACCGAACTCGAGGAGGCGAGATGGCGACCAAAGCGGATTTCACCGGGGCTGAGTGGCAGGTACCGAAGACATCCAGCGAGTGCGCGCTCGTGCGAGAGCTCGCCGGCGACGCGAGGACGAGGCACGACCAGGCGGTCTCGCACGATCCCGCCAACGTCGCCGGTGAGACGATCGGCCGTGTCGGTCTGGCTGTCAGTATCCTCTCGAACAAAGCACCTGCAGACCTGGATGCCTTCAAGGACTTCATCATCGGTGTCGCCAAAGCGACCGCCGAGGCCGCCAAGGGTACCGGGCCAAACGAAGCAGCAGCGATCGCCAAGCTCGAAGCCGCGTTGGGCTGACACGAGCAAGTCCACTGCCGCGCAAACGTTTTGCCGTCGCGGCGCCGGCGATAGTATCGAATCATCTGGCAAATGAAGGGGGAGTCATGCCGGAACGCGAGAGCAACCCACGGCTGGGGATCGTCTGGTTCGCGGTCGCCATGCTCGTGCTGGCCGGTCTGTTTCATCTGACAGTCGCGCTGGTGGCACTCCTCAGATCGGCCGCGTTCGCCGGCACGCCCGTGTTCGGGAGCTTTGCCCAGTGGGCCATCTTCGGCTTCATCGTCGCCGGACTCTTGTTCCTGACGGCGGCGCTGATCACCGAAGGCCAGCGTTGGGGCCGTTTTCTCGGCATCGCGCTGGCCATGGTGAGTGCCGTCGGGCAGCTCCTGTTCGCGAACTCGAACGCTGCCTGGTCAGTGCTCGTCATCGCCGTCGACATCCTCATCATCTGGGCCCTTGCAGCGCACGGAGAGCTCTTCACCTCCGCCCGCGCCGGCCGCGAGGACGACCGTCGGTAGTGGGTCTCGCGATCCCAGCAACGGGGGGGTCGATGAGAAGATGACCGATCCCGCGACCCCGAGCGTTTCTGGCGAGACAAAGCTCAACCTGCGGCTCGCCGTCCTGTTGTCGATGGCGATGTTCGTGCTTGTCGTCGACACCTCCCTCATGAACGTGTCGATCTCCGCGGTCGTCCACGACCTCGGCACGACCGTGAGCGGCGTACAGTCGGCGATCGCGCTCGAGGCTCTGGTCTCGGCCGCGTTCATCCTGATCGGAAGCAAGATCGGTGACCTGATCGGGCGCAAGCGGGCCTACGTGTTGGGCTTGCTCGGCTATGCCGTCGGCGCCGCGGCCATGACCCTGGCCCAGGGCCTGACCGCGATCATCGTCTTCTGGGCGGTGATCGGTGGCCTGGGCGCCTCGCTGCTGCTGCCGGCCATGCAGTCGCTGATCCACGGCAACTTCGAGGGTGTGGCGCGGCGTAAGGCCTACGCGCTGGTCGGGAGCGGCTGCCGCGGTCGCCACGGCCGTCGGCCCGCTACTCGGTGGGTTCATCACCACCTACCTGTCGTGGCGCATCGGGTTCCTGCTCGAAGACGTGATCATCGTGATCGTGCTGTCCGGGATCAGGCTGGTCCACGACGTGCCCTACACCGGCGACCGTCGGATCGACATCGTCGGCGCCGTGCTCTCGGTGCTCGGGATGGGCGGCATCGTGCTCGGTATCCTGGTCTGGCAGGAGGGCGGCGACTCGGTGATCGCCCTCCTCGTGATCGGCGTGGTCGCACTCGGTGCGCTCGTCTTCTGGCTCGTCCGGCGCGACCGCCGCGGCAAGCCGACGCTGATCGACCCTCACCTGTTCGGACTCAAGTCCTTCCGGCTGGGCATCTCGCAGGAGATGCTCCAGCAGATCGCGCTGGGCGGCACCATCATCGTCCTGCCGATCTACCTGCAGATGGTGCTCGAGTACAACGCGATGCAGGCCGGGCTGTCACTCGCCCCGCTCTCGCTCAGCATGTTCGGCGTGGCGCTGCTCGCCGGTAAGCGGGCCGGCAGGCGGCGCCCGAGCGGCATCGTGAGGGCCGGATTTGCTCTGCTCACCGCGGGCGTCGCCCTGCTGATCCCGATCGTCCCGCGGGCAAGCTCGGGCTGGTACCTCGCCGTTCCCCTCCTGATCGCCGGATCGGGGCTGGGCTTGCTCGTCTCGCAGCTCAACAACTACACCCTTTCGCCCGTCTCGGAGGAGCGCGCCAGCGAGGCCGCCGGCGTGAACTCGGCGGCGGGCTCGTTCGGACTGTCCTTCGGGCTCGCCTTCGCCGGCGCCATCATGCTGGCCGTGCTGTCGTTCACCTTCACCGACATGGCGCAATCGAGCAAGGTGCTGCCGCCGGCCCAGCAACAGCAGGTCGCCACCGTCCTCGAGCATGACGCCGAGATCATGAGCAACACGCAGCTCCAGCAGCAGCTCGCCGGACAGCCTCCGGCGATTCAGGACGAGATCATCCGCATCAACACCGACGCGCGGCACATCGCCCTCCAGGTGGCGCTGCTCGTGCCGCTCATCGCCGGCCTGCTGGGGCTGGTCAACTCGTTTCGTATGGTGCGGTTGCCCGACCCGAAGCCGAGTTCCGCTGGAGAGATGGCCTTGGGCTAAACCGGCACCGCGTGCTCGTTCGCTCAGGGGCGGCGACGTGCAGTTCCTTTCCGCGGTATGTCTCACGAGAGGGTCTTCTAGCAGAATGAGCCGATGACGACGGTCAGGTCGAGACAGTTCGAACGCTGGGCACCCGGGGTGCGCGTCGTTCGCACCTACCAACGTCGCTGGCTGCGCCCCGACCTGATTGCCGGCGTCGTGCTGGCCGCCATCCTTGTTCCGCAGGGCATGGCCTATGCCGAGCTGGCGGGCCTGCCTGCCGTCACCGGCCTCTACACGACCATCGCCTGCCTGGTCGGCTACGCCATCTTCGGCCCGTCGCGGGTGCTCGTCCTGGGGCCTGACTCGTCGGTCTCGCCGCTGATCTTCGCCGCTATCGTGCCGCTGCTGGCCGGCGGCGACACCGCGACGGCGATAGCCCTCGCCGGAATGCTGGCGCTGTTCGTCGGCCTGATCGAGATAGGGCTCGGGCTGGGCAAGCTCGGCTTCGTGGCCGACCTGCTCTCGAAGGAGGTGCAGGTCGGATACATGAACGGCCTCGGCATCACCATCATCGTCGGCCAGTTGCCCAAGCTGTTGGGCTTCTCGACCGACGCCAGCGGGTTCGTCGACGAGGTGCGGGCCTTCTTCGGCGGCCTCGACAAGACCAGCGCGACGACCCTGGCCGTCGGCGTCGCCTGTCTTGTCGTCCTGCTCGTGATGCCGCGGCTCACGCGGCGGGTGCCGGCCGTGCTGGTGGTCGTCGTCGGCGCCACGATCCTTTCGGCTGCCCTGGGGCTCGCCGAGCACGGCGTGAAGACGGTCGGCGCGCTGCCCCAGGGCGTGCCGAGGCCGGCTTTGCCCTGGACGAAACTCAGCGACGTCGGCCCGCTGCTTATCGCCGCAGTCGGCATCACGCTTGTCTCGTTGACCGACACCATCGCCACGGCCACGAGCTTCGCTGCCCGACGCGGTGACGAGGTCGAGCCCAATCAGGAGATGATCGGCATCGGCGCCGCGAACATCGCCGCCGGGTTCTTCCAGGGCTTCGCCATCTCGACGAGCGGCTCGCGCACAGCGGTGGCCGAGCAGTCGGGCGCCAAGAGCCAGCTCACCGGCCTCGTCGGAGCCGGCCTTGTAGCCGTTCTCCTGCTGTTTCTCAACGGCCTGCTCGCCGACCTGCCCCAGACGACGCTGGCCGCGGTGGTGATCGTCGCCGCTCTCTCTCTCATGGACTTCGGCATCCTGGTCCGCTACTACCGGGTGCGCAAGACAGCGCTCGCGCTCTCGCTGGTCGCCACCGGCGGGGTCGTTGTCTTCGGCGTACTGTGGGGCATCGCCGTCGCCGTCATCCTGGCGATCTTCTTGTTCTTCCGCCGCAACTGGTGGCCGCACGGCTCCGTGCTTGGCCGGGTCGACGAAGTCTCGGGTTGGCACGACGTCGAGACATACGCGAATGCCCGACAACTCCCGGGAATCGTCGTGTACCGCTGGGAGGCTCCCCTCTTCTTTGCCAACGCCGGCCGGTTCCGCGACCAGGTCCGTCACCTCGCGCGAGACGAGGCGCCCGCCTGGATCGTTCTCCAGTGCGAGGCGATCACCGACATCGATGTCACCGCGGCCGAGATGCTCGAGGGGCTTGACAAGGAGCTTAATGCCAGGGGGACCCATCTGGCGTTCGCCGAGCTACGCAGCCGCCTCCAGGACCTTGTCGTTCAGTACGGGCTCATGGAGACGCTGGACCGCGAGCGTTTCTATCCCACCCTCAAGGGAGCCGTCGAGGAGGTCGCGAAACTTGGGCCTCGACCTGCGGCAGGAGGGTAAGCCGGACGAAGAACAACCGGGCAAGGGAGTTGTGACATGACAGACGAAGCAGCAGCGAAGCGCATCGCGGAGTTCATCAAGCCGCTGAGGGTGGAGCCCGGTTCCAAGGTGAGGCTGGCAAAGGATTTCGATCCCGCCTTCAAGGCGGGCTTCGTCAAGAAGAAGGACGGGCTCGAGCTGTTGCAGCGAGGCGTCGAGCTGATGACCGAATACCAGGAGCGCCTTGCCGCCCAGGACACCTATGGCGTCGTCGTCGTGCTCCAGGCCATGGACGCCGCCGGCAAGGACGGCACCATCCGTCACGTCATGAGCGGGGTGAACCCCCAGGGCGTCGCGGTGCACTCCTTCAAGGTGCCCTCCGCCGAGGAGATCAACCACGACTACCTGTGGCGCTACACCAGGGCGCTGCCCGGTCGCGGCGAGATCGGCATCTTCAACCGCTCGCACTACGAAGAGGTCCTGGTGGTGCGCGTGCACCCCGAGAACCTCGAGCGCCAGAGGTTGCCCAAAGAGGTGCGCGGTAGAGACGTGTGGAAGCGTCGCTACCGTGACATCAACGACTGGGAGCGCCACCTCGCAGACAACGGCTTCAAAGTCGTGAAGCTCCTCCTGAACCTCTCGCAGGAGGAGCAGCGCGTCCGCTTTCTGCGGCGCATCGACCTGCCCGACCACAATTGGAAGTTCTCGGCGGCCGACGCCAGGGAGCGTACCTACTGGGACGCCTACCAGAAGGCCTTCTCCGAGATGCTCTCGGCCACCAGCACCGACTGGGCGCCCTGGTATGTGATCCCCGCCGACCACAAGTGGTTCGCCCGCATCTGTGCCTCGGCCGTGATCACCAACGCCCTGATCGAGATCGACCCGCACTACCCGAGGGTGAGCCCCGAGGCGCGCAAGGCGCTCCAGGAGACCAAAATCGAGCTCGAGGCCCAGGCGCCCGAGGGGTCCGTCCCCGACCCATTTGCAAGCCAGGCGGGAGACGCCGCTCAAGAGGCCCGCGGCGCCGAGCGGAAGGCCGACGAGGAGCCGCGCAAGAAGGTGTAGCCTCACGCCACAGCGCCGCAAGCGCGATGCGGCCACCCCTCCGCGCCCCCGCAGCCCGTCCAGGTCCGCGCGGCCACAAACGGGGCGGCCCGACCACGAAGGAGCAGCATGGCACGCCACACGCAACCGCAGACGGCCGCCGAGCTCCGGCTCATGCCCGGGGGCCGACCGGCGTTCGACAGGCTGATCACCCTGGCCAACTGGCAGGACCCGCCCTTCAACCGCTGGGCCTACCAGCATTTTCGCGAGCTGGTGCCGACGGCTCGGGTCGACCGCGGGACCGGGCCGGTCACCCGTCTGCCGCGCGAGACACACGACCTCGACCGCCTGCGCGTCGCCGCGGCCGGCGGGACGACCACGACGCTCGCGGCCCTGCTGAAGGCGACCTACACAGACGCCTTCCTCGTCCTGCACCGAGGGCGAGTGGTCGTCGAGCAGTACTTCAACGGCATGACGCCGGCCACGCCTCACCTCTTGCAATCCGTCTCCAAGCCCATCACCGGTACGCTGGCCGGCATCATGATCTCGCGCGGCGAGCTCGACCCGAAGGAGCTCGTGACCAGTTACGTTCCGGAGCTCGCTGGCACGAGCTGGGACGGCGCCCGACTGCGCGACGTCCTGGACATGCGGACCGGGACGCGCTTTAGCGAAGACTACGCCGACCTCAAGGCCGAGGTGCGCCAGTACGAGCAGGTCGTGGGCTGGCGGCCACAGACCGACCCGCAAACGGCGGACGACCTCTACTCCTATATCGCCGGCCTCGAAAACGCGGGACCCCACGGCGGAGCGTTCGACTACCGCTCCATCCTCACCGACCTGCTCGGCTGGATCATCGAGAGCGCCGGCCGGGCTCGCTTTGCCGATCTGCTCAGCCGCGACCTGTGGGCGCGGATCGGCGCGGAGCACGATGCCGAGGTGGCGGTCGACGGCCATGGTCACCCTGTGACCGACGGCGGCATCTCGGTGACCCTGCGCGATCTCGCCCGGTTCGGCCAGTGCCACGTCGCGAAAGGCCGTTACGGGGGCCGACGAGTCATCCCGGCGAGCTGGATCGACGACTCCTGGCGCGGCGACGACGAAACGCGCGCCGCCTTTGCCGGCGCACCCCAGGCGGAGCGCTTTCCCTCCGGGCTGTATCGCAACCAGTGGTGGGCGCCGTTCCCGTCTCGGGCGGTACTGCTTGGCTCGGGCATCTACGGCCAGTCGCTCTACATCGATCTGGCGGCCGAGGCTGTGATCGTGAAGTTCTCGACCTGGCCCGAGGCGCTCGACCTGAAGTTGGCCGAACAAGACCTGCGCGCTTGCGAGGCCGTCGTCGCGGCGCTGCCGCAGACCGTCGGCTAAAGCCACTCACGATCGGCGAGAGAGCCTCTCGCCGGCGCGCGGCGCGCGGCTAGGCGTCGGCCTGCCCGCGCCTTCATCACTCCACGGTCACGTACTTCGCGCGGATCAGCGGCAGCGTCACCTTTTTGCCGCCCGTAGAGTGAAAGGAGCAGAACCCCGCGCACGTGCCCCAGATGGTGATGGTGTCATCGTTGTTGATCTGCCCGGCCGTCTGGTCGAAACCGACACCGATGCTGTTGGTCCAGGGGCCGCTGCCGCCGGCGATCACACCGAGGAGCAGGTTCGTGTGCGAATGAAAACCGGCCGGAGAAGTGTCCCAGTAGTCGTAGGCCGTGTCGAACTCCAGGTCGAAGACATCGCCCTTGAAGCGGTACCGATGACCCTTGAGCAAGGCGGCGTCGCGATCGAGCACCGCGAGGGAGATGGTCCGACACGACTGCGTGAAGAGGGTCTTCGCCGACTTCACCCAGAGGCCGCGCTGAAGGTCGGCGGCAATGCCGGCATACGTGCCGTCCTGCCCTGCAATGCCGACTGCCCTGAAAGCCGACAGGCAGCGCACGGCCGCCGGACGGGCGCCGCGCAGGTCGGTCCGCGTGTACGGGTCGCCGGCCACCGAGAGCTCGTCCGCGGCCTGAAGGGCCGCCCGCCAACGTCGATCGAACGACTCGAGACCCGCCGGCGGGGTCACGTCGGACCACGTGCCCAAGTCGATCTCGGCCTTGCTGCCGAGTGCATCGAAGGCGGATCCGCTGATCTTTCCGCCGGCGCCGATCGCCGTCGCTCGGGCCACCAGCCCGAGCAGCCTGGCCTGTTCGGCGGTCACCCGCCGCAAGTAGACAGTCCTGCCCATCGCCCGTCGGGGCCTGGGCGTGACGATCGCCGACGGCGCGGCGGTGCTCGCCGCCTGCCCGCCGCCCGACGACTGGATAATGCCCGTCTGGTCTGCCGTCACGCTCGTCGAGGCGAGGTGGGAGCCGATCAGCGAGATCCCGTGCACCACGACGAAAAAGGCGATCACGGCCGCAACGATGAGACGCACGTTTCGCCGCGAGCGTCTGCGCCGGACCGCGGTCTGCTGCGCCGTGGGCGGCCGCCCACGGCGGCCTGCCCACGGCGGGGCCGGAATAGTCCCCGGAGCGATCGGCGGCGCACCCATCTGCCAGGGGGTTCGCACGGCGGCCGGCAGCGGAGGGGCGGGCAGCGGAGGGGCGGGCCACGGAGGCGCCACCACGGGACGCTGGGCCGCCGTCGCCTGGCGGGGCGCTGCCGCCGCCGCCTGGCGGGGCGCTGCCGCCGCCGTGCGCAGAGCTTCTGTCGAACCCAGGGTTGCGGTCGCACGCGAGGACGCCGCTCCTGGGCGCGACGCCGTCGCAGACGAATCGACCCCTGTCGCGCCTGGGAGCCGGCCGGCCCGACTCGAAGGCCGGCCTGGCCAACCGGCCCTGAACGGATGTCCCGCAAGCGGTGATGGAGGCGTGACCGGCGACGGTGGCGAGAGCCCCGGCGGCGGCGTCGGCGCCCACGTTCGCCGCGTCGGGCCGCCGGACGCCGCGACGGGCGTGGAATCGCCTTCGCCGGCCCACGCGTCGGCTCCGCGGCGGACCATGAAGCCACAGACGCGACAGGCACGCTCGGCGCCGACGTGCGCGCCACACGATGGGCAGATCATGGAGTCGGCCAAAAGTTTCCCTCACGCCCGTTGCCTGTAGCGGCGGGTGGCGCTCCTCACCTTGTGCGAGCCGGCCGCCCGGCTCAGCGTGTCCTTAGTATGACAGCATGCCGACGGGTCCGAAAAGGGCGACGGCCTCGCTTTTGTCCGCCGCTACGGCGTGCTCTGCACCGTGGTCGCCTGGGCGCTCGCCCCCTGCGTGCCCTGTGCCTGCGCCTGCTCGATCGCCTCGGCAAGCTTCTCACGGGCCGCGGCGTAGGCGCTCGCGGACGTGACGTACTTGGGGAAGTTGAACAGGTGGCCGTACTGGACCTTGTACGGGTACGTCGTGATCGACTTGATCACCGAGGCGACGAACTTGGTGCCGCAGAGCGTGGTGGCGAGCTTCAGGTACTCCTTGTCTTCCATCCCGTCGCGGAACGCCTCGAGGCGCAGCGACGACACCGGCACGGCGTTCTTGTCGTCCAGCCCGTAGCGCGGGTAGTAGCCCGGGTAGATGAGGCTCGCTTCGCCGTTGCAGACCCGACCGTCGGACCAGATGAACGAGATGGGGTCCTTGTAGGGGTCGCGATTGCCGGCGCCAGTGCGCGCGTTGCCCCAGCGGTTGACGCCCCAGTAGAGCAGGCCGTCGACGTTCCACTGCTGCATGAGCCAGCCCCACACCCGTTCGTCGGCGAGCGACTTGTCGATCACGAAGTTGGGCATGTGGGCGACGTTCAGGTTGCAGTACGGATACCACCAGACCTGCGCGCCGTCCGCCCTCACCTGCTTCAGGATGGGCACGCGGCCGAAGAAGTAGTAGTAGCGCAGCGCCCAGATATCGACGTCCTTCCAGAGGTACTTGTTGGCCGGCAGCAGGGGGCCCAGGTTCGTCGGGCGCGGATCGTCGGTGAGCAGGAACTGGGCCCTGAAACCGGCCTTGGCGCTGGCCTTGTGCAGCGTGCGGGCGAGCTGGTCGGCGTGGCGCTCCTGGGCGACGCTCGTGGGCTCGTCGACCGGGTAGGCGACGAGCTTGTCCTGCCAGCCGTTGTCGGCGAACACACGACAGACGTTGGTGAGGTAGTTCAGCAGGTGCACGTTGCCGGCCTCGAACTTCCATGGGTAGTCCGGATACCAGCCGAGCCACGGCAGGCGGGCGTTGGCCATGTCGAGGCCGTCGCTGTCCAGGTACGGGTGCAGACGGGCGATGTAGCCCGTCGGTGTGATGTCGCCGCTCGAGTCGACCTTGGGTGTCGCCCTGGGCATGAGCGGCGTGACGCCGTGCTGCTGCAGGAAGGCGTAGTCGTCTACCTGGTTGCCGCCGAGGTTGTTGAAGTTGACCTGAAAGGCGGTACGCGTGCTGAGGCGCGGCCAGCCGAAGTCCCACACCTTGAGGGCGACGCTGAGATCGACCTTCTCGATGCCGTTGGTGACCTCCAGCGTGCCGGAGTACGTGCCGGTGTAGGCGTTGTCCGCTGTGTAGGGCACGTGCAGCAGCACATACAGCGAGGAGCTGTGGGCCGGCACGGCCAGCCGCTGGCCAAAGCTGCGCGGCAGCAGCGGGTCGGGGTACAGGCCGGCCTTGGCCCCGGTGCCCGTCGTAGGTCGCCTGATGTGCACGAAGGCCACCTGGTCCAGGACTGCGTTCTGCACCAGGAAGGGGTCGCTCGGCGTGCCGGCGACCGGGTCGTCGACCCAGACAACACTTACGTGCCGTGCGGCCGAGCCGTGCAGACCGATGATGAAGCCCTGATACTCGCCGCCGGCGAGACTCAGGCTGATCGAGTGATGCGAACTCGGCGCCGTGTTGGGAAACACGCGGGCGCCGGGCAGCGCCGTCCAGACCGACGCCTGCGCGACCGTCGCCAGCGGGGCGCACGCGCAGAAACCCGCGAGCAGGCACAGACCGGCGGCGGCGAGCCAGCGCCGAGCGTCGCGTGCCTGGACCAGACGTGCAAGTGGCGGCCACGGCAGGCGTTTCACTCTCGGACCTCCCCGATGGGTTGCTGCACTTACGCACCTGTCGATCCTGCTATCGGCAGACAGACCGCCGGACTTCATCTTGCGTCGGGCCTTCGCGCGACGTACGAGCGGCGCGCGCGCCTACCCCGCGAGGTGACCGCGAGGTCAACGGCAGATCGCCCGAGGAATCGGCGGCGCACCTCGCGAACACGGCCGTGACAGACCGTTGGTGCGACGGCGATGGGCATGGTTTGCGCCGGCGCGGGGCACGTACTTACGGAGAGGGTCGAGCATGACGACGAAAGAGTAGGGCAGCGGGAAAGCGGGATGATCGTCGCCCATGACATAGCAGAGCTCCCGGCGGCTCGCGACGAGTTGCGGCTCTATCTCGAGCAGCGCCGCCTGCCGGCCGACGTCACCTACGACGTGCTGACCTGCATCCAGGAGGCCTGCAAGAACGCCCTGCGCTTTGCCGACAGCCCGCGTGGGGTCCATGCCTGGGTCGTCGTCGATCGCGGCGAGATCGTGGCCACCGTGCGCGACTACGGCGCGGGGCTTTCGACCGTGCGTTTGCCCACCGCCCCACCCGACCCCGACAGCGAATCCGGCCGCGGCCTCTTTTTGATGGGAGCGCTCATGGACCGTGTCGAGCTGCTCGTCGGCCACGGCACCGAGGTGCGACTCCACAAGCTGCTGCCGCCACCGGCGCCCGGCGCAGACGACCGGGCAGCCTAGACATTCCCGAAACCACTTCGCCCCGTTAGAACGACCTCACGAAGTTCTCGACGATCTGCCGGCAGAGCAGGCGCGAATCGGCGCAGATCTGCGGCACCGACGCGGCCAGCCGGATGAGCAGTTGCGGATCGCGGCGCGCGAGTCCCTTGTTGTCGCGCCGCACCCAGAACCCCAGAATGCTCTCGTCGACTTCGATGTGGAACTGCATGCCCCATGCTCGCCGGCCCACGCGAAACGCCTGCACGCCGGCGTCGGGCGGCCGCAGGGCGAGGACCTGCGCCTCGGCGGGCACCGTGAACGACTGAGCGTGCCATTCGAGGGCGCAAAAGGGCGTGCAGATGTCGCGCAGGAGCTCGTCCTCG
>CAWJRV010000027.1:0-17540 GCA_963845355.1 uncultured Actinomycetes bacterium
CGACCGAGCAACTCCTCGAAGGCGTCGTCGACGAGGCGTAAGGCCTCTGCTCACGCGTAGCTGAAGCGACGACAGTCGCCGAAGCGCAGAAACGAAAAAGCGGGGCGCGCACCTTCCGGTGCGCGCCCCGCTTTTTCGTTGGCCGGCAGGCGGCGCGGCCATTCAGCCGCTTGGGCGCGTCGCCGATCGGCCCTGTCGCAAGGCCGCCGAGCCGGGCGCGTGAGGTGACGGCGGACCGATCGCGTCAGCCGGCGCCGAACTCGTCGCGCAGGGCGGCCGCGAGCTGTTCCGGAGGGCTGAAGAAGAGCTCGCCACCGAGCTGCTTCTGCAGAAAGTAGTCGTCGGTGCGGTAGTCGGGCCCGAAGGCCGTACGGGCGACCACCCGCAGCACGACGGCGTGCGCCGCGGCGTCGGCTCCGGGCGAGTCGCCGCCGGGCGGCACGGCGCTGAGCGGGCCGCCGCCGAGGGTGAAGTTGAAGGCCGACAGGCCCTCGCGCTCATACCAGGCCAGCACCTTCGACAGACCGCGCGAGAGCTCGGCGACCTGGGCGTCGTCGAGCGTGGTCAGGCGGGCCCGGCCGGGCAGCACGGCCACGACCTCGCGGCCGCCGGTGGGTGCGTAGGCGGCCAGCCAGGTGCAGCCGGCCCGCGCGTCTATGAAACGCTGACCCCGGGCCGTCTCCTCATCGACCAGTGCCCGCCAGTAGGGCGCGCCCTCACGCTCACGGAAGGCGGCCTCGCACTCCCACTGGCGGCGCAGCAGCCAGGGCGCCGCGGCGCCCCCGAACACCTGGAAGTGCGGGTGCACCATGCTCGCGCCGGCGGGCAGCATGTGGTTGCAGCAGAGCTCGAGATGTTCGAGGTCGTCGTAGGCCGCCTCGGCGTGGCGGGCAAACTCGAGCGCCGCGCCGAACCCCTCGGCGAGCAGCGCGGGGTCGAACTCGGAGGGTCGCAGGAAGTGCCGCTCGGGATAGGTCACGACGGCATGCAAAGCGGCGAGCGGAAAGAGGTTCGGAAACACGAGCGCGCGCCCGTGACGCAGACGCCCCCCGGGCAGGACGTGCTCGGGGTAGCGCGGCGTGACGTCGAGCACCTTCTCGGGGCAGAAGAAGCACCCTTCACGGGAGCGCGTCGCGAGCGCGTCGGCGTGCTGCCAGTCGGTCGTGCCGAAGAACATCTCCTCCTTGGTGGCAAGCTCCGACGAAGCCACCGCGGTCATGCCGGTAAGGGGGTCGCGGCGCACCTCAATGGTCTGTTCGGCCAGCTCCATGCCCGCCAAGGGGCTGAAGAAGGCGACCTTCTCGATGCTGTGCTCGAACTCGATGCGTGCCATGCCGCCCCCTCGCTTGCGTACTGGTGTCCGCCGCCGATGATACGAGGGCGCGGCCGGAGCGGCAACGATGGCCAGGATTCAGGCCGGCTGCTCGGTGGGTCCGGCGACGACGCCGGCTCCCGCGACCTCGGAGAGCGTCGCAAGAAGGCCTCTCACCGAGTCGTGCACGGCGCCGTCCGGCAGGCGTCCGTCCGATGGCCCCGCACCTCGCACGCAGCTCAACAACAGGTTGGGCTCACCGCCGCTGATCTCCTCCATGTGCTCCTGCGCCTCGCGCAGGTCGTATTCGTCACACGACGGCCCCATGACGGCGAGCGGCATACCGGCCAGGGGTCGGTAGCCGTCGTCGGTGCGCTGGGCCCAGGCGAAGGCGTTTCGCAAGGGGCCGCTCGAGCCGCTGTCGTACTGCGGTGTCGCCACAAGTATCGCGGCCGACTGCCGCAGGGCGGCCCGCAGCCGCCCGACCGACGCCGGCTCACGGCCTGTGGAAGCACCGTCACCGTCGTAGACCGGCAGATCGGCGATGTCGAACTCGTCGATCGTCATGCCGTCCGGGAGTTGTTCGTGGGCCGCCGCGAACAGCAGGCGGTCGTATGAGCCGCCGCCGGCGGTCTCGCCGGCGGTCACCAGCCCCAGCACGTGGACCGGCTGCGGCCGGCTCGGCACGCGGCGCCGCGCAGGTGCGGCCCCGCCCGTGGCCGGCTCGGCCCCGGCCGGCACCCCCGCTTCGACGACCGCTTGCTCCGGGCCGATCAGGACCGCGGCCAGAACGGCCGCGCCGAGCGCCACGGCGGCGAGCACCAGGAACGCCACCCGAAAGCCGTGGGTCAGGGCCGCCAGTGGCGCCAGCGCTCCCAGCGCGGCATGACTGCGCAGGTAGCTGGTCGTGGCGGTCGTGGCGACGGTGGTGATGGCCGCGAGGCCCACCGCCCCGCCGATCTGCTGGCTCGTGTTGATCAGACCCGAGGCGGCGCCCGCCTCGGTCCCCCTGGCCCCGGTCAGGGCGGCTATCGAGTCGGGGACGAAGGCCAGCCCCAGACCGAAGCCGGCGAGCAGGAAGCCGGGCAGCAGGTTCGTCACGTAGCTGCCGTGCACCGGCAGCCGCGCGTAGAACAACAGGGCGACCATGATGAGCAGCAGGCCGATCGGCAGAACGACACGCGTGCCGATGCGGTTGACGAGCCCCTGCGCGACGATCGCCGAAACGACGGTGAGGAACGTCGTCGCGATATACGCGACGCCGGTCTTCAGGGCCGAGTAGCCCAGCACCTGCTGCATGTACAGAGACAGAAGGAAGAACTGCGAGAAGAGCGCGGCGCCGATCAGAAAGCCGACGATGTTGGCCGCTCTGGGCGTGCCCAGACTCAGGATGCGCAGCGGCAGCAGAGGGTGACGTGCGCGCAGCTCGATCACGACGAAGCCGAGCAGCAGGACGGCGGCGACGGCCAGCAGCGTGACGGTCTCGGCGGAGCTCCAGCCGATCTGCGTAGCGCGAGTCAGGCCGTACACGAGCACCATGAGACCCGCCGTGACGCTCACCGCGCCCGGAATATCGAAGCCGCGGCGTTCACGGCGCTCGCGCTCCGCCGGCAGCAGCACCGGGCTCAGGGCGATCAGAGCAATGCCGATCGGCACGTTGATGAAGAAGATCCACTGCCAGCCGAAGGCGCTGGTCAGCACGCCGCCCAGCAGGGTGCCGGCGGCCGCGCCGCTGCCGGCGATGCCGCCCCAGACGCCCAGGGCGAGGTTGCGCTCCCGGCCTTCGGCGAAGGTCGTGACAAGGATCGACAGGGCCGCCGGTGAGAGCAGCGCGCCGCCCAGCCCCTGGATGCAGCGGAAGGTGATGAGCGAGACCTCAGACCAGGCAAAGCCGCAGGCCAGCGAAGCTCCGGCGAACAGCACGAGGCCGGCCATGAACACGCGGCGCCGGCCGATCACGTCCGAGAGCCGGCCGCCGAGCAGCAGGAAGCCGCCGAAGAAGATGGCGTAGCCGGAGAGCACCCATTGCAGGCTCTCGACCGTGAAGTGCAGATCGCTGCGGATCGAAGGCAGGGCCACGTTGACGACGGCGATGTCGAGCACGACCATGAACTGGGCCACGCAGATGGCCGCCAGGATGTACCACTTGCGGCGGTCCCATGCCTCCGGACGCGCAGCGTTCGGACTCACCGCGGGTCCGCCTGACTGCGACGGGATTATCTGTG
This sequence comes from uncultured Actinomycetes bacterium, assembly GCA_963845355.1. Taxonomy (GTDB): domain Bacteria; phylum Actinomycetota; class Thermoleophilia; order UBA2241; family UBA2241; genus Bog-752. Next base: position 3,538 of record CAWJRV010000027.1, read on the forward strand.
GATCGGCCACTATGCCTCTCCCTGGCCTGACGTCGGAGCACCGCGAGCTTCGTCTGTGAGGACCATCCCGCGCGAAGCCTTCGCCGGGCCCGACTGATTGCCAAAACGTGTCCGACGGCGCCGACCGCTCGTGGGATGGCGACCCTCCGATACCGCCCCGCCGCCTTTCAGGCAGCTTTCCCCTATGGTTATAGGGAAAACCTGCCCGGCGTGGCGGCGGGGCCGGACTCTCGGCGCGGCAAAGCCAGACCCCGCGCACAGCAAAGCCGGACGCTCGGCGCGGCAACGCAGGACTCTCCGCGCAGCGCCGCCGCGCGCTCGGTGCGGTCAAGCCGGACGCCCCGCGCGACGAGGCCAAGCGAGCAGAAGCCCTAGACGTCGAGCTTGCGCAAGAGGTTCAGAGGAAGGTAGAAGACCTCGTCGGCCGCGGGAGCCGCGCTCGCCGGGCCGGGGCTCGTGTCGTCGCTGGCAGGGGCGGCTTCGAGCTTGACCAGAAAGCCGCCCAGCCGTTCTTCGACCGCAAAGCCCGACCCGCCGGGAGTCGCGACTTGATCGCCGACCCTGATTGCGACCACGTCGGGATCGATGTGTTCCCTGCCGGCGCGCCGATACTCATTGAACTCGCGCCGCTCGTCGTCGGTCCATTGGTTCATGAGCCGCCTGCCTTTCGCTCGTTCGTGCGCGATCCCCAGCCCGTGCGCGATCCTAAGGCAGCCACACGGGCAGACTTCCGTCCCCGAGGTCGGTCGGCGTCGACGACAGCGCCGTACCGATCGTCCACAGGTGACCCTGGTCGCCATGCTGGCCGGGCGTTTGCAGCGCGTAGGCCAGCAGCGAGTCGCCGGGCGCCCAGGCAAAGCCGGTGACGGCCACGTTCGTGATCGCCGCGCTGTGCGCGAGCTTCTTGAGGCCGGGATCGAACACGTACAGGTATGTGTCGGTGAACGTGCCGGTCGGCGGCACGCCCCAGAAGGCGACCTTGTCGCCGGTGTTGCTCCAGGCCGTCGCGTCGCGACCGAGGAGTGTCGTGTGGAAGGTACGGACCGACACTCCCGTCGAGGTGCGGCGCACCATGTAGGACACGGAGATGTCGGAGCCGGTCGTCGAGGTCACGACGTACTTGCCGTCGGGCGAGACGTCGGGGTCGCGGTAGCGCAGGATGTCCAGGGAGTCGATGTACCGCACGTGACCGATGACGTGGGGCTTGCCGCCCGCGACGAGCTTCAGCCGGATGAGGCTCTCCAGTACGAACCGCGAGCCCGGGTTGCCTGTGACCTTGCCGCCGTCGCGGAACCGCGTGTAGACGAGCAGCTTGGCGCCGGGCGCCGCCGACGGACCTGTGCCCTTCAGGGCGCGAAACGCCGCCGGCTTACCGGGAGTCGTCGTCGCCGCGTACAGCCTGTCGGTGAACGGGTACATCGTCTGGCGCACGCTCCTGGAGCCCGAGACGAGGAGCTTCGTCGCCGAGAGCCAGGTCATGCCATCGATCTGCTTCACGCCCAGCGACGCAAACGACAGCGGCGCGAGCTTGGCGAGACCGATGTAGAAGACGTAGACCTTGCCGCCGACTGCGGCAGGCAGGATGGCGATCTTGGTGTCGTCGGGCGAGGCCAGCAGGCGTGAAGGGCGAAACGGCAGGTCGATGAGCTTCGTGGCGACTTTGGTGACCGGCGCCACGCTCCACAGGGAATCCTGCGTTCCCACCCGTCTGACCACCACGATCGAACCCGCGGAGAGCCCGCCTTGCAAGGCGGCGGCGGGAGTTGCGCCGGCGGCCGCCTGCGGTGAGACCGAGGCGCTGCCCGCCGGCGCCGCTACCGCCACGGCCGCGCCCGCCATGATCGCCAGCACCGCGATCACCAGCACGATCACGCCGACGGCGACGGTCCGAGCCGAGGTCCACCGCGTCGCTACCGTCTTGCCGAAGCCGCTCGTTCTTTCGAAGCCGCTCATAGCCGCCCCCTTTGCCCGCACATACATCCGACGCAGGATTCTAACCCGGTCGTCGCAAGGTCGAACCTCCGGCGGCGTTGCGGATGCCTGCCTGGAACAGCGCCACGGCGCGCGCAGCCACGAACATCCTCAGGGCCATCTCGCGAGAGTCGAGGCGGGCGCCCACCATGGGCATGGCGGCGTTCAGGACCCTCCGCGGCAGGAGCGCCCGCACGGTCCTTCCCGCCCGGGCCCGTCCCGGCCGCCGGGGCGGGCGCACGAGCTCACGAGAGATCTCCTCGAGAGCCCGGGCGTCGAACAGGCTCAGGGCGGTCTCCGTTCGCAGGCCGTCAGCGATGACCTCGCGGCACGCCCGGGTCGCGAGGATCTGGTGGAGCGTGGCCGCCGGGTGGCCCGCGAACGGCACGGCCGGTCCGTGGACGTCGAGCACCCTGGCGAGAGCGCCCGGGTGCAGGCGCAGCCGCTCCGGAAGCGCCGCCACGGCGTCGGCGACGCGGCGCGCCTGGAGCGGATTGACGATCTCGAGGTACGGCGCCTTGAAGTTGTTCAGCGGTGAGATCCGGGCCGGTATGAACAGCGCATGCTGCAGGCGGTCGCGATAGCCGAGCAGGTCTTCCCCGTCGCGCCGCGCGAGCTCCGCCGGCCATGTCTGGGCAGGCAGGCCGAGGCGACGGATCGGATGGCCGGGCGCATAGTCGCCGAGGAGGTCCGCGCCGCAGTGGTGACGCACGTTCAGGTCCGACGAGAACTCCCCCAGGTACCCCCAGCCGTGGTTGTCGCCCCGCACCACGCCGACACAGCCCTCGGCGGCGAGCGTCTCCCAGGTCTCGAACGCGTCGGCGTACATGGTGAAGTCGGGGAGCTGCCCTTCGGACATCGTGACGAAGCGCTCGAGCGCCTCAGCCGTTCGGTCAGAGCGCCCGTCGAGGCGAAAGAAGACGTGCGGCGCCCCTACCTGAACGGCCAGCCAGCTCGCGATCGCGGCGTCGCTTCGCTCGTCGCGCAGCGCTGCCTCAAAGCCCCAGGTGACGCAGCGCGGCCTGGCACCTGCCTGAAGCAGCCCCATGAGGATGGTCCGGCTGTCGTATCCGCCCGAGAGCAGGACCGGCCAGCGTTCGGCGTCGGGGACGAGATGGGCGCACGTTTCGACGACGGCGTCGTTCAGCCGCCGCGCATGCTCGTCGTCGCTCAGATCGGCCGGTTCGTAGGGCTCCCACCGCGAGTGCACGTCGAGCTCCCAGCTCTGCCGGTCCAGGTGCACCGTCCCGTCGGGCGCCACGCGGCGCAGCCTGCGGTCGTAGGCCGGCAGGGGCCCGAGAGATCCCGAGGTCACCATCCACGTCACGGCCTCGGGCTCCAGCTCGAAATCGCCCAGAAGGCTCACCAGGGCGCGCTGCGACGACGACGCCAGGAAGACGCCGTCGTCGTGGTAATAGAAGACGGCGCGCGACGCGGCGATGTCGGCGACGATCTCGACCTCGTCGGCCGAGCAGCGGATCAGGCTGCAGGTGCCGTCGGGTGGCGTCGAGCCGGGGCGCCACCACTCGCCGGGCACGTCGAGGATACGCCCGAGGCAGAGGCTCGCGCCGTGCAGCGAGGCGCCGCCGCTCGGGTCGAGCACCGCGAGCGCCAGGCCGTTTTCCTCGACGAGCTTCGTGGGAGTGGCTGCGATGCCCGCCGGCCACAGGCCGCGCGCGCACTCCTCAAGGATGGTCGCGCGACCTCCGGTGTGCCGTCCGGTCCTTTCGCAGACCAGGATGAACTGCGCCACTACGCCTCGACGCTCTCGGACGTCGCGCCGGGCGCCGCACCGCCGAGCGCCGCACCGCCCGCCGCCGCACCCTCCGGTGCCTCGCCAGCGGGCGCCGCTCCTCCGCGAGCCGCTCCGCCGGGCGCAGGCTTGGCCCACTCTTCGGGCTCCTCGACGGCACCGAGCATGACCCATTTCGTTTGCGAGCGTGGCCGCAGGTAGGCGAGGTAGTAGATCGTGGCGATGCCGGCCGTGGCGAGGACGATGACGAGGTCCTTGGCGGTCTGACCGGTCGCCATGAGCGCGAACGACACGAGCACCGCGACCGGCACGAACGGCCACAGCGGCATGAGGTAGCGCGGCGGCGCGGCGCGCATGAACCTTATGCGGATCGCGGCCACGCACATGAGGCCCATGAAGACGAGTGTGATGACGCCCATCAGCGTGACCAGGCCGGTGATCGCCGACGAGAACAGAGACAGGGCGCCGGCGGCGGCCATGACGATGCACGCCACCCACGGCGTGAAGAACCGCGGGTGCACCGCCTCGAGCCAGCCGTTCACGGGTTGCGGCAGGACCTGGTCGCGAGCCCCCGACCAGAGCACCCGGCCGAAGCCCATGATGTTGGCGACGAGGGCGTTGAAGATGGCCACCACGATCGCCAGGGTGATGAACGTGCCCAGCCGCCCGGCGCCGAGGCTCTTGACGAGGTCGGTCATCGCGGCCGGGTCGGTGCTCAACTTCTGCAGCGACGGCGCGCCGAGCAGCGCCGCCGCGGTCGGCACCGTGACGATCACGACGAACACGGCGACCGCCAGCAGCACGGCTCGTCCGACATGCTGACGAGCCTTCCTGGTCTCTTCCGAGAACAGTACCGACACGTTGAACCCCGTCATGTTGAAGAACGCGAGCGTGAGGCCCACCAGCAGGACCGACCACGTGATCGACGCCGCGGCGCCGTTGGGCACGAAGGCCTTGGGCACGAGCAGGCGCCCCACGGGATCGTGCGCGTGCGCGAAGCCCATGAAGCTGACGATGCCGATGGAGACGAGCTCGAGCGCGAGCATGGCGGTGGTGACGACCCAGCTCGTCCTGAGCCGCAGGACGGTCAGGCAGGCGGCCGCGATCAGCAGGATCAGCCCAGCCACGCGGGGATCGATGCCGTGCCAGATCGTCTGGAGCTGGATGCCGGCCCCCAGCGCGAACGACGCGATCAGCAGCGTGTAGAAGAGCAGCAGGACGACGAAGACGACGAAGCCGGTGCCGCGCCCCAGTACCCGCCCGATGATGGCGTACTCGCCGCCGGCGATCGGGTAGGCGGTGCCCAGCTCAGCGTAGACCAGGCCCATGCCGGCGGCGATGAACGCAGCTATGACGGTAGCCGGAAACGACCAGGTGCCGACCAGGAAGAACAGCACGGACACGTAGACGAACACGGTCGTGGCCGGCGACATCGCCGACAGCGTCAGGATGGCGTTGCCGACGGCGCCGAACGATCGTTTGAGTTGCGGCTCGTAGTGACGAGCGACGTCCTCACCTGTGTCCCGGCTCACAGGAAGACCCCCTCCCTCGGAAGCTCAGCGACCGTCAGGACCGGGCTCGATCGGCGCCTGCCCGACGCCCCTCTTCCGCGGGCAAACAATGGCCCCACAGCCGCATCAGAGGCGAGCGTAGCATGCGCGAAACGGCGCCTGAGCAGGCGTAAGCGGAGGTTTCCCGGCGGGACAACGCTTTTGGTCCGGGGCGCTGCGCCAGGCGAGCGCCGAGTCAGCGACCCGTCACCTGGCCGTTGTGAGGACCCTCGCCGGCGCAGGATGTGCGTTGCCGTCGGCCACGCCGAGACCGAGCTGGCCCTCATCGTTCCAGCCCCAGGTCCACAGCGAGCCGTCGCGTTGCAGAGCCGCTGTGTGGGCCGCGCCGCAGGCCACCACAGTCCAGTCCACCCCTGCTCCGACGCGCGTGGGCACAGTCGGATCGAGGGCGGTGTCGCCAAGGCCGAGCTGGCCGGAGCCGTTCAGGCCCCACGCCCAGAGGCTGCCGTCGACGCGCCGGCCCAGGCTGAAGCCCGACGAGCAGGCGACTTCCGCCCACGTGCCCGCCGCGCCCACTCGAGTCGGTATGGGGTGGGGATCGTCGTCGCTCGTCCCCAGGCCGAGCTCACCCGAATCGTTCTCGCCCCAGCTCCAGAGCGAGCCGTCGCTCCTCGTCGCGAGGCTGAAGTCGGAGCCGGCGGCGATCGCCGTCCAGGTACCGGCCCTGCCGACCCGCGCCGGGGCGTGGCGATCGCGCGAGCCAGTCAGGCCAAGATCGCCATAGTAGCCGTTCGAGCCCCAGGCCCAGAGCGACCCGTCGCTGCGCAGAGCGAGGGTGAAGGCGCCCGCCGAATCGACCGCCGTCCAGCTCGTGGCTGTACCGACGCGCACCGGAGCATGGCGATCGTCCGTGTCGCCCAGGCCGAGCTGGCCGTCGTTGTCGTAGCCCCAGGCCCAGAGGCTGCCGTCGCTTCTGAGGGCCAGCGTGTTCCACAGACCGCAGGCGACGGCGACCCAGTTCGTGGCGCCGCCGACACGGGTGGGGCTGTCGCGCTGGATCGTGTCACCCAGGCCGAGCTCGCCGTAGTAGTTCGCCCCCCAGGCCCACAGCGAGCCGTCGCTCTTGATGGCCAGCGTATCGCCCCAGCCGGCGGCGACGGCCGTCCAGTCGGTGGCCGTCCCGACACGCGCCGGCGTCGGGTGCGGGTCGCCGTCGGCGCCGCCGAGACCGAGCTCGCCGTTGTAGTTTTCCCCCCAGGCCCACAGGGAGCCGTCGGCCGCGACGACCACGCTGTGGTCGTAGCCGCAGGCAAGCCGTGCTCCGGGTGCCGCCCACCTGCCGCTCGCTGAGGCGAGGGCGACCGGCATATCACGCGCGACGGTGTCGCCTATACCGAGCTCGCCCTCGGCGTTGCGGCCCCAGGAACGCAGCGACCCGTTAGCCTGCAGGGCGAGAGCGAAGTCGCCGCCGCAAGTTACCGCGGTCCACGTGTGGGATGTGCCGACTCGTGCCGGAGCATGGTGTGCCGCGGTGTGCCCCAGACCGAGTCCCCCCCAGGCGTTGCGACCCCACGACCACAGCGAGCCATCGCTCCTCGTGGCCAGACTGCAGTCGCGGCCGGCGGCGACCGCCGTCCAGTCGCCGAGCACGCCGAGGCGGGCCGGCGTGGGGTGCGCCGTGCGGTCGGCGTAGGCGAGACCGAGCTGACCGAAGTCGTTCTGGCCCCAGGCCCACAGCGTCCCGCTGCTGCGCAAGGCGAGCGTGAAGCCGCAGCCGCCGCTGACCGCCGTCCAGTTGCTCGCCCTGCCGACGCGCACCGGAGCATGGCGGTCGGCCGTGTCGCCCAGGCCCAGCTGTCCGAGGCTGTTGGCACCCCAGGCCCAAAGGCTGCCGTTGCTTTGCAGGGCGAAAGTCGAGCCGTCGCCACAGGAGACCGCGACCCAGGTCGACGCGGCCCCCAGGCGCGTCGGCGTGGGGTGCGCGCTCGTGTCGGCCGTACCCAGGCCAAGCTGCCCGTGGTCGTTGCTGCCCCAGCTCCACAGCGAGCCGTCGCTGCGCAGGGCGACGCAGTGGTCGTCGGGCCCGCAGGCCACCGCCGTCCAGTTCGAGGCTGTACCGATACGTACGGGCACAGTGCGTTCGCTCTGGTCGCCGGTGCCGAGCTGGCCGAGGCTGCCGGCGCCCCAGGCCCACAGCGTGCCGTCGCTGCGCAGGGCGAGACTGCAGGTGCCGCCGGCCGCGACCGCCGCCCAGTCGGTGGCCGTGCCGACGCGCGCAGGGCGCGCATGCGGATTCGCGTCGGCGGTTCCGAGGCCGAGCTGACCAAAGCCGTTGGCGCCCCAGGCCCACAGCGTACCGTCGCTTCTGATCGCCAGGCTGTGATGAAGGCCGCAGGCGATCTGCGGTCGGCGAGCGCCGCCGCCCGCCGAGCTCGCCGCTTTCGCACCAGTGACCGTGAACGTGCACGACACACCTATGACGGTGAGAGCGCACAGCGCTATGTAGCAGGAGATGCGATTCACGCTGGCCCCCGGGTCTCGAGCCTGGCAGCAGACCGCTGATGGTCTTCGCCGGCCCCAATTCGCCGGTCTGGTGGCGAATGCCTTTCCGCGAGAGAGCCTACCACCCTTCTGCCCCGGTCAAGGCGAGCGGCCAACCTACTTCACCGCGATCTTGGCGCTGCCGGACTTGGTCTGGCGGTTGCCGGCCAGGTCCTTGGCGGTGACTGTGTAGCGATAGGTTCCCTTGGCCTTGGGTGTCCATCTGGCCACACACCAGGTGGAGATCGGCTTTGTGCCAAGCACGAAGCGCTTGACGAGCTTCCCGTGGCTGTTGCGGACGGTCAGGGTAACGGCCACCGCCTGGGGACTCAGGTTGTCGCGCACCAGGTATCTGAGCGCGATCGCCTTGCCCTTGTGGCCCTTGGCAGCCTTGGCCAGGGTGGTCGGGCCGACCGTGTCGATCTTGACGATCACCGAGTCACTGGCCGTCTGCTCGGCCGAATCGGTGACCCGCACGGTGACGTTGGTCGTACCCTGGGCTGAGATCGGCAGCGTGCGAACCTCGCCGCTGCCGGGCACGTCGCTCCAGGTCGCGCCGCCGTTGGTGCTGTCCTGCAGGCTCGTAAGGGTGAGTGCGGGGTCGACGGCGGCAGTCACGGTAAGCTCGACCGTCGAGGCATGCCAGGCGCTGTCGGCGCCGCTGACGGTGACGGTCGGGCCGGAGAACGCGCTGACCACAAAGCTCGCCGCGCTGGTCGCCGTACCGCCGGGGGTGGTGACCGTGATCTTGCCCGTGGTGGCGCCGGCCGGCACGATGGCTGTGATCTGCGTCGCGCTGTTCACGGTGAACTTGGCGGCGACGCCGTTGAAGGCGACCTTGCTGGGGTCGAGGAAGCCCGCGCCGTTCAGAGTCACGTTCGCGCCCGTCGCGCCCGAGGTCGGGTCAAAGGAGCTGATCGTCGGGCTGAGCGAGAACGTCCAGCCGCTGTAGACTCCCCAGGCATAGCTGCTCGACATGGTGCGGAAGAGCTCCCAGCGCACGGCGTTCTGATACCACGTATCCCAGCAGGCGTACTCCGGCTCGCCGTTCACCTCGCCGTAGCCAATGACCGTCACGAAGTGGTCGGTCAGGCCGTCGCCGTCCGAGTCGACGAGAAAGACCATCGGTCGGCCGGCGTCGATCTGTTGCTGGACCAGGGTCCAGGTCAGGGCGCCGCTCATATCGTATTCCGTGCTGGTCGGTGCGTACTGCGGCGCGACCTCGTCGACGTAGCCGTCGAACCCCGGGGCGATGTCGGTATCCCAGGTCCACCCGTAGTAGAGGTCGGCGGCGCTCCAGGAGGTCTGCGCGAAGTCGGCTACGCAATCGCTGAAGTGGGCGCCGGCAGGATCTATGGTGCTCATGTCGGGCAGCGGGCTCGAATCCGTGTTCGGGTCGTCCAGGGGGAGGGAGTAGTCCTCGTAGGACTGGTTGCCGCTACCGGTCGAATGCGAGGAGATCATTTGATCGACCGCGTCCGTCTGGCTGCCGGCGTCACCGGCCACCAGCGCCGGCCAGCCCTGCGTGTCGTAGTAGCCGATCACCATGCCGACCGCAGTCGGTCCGCAGCCGTCCCACCAGAGGTAGCACGGCACGCCGGAAATCAGGACCTCGTCCTGGGTACCGGACATGGCGCCGCGGGCGGGCCTCACCGACGCCGGCGGCACGGGGCCCGTCGTGCTCTTCTGACGCGGCTCGGCCAAACCGGACGCCTGCGCCGAAGACGCAGGGGTGTAGGCGACGCTGCAGTAGCCGTTGCCTTGCGGCCGCGGGTTCTGCGCGACCCGGCCGCCGGTGGCGCCGGTGGCGGCCGTGGCCACGCCGGGCAGCAACAGGAGCGCCGCGGTGGCGAGCGAGAGCTCGAGCAGCAACAAGCCAAAACGAGCGCGGAAGTGATGCCGACGCAGTGACATGGTCCCCCCTTGGCAGGTGACGCAGACCCCGAGAGACGCCGGGGCCGGCCCTTGAGGCCGGTCTCGCCAGCTCCTCCCCGCCGGGTAAGACAGTGGCCGCTCGAGCAGCCGGCGGATCGGAGCATCCCCGACTCACGCGAGACCGCCCCTCTCATCCATCTCGTATGTGGAGGTACTACACCCGAAGCGGCAGGCGGTCAACAATGGGTCGTTGCGCCGCGAGCGCACTCAACTTTGGGTCCTCGACCTTCTGGAGCCGGCGGGCGGAATCGAACCGTCGACCTGCTGTTTACAAGACAGCTGCTCTGCCAACTGAGCTACGCCGGCTCACGGCGCAAGTCTATCGCTCGGACGGCTCGCGCGGGAGCGAAGAAGGCAGGGAGCGACAGCGACGCAAGAGACTGGGCGCAAGGGTCCTCCGAACGAAACAGGCGAAAAGGTCTACAAACGCAACGAGCCCCGCGGGGGGGCGGGGCTCGCTGTCAGGGCTTGGGGTCGCCCTTGAGGGGGGTCGATAGAGAGTATCGCCCGGCCGCATTAAGCGCGTGTTAAGCGAGCCTTAAGCGGAGTTACGGGACGGTGCCGGACAACAGAGCCAGAAACGCCTGCTCATCGATGACTTCGACTCCGAGTTTCTGCGCCTTGGCGAGCTTTGAGCCCGGGCTCGCGCCGGCAACGACGTAGTCAGTCCGGCTGCTGACCGAGCCTGTGACCTTGCCGCCCAGGGCCTCGATCCTCTCCCCCGCCTCGCCGCGGGTCAGCGTGTCGAGGGTCCCAGTGAGCACGAAGGTCTTGCCCGACAGCGGCCCCTCGGGGCGCAGCCGCGACTCTTCGACGAAGCGCAAGCCCTGGGCCCGCAGCTTGGCGAGAGTCTCGCGATTGTGCGGGTCGGCCAGGTACTGCTCGACGGAGCCGGCCACGACCGGCCCGATGCCGGGCACCTCGGCGATCTCGTCCTCGGCGGCGCCCTGCAGCTCGTCGAGCGACGGGAAGTGCTCGACGAGCAGCTGGGCATTGACCCCTCCCACGTGCCTGATGCCCAGGGCGAACAGCACGCGGGCGTAGGGCTGCTGCTTGGAGGCTTCGAGCGACGCCAGCAGGTTCTCGGCGAAGCGGTTGGGCACGACGATCTCGCCGCCGTCCGGGTCTTTGTCCTTGCGGGTGAACAGCGGCACGTCGGCGAGCCGGCTGAGGCTGAGGCCGTAGAGATCGGCGACGCTTCCGACCAGGCCGGCTTCGTGCAGTGCGACGACGGCCTCGTCTCCGACACCGTCGATGTCCATCGCGCCGCGGCTCACGAAGTGCCGGACGGCCTCGACGATCTGCGCCGGGCAGGAGCGATTCGGGCAACGCACCGCCACCTCGCCCTCCTCGCGCACCACCGGCGAGTCGCAGGCGGGGCAGCGGGCCGGCATGCTTCCACACCGGCCGGGCCTCGTGGGCGGCGATACCCTTCCCGACCCCGCCTGACTCGCCGCCGCGCCCCGCCTACCCCCCCCCCCGTTCAGCTCGCCACCGCCGGCGTCGCGAAGAGCCGGGCCCACGACTTGCGGTATGACGTCGCCGGCGCGCTGCACGATCACGTCGTCGCCCGGCCGGACATCTTTGCGGTGGATGTCGTCCTCGTTATGCAGGGTGGCCCGCTCGACCGTTACCCCGCCGACCGGCACCGGCTCGAGGACAGCGAAGGGCGTGAGCACGCCGGTACGCCCCACGTTGACCTCGATGCTGAGCAGACGCGTGACGGCCGTGGTCGGCGCGAACTTGAAGGCGATCGCCCAGCGCGGGTCGTGAGCGACCTCGCCGAGATCGCGCTGCAAGGCGAGGTCGTCGATCTTCACGACCACGCCGTCGATGTCGTAGTCGACCTTGCCGCGGCGCTCGACCCAGGCGGCGCACTCGGCGACCACCTGCTCGATCGTCTCGTGACGAGCGGACGCGGGATTCACCCGAAAGCCCTGCTCGCGCAGCCACTCGAGCGACTGCCAATGGCTTGCGACGTCGAGCCCCTCGCTGTAGCCGAGCTGGTAGCACCAGGTCGAGTGGTCGCGCAGCGGCGATGGCCGGGTCGAGTTGACGCAGGAGCCGGCGGCGGCGTTGCGAGGGTTGGCGAAGGTCGACTCGCCGGCGGCCGCGCGCTCCTCGTTCAGGCGCGCGAACCCGCCAGCGACAGATAGACCTCGCCGCGCACCTCGACGGCGCCGGCAAGGTCGCCCCGGGCGGGCGCGCAGGCGGAGCGGCACGGCGTGGATGGTCCGGATGTTGGCGGTGACGTCCTCGCCGATCACGCCGTTGCCGCGCGTGGCGCCGCGCTCAGACGCCGTCCTGATAAATGAGCGAGATGGCCAGCCCGTCGATCTTGGGTTCGGGGACGTACTCGCGCGGCTTCGTCCGCCTGGGCCCGAGCAGGCGCCGTGCGGCGTCCCAGGCGAGCAGCTCCTCCTCGTTGGGGCATTGCCAGCGAGAGCATGGGCTGCGGTGCCGCAACTGGCGACTTCCAGCGGCCCCACCAACGCGCTGGGTCGGCGAGTCGGGCGTGATCAGCTCGGGGTACTCGCCCTCTAGATCCTCCAGCTCGCGGAGGAGCAGCGTCGTAGTCGGCGTCGCCGATCTCGGGCTATCGAGGACGTAGTAGTGGTAGTGTGATGCTCGATCTCCTCCCGCAGCCCGGCGGCGCGGCGGGCGGCGGCCGCGGCGCCGCGATCGGCGGGTGGGGCGCTGCGATCGGCGGCCGCGGCGTCGCCGGCCGGCCGGTCGGCGGCGTTCATGGGGTGCCTCGCGTGCCCTGCAACGGTCCCCGTCGAGGCACAGGTTGCTGATGGCGACGGGCGTTTCGACCGTGAAGTCGGGAGCGGCCTGGGCGAGGGCGGCGGGCGAGAAGGCGCCCCACAGCACGGCGACCGTCGCCACGCCCGCCGCCTTGCCCGCGGCCACGTCGACCGGCGCATCGCCGACGTAGACGGCCCGCTCGGGGCCGGCGCCCAGGCGCTCGAGAGCAAGCAGGATGGGCTCGGGTGACGGCTTGTGCGCCTCGGTGTCGCTCGGCCGTGACCACGGCGTCGAAATACTCGCGCAGACCTCGACCGCCCGAAACGCCATGGCGGTCGTTTCGGCGCTCTTTGAGGTCACGATAAAAAGGGCGCTGGGCCGCCTTCAGGCGGCCCAGCGCCGTCTCGACCCCCGTCGTAGCGGGCGATCATCTCGTCGTGGACGCGGTGGTTGTGCTCGCGGTAGGCGTCGTAGAGCTCCTGCGCACGGACGGCATCGAGCGCCTTCATCTGCGTCATCAGCGGCTGGCCGACGCCGGCCAGCAGCACGTCGTCGGGCAGCTCGCGGCCCAGCACCACGCGCGAGGCGTGGCGAAACGAGGCACGGATGAGAGCGACGGTGTCGACCACCGTGCCGTCGAGGTCGAAGATGATCGGCTCGAAGCCGTTCACCCGGACTCCTCGTCGTCACCGGCCGCGCCGGCCGGCAGCGCGTCGACCGAGCCCGGCAGCACGGCGCGCACGGCCTCGAAAAACTTCCAGCCTTCGAGCATCTCGAACGCCCGCAGGTCGACCAGATCGAAATGCAGCGGCGTGATCGACAGGTATCGGCGGCGAGCGCCGCGAAGTCGGTGCCCGTCTCGCTCACGCAGTCGCGCGCCTCGGTGTGGAGCGTGTAGCGCTTGATCGCGCCGCCGCCGCTTTCGATCTCGATGCGCTCGTGGACGCTGGGACAGCCCAGCCTGGTGACCTGTACCCCACGCACCTGGTCGAGCGGCAGGTCGGGCACGTTGACGTTGAGCACGAGACCGTGCGGCAGACCGTCGGCCAGCACACGCGCGACGATCGGCGCCACGAGGCGGGCGGCGGCGTCGAAGTGGCGCGGCGAGCGACCCTGCACCGAGATCGCCACGGCCGGCAGACCGAGCAGGGCGCCTTCGAGGGCGGCGGCCACCGTGCCCGAATAGGCCACGTCGTCTCCCAGGTTGGCGCCCATGTTGGCGCCGGCGACCACGATCTGCGGGCGCTCGCCGAAGAATCCGAGGGCGGCCGCCCGGGACCAGTCGGCCGGCGTGCCGTCGAGCGAGAAGCCCGAGAAGTCGTCGCCAAAGCGGGTCTCGCGCGCGCGCAGCGGACGATCGATCGTGATGCTGCGGGCGATGGCGCTGCGATTGCCGTCGGGCGCCAGCGTGAGCACCGTTCCCAGTTCGTCGAGCCCACGGCGCAGCGCCGCCAAGCCGGGAGTGTTGATGCCGTCGTCGTTTGTCAGCAGCAGGTGGCTCATCGTCCGAGCGATTCTATCGCACGCACCGTCAGGCTCTGGCG
>CAWJRV010000028.1:0-65462 GCA_963845355.1 uncultured Actinomycetes bacterium
GCTCCTGACCGGGGATGTCAGCGAACATCGCTCGCCCCTCGTGCGGCAGTCGACGCCGGCGCGGACACGGACGCATGCGTGGACCCGGACGCGGAGACGGGCGTGGACGCATGCGTGGATGCGGGCGTGGACGTGGGCGGAGTCAGTGCGGCCAGGGCGGTCAGCGTGGCCCGCTCGACGTCGGCCGCGACCTCGTCGACCGCGCGCTCGCCGTCGAGCGCCACGATGCGCCACGGGTAGCGGCGCGCCAGCTCGTCGTAGCCCGCGGCCACGCGGCTCTGCAGTGCAAGGCCCTCTGACTCGAGGCGGTCGGGCGGTCGGGCGTCCCGGCCGGCCGCCCGACCGGGGTCGACCGTGAGCAGCACAGTGAGGTCGGGCAAAAGCCCACCGGTCACCCGCTCGTTGACCTCGAGCACGGCCTCGATGCCCAGGCCGCGAGCGCAGCCCTGATAGGCCAGCGACGAGTCGATGTAGCGGTCGAGCACCACGATGAGGCCGTCCGCGAGCGAGGGTCGCACGACGTCGGCGACGAGCTGAGCCCGGGCGGCCGCGTAGAGCAGTGCTTCGGTCCAGGGCGAGACGGCGTGAGGGCGGTGCAGCAGGAGCTCACGGACGGCCTCGCCGACCGGCGTGCCGCCGGGCTCGCGCAGCGAGCCCCCCGGCACGCCCCGCACGCCGACCGGAAGGCCGCGAGCGGAAAGCGACGCGCAGAGACGTTCGACCTGGGTCGTCTTGCCCGAGCGGTCGACGCCTTCGAGGGTCACGAAGAAGCCGCGCCCCGCGAGCCGGGCCGCTAGGTCGCCCGCTTCTTGTACTTCTCCTTGGTGGGACAATCGGGATCCAGACAGAGCTGCCACGGTCGCCCGCGGCCGCTCGATTTGAGCACGCTGATCTCGGGCCAACCGCATTCCGGGCAGGTGGTCCCTTTGGCGATGATAGCACCCCGCTGGGGCAGCGGGAACGTCTGGCCGCAGCCGCGCCGCGGCCGCGTGCCTTCGGGCGCGCCCTCGGGAACCTTGGGCTCGTCGGTCTCCTTGCCGACACAGGCCACGAAACGCTTGCCGGTCTTGCCGCGCAAGATCCGCAGCTCACCGCCGCAGGTGGAGCACACGCCGAGCGTCATGTCTTCGCGCACAGCGCCCTTGATCTCGCTGCGAATGACCTCGATGTTGCCCTCGAGCAGCTTGTGTGCCTGGGCCAGCAGCTCCTGACTGTCGCGTACGACCTGCTCGCTGCGCAGGTCGCCGACGGTGATGCGATCCATCTCGTCCTCGAGCCGGGCGGTCATGGCAGGTGAGGAGATGTCGAGCGGCGCGCTCGGCATGGCGGCGTCGAAGGCGCGGATGACGGCGATGCCCAGCTCGGTCGGCTCGACCGGGTTGTCGCGTACGTAGTTGCGGTCGTAGAGGTGCTGGATGATGTCGGCCCGGGTAGCCTTGGTGCCGAGCTCGAGCTCCTCCATCTTCTCGATCAGCGGGCCCTGGCCGAAGCGCGACGGCGGCTGGGTCTCCTTGGCGTCGAGACGCACGCCGAGCACCGCCAGGATGTCGCCCACCGCCGCCTGCGGCAGCGGCCGCTCGCGGTCGGCTGTGTAGGGCTGCCAGGCGCGCAGAAAGCCGGGCTTGGCGACGCGGCTGCCGCGCCCCACGAAGGGCTCGCTGCCGAGGCGCACGTCGAGCCGCTGGCTTTCGATCACGGCCGGCGGCGACAGCGTGGCCAGGAAGCGCCGCACGACCAGGTCGTAGACGCGCGCCTGATCGCCGTGCAGCTCGCCCTTGGGCACGTCGACCGGGTAGATCGGCGGGTGGTCGGTGGTGCGCTTTTTGCCGCGCGTGGGCTTGAGCGCGGCCTGCCCGGCCAGCTCGGCGGCGATGTCGGCCACCGGCCTGTGCTTCGTCATGGCCTTGAGCACCGCGTGCAGGTCGAGCGACGGCGGGTAGACGGTGTTGTCGGTACGTGGGTAGCTGATAAGACCGTCGAGGTACAGCGACTCGGCCGCCTTCATGGCCCGCGAGGGGGCGATGCCGGCGCCCGAGGCGGCGCTCATCAGGGCCGTGGTGTTGAACGGCGCCGGCGGCGCCAGCGTGCGCGGCGTCGTGGCGTAGGCGGTCACCTCGGCGGTGTCGGCCTGGGAGCCGGCGAGCGCCGCGTCGGCGTCGGCCTGAGCGGCGAAGCGACCGCTTGAGTGGTCGACCGTGAAGCGCTCCCCGCTCCCCGCTTCGAGCTCGGCTTTGATCTCCCAGTAGGGCACCGGCACGAAGGCCCGCCGTTCGAGCTCGCGGTCGACGATGAGGCGCAGGGTCGGCGTCTGCACACGCCCGATCGAAAGATAGTCCGAGCCGTAGCGAAAGCTCGCCAGCGACATGAAGCGCGTGAGGACGGCGCCCCAGATGAGGTCGATGTCCTGCCGCGTGTGAGCCGCGTCGGCGAGTTTGAAGTCGAGCGTGCCGAGCTTGCTGAAGGCCTCTTTGACCTCGCCGGGCGTGAGCGCCGAATAGCGCGCCCGATGGTGGCGGTCGACGATCGCCGGCGCCACGACCGCCTTGATGTGCGCCGAGCCGTCGTCGCCGTCGAGGAGCACGGGCGGTGCGACGGGCGCGCGACGCGAACGGGTGGTGGTCTTCTTGGCTGCGGCGCGAGCGGGCTTTTCGGGCTTGTCGTGAGGGTGGCGGCGCAAGGCGTCGCCGCGCAGGATGCGCAGCGCCTCTTCGCCGATCAGCTCGCCCTCGCGGTCGTAGTCGGTCGCCACGATGATCTCGGTCGCGCCCTTGGCCACGCTGCGCAGGGCGGCCACGGTCGAGGCACTGGCCCCGTCGATCACCCAGGCCAGGTCGGGCTCGCGGATCATCTCGTCCAAGTGCTTCAGGCTCCAGCGACGGTAGGTATTGGGAAAGGTCGTTTCCATGACGTGGCCGCGCAGGCCGACGGCGACCGCCGGCGCGCCGTCCCACTCGAACGCATACGACTTGACGCGCTGCCGACCGCGACCGTGTTCCTTTGTCTCGACGTGCCCGCCCAGGATCTGGGCGATCTTCGCCGCGGCGGAGTCCTTTTCAGTGACGATCAGTTTCACGGGTTGGATCCATCCTTGTCGCTCGCGTTGGGGTAGGCGACTTGTACCATCGACGCGGGCGGCTTGTCGATGGGCGCCGCTCGCCGCGATGGGCGAGAGCCCGCCACTCACGGGGGACTATCGTATGCCCGGAAGTCGCCTGGGCGTCACACCGGACCGTCGTGCCGGTGCGCTCAGAGGCCGGCGAACGCCGCCTCTCTTGAGTCGAAGATGGTGAGCACCTTGTCGAGACCGGTGATGTTCAGGATGCGCACGACCGGCCGCGAGCCGGCGACGATCAGCAGACGCCCGTCACGCTCGTGAAGGCGCTTGACCCCGCTGATGATCACGCCGAGGGCGGTGGAGTCGATGAACGTCACCCCCGACAGATCGATGACCACGTCGACGGCAGCGCCCTCGATCAGGGCGACGAGGTCGTCCTTGAAGCGCGGCGCGGTGTAGAGGTCGACCTCGCCGGTGAGCGTGAGCAGACCAAGCCCGTCGCGGACCATCGTGGACTCTGAAGAGAAGTCGGTCATCGTATCCCTTTTCGTTGCGTGCCGTGTGCAGGAAGTGCCGTGGCCGGCCGTGCGGACCCGGCGGACGCGCTCACCGCGGCGTTCGCACAGGGGCTCATCGGGGCGCATTGAAATGCGCTCGTCACGGCGTGGCGCTCGCGCTCGGCGACGGCGAGGCGGCAGCCTGAAGCTGCGCGAGCTGCGCCTTCACCTGGTTTGTGTACTGCGAATTCGGATCGACTTTGAGGAACGTCCGGTAGGCCGTGATCGCGGCGGCGGTGTCGCCCGCCGCGACGTCGTTCGAGCCTATCGACACGTAGAGGACGTAGTTATGCGGTTCGAGCTTGAGCATCTTGCGGTAGGCTGCGACCGCGCTTTTGTAGTCGATGAGCTCGCCGTAGATCTGGGCCTCGGACTGTAGGGCGTCGAAGCGTAGCCCGGAGGCGGCGGCGCCCAGCGCCGAGTCGGGCAGCGCCAGATAGCGATCGTAGTAGCTGATCGCTTTTGTGAGTTCGTTGCTCTGGTTGCCGGTCGGCAGGCCGTTCTGCACGTAGCCGGCGGCCTGGTATCCCTGGGCCGCGGCCAGCAGGGCGGCGGGGCTCTTAGGATTCTTGGTGAGGTTGGCCACCGCAGTCTTGACCTGCTTGTCGATGACGCTGCTGCCGGAGTTGATGACGCTGCTGTGACTGCAGCCGGAGGCGACGCCCGAGTAGCCGAAGATCAGGAAGCTGGCCATGAGGACGGCCATGAACCCGAAGATGATCTTCTGCCAGAACTTGACGCGTTGGCGGTTTAGGAGCATCAGCTCTCCCTTTGCTCGGTCGCGGGCGGGTTGTGCCACCAGCCCGATTCGGCGGCGCCCACCCGGACGCGCCCTTCGCCCACTCTGGACTGCAGCTTGGTGCGCACGCGGCGGCTTTGGGCCCGGATGGTGTGGGCATCGAGCCGCGGAAAGCCGCCCTCCTGGTAGAGCGGCTCGCCGGCGACGCAGGTGAACAGCACGTCGTCTTGATTGGCGCCGTAGACAAGGGCCGAGTACGGGTCGTCGATGGGCACGAAATGCGAGCCGGAGACATCGACGGCGATGAGGTCGGCCTGTTTGCCCGGCACGAGAGAACCGACACGGTCGTCGAGACCCAGGGCCTCTGCGCCGCCCAGTGTGGCGATGCGGATGCACTGCTCGGCATTCAGCACACGCACGTCGCCGGCGGCGCCGCGGTGCAGAAAGAGCGCGGTGCGCATCTCGTCGAACATGTCCATGATGTTGCTGGCGGCCGGACTGTCGGTGCCGAAGCCGACCCGCACGCCCTGACGCAGGAGATCGGGCAGCGGCGCGATGCCGCAGCCCGTCTTGGCGTTGCTTTTGGGGCAGTGGGCGACGGCCGCGTCCTTGGCCTTGAGGATGCGGATGTCGTCGCTGCTGGCGTGCACGCAGTGCACCGCCAGGAAGTTCTCGTCGAAGACGCCCCACTGCTGCAGGTACTTGATGGGGCTCACTCCGTACGGCTGGATGAGCATGCGCTCCCAGCCCATCTTCTCGCGATAGTCGTGGGCGAACTTGCCCGAGCCGGAGCGGATGTAGGTGACCTCTTCGGTGCTCTCGGCGACGTGGCTGGCGACCTTCATGCGACGCTGGCGGGCGTAGCTTGCGAGCGTCTGGAACAGGCGGCTCGAGACCGTGTAGGGGGCGTGCGGGGCGATGCCGATCTCGAGCCGCGGCGAGACCATCTCGTGGGCCTTCGCGAGGCGTTCGTCGAGGTCGGCCATGGTCTCGTCGAGGCGCTTGTCGTCGATACCGAAGACCTCGAGGTAGGCCACGCCGCGCAGACCGGCTTCGGCGGCCGCCGTGAGCGTCTCGCCGGTGTAGGTGGTGTCGGCGACCGTGGTGACCCCCGAGGCCAGCGCCTCGAGCGCGCCGAGGCGGGCGCTCCACAGGTATTCGTCGGGAGTGAGCGAGGCCTTGACGTCGATCAGGCTGATGATCCAGTCGCCGAACTGCTGATCGTCGAACATGCCGCGAAAGCTCGTGTACTCGAGGTGGCTGTGAGCGTTGACGAAGCCGGGCATGAGGACGGCCTGGTCGAAGTCGGTGAGCACCGCGTCGGGACAGGCGGCGCGCACGTCGTCGAGCGTTCCCGCCGCGACGATGAGCTCGCCGTCGACCGCGACCGCCCCGTTTCTGACCGGTGGGGCGGTGATGGGAAGCAGCCATTCGGCACGATAGATGGTGGTCATGTGGAGCCGCCCGAGGAAGGACCTTTTGACGACCGAAAATGGCCCGTGGCGCGTGCCCCGGACCACCGAACCGTGAGTATAGGCGAGGCTCGAGGCGGGCGCAATCAGGCTGCTCTCCGCAGGGCCTCCTGTACCGCCGCCGGTGGCAAGCTATAATCGGAGCGTCGAACACGGTGCCGGCCCGAACACCCGGCGCCCCCGAACCGTGCCAGGACGCCCTGTGACCGAGAACACCGACAACAACTACTCGCCCGAAGTCATCTCGACCTACGTGTGGGACGCGATCAAGGATCTGCCCGGGCTCGCCGACCTGCACCGCAGCACGCTGCAGTCGCTTGGCGAGAAGGTGCACCTCGAGCGCCTCGGTCCCGTCCGCATCGAGGAGCGCGACGGTCGTCGCGTGCTCGACATCCACATCGTCATCACCCCTGCCGCCAGGCTGCCCGAGCTCGTGCCGCAGATCCGCGGCGCGGTCCACTCGTACCTGCGCAGCATGACCGGCATCGACCTCGACGAGATCGGGGTCCATATCGACGACATCGTCTGGGAGGCCGCAGCCGGCACGTGAACTGCGTCGATCTGAACGCCGCCAGCCGCGACCTGCTGCCCGAGGCCTGTGCGGCTTGCACGTGGTGGCAGAAAGGGACCGCCGGCGACGCCCCACCCTCACCACGAGCCTCCTGGGAAGCCCAGGTCGAAGCCGAAGCCGGCATGTTCGGGCGCGCGCTGCTCGACGGCGCCGACGTGCTCGGCTGGATGCAGGCCGCCCCCGCCGCGCTCGTGCGCCGCGGGCTACCGGCCGGAGCGCCCTCGCCCGACTCCTACCTGCTGGCGTGCGCCTTCTTCTACGACGAGCAGTACCTCGCCGGGTTTCAGATGCTGCTGCAGGATGTGATCGCGGCCGTCAAGCTGCGGCGGGTGAAGGCCCTCGAGGCGTACGCGCTGCGCGACCCGGCGCCCGACCTGCGTTTTACGGGCTACCTGCGCGACCTGAACCTCTTCAACGCCCACGTGCTCGAAGGCAGTGGCTTTGTGCGGGTGCGCACGGCCGGCCGCGTGGGCCGTTACCGGCTCGACCTCAAGATGCTGGTCGCCGTGTCGCGGGGCCGCAGCGCGGTCGAGCAGCTCGAGGGCGCCCCGGCGACGATCCCGGCCTGACGCCCCAAGGCGTGCGGCGCGACCCAGGGCGCCGCCATGCGGCCGGCGGCAGCGCGCCCCGGTCAACGGGCAGCGCAGCCTAGCGGAACAGCCGCGGCAGGCGTTTCTTCCAGTCGGCCGGCACGATCGCGTCGAGCGCGTCGTCGAGGGTGACCACGCCGATCAGACGCTGCTCGTCGTCGGTGACCGGCAGGGCGAGCAGATCGTATTTGGTCATCAGCCGACCGACCTCGTCTTCTTCGGTGTCGACCGCGGCCCGCGGCCAGTCGGGGTCCATGAGCTCCGCGAGGGTGTCGTCGGGCGGCGCCAGCACCAGCTCGGCCAGGCTCAAGGCGCCCAGCAGGCGGCGCTCGTCGTCGACCACGAAGATCGCCGCCAGCGCCGTGTCGCCGGGCTGTTGCTCGCGGATGCGCACGAGCGCTCCGGCAGCCTCGAGGTCTCCCGGCAGGGCGACCACGTCGGTCGTCATGAGGGCGCCCGCCGAATGCTCGGGGTGGGAGGCGAGCCCGCGCAACGCCAGGGCGAGGTCGGCCGGCAGGCGGGCCAGGATCTCTTCGGCGACCTCGTCGGGAAGGTCGGCCAGCATGTCGGCGGCATCGTCGGGCTCGATGTGCTTGATGACGGCCGCGGCCCGCTTGCGCGGCATCTCGACCAGGGCCGCCGAAACGAGTTCGTCGTCCATCTCCTCGAGTGTGTCGGCGGCCAGCGGCGCGTTCAGCGCAGCCAGCACCGCGGCGCGCTGGTGCGGACCGACCTGGCCGATGACGTCGGCGAGATCGGCCGGATGCAGCTCGGCGATCTCGGTGAATGCCTCGATGAAGTTGGCCCGCGAGAGGCGCACGGAGATGAGATTGACGTCGTCCCAGGGCACGAAGTCGCCCGGACGCTCGCGCAGACGCCTTGAAAGAAACCCGAGTCCCATGCGTCGCATGACCGCGCCGCTCGAAGCGTCGACCCCGTGCACCACGAGGCGATCGTCGTCGACCGCGAGCAGCACGTCCTGCACGCGGATGAACTTGCGGCGCTCGACGTCGAGCACCTGGTGGTCGAGCACGGCATCGACCAGAGCGATCTCCTCGCCCGACAGCGACGCCGGCTTGAGCTCACCCGCCGGGGCGGTGAGCAGGAGGCGCCGGCCGTCGATGTCGATCTCGCCGATCTGCGCCCACGACGCGCGGAGCTGCTCGTCGTCGCGGCCCACGATGAAGGCCGTGACCGCAGGCGGGTCTGAGGAGAGCGAGGCAAGGACGTCGAGCAGCTCGCCCAGCTCGGCGCCGGCCGAGTCGACGACCGTCAGAGATTCGAGTTCGGAGAGCGCTAATCGGCCGGGGTCGGCATCCACGAAAGTGTGGTCATCCTTTCTTGTCGGCGTCGCGCAGCCGCTAAAGGTATCGGCGGCGAAGGTGTCTGTCAATCATGTTCGGGCGGACATCGCGGGATGGTCGCGGCGGCTTTTCTCGTCGCCCGATTCCGTCTAAAGTCTAGCTTTCGGTCACTCGGACCTTGCTCTCCGCGGAGGGCGGACGACGGCCGTGTCCGGCAGCGAAGACGGAAAGGGGGAACAGTGGCAGAGATGCCGGTCGTCGAACGTCCTGCGGACCAATCCGACGAAAACGTCCCGTTCAAGATAGAACAGCGAGGCATCGAGCTGATTCCCGACGATGCCCGCACAATGCGCCCGGCCGGCCTCTTCTGGCTGTGGGCCGGCGCGGTGTGGAACGTCGAGTTCCTCGTCTACGGCGCGCTGATCATGTCGTTTGGGCTTTCCTTCGGGCAAGCGGTGCTGGCCATCGTCGTCGGCAACCTCTTTTACATGCTGCTCGGCTTTGCCAGCCTGCAGGGCCCGGCCACGGGTACGACCGCCTTCATGGTCAGCCGGGCGCCGTTCGGGCAGAACGCCAACCGCGGCGTAGCGTTCTTCAACTGGATCACCCAGGTCGGGTTCGAGATCGAGGGCATCGTCATCATCGTGCTGGTGTTCGAGGCGATGTTCCTCCGCGGCGGCGTGACTGCCGGCAATGGCCTCAAGGTCCTCTTCATCGTGGTCGCCGTCGGCGTGCAGTTCCTCATGCCGTTCCTCGGCCACGCCACGATCACGAAGGTGCTGCACTGGCTGTCGTACGTGTTCATCGCCGTCTTTGCGGTCATGGCCGTTCTCATCGTGCCTCACGTCCATCTGAGCAGCCTGCACCAGAGCGCCTCGTGGGCCGAGTGGACGACTGCCCTGGTGGTCATCATCTCGGTCGGCGGACTGGGCTGGTCCGAGAACGGCAACGACTACTCCCGCTATCTGCCGCGCGCCACCCCGAAGGCCAGGACCTTCTGGGCGGCGACGCTCGGTCCCGCGATCCCCTCGCTGCTGCTCGAACTGCTCGGCGCAGCCGCTTTCGCCATCAGCCCCAAAACGACCGGGGTCACCGGTGTGCCCGCGGCCTTCGCGGCCTGGTTCTTCTGGCCCTACATGATCCTCGCCCTGCCTCAGCTCTTTGCCATCAACACGATCGACCTGTACTCGTCGGGCGTGACCCTGCAGGCTATCGGCATCGCCGTGCGCCGCTACCAGGCGGTGATCATCGACACCGTGGTGGTGGCCATCGTCACCGCCCTGGTCATCTTCAAGGGCAACTTCTACACCGACCTCACCGGCTTCCTGCTCTACATCGTGGTGTGGCTGGCCCCATGGTTTGCCATCGTGATGGTCGACTACCTGTTGCGGCGCGGGCGCTACGACGCGCCCTCGCTCGCAAAGGAGCGCGGCGGTCTCTACTGGCGTCACGGGGGCTTCCACTGGCCGGCGGTCATCGCCCAGCTTCTCGGCATGGCGGCCGCCATGATGTGGATCTACGCGAAGTACTTCGTGCCTTCATACGTGGGGCCGATCTCCTCGCGCACGGCGGGCTCCGACTTCAGCTGGCTGATCGGCATCATCGTCGGCGGCCTCGTCTACTGGGTCCTCGCCGCCCGCGAAGTGCGCAACGAGGCGTCGCGCGTGTAGCGCCGCACGCACGCTCGCGGCACGCGCACGCGGCGCCGATCGCGCCGTGCGCCGGCTGCAGACGGCGACGCGCTCCAGGCCGAAGGGCCCGCTCTGCCAACGAGCGGGCCCTTCGCCGTTCTTGCGGAAGACTTCCCTGCTATGCTGCCTCGATGCGGTTGTCCTTCCACGAAGCGGTAGAGCGCGAGAGGCAGCGCCTGAGCCGTCGGCCCTTCGCCGAGACCGAGCGCAAGACCCAGGCCAAACGGTCGGCCTGGCTGCGACAGCGGAGCTGGCCGGACGTGGTCAGCCCTCGTCGCGCCTTCGAGGCACTCTTCCTCGACTACCTGGAGCTCGACCCGGCGCAGCTCGTCGTCAGCCGCGAAGGCCCCGACGAGATCTTCTGGGAGGCGCGCAACCCGTGCCCCACACTGGCAGCCTGCGAGTCACTCGGGCTCGACACGAGGACCGTCTGTCGCCGGGTCTCCGACAAGCCCGTTCAGGCGTTTCTCTCTCACCTTGACGTGCGCTTGCGCTTCGTGCGCGACTACGATCACCTCCGCCCGCACGGACCGTTCTGCGCCGAGGGCATAGTGCGCGTCGATCTCGAGGCGCCCATGGCGATCGCCATCGAGGAGGCTCGGCAGTCCCGCGCCGAGGGCAACAAGGGCTACGGCGCCGTGATCGTGCGCGGCAAGAGTCTGCTCGCCCAGGCCCACGACACAGCCGCCACCGACAACGACCCGCTGGCCCACGCCGAGGTCAACGCCATCCGCCAGGCCGTGCGCGTGAGCGGGCACGGCGACCTCTGCGGAGCGCTGCTCCTGGCGACCTGCGAGCCCTGCCCGATGTGCTCGTCGCTGGCCGTCTGGGCCAACCTCACGGCCGTCGCCTACGGCGCTTCGATCGAGGCCACCGCGCGCCTGGGCAAGACACGGATCATGGTCGGCGTCGCCGATATCGCCGCCGCCTCGCCGACGATGCTGGAGGTCATTCCCGGCGTCCTCGCGGAGCGCTGCCTGGAT
This sequence comes from uncultured Actinomycetes bacterium, assembly GCA_963845355.1. GTDB lineage: Bacteria > Actinomycetota > Thermoleophilia > UBA2241 > UBA2241 > Bog-752. The sequence goes on from CAWJRV010000028.1 coordinate 10,963, forward strand.
CTCTATCGGTAGGGCCGCGGCCGGCCGATCGTCGCCTCCGGCGCCGGCTACGCCCGCGCCGGGGCGCCGCGGCCGGCGTGGTAAGCTGCCCGGACCATGACCGTCGTCTATCTCCTCGCGGCCCTCGCCATCATCCTGCTGTCCGCCGAGCTGTTCACCAACGGCATCGAGTGGTTCGGGCGGCGCTTCGAGCTCGGCGAAGGCGCCGTGGGCAGCGTGCTCGCGGCGGTCGGCACGGCGCTGCCCGAGACCCTGATCCCGATCATCGCCATCCTGTTCACCCACGCGCCCGACTCCAAGGACATCGGCGTCGGCGCCATCCTGGGCGCTCCCTTCATGCTTTCGAGCCTGACGATGGTCGTCACCGGCGCCGCGGTGGTCGTGTTCTTCTGGCGCGGCCGGCGCTCCCTCGACTTCTCGATCAACGAGCCCGTGCTGCGCCGCGACCTGTCGTTTTTCGTAGTCGCCTACAGCCTCGCCATGATCGCCGGCGCGTTGCCGTTCCATCACCTCAAGTGGATCCTCTCGCCCTGTCTGCTGGCCGGTTACGGCGTCTACGTCTGGCGCACCATGCGCGTCGGCGGCCTGCTCGAGGGCGAGACCAAGCCGCTCTACTTTCACCCCCACCCCGTCATGCCGCACCGGCGGCGCATCATCCTGCAGGTCGTGGTGGCGACGCTGGGCATCATCGTCGGGGCGCGCGTCTTCGTGGGCGCGGTGCAGCACGTGAGTGTCTCGCTGGGGCTCGACCCGCTGCTCGTCTCACTCATCCTGAGCCCGCTCGCCACCGAGCTACCCGAGAAGTTCAACTCGGTGATCTGGGTACGTCAGGGCAAGGACACGCTGGCGCTGGGCAACATCACGGGGGCGATGGTGTTCCAGAGCACGTTCCCGGTGTCGATCGGGCTGCTCTTCACGACGTGGCAGCTCACGCGCACCGGTCTCGTCAGCGGCGTGCTGGCGCTCGTCTCGGGGACCGTCTTCTATATGCAGCTCCGCATCAGGCACAAGCTGACCTGGTTCACGCTGTGCGGGGCCGGCTCGATGTACGCGCTCTACCTGATCTACGTGATCTTCATCGCCAAGGCCTGAAGTGCCGGCCGAGGCGCCGACCGAGGCGCCGGCGAGACCGCAGCGAAGTCCCGCGAGGTCCCGCCTGGGCCGCGCTGAAGGCCCGCCGAGGCGCTCCGGCGAGGGAGCGTGCCGCGGGCTACCTGCCTACTTGCCGACCCAGATGGTCACCGTGCTGCCCGACGTCGTGGCCGTGCCGCTCTTGGGCGACTGGTCGTACACGATGCCCGCGCCCAGCGAGCTCGTACCGTACTTGGGCGGTGCCACCACGAAGCCGTCGTTGGTCAGCAACTGCTCGGCCGCGGCCAGCGGCATCGTGAGGACGCTGGGCATGGTGATCGGCGTTCCGGTGGGCGAGGGCGTGCCGCTCGGCGAAGGCGAGCCGCTGCTCACCACGATGGTCACGGTGCTGCCCTTGTCGACCGTCGTGCCGGCCACGGGATTCTGACTTATCACCTGACCGACGGGCACCGTGGTGCTGGTCTGTTGCGAGGAAGTGCCGAGCACGAGCCCGACCGCCTGCAGCGCGCTCGCCGCCCCCGACTGATCGAGCCCGGACAGGTCGGGCACGCTCACCTGGGGCGCGCCGCGACTGACGTAGTAGCTGACCGTGTCGCCGCGGCTCACGGTGACGCCGGGCAACGGACTCTGCTTGTAGACCTTGCCCTTGGTGATCGTCGCCGACGCGCCCGACAGCTGTTTGCCGACCAGGCCGTACTTGACGAGCCAGTTCGCCACGGCAGCGGGCGTCCAGCCCGTGAAGTCGATCAGCGTGGTGGTGGCCGGCCCACGGCTCACCCAGATGTCGACGGTGCCGCCTTTGGCGAGCTTGGCGCCGCTCGAGGGCTGCTGCCGGGTGACGAGGCCCGCGCCGAACTGGTCGGTGTAATCGTCGTGGAGCTTGACCGTGAAGCCTGCGCTCTGTAGCTGCGCGGTGGCGGCCGCCTGGGTCTGGCCCACCACCGGGGGCACGGTGCGGGTGGTGTCGCTGAAGAACGACTTCCAGACCACGACACCGGCGACGGCGGCGATCACGAGAAAGGCGACGAGGGCGATCCAGGGCCACGGCGAGCGTCGGCGGCGCTTACCGGCCGGCCCACCGGGCGTACGGGCCGCGGCCCCGGCGGCCGCCCCGACGCCGGCCGCGGCGCCCGCCACGGCCGTCCGCGGCAGCACCCGGGTCGTGCCCTCGGCGCCGCCCGCCGGCGACTGTACGATGGTGCGGTCGAGGCTCGGGTCGTAGCTGGCCGCGAGCAATGGCCCGCCGCTGCGCGCCGCGACCAGGTCGGCGCTGAATTCGGCGGCGCTGCGGTAGCGGTGATCGGGGTCTTTGGCGAGCGCCTTCAGGACGATCTGATTGAGCGAGTAAGGCGTGCCCGGCACGAGCTCCGCCGGTTCGGGCGGCTGCTCGTTCACATGCTTCAAGGCCACGGTGACGGCGCTGTCGCCGCGGAAGGGCAAGCCGCCCGTCAGCATCTCGTAGAGTACGACACCCACCGAATAGAGGTCGGTGCGCTCGTCGACGGGCTCGCCCTTGGCCTGTTCGGGGGCGAGGTACTGGGCCGTGCCCAGGATGGAGCCGGCCTCGGTCATCTGCGAATCGTCGGCTTTGGCGATGCCGAAATCGGTGACCTTCACCGTGCCGGCCGCGTCGATCAGGATGTTCTGGGACTTGATGTCGCGATGCACGATGTGAGCGCCGTGGGCCACCTGGACGGCCGCCAGCAGCTCGAGCGTGACGCGCACCGCCTCGCCCGGCGAGCAGCGGCCTTCGCGGCGGATGCGGTCTTTGAGCGTCTCGCCCTCGACATACTCCATGACGATGTAATAGGTGCCGTCGACCGGACCCCAATCGTAGATGTTGACGATGTTGGGGTGGTTGATGCTGGCGGCGGCCTGGGCTTCGCGGCGGAAGCGCTCGACGAACTGGGCGTCGCCCGAGTAACGGCTCAGCAGCACCTTGACCGCCACCTGGCGGCCGAGCGTAGCGTCTTCGGCGAGATAGACGTCGGCCATGCCGCCCACGCCGAGACGGCGCAGGACGCGGTAGCGGCCGGCGATCACCTGTCCGTTGTCGAATCCGTCGGTCACAAGCTCCTCACCGTCACGTTACCACACTCCCCCCTCGACTCCTGCCCGGCCTCATGGCAGGGCGGGCTGCGCCAAAGCGGCTTTGATGACCTGGGCAGCGAGCGGCGCCGCCACGTCGCCGCCCGTGAACAAGGTGTTCTCGATGGTGACCGCCACGGCCACCTTGGGGTCGTTTGCCGGGGCGAAGGCGATGAACCAGGCGACGTTGCTCGCGCCGCGTTGCGCCGTGCCGGTCTTGCCGGCGACCTGGATGCCCGTCAGGGCGGCCGCCGTGCCCGTCCCGGCATTGACGACCTGCTGCATCATGACGTTCAGCGTCTGCGCCGTGGCGGGGCTCGTGGCGGTCGTCCAGAGGCTCGGTGAGGCCTGCTGGAGCACGGTGCCGCTGCTGCTCGTGACGCGCTGTACGAGGTAGGGCTTCATGACCTGGCCGGCGTCGGCCACACCCGCCGCGACCAGCGCCATCTGTAGCGGCGTGGCCAGCACCGCCTCTTGCCCGACCGCCGCCCAGGCCACGTCGAGCGGGTTCATCGCAGCCGTGGTCGGCAGCAGCCTGGAGCCGCTGTAGCGGCCACTCGGGTAGACCATGCCGAGCGGCAGCTCGAGCGGCGGCCTCTGGTAGAAGCCGTAGGCCTTCATCTGCGCGACCAGGGCCTGCTGACCGAGCAGCGTGCCCACCTTGGCGAAGGTGGTGTTGATGGAGTCGGTCAGCGCCTTGGTGAAGTCGTGAACGCCGAACACCTCGCCGTGATAGTTGGTCACCTTGCCGCCGTAGATCTGGTAGACGCCGGTGTCGTCGAAGGGCGTCGTCGGGGTGACTTTGCCGAGATTGAGGGCAGCGGTGGCGGTCACCACCTTGAACGACGAGCCCGGCGGGTAAAGGCCCTGCGTCACGCGCGACAGCAGCGGCGCGCCGGGCCTCTTGATGAGAGCCGGGAAGGTCGTGTCGATGTGCGCCGGATCGTAGCTCGGCGTCGAGGCGGCCGCGATGATCGCGCCGGTGGTCGGATCGAGCGCCACGATCGCGCCGACCTGAGCCCCCAGGGCGCTCTGGGCCACCTTCTGCACGGCGGGTACGATGGTGAGCCTGACGTTCGCGCCCGGAGTACGACGACCGAGCAGCCGGTCGATCAGACCCTGCGTGCCGGCGTGGGAGCCGTTCAGGTAGCCGTTCATCGAGGCCTCGATGCCCGCCTGGCCGTAGCGCGCGCTGTCGTAGCCCACGATCTGGGGCGCGACCGGCCCCTGGGGATAGGTGCGGTAGTAAAAGCCCGAGCGGCGAGCGTCGCCGGCGATGGTCGAGCCGTCGAAGCCCAGAATGAGCCCGCGCTTGACCCGCAGCTGCTGGGCCGCGACGCGATGGTTCTCGGGCGCCCGGCGCAGGCTGCCGGCGTGGATCACCTGGATCCAGACGACGTTGGCCATGAGGGCCACCATGAGCACGACCCCGCAGACGAACACGCGACTGATGGCGCGATCCACCGCCCCTCCCTACGCCAGCTCCGCAAGGCGGAGTCGTTCGGTCGTGCTGCCCGCCTCGACCACCGCGCTGCGGTGCGAGACCATGAGCAGCAGGGCGACGAGCACCAGGTTGGCAGTCAGCGAGCTGCCGCCGTAGCTCACGAACGGCAGCGTGATGCCGGTCAGCGGGATGAGACGGGTGACGCCGCCGACGATGATGAAGCTCTGCAGCCCGAACACGGTCGCAAGGCCCGCCGCCAGCAGTTTCGAGAAGCCGTCCGTGGCCTGCAGGGCTATGTGAAAGCCGCGCCAGGCGAAGAGCAGGTACAGCAGGATCAGGCCGATCGCGCCGACCAGGCCGAGCTCGTTGGCCACGGCGCTGAAGATGAAGTCGGTCTGCAGGTCGGGCACGGTCGGCACGTGGTTTGCGTAGAGCAGGTAGCCGCGCCCGAAGCCGGCCCCGAGCAGGCCGCCGTCGGCCATCGCGAACAGCGACTGCAGAAGCTGGTAGCCGCTGGTCGAAGCGGTCTTCCAGGGGTCGAGCCAAATGGCGAACCGCTCGTGGACGTGGGCGACGAGCTGAGCGCCGGCGGCGCCGGCCACGAACAGGGCGGCGCCCGTGACCACGTAGGCGATCCGCGTCGTGGCCATGTAGGTCATGGCGATGAAGGTCGTGAGGAACAGCAGCGACATGCCGAAATCCTTCATGACGACGAGCATGAGCAGCGACAGGATCCACATGAGAAGCAGCGGGCCGAAGTACTTGAGGGGCGGCACGTGCAGGCCCAGCAGGCGCCCTGTGGGCACAGAGAGCATCTCCTTGTTCTGGTCGAGATAGCCGGCCAGAAAGACGACGACGGCGAGCTTGGCGAACTCCGACGGCTGGATCGAGAAGCCGGCCACGCGGATCCACAGGCGAGCGCCGTTGACGCTGGTGCCGACGACGAACGTTAGCGCCAGCAGGAACAGTCCGACCGCCCCGATGACATACCGGTAGGTCTCGAGGCGGCGGTCGTCGCGCACCACGAGCACCGTCGCCACGAAGAGCGCCACGCCGATCGCCAGCCACTCGCCCTGCTTGAGGGCGAGCGCCGGCGCGATGCGGTAGATCTCGGTGAGCCCGATCGAGCTGAGCAGGGCGGCGAGCGGCACCAGATAGGGGTCGGCCTGCGACAGATACCGGCGCTCGGTCAGGTGGATGACCAGGAAGAGCACGACGAAGATCAGGCCGGTGACGATCGAGTCGCGGCTGATCTCGTGGAAGCGCGCCGCGTAGACCGACACGTAGGCGATCGTGGCCGCGACGCCCACCAGGGCGAGCAGCCAGGCTTCGGTCGCGCGGCGGCTCACGGCACGCCCTGCGCCTGGCGCTCCAGGGCGAGCGCCGCCTGCTTGCGATGCAGGTCGTGGCGCTCGATGCGTGCGAGCACGCTGGGCGCCACCGTAGCGAGGGGCGTCGTAGTCTGCAGATAGAGGCTGTTCAACCGCAGCCCGCCGACCTGCAAGGGCAGGCCGTGGTACACGCTCACCATGCCGTCGTGGTCGCCGACGAAGTAGACCGTGTTGCCGACGGCGCCGCCCACAAGACAGACGAGCACGAGCACGCTCACCGCGACGACGAACCACAGCCGGCGCCGGCGGCGGCGCGGCGCGGCGCCGGTGACCGGCTCGTCGGCCGGCGGCGGCACATCGGCCGCCTCGCCGGCCGTGCCCGGCGCAGCGGGGGTCGTGTCATCGGCGGGATCCGGCGGGGCGTCGTCGGGCGGCTGGCCGACCGCGGGCGGGGCGCCGTCGGGCGGCTCGCGGACCTCCGGCGGGGCGTCGGCGACAGGCTCGTCGACCACGGGCAGCGCGGCGGTCGCGGCTTCGGCGACAGGCTGGCCGACCGCGGGCAGCATGCCGGTCGCCGCCTCATCGAGCGCGGGCAATGCGGCGGTCGCGGCTTCGGCGCCGGCTGTCTCGGATGCGGGCGCCACGACCTCGTCCAAGCGCAACACGACGACCGTGATGTTGTCGTGGCCACCTTCGTTTTTGGCTTCGCGCACGAGCTGGCGGGCGATGCGGCCGGGGTCGTCGACCGCCGCCAGGATGGCGGCCATAGTGGTCTCAGAGATCATCGAATAGAGCCCGTCGCTGCACAGCAGAACCGTGTCGCCGGCCCGCAGCTCGAGCTCGCCGGAGTCGATCTCGACGGAGGGTTCGGTGCCCAGGGCGCGGCTCAGGATGCTGCGTTGCGGGTGGTTCTGGGCGGCCTCGCGCGTGAGGTGACCCTCGCGCAGCATCTCGCCGACCAGCGAGTGATCGTCGGTCACCTGCACGAGGGTCTCGTCGCGCCACAGATACAGGCGGCTGTCGCCGACGTGGGCGAACTCGAGGCGGTCGTCGCCCAGCAGGATGGCGGTCAGGGTGGTGCCCATGCCGGCCTGCGCCCGGTCGGCTCGCGATCGTTCGTAGACGCGCTCGTTGGCGGCCTGCGCGGCCTCGTGCAGCGCGATATCGGCGGCGAGGGCGGCGGCCATGGTCTCGAGGGCAAGCTGCGAGGCTACCTCGCCGGCCCGCGCCCCGCCCATGCCGTCGGCCACCGCGTAGAGCGGCGGTGCGGCGATGTAGGCGTCTTCGTTTCCCGACCGGTGCAGGCCGATGTCGGTCAGCGCCGCGTGTCGGGCGGCTAGGCGCATGCGACGATCACTCCTCGTAGCGGAAGATCGTCTCGCCGATGCGCACTTCGGTGTCGAGAAGGAGCTGTGCCTCGACCACCTCGCGTCCGTTCACGAAGGTGCCGTTGGTGCTGCCCAGGTCCTCGACGAAATGGAGCTGGCCGCGCGGCACCACACGGGCGTGAGTCTGCGAGACGAAGGGGTCGTCGAGCACCAGATCGCTCGCCGGCGAGCGCCCGATCATGATCCAGCCCTCGAGCTTGACCTCGGTGCCGACCGCCAGCACGGGGCTGGACTCGACCACGAGCCGGGGATCGATGTTGGCCATGAGGTCGAGCGACTCGCCGGGCATGGTGCGCTCGACGTGGCGCTGCTTGCGGCGCTGACGACGCTCCGCCGGTGTCGCTTCGGGCACGCTGGGAACAGCCGACACGACGGGAGCGGGCGGCGGAGTGGCCGGCGCCGGCCGCGCCTTGGGCGGCTCGGGCGCCGGCCGTTGAACGGGGCCCGAGACGTCGCGCACGGTGCGGCGCACGACGAAGGCGACGAAGGCGAACAGCAAGACGAGGAAGGCGATCTTGAGAACGAGGAGGACGACGTCTAGCACGGCTGCCTCTCGAAGCGCAGGCCCGTGGTGCCGAGCTGCACCTGATCGCCGTCGGCGAGCGCGGCGCGTTTCACCTCCCGCCCGTTCACCGTGAGACCGTTGGTGGAATCGAGGTCGACCAGGACGTAGTCGTCGCCCTCGCGCCGCACCTCGGCGTGGCGGCGCGACACGTTCGGGTCGTTTATGACGACGTCGCACTGCCGGCTGCGGCCGAGCACCGTGGCCGGCGCGTCGAGCTTGTAGATGCGCTCGCCCCGCACCAGCACGCCGCACAGGGCAGGCCCCGGCGGCGGCGCGGCGGCGGCCGGCGGCGGTTGAAAGACGATCGTCTGAGAGAGGCCCGCGGGCGGCTTGGCGACCGTGCCGACGGGCGGCGCCACCAGCTCGACGGCCGCCTCGCTGGGAGCCGTCTGAGCGCTCATGCGCGTGGCGATGCCGAACTCTCCGAGGGCGAGATCGGCGTCTGAGAGCAACGTGATGCGGGGGGTGGCGACCAGCGTCCAGCTCTCACGGTTGGCATAGGCCACGAGGTAGCTCGCCAGGTCTTCGACGAGCGGACCCTCGAAGGAGCTCAACTGCTCGTAGTCGCCCGGCGAGAGGTAGACCTCGTACTCGTTGGGCACATAGACGCGCGACACGCTGACCGTCTTGTGGTCGCTCATCTCCTTGGCCAGCTTGTGAGCCAGCTCGACCGGTTGCACGCTGGACTTGAAGGCGCGGCCGAAGATGCCCTCGACCATCTTCTCCATGTGCTTTTCGATCGACTTGAGTACGTTCAACGACCGCTCCTTGCGCGTTCGTGGGTGGCGCTGCCTGCGCGAGGCAAAAGACTACCACACGTTTGTGCCCGGCGGACGCCCCCGGCAGGCCCGCGGCCGAGCCTCCCCAGGCCGCCGGACGAGCCTCGGCGGGCGTCCGTGCGAGCCTCGGCAGCCGCGCCTTCGCGAAGGTCGCCGGCCCAACGCCGGGCGTGCTCTAGGCGTCGTCCCAGATGGGGTCGCCGGCGGGGACCTCGGCGGCCAGGCGGTCCGGCCGAACCAGCGCCAGCACGGCGCCGCAGCCGAAGGCCGCCACGACGACGTTGGCCAGCAGCTCGTCGGTACCGGCGGGCGGCCGCCAGGCCGGCGTCGGCAGCGCGCGCCCGAGGATATAGAAGGTCGAGAAGGCCACAGACCACAGCCAGAGGCGCGCTTCGAGGCGTCCCAGTCGCAACGCCACCGCCAGCGCCAGCGCGAGCGCCGCGCACAGCGCCGCCTGGGCGAGGCAGGGCCAGCTCACGACCGCGCGGCCCACCACGACAAGCGCCGTGGCGGGGTTGCCGGCCGCTTCGAGACGCCCGGCCAGTCCGCGCGACGCCGCAAATCCGGCGAACGCGGTACGCGCCGGCGCAGCCAGCGCCAGGACGAGGTAGGTCACGACGGCCGTCCAGGCGGCGACGAAGGGGGCGCGGCGGCGGCCGAAGGCCGCCGCCGCGCACACGGCCAGCAGCGTGCCCGACAGCGGCGCCAGAAGCAGGGCCAGGGCAGGCCAGACGCACATGAGCGGCCGGCGCCGAAAGACGATGAAGACGACCACCGCGACAGGCAGGTAGGCGAGGCCGGCGGACAGCGAGACGTTGAACAGCGGAAACGCGGCCGCGCCCAACGCGAAGGCCAGCCCGACACGCGGCGCGACGAGCCAGATGAGCGCCGCCGCCAGGGCCACCGGCAGCGTCCAGCCGGGCGGGTAGGCGGGCAGGCGCGCGAGCAACGCCGCCAGCGACGCGCCCACGAGGGCCGCCCCGAGGCCGCGCTGAACGATCACGTCGAGGCGTCGCAGAGGAGCGAGGAGACGCCGCGGATGAAGCCGGTGGCGACCGCCGAGCCTCGCCGACACGCCGCGCAGCGCCTCGGCCGTCTCGACCGCCGAGGGCCGCTCGCCGGCGCGCAGGCTGCAAGCGGCGGCCACCGCGTCGCACAGCTCGCGCGGCAGGTCGGGGCGCACCTGCTCGAGCGGCGCGATGCGGCCGGCGAGGATGTTGCCGACCGTCTCGCCGGCCGAGGCCCCGCGCACGGGGTTCTCGCCGGCCAGCAGCTCGTAGAGCAGCAGGCCGGCGGAGTAGACGTCGGTCGGCGGACCGACCCGGCGGCCGGCGGCCTGCTCGGGCGACATGTAGGCGACCGTGCCGAGTAGCTCGCCTTCGGCGGTCAGCGTGTCGGCGTCGGCCAGGCGCGCGATGCCGAAGTCCATCACCTTGATGACGCCCTGGTGGTCGACCATCACGTTCTGCGGCTTGATGTCGCGGTGCACGACGCCCCGGGCGTGGGCGTAGGCGAGGGCTTCGCAGAGCTGGGCGACGGCCAGCACCGCCTCGTCGTCGCGCAGCTCGCCGACGAGCTGCGCCAGCGACTCGCCGCGCACCAGCTCCCAGACGAGGAAGCTGCGACGACCGTCGGAGAAGAAGTCGAGCAGAGCGACGATGTCGGGATGGTCGAGCGCCCTGGCGGCTTCGACCTCGCGCACCACGCGACCGGCGAGCGCGGCGCGTTCGTCGACCACCTTGAGAGCCACGTCGTGGCCCGACTCGAGATCGACCGCCTCGTAGACGTCGGCGGAGCCGCCCGAGCCGATCTTGCCGACGATCTCATAGCGTTCACGCCAGTCGGTGACGACGGGCGTGCGGTCATACGACGATGCGGGCACCTGGCTACCGGCCTCCTGACGCAAGCTCTCCCGAGGGTAGCACGCGCTCCCTTACGTCCTCTATTCGCTGTGGTATAGTCTTGAACCTGTTCGGGGTCCTCAAGGGCGAGTGGTGAAATTGGCAGACACGCTAGGTTCAGGACCTAGTGCTCGCAAGAGCTTGCGGGTTCAAATCCCGCCTCGCCCACCAGGTTCACGTTAGCCAAGCAGGGGGGAGATCCTAGTGTCGTTCTTCGACGATGACGCAGAGACCACCCAGGTCAAGGCCCCGACGCCCCGCCCCCGCCGCAAACGCAACCGCTCCAGGCTGCGTATACAGCGGCTGATCATCGCCCTCGTCGCTCTGTTCGTGCTGGTCTTCGTGCTCGCCCTGGTCGTGCGCTCCTGCCAGCAGAACGCCAAAGAGTCGACCTACCGCACCTACTTCTCGCAGGTCCAGGGGATCATCACTCGCTCCACCAACGAGGTCGGCAAGCCGATCGCGGCGCTGCTGGCCGACCCCACGCAGTACAGCAAGACGGAGCTGCAGACCAAGCTCGCCGCCATCGTCACCGCCCAAGCCGCGATCTACAAGGACACCGACCACATCAGCGCGCCCGGCAAGCTCAAGGACCTGCACCAAGTCCTGGTCCAGGGACAGTGGGTGCGGCTCGCCGGTGTGAAGCAGGTCGAGGCCGGGCTGACCGCCGCCCTCACCGGCAAGCATCTCCACGCCACGGCCCGCAAGCTGGCCGCCCTGTCGGGCTACTTCACCGGTCCCGATGTGTACTACAACGAGCTCTACTACACCCAGGCGCAGAAGGTCCTGAAGGACGACGGCGTGAGCAACGTCGCGGTGCCCACGACGACCGGCTACTTCGCCGACAGCACCGCCTTCTCGCCGAGCGCGCTCAGCGCGGCGCTCTCGGCCATCTCGTCGTCGACCAAGCTCAACGGTACCCGCGGCATCGGCCTCGACGGCGTTGCCATAAAGGGCACCGGCAAGACGGTGACCCTGTCGTCGAGCAGCTCCACCAACATCAAGGCCACGGTCAACATGGTGGTGGTCGTCACAGTGCAGAACCTGGGCAGCGTCGCCGAGACCAACGTACCCGTCAGGGTCACCTATACCGGTCCCAACGGCAGCTCCGTACAGAACCTGACCGCCACGATCCCGTCGATCGCCGTGCACGGCAAGGAGAGCGCCGACGTGACCGGTCTCAGCATCCCCACGACGGCGATCACCAAGACGTCAAAGCTGACCGTCGTGGTCGGGCCCGTGCCCGGCGAGAAGGTCCTGAGCAACAACCACGCCACCTTCGTGATCGTCCCGGGCCTCTAGCCGCCCGTGCAGAGTCTGCGCGACATCGCCCCCTACCTGGCGCTCGGCGCCAGCGTCCTCAGCCTCGTGCTGCTGGTGTTGGTCGTGCGGCTGCTCGTCGGTCAGCGCCGTCTGCGGCGCGCCCAGCTCGCCGTGCTCGGCACCCACGGCGAACGCGACCTCGTGGCCCATGCCCAGGACCTCGAAGAGCAGGTACGTAACCTGCGCGACGCCGTACAGGGATTGGACGACAAGCTCGTGACCCACAAGACCGAGCTCGACAAGGCTTTCACGCGCCGCGCCGTCGTGCGCTACGACGCGTTCCGCGACATCGGCGGCGAGCAGAGCGCCTCGATCGCCCTGCTCGACAACACCGCCTCGGGCCTCGTGATCAGCATGATCCATTCGCGCGACTACGCGCGCATCTACGTCAAGCAGCTCCGCCAGTCGGTGCCCGACCGGGCACTGTCGCCCGAAGAGGTCGATGTGGTCGAGGCCGCCCTCAACGGACCGGCGGGCGGCACGATCGGCGGCGCCGGACCGGCGGGCGGCGCGCCCAGGCCGGCGGGCGGCGCGCCCAGACCGGCGGCCACTCCCGCGCCCGTCCGGCGCCCCGCCGGCGCCGGCGAGCCGCAGGCACCGGCAGATCAGCAAACGCCGGCGGAGCGCCCAACGCCGTCGGAGCAGCCATCGCCGCCGGAACAACGTCCGCGAGAGCCCCGCTCGTGGGAGTCGCAGTGAGCGCCGGCGCGTCACAGCCGGTCGCATTTCTGGGACCCGAAGGCACCTTCACCGAAGAGGCGCTTCTGGCTCACATGCCGGACGGCGCCTACCACCCGTTCCCCTACCCTTCCATACGCGAGGTCCTCAAGGCGGTCCAGGCCGGCGAGGCGCCGCTGGGCATCGTGCCCATCGAGAACTCCATCGAAGGGTCCGTGGTCGTCACGCTCGACAGCCTCGCGTTCAGCTTCGACGACCTGCACGTCGTGCGCGAGGTCACCTGGCAGGTCCACCAGCAGCTCATCGCCCGCCGCGCCCTCGAGTTCGAGCGGGTGACCAAGATCGTCAGCATCCCGCACGCCTACGGCCAATGCCGCGATTTCATACGCGAGCACCTCGATGGGGTCGAACACGAAGCCACCGACTCGACCGCCGAAGCGGTCCGCCGCGTGAGCCGCGTCGACAGGCCCTGGGTGGCGATCGGCACCCGGCTCGCGGCCGAGATGTACGAGTGCGTGGTGGTCGCCGCCGACGTCGACGACGCGCCCGACAATCGCACGCGTTTCGTCTTCGTCAGTCGCGACGAGGCACCCCAGGACGGCACGGCGACCTACAAGACGAGCATCGTCTGCGGCATCTCGCAGGATCAGCCCGGCAGCCTGCTCATGATCCTCTCGGAGTTCGCCTACCGCTACGTCAACCTGACGAAGGTCGAATCGCGACCTTCCAAGCAGGGCTTGGGCGACTACATCTTCTTCATCGACATGGTGGGCCGCGCGACCGACCCGCCCATCGCCCAAGCGCTCTCCTGCCTCGGCTGCAAACTCACCTGGCTGAAGGTGCTGGGCTCCTACCCCACCTGAGCTCCCGACAAAGCGCCTTACAGAACGTCCGAAGCGCCTAACGGAGCGCCCGACGGAACGTCGGACGAAGCGCCTGACGGAGCACCGGACGAAGCGCCTGAGGGAGCGCCGTACGGAGCGCCTGACCGCCCCCATCGCAGGTCGTCTCTCTTGCGCCATTTCGCGGTATACAATCCCTGGGAAAGAGGACCTGATCGCCCAGACCGGCGCCGCCTGCGCCGGAGACCGCGGAGTGTGAACATGACGCGCGTGAAGGTCGAGATCCGCACCATGCGCAGCGGCGACGAGAGCATGCTCGTCTATCTGGCCGAAGAGACGCTGCACCCCCTCGCCGCCCGCGCCGGCCACCCCGAGCGCTACGATCCCGCGGACCTGCTGGCTCTGCTCGCCGAGGCCTCGGTGTTCGTCGCCGAGGCAGGCGGCGAGATCGCCGGCTACGTGGCCGTCGAGCGCGTCCCGCAGGCGCTCGAGGTGCGCTGCCTGTGCGTCAACCCCGCCTTCGAGGCCCAGGCGGTTGCCCACCAGCTCATGGACTGGGTCGAGGGAGTGGCCTTCACGGAGAGTCGCAGCCGGCTGCGCGCGCTCGTCCCGGTCGCCGATGAGCGCTCACAGCACCTGTATCGCGGTCACTCGTTCGTGCCCGTGCCGACCGCCGACCGCCCCGAGACCGTCGTGCTCGAGAAGCGCCTGAGGGCTGAGTAGGGTTTGTGACATCCTGGGCCGCCTGGTCCGGACCGACCATAGTGGAGGGGACCATGGCCTTACCGTTCGGTGTGCGTCAGAAGCCGTCTTTCATCGAGATGCCCGCCCAGACGATGGCGGTCGTGCGTTCGGTGGGCGATCCGAACGAAGTCGGTGCGCAGGTCTTCCCGGCCCTGTTCGGCGCCGTCTACACGCTCAAGTTCAAGGTCCTCAAGCCGCGCGGCGTCGAGTTCGAGGTGAGTGCTCTGCGGGCGCGCTGGCCGCTTGCCCTCGACACCGCGAAAGAGCAGTGGGTGGGCCTGTGGGGGATCCCCGTCCCCGACGACATCGACGAGCTGCCCCAGACAGTGCCCGACGTGCCCGTCGCCCTGGAGACCTGGGAGTACGGCGCGATGGCCCACATCCTGCACCTCGGGCCCTACGCCGACGAGGAGCCGACGGTCGGGCGGCTGCGTGAGTTCATCGCGGTGAGCGGCTACGAGATCGCCGGCGCCCATGAGGAAGAGTACCTCTCCAAGCCCGACGCCAAGCAGATGAAGACGATCATCCGCTACCCGGTGCGGCCGCTGGCGGTGTAGCCGGCGGCGCAGCGACGCCAAACGACGCGGCAGCGGCGCCCTGCCGTGGGGCTGTTGCGTCGCTGGCGAAAAGTTGCAAATTACAACTTTTCGCCAGCGACGCAACACAGCAGACGGCGGGCGGGGCGGGCGCTCGCGCCCGCCCCGCCCGCCGTCACATACGGGCTGGTCAGTAGTGGATGTAGACGGTCTCCCCCACCCACGAGTGCACGTAGGTCCAGTTGGCCACCCAGATGGGTTCGCGCACGCAGCCGTGGCTGGCCGGGTACGGCGGCACTTCGGGGTACCCGTGCATGGCGAAGTTGCCGTAGAAGTCCATCGTGCGCCAGAGGATGGCCGAGCCGAGCCAGGTGGAGGTGCTCGGCGCCTTCCGGAGGATGTGGAAGCGCCCCACGGGCGTGTTGCCCGTGGCGCCGGTCGACACGGGGATGATGCCGTAGGGCTTGCCTGCCTTGACGATCATCAGGATCTGGCGTGTCTTGTCGATCTCGATGTGCGTCGCCGGCGACTTGTACCGGGCCTTGATGAGGCGAGCGACGTCGAGCTTGCGCCAGTCGACCCCCGCGAACACATAGGTGCGCGGCAGGCCGTAGGCCTTCTGAAAGGCGACGATCGAATCGCCGGCTTCGACCGAGATGCGCGACGAGATGCCCGGCACCCGGAACCTGAGTGCGGCGAGGCGGGTCAGCAGGATGCGCGCGTAGCGCCCGTGCGATCCCACGGCGACACGACGCCAGGGCGCGGCGAGGGTGGTCTTGAGGAGCGGGGCGGCGGCAAGGCCACCCGCGGCGGCGGCGGTCACGCGTACCGGGAACGCCCCGATGCCGGGCGTGCGAAGCCTCAAGACGAGCGTGCCGGCCGCCGGGTTGCCCGCAGCGACAGCGACCTTCTTGCCGTGGTGATAGACGATCGCCGAGACGCGACCGGTGTACGAGGCCGGCAGCACGGTGACCGTGAACCTGGTGAAGCCCCACGGCAGCGTAACGCCGGCCTTGACCGTGACCTTGGGCGCGACCGTGAGGGCGAGCGGCGGGCCGGTCGTGCCGTCACCGAGGGTCGCCGTGACGGTCCCCCCGACCGTGGGGACGAAGGTCGCGCTGAAAGCGCCGCTCGCGTCGGTCGCGGGGCTGGCCACCGTCGTGCCGTCGACCGCCACGGTCACCGTCTGGTCGGCGGTCGCCGGAGTCACGGTACCCTGCACCGTGACCGTCATGCCGTACACGACCGCCGCCGGGGCGACCGTCCAGGCGACGGTCGTGGGTGTGGGCGCCGGGGCCGGGTCGCCCAGCGCGCCCGACGACTGCGAGGCCGCCGGGGCGGCCGCGGGCGAGCCCGACGGCGAGCTCTGCGTGCCGGTGGCCCACGCGATGCCGGTGACCGACCCGCAGGCGATGAGTGTGAGAAGCGCCAGGGCCGTCCCCCAGCGCCGCGGCCTGCCGAACCCTGTGCCGCCTGCGCGCATGTCTCACTCCCCCTGCCTGGATGACCGTCCTAATCTGATTGTAGTGCGATGCCGGGCGGCGGCGCCAGCGGGGTCTGCGCGCTGACCACCGGCGACGTCAGGGGGCGCTCGTGCGGCGCCGGGCGGCGACGCTGGGGGCGCTCGTCGGGCGCGGGCCCGCCGCCGTGCTTCACAGGCGCCCGCGTCCCATCGTGCGCCGGCCGTCGGCGGCGGGGTACGATACGCGTCGACATCGTCTCCGCTGTGACGACCGTCCGTCCCCGACGACCGAGGTGAGACCATGCTCGACGTGAAGATGGTGCGCTCCAACCCGGACCTGGTCCGCGCAGGGCTGCGGCGCAGGGGCGCCCCCACGTCGTCGCTCGACGAGTTCCTCGAAGTCGAGGAGCGGCGGCGCGCGCTCACTACCGAGGTCGAGGCGATGCGCGCGGAACGCAAGCGCGCGAGCGAGGCCATCGGCGCGCGCCGCAAGGCAGGCGAGGACGCCGCCGCCGAGATGGCCGCCACCCGCGAACTCGGCGACCGCATCAAGGCCCGAGAGAATGAGCTCGGCGCCTCCGAGGCGCGCCTGCACGAGCTGCTGCTGTCCCTGCCCAACCTACCGCTGGCCGACGTGCCCGAGGGCGGCGAGGACGATTCAGTCGTGCTGCGCGAGGTAGGCGAGCGCCCCAGCTTCGACTTCGAGCCAAAAGATCACGTCGACCTGGGCGTGGCCCTCGATGTCATCGACATCGAGCGCGCGGCGAAGGTGAGCGGCTCACGCTTCACCTACCTGAAGGGCGACCTGGTGCTGCTCGAGCTGGCCCTGGTGCGCTACGGGTTCGACACCGTCATGGCCAGAGGCTTTCGTCCGGTCCTGCCCCCCGTGCTCGTGCGCGAAGAGGCCATGTATGGAACAGGCTTCTTTCCGACCGACGAGGCGTCGATCTACCGCACACTCGACGGCGACTGCCTGGTCGGCACGAGCGAGGTGCCGCTGGCCGGCCTGCACATGGACGAGTTCCTCGAGGCCGACGCCCTGCCGCTGCGCTACGCCGGCTTTTCGAGCTGCTTTCGGCGCGAGGCCGGCGCCGCCGGCAAGGACACGCGTGGCATCCTGCGGCTGCACCAGTTCGACAAGCTCGAGATGTTCAGCTTCTGCCTGCCCGGCCAGGCGACCGGCGAGCACGAGCTCATCCGCTCGATCGAAGAAGAGATCCTGCAGGGTCTTGAGATCCCCTACCGGGTGGTCGCCATCGCCGCCGGCGACCTGGGAGCGCCGGCCGCCAAGAAGTACGACTGCGAGGCCTGGATGCCGGGTCAGCAGCGCTATCGCGAGGTCACGAGCTGCTCGAACTGCACCGACTACCAGGCCCGCCGCCTCAATGCGCGCTACCGCAGCGAGAAGGGCCCGCGGTTCGTGCACACGCTGAACGGCACGACCATCGCGGTCGGCCGCACGATCATCGCCATCATGGAAAACCACCAGCGCGCCGACGGCACCATCGCCGTGCCCGAAGCGCTGCGCCCGTACGTGGGCAAGGACTCGATAGATGGTTGAGGCGGGTCGACGCGGGGTTGGCGCCAGGTTGAGGCGAATCTGAAGCGGGTTGAAGCGGGGTCGAGCGGAGCTGAAGCGGGGCCGGAGCGGCCTAGATGACCAGCTCGGCGCGGCCGAAGGCCGCGCCCTCCGTCTCCTCGCGCCAAGGGATGACGTAGCACTCCACGGTCGCCCCAAGGTAGTCATGCTCGAGGTCGGCCTTGGCGCGCCGCAAGTCGCGCTCGAGGATGCGCTGCTGGTCGAAGCCCAGGCCGCCGAGGGCGCGCTCGTAGGCGAAGCAGTCCTGGTGGGAGACGAGCACGATCCGCCGGATGTCGTGAAAGTTGACGATCTGCGAGACCGAATCCTTGGCGACGCGCCGCTCGGCGCCGGTGCGGGTGAGCGCCAGCGGACCGCCGGGCACCAGCAGACGGTCGGCGTCTTCGATGTGAAGGCGGCGCTGGAGGTCGTCGAGCGCCGGCGCCACGCGCCCGTCGGAACATGCCACCAGCAACGAGTTCATAGCCCGGTAGTATCCCAGAAGAGGCGACGTTACACTACCGGGGCTCACGGCTTGAGCCGGGGGCACGCAGTGAGCGACCGCCGCGGTCACCGTGCCGAAAGCGAAGACCGCTGCGCCGGCAGATCGATGCAAGGAGACCTGGATGCCCTCAGAGCTCGTGATCCACGCCGACTATCAGGGCGGCATGAAGCTGCTTGCCGGCGACGGCGAGCACTCGGTCGTGATCGACTACCCGCTCGAGCCCGGCCAGCCCGTCGACGGCCTGACGCCGCTCAAACTGCTGCTCGCCAGCGTGGCCGGCTGCGCCGGCAACACGGTCGCCTTGCTCATGAAGAAACGAGACCAGCCGCTCAAAGGTCTCGAGGTCGTCGCCCGCGGACAGCGCCGCGACGAGCACCCGAGTGTGCTCACCACGATCGATGTCGAGTTCGTCCTTCACGGCGTCGGCCTCGACCCGGCCGTGGTCGAGCATTGCATCGCCGTCGCCGACGGCCAGCTCTGCCCCGTCTGGGCGATGATCAAGCCCGGCACGCCGATCGCCACGTCGTATCGTCTGGTGGACTGACGCAGGGCGGCGTTGGAGCGAGTCGGACGGACGCAAGGGCGGCGTCAAAGCGGGTAGAGTCGAAGATCCCGCACGACGGGCAGCGGAGGGGTGGCCGAGCGGTTGAAGGCAGCGGTCTTGAAAACCGCCAGGGGTCGCAAGGCCCCTCGTGGGTTCGAATCCCACCCCCTCCGCCATTTGCAGCACTTTTGACCTCTGGCGGCGCCGCCTCAAAGGGCCCAACGCAGGGCCAACAGAGGAAATTAGTTGGTGACATTCTGGTGACTTGGTTTCGGCGGAGTGCCTTACGACGCTCCGTCTACCGGCGCCGACAGGGCCGTTTCGAGGCGCTGCACGGCGTCGTCCTGCATCGACGGCAGGACGTGCGAGTACGTGTCCAGCGTGATCGCGATGGTCGAGTGCCCCAGCATCTCGCTGACGACCTTGGGATGGACGCCTTGCCCGAGTAGCAGGGTCGCGCAGGTGTGCCTGAGATCATGGAAGCGGACCTTGTAGTCGGTCTTGCCGATGAGGCTGCGCCAACTGCTCGCAAAGCTCTCCGGGTTCCAGGGGTCGCCCCTCTCCCCCGCGAACACGAGACCCTGGTCCCGGTAATCCTTCCCCTGAAGCAATCGCATGGCCGCCTGGTCGCTCTTGTGCTTGCGCAGAGCGGCAGCCGGCCGTCTCGGACAACATGACGACGCGGCGGCCACGCGAGGTCTTGGGCTCCTTGAACAGGGGTGCGCCGTGTATCCATTGGAGCGATTCGACGCAGCTTAGCGTCCTTGCGTCTATATCTATGTTGCGCCAGCGCAGCGCGAGCAGTTCGCCGCGCCTCATGCCCGTGTGGATCGCCAGCAGGACTGGTAGGTGCATCCTCGTGCCCTCCGCCTTGGCGAGCAGAGCACGAACCTGTTGGGCGTCAATCGTCTGCATCGGCTTGCGTGCCGGCTTGGGCGGCTGTACAGCGTCACAGACGTTGCGCACGACGAGGTTCCACTTCACGGCCCGCTTGAGTGCTTCGCTCAGAACTCGGTGATGATGCAGCACGGTCCTTGGCGAGAGGCCGGTCGGTTGGGGCTCGGCCTTCGCCCGCGAGCGCCGCTTGCCCTTCGGCTTGGCCACCTTCCGCTGGATGCGCCCGGACTTGAGCGCTTTGGCGTAGTAGCTCTGGACGTGCAGGCTGGTGAGCTTCGGTAGCAGCACTTCGCCCAGAGCTGGCACCAAGTGCAGCCGCACGATCTGCTGGTAGCGCAGTAGGGTCGCGGGCGACAGGTTCGACTCACACGACGAAAGCCACTGTTCGAGGTAGTCGCGCACCTTGAGGCGTTGCGGGTCGATGTACGCGCCCGTCGCAATCTCGTTGAGGATGCGGGCGTGGTAGTTCTCGGCTTCCGTCTGGAGCCCATGGAACGTGTGTCGGCGCCGGATGCGCTTCCCGTCTGCGTCGTAGCCCAAGTCGACCACGAACGTCCAGACCCCCTTGCCCCTGCTCTTGATCGGCGCCTTCAACGGGACGCCCGTTGCTGGCGCTTCTGAAGAGGCCAGCACACCGAGACTTGGCGCCACCGTCATCGGCTGGGCAGAAGCGCTGGCGGCCGTCCGTGACGAGGAACGGGGTGCGGCATGTGTCCAGCTCACAAAGCCTCACGAGTCCATGGTCAGCCCAATCGCCGACGTGAAACCAGACGGTCTCAACGAGTGTTCTCGTGCTTGTCAGCCAGCGGAGGCGATTCTCGGGCAGGCTGGGGAAGAGAATCGTCTGAAGACTGCGCGTGTTCGACGCGACCAGGTCCGCCACTATCTTCATAGCCAAGCCCGGTGCGTCCACATCGGGGTACATCTCGTTTCTGACTTCGAGGCCAAGAGCCAAGGTGAACCCGAGTGATGCGTTGGACGTGTCGACGAGGGCGGCCGAGCGCCACTCCGTCTGGTAGCGCGCCAAGACGGCTCCGACCTCCTCGGCAGAGTCGCCCTGGAGTGCCTCTAGCAGTTCCGTCGCGAAGCGAACCGACCTCGCCTGTGCCAGGAACCACGGCAGGGGGTCGCCTCCCGCCAGTCGACCCACCTCGCCCCTTATCGCCGCCTCCCTGCTCTCGTCGACCTCGGCCCCAGCCTTGAAGTCGGCCCACTCGTCCTCTAGCAGCGTTGGCACCAGCAACTCGCAGTAGCCGAGCAGGCCGTACCTGCGGACGAAGTCACATGCAGACCTCTCGTCGACGACCTTCGACAGGGCGTTAGGCAAGTTGGGCACGTCCTGAGGTCGGTAGGCGCGTCGACGTACTTCGTCCGGCTCATAGTTGATGACAAGCCCTTTGACGAACGGCTCGTCGCCCGCTCGCCAAGACACGCGGTCAACCTCAACGTGAGACTTTCTTACGCTCATGTCTTGCTATTTCTCTACCGTTAGAAGGACCAATGTGCTATAATGACCTATACAAAGACACCGTGTCAAGAGCAAATGCGAACAAGGGGGCACCATGAAGACACTCAGGATGAAGCGGATTCTACGCGACTGGAGCCAAGCGGAACTCGCTCGGCAGTCGGGACTCAGCCCGAGCACGGTGTGCCAGATCGAGTCCGGACGGTTTCGGCCATACCCTTCGCAACTCGCCAAGATCGCTCGGGCACTCGACGCCTCCGACAACCCCGGCGCTCTGCTTGCTGATGTCGAGCGGTAGCACCGAGGCGTGGACCTGGGACGACTTCCCCGAAGTGCTCCAGCCGCGTCACATCATGACCATCCTCGGAGTCTCCGACGCGACGGTCTACGACCTGAACCACAACATGCTGAAGGGCGTGGCTCGCAGGGTCGGACGTCAATGGCGCTACCCCAAGTCGGGGGTGCGCCGGCTGCTGGAGGGCGACATCGTCGCTCAAGTCGAGGGGTGATCGCCCCGACGCCACTCAAAGCGGCCCGCGCTCGTTGTCTCGACTGCGCCGAAACGCGGACCGACGTTAGCAACTGCGGTGACGCGGACTGCGCCTTGTATCCGTACCGACTGGGCGTAGGCCGAATCACCCTGCGGATCATCCGCCTGCATTGCCTGGAGTGCTGCGACGGTTCCACACACGAGGTGAAGGAGTGCCCGGCCGTCTCCTGCCCGCTCCGCTCCTACCGTATGGGTCATCGCCCGACATCTGGCAAGCCCGCTACAGAGGTGCAGAAGGATGGCACTCGAAAAGGCCCGTCTTGCACTCCACGGGGCTCGAGAACTAGACATCCAGCGCGCGGTAGCTCTTTCTGGGGTGACTGCCCTATGAGGGGTGCTTGCGGCGGAATCGCGTACGCGGGAACGCAGCTCCGCGCGATCGCCTCGGCGTCCGCGTTGGCGGCGGCTGAAAAGCGGAGAAGTCCGCATCCCCAAGGACCCGTACGGCAGGGTGTTCGTTGTCTCCGCCGGCTTCCTCCGGAGGCGCTTCGGTCGGTGCGTCCTTCACCGCGATTCGCCGCCGTTCACCACCATATGGACAAACTGGCATCTTGACATTCTGAGGCTAATTCTGTGCAGAACCCTGGCCAAACTTGGCGAAATATGCTATACTGTACTTGAAAGGGAGTAGTGCTTACTCCATCTTGTCCAAGGGGGGCCTATTCATGACTGAGACCTACCTGTCCGTGCGCGAGACCGCTTCTCGCCTCAGCCTCTGTCCGGAAACCATTACGGCTGGATCAAGCGGGGCATCGTTCCAGCCATTCAGACTCGGGCGGGACCTACCGCATCCCCGAGTCGTTCATCCGGGACTACCCCACCGTGCCGATGGCGGCCGTCGAGGCTTAGGTGCGCAGTGAGTCGGTCGCTGCTGATGCAGTGCGGCGCTGGGCTCAACAGCGCGCCGTTCCACTCGGGGCCGTTGACGGCCTGATGCTCATGATGCTTGAGCAGGGTTACGACGAGTGGCAGGCGATCGCCGCGCTGCGCCTGATGGAGTCGCATGGACTCATCCGCGTCGGCGCCTCTCAGGAAATCGTCATCACGCGCTACGGCGAGGCGCAGCTCGCCGCGACCAGAAACCGCTAGCGGGAGACTGTGAAGGGGAAACCATGACCATAAACGCAGCGAGGCCCGGGCGCCGTGGCAAGCAGACCCGGACCTCATCAAATCTACTTTTCATGATACTCCATCGGAGTCGGTCCGTCAACCAGGGTTGCCCTGCGGGTCCGACATGAACGGCGAGGTTCGTATCCCGAAGGACGAGTTAGACGGAGTCCTGAGCTTGTCGGCCGGCGGCAAGATCACCCCGAAGGAACTCCTTGCCGCCCTCACCATCTGTCGCCTCACCTACGGCCACAACAACCAAGGGCACACGAGTGTCCGAGCCCAGGCTGTCGCCGATCGCACCGGCATGAGCGTGCGGGGCGCGCAGCGGAGGATCAAATCCCTCGGCGACAAAGGCGTCCTGAAGACCTGGGGCGCAAACAGCAGGGGCGTGCTCGATGTAGGACTGCACCCCGACGTGTCGATAGCGGGTCAGGCGATGCAGGCGCGCCTGGCGAAGGAGTACGCCGACAGACAGTCCGGAAAGCCCACCCCGTCACTAGCTAGTGACGCAGTACCCCGTCACCAGCTAGTGACGCACCCCCCGTCAGTAGCTAGTGACGCACCGATGAAGCATTCCTCTAGAAGCACACCCATTGAAACAGTCCCTAGAGAAGGGGACCTCGCTAACGCTTCGGGGGAAACCCCCACTCGGGCGACCGTCGAAGCAAGCCCCTGCGCTCCTTGCCCCCTCGTTAGCCCAGGCACGAAAGACGGCACCGGGGAGGAGGCGGAGCCGCACGTTACGCCGCCGGCTCCCTATCACCAGAGGGATTCCCTCCTCTCTGACGACACGCTCGCCCGGGCGGTCGGCGCCTTCGACCCGGATGGTCGGGTGTCCGCAAAGGCGGGAAGGGGAGCGATCCTGCGTCTCTGGGTGCGCGTTCTCGACGAGGCGTGGTGCTCTGGATATCAGCGCGCCTCCGACGAACGTCTCGTCGAAGTTCTTCTGCCGATCATGGAGCGAGTCGGGGCCGAGAAGGCCAAGTACATCCTCCGCGATGACGTGCGCTATCCGGCCTCCTATCTCGACAGCGTTGGCCGCGACGAGTTGCTTTTCGAGGAGGACGGCGACCTGCGGGAGCTCAAACAGGCCGAGCGTGAATCTGACCGCGACATCGAACGCACAGCCGTGCCCAATGAGAACGCTAGGAAGCTGGCGGAGTTGGCACGCCAGACGATGGATCGTATGGCGGAAGAGGGCCGCTCCATCTTCGGGCCGCCCGAAGAGGAGCCGGAGTGGGAGCGCGGTCTGGGTTACTCGATGGGGATGGCGTGATGCTGTTCCTGGAGTCGATCCGCCAGCAGAACGGCTGGCCGCGAGTTCAACTCGCCCTCACGGCAGCCATGGACTACGAGCGTCTTTGCCACCTTGAGGCCGGCGTCGTGTCGCCAACCACGCAGGAGGCCGAGAAACTCGCTGCCGTGCTGAACTACACGGGCTCCCCGGCGCAACTCTTCACGCCCGTCGTCACGACTACCACGCCGAGTCGGCCGGCGACCAGGACCGAGGCGCCACGGAAGATTCCGCTCAAGGGCGGTCGGTTGCCCTGGTCGACTTTGAGGACGCCGAGCGCGTAATGGAGCACCTGTGGTACCGGATGAAGGGCAACACCACGGACTATGCCGTCTCGCGGTAGCGTGCTACTCCACCGGTTCGTTACCGGCGCGCGCGCGGGACGGTCGTCCACCACAAGGACGGCGATGGCCTCAACTGCCGCAGAAGAACCTGCGAGTGCTAGCCGCGCCGCACACGTCCGTACGACAGGGCCGGCGGCAGGTTCTTCGAGCCAGTACAAGGGCGTGACGAAGAGTGGCAACGAGGGAAGACCGTGGCAGGCCCGCCTCGGGATCGACCGCAAGCACTACTACCTGGGCCGCTACGCTTCCGAGGTGGAGGCTGCCCGAGCCTACAACGCCGCTCAGGCGAAGTTCGTCGGCTTCACATCTGGCGCTTACTTCAACGACATTCCGAAGGGATCGCGCTTCGGCCGCATCGTCCTACCAGAGGCGTCGCTGCTACGGCTCAACAATGCTGCCGCAGAGTACCGGCTTCGAAGCAAGTCCGAGACATCTTATGGCCACGAGGGGAAAGTCGCGGCTCTATTCGCACGGGGGGTGGCTCATGGGGAGTCAGAAGAACAGGTTTGCGTCGCCAGCCAGGACGTCCGTCGCCATCAGCCCGGTCGCGACAAGCAGGGGCAGTAGGCCATGCCGCTAATCGTCGGCGACCTCAACGGCAACCCGACCATCGTTGCGCCCCCGCCGAAGAAGAAGAAAGACGACCAAGGCCCCCTCGGCCCACCCACTTCCCGAGACCAGAGACGGTGGCGTCCCCATCGCCCGTCGCGCCAGCGGCTCCCGCCGCCACGCCGCCTGCCGAAATCCGCATCGCCAACATCGTGCAGGGCTACCATGCCGCCACCGGCCGCATCCCCGCGGCCGAGAAGATTCACGACGCACTCTCCATCTCCACCGGCCAGGAGGATGCCTTCTACTGGATGCAGCACTTCGCTCCGCTTGGCAATCCGGTAGTGCCGCTCTCCATCCGGCAGGCCGCCGCCAAGGGCGACTACCTCTCGCCGGGAAAGTTAGACCCGACCATGCCGCCGGATGTAAAGAGTCTGGTGCCCTACAACCAGCAGACAGTCACGACGCAGACCCCGCAGGAGTTGCTGTATGGCGGCGAGGCGACAGTCGGCCCGAGCCAACAGTTCTTCGCTGGCGGCCCCAATCCGCAGGAGCAAAGTGCCAAACAGGGACTCCTGAACGTCGTCCACGCCCTGACGCTGCCGACCTACGCCCAGCAGTATCAGAAGAACGTGGCCGACGCTGCGCTGTCGAAGTGGCCCGCCCTCAAGCCGCTGGGCCAACTCCTCGCCATCCCCACGTCCACGAACTTGCAAGACGCCATGAACGTCGGCGTGCTGAAGAACTACCTCGATTCGCGCGGCTTCAGTGGAGCGCTCACCTCACCGAGCGGTACGCCGCAGTACATCGGGCCGCTGTCTGCTCCGTTCAAGAACACGGCCAAGCTCAACAACGCGATCCGCACCTACGTCTTCTACCACGACCTCGCTCCCGCTTTGAGCGGCGACCTCAACGCCGAGACGGAAGCCGGCGCCACGGGGATGCTCCAGTCGGGCGAGTCCGTCGTCGACTATGTGCGCAACATGCCGGGATCAGACGAGGACCACAAGAATCTCGTCTACCTCTGGTCGTTCACCTCCCGGCCCGCCGACATGCCCGCCGGGGCCTTCGCCGAGTGGTATCACGCCAAGTATCCGTCGCTCACTCCCGCCATCGTCCAGCAGCAACTCGCGCAGAAGAACACCAACAACCTGTCGGACATGAGCGCTATCCCCGACGACGTAAAGCAGGCGTTCTCCTACATCAACGCCAAACTTCCGAGGGACTGGCAGAGCGCCAATAGCGATGTCGGCAAGGCAGCGAACTCCGTCGTCGGCTTCATGGTGCGCCCACTATCGGATGTCTTGCAGGGCAACATCCGCGAGATCGGACCCGGAGCGCAGGGCAAGGTCGTCGGCCACATCAAGGTCGACGGCATGGTCCCGGCTCAGTTCGTGGCCCAGACGGTCAACTACGCCCTCAGCGTGCCCGAGCGCCAGATCGCCGCCCAGGTCTACGCCACTCTCGGCCTGTATCGCATGGCGAACGGCGACGAGAAGCTGAATCAGGTCATCAGCCAAGCGGCCAGCCAGATCACCCAGACCAAGGTGACGCCGGGCCAGGAGTTCGTCAAGGCAGTCGGCCTCGACCCGGTCAACCAGAACTGGCTCGCCTGGATGGGCGACCAAGCCTCGATGATCGCCGCTGGGTCCGTTTATGACGCCGCCGGGAAGGCCCTCGTCTCCGGCGCGCTTGACACCGACGCCGCCCGCGCCATCGCCGGGAGCGTCGGCATCAAGACCGACGCTCAGGTCATCGCCTCTCTGAACGCTGTCGAGGACCCACAACTGCGTCAGTTCGCCATGCGCCTGCACTACGACGCCTGCTCGCCGAGCGAGTCCGCGCACTGGTCCACGCTGGGCACCAACCCCGACGACATCGCGGTAGACCCGCGAGTGTCGGCGGCGACATCCTCGCCCCATTGGCGCGGGCCGTCCTCGCCGAGTCTAGCGTCCACATGGAAGCTACGGGCCTTCCAAAGCGAAGATGCCCCGGCCTTGCAGCGCGCCTTCCACCTCTCGACCATGGACGCATCGCCGGTCGACCTGACCTCGACCAGCCGCGCCGACATCCAGACCTTCCAACATCTGCTACACCACGGCTATGAGGTCAAAGACGCGATGGCCTGGGGCGCCAAGATGACGCAGGCCATGATCGACGACGCCAAAGCCGCGACTCCCGCCGAAGGAGAGGCGGCCCCGGCGCGCCAGTTCGCCAATGCCTCGAAGGTCAAGGCCGACCTCGAACAGGAGATTGCCGATCACTATCGCTGGGACGAGAAGCCCAGCACCGACAACCCCGCCGGCGTCGTGCGGCAGCCCTCAGCGAAATTCATCCAGGCCATCAAAGACGACCCGCTCATCGGACTCAACTGCGAGGACCCCGCGCGCCCCAGCTTCTACGACGAGTACCAGCACTTCGACCAAGCCCTCCAGAAGCACTACTCCACGCGCTTCGGCCCAAACCGCATGTATGCGCCGACGCTCGACGAGAACGGCCAAGTCATCGAAGGATCGAAGGCCCCTACCCCCACGACGCGCACCAACCAGACCGCGCGACTGGCCGACATCGACCGCAAGATAACCGCTCTGCGCCGCAGGGCGTCCTTGCAGAGCGAGTTCGACGTCACGGGCGCCACGCCGGAATGGGGAACCGCGACCAAGCCGAACCCCAAGGGCTACGTGCTGGGTGCGGACCAAACCATGCGCGCCCCGGCCCCGAAAGAGAACCTTCTGGCACAGGCCAACCCCGCGACGACAGAGGTGCAGTTCAGCCCCGACGAGTTGCGGGCCGAGCGCGAGGACCTGCTGCTGCGCCAGAAGGAAAACGCCAAGGTCGGCGAGTCGTTCCACAGCCAGAAGACCGTTGACTCAGACCAGCCTTACACCGACGCCGAGCTCTGGCACCACATCCGAGACTCTGGCGGCATCAAGCCAGACGACGCCTACAAGGACTCGCACGTCACCGGCCGCGAGAACACGGCGGCCTACAAGGGCCTCGCGCGCAAGGGCGGCCAGCCCATCGACGAACTCGCCAGCGACATCGCCGCCAACTTCCCGCACTTCGGCATCCGCAACGCCGACGACCTGCGCGAGTGGCTCGACAACTACAAGCCGCCGGCCAAGGAAGCGTCGACAGCCGAGCGCGACATCTACGGAACCAAGGCGAGCCAAGACCCGCGTATCTGCGGTGCAGAAGGCGCTCTCTGCCGCCCAGAAGGCAGATACTCCCGAGTCCAAGCTCGCCGTCGTCTCCAGGGCCATCGACAAGATAGACATGACCCATGTGACTGACTGGGAAGCCTTCCACGAGCCCAGCGCAGCGTCCCAGTACGCCTACCGACGCGCCCAGCTACAGCACTTCATAGACGACTACCGCATGAGTGACCCGGCCGCCATCAGCGCTCGCATCAAGTTCATCGAGGACCGCTTGGCTGGCAAGACCACGGGTACTGCTGTGGCTCAGACGGAACTTGCTCCGGTAGGCGGCCACCTGTCTGCCGACGACGCGGCCGCCCTCAAGGCCCTGCGCGCCAAGCGCAACTCTGCCGTTAAGTCTCTGCGCTCCGCCACCGGGACCGTGCCGACCCCGCTCACCGAGACGCAGCTCGCACACCTTGCCGACTGGAATCACAACGAGATGACCGCAGCCATCTTCAACTCCTCGGACGCGATGAAGGAGTGGACTCTCAAACAGGAGAAGTGGGGCGCGCTGCACTGGAACACGGTCAACAACGGCTTCCGCAAGATGGCCCTGTTCCGCGTCGGCACGCAGATCAACATGAACACCGCCGACGAGGGCTTCATGGCGCTCATCGACGGCACGATTCCCGTGCGCGCCCTGAAGGACTACAAGAAGGCCCTGACCAAGCAGGAGATATCCGCCATCGACTCTGCCGGTCCCGAGTTCCAGGCCCAGATCGCCGCCATGAACCTCTCGCCGCACCGCATCTGGGATGCCGTCAAGCCGGGGGAGAAGGGCTTTTCAGACTGGGCAACCAAGCGCCTCTCGACGTTCTCCGTTCCCTCGTCCAAAGTCTGCTCTGACTGGTATGACGGCTACCTCGAAAGCCTCGCCAAGCTCTCCAAGAACGGCACCGTGAAGATCACGGGCCAGATGTCAGACGAAGCCTGCGTTGCGGCCACCAAGCGGCTCGCTACCATGGCCCGCAGCGACCCCTGGTATCGGGACTTCCTCACCGAGACCGGGGTCGTTCCGCGCGACTACTACATCCGCGCCATCGGCGCAGACAACATCGACGAGTGGGCCACGGCCGTCGACCAGCAGGCACGGCCGATGATGCGCAACGGCGTCGCCCGGCGCCACTTCTCTCAAGGGGTGCGGTCGGTCAAGGAGGGCGAACTCGACGACGTGAAGGTGCAGCAGGCGTATGGCCCGGTGCCGCGCGAGACCCACACGGCCGGCGTCACAAACGCCACCAGCCCGACGAGCAAGGTGTTCGACTCGGCCACGGGCAAGATGTTCGAGGTCTCGAACATCATGTCGCAAGCCACGCGCGCTCAACAGTTCTGGCGCTACTACAGCAACGAACTCGCTTTCCTCAAGAGGAGCTTCCCGGCGCTCGGCGAAGACGAGATGATCCCCATCGCCCGCACCAAGGCATACAACGCGATGAAGAGCGTGGCCTACTTCAACAACCGCACGCTCACCGAAGAGGCCCTGCACAACGTCGTCTGGTTCTTGCCCAGTTACCGACAGTTCTTCGCGCGCTGGATTCCCTTCATCGGCAAGAACTTCTTCAAGATGTGGGCCATCGCCAACGCCGGTTCGCAACTGGCGAAGCTGCGCGTGCCCAACTCCGTGCCCATGATCGGCGGCAACACCGCCTTCGACCTCGCGGCCTTCGGCACGTTCTTCAAGCCCTACTTCTCGCACGACATGACGACCTATCAGCGCATCCGCCAGATGGCTCCCCCGCTAGCCGGCTCGCTCAGCAGCATCGCCGAGAGCGGAGCGCTTGTCGGCAACCTCCTTGGCGCGACCGCTCCCGAGACGTTCTACGAGAAGATAAGCGGCGGCTTCAAGGCAGGACAGGGCGCGAGCGGGCTGCCCGGCATGGGCCAGCTCGCTGGGCCGCTCGACTCGCTCATCTACGCGAGCACCGGCCTCGGCTCTCACGGTGTTCTCGGCGTCGGCCCAGACACCCCCGCGCAGGTGCAGAAGGCCCATCAGCGCGTCGCTCTCGTCACGTACGCCATGATCGACCAGGCACTCGCCTCCAACGGCCGCTCCGTCGACCAGAAGAAGGCCGTGGACCAAGTGCGCTTGCAGTCGGGAGCCTTTGCCGCCACCAAGGAAGTCTCGCCGCTCACGAGTTCGCAGGTGTTGCCCCGCAAGACCTACACGGTGACGCCCTACGTCGTGACGAAGAACAAGAACGGTACCTACGCCGTCACTCCTGGGTCCAAGCAGAAGGTGACGATAGACCTCCAGCAGATGCG
The DNA here is from genome assembly GCA_963845355.1 of uncultured Actinomycetes bacterium. Lineage (GTDB taxonomy): Bacteria > Actinomycetota > Thermoleophilia > UBA2241 > UBA2241 > Bog-752. Next base: position 41,435 of record CAWJRV010000028.1, read on the forward strand.
TGACGCCGCCTACGAACTGATGAGCGCGCCCGCCTCGCAGGCGGGAGCCGTCCTCAAGAAGTACCCAGAGTATGCCAAGGTACAGAAGGCGTGGACGCTGACCGGCGACGCGCGCATGGCCTTCCTCGCCCAAAACCCCGAGGTCATCCCATTCGTCAGCCGCCGTACTGAGGCCAACCCCAACACCACCGGAACGCCGACTGCCTTCTACGTTGAGGGCCAACGCACCGACATGACGCCGCAGCAGCTCCAGTCCTCCATCCAGCAGACCTACCGCGACGTGCAGAAGTGGGTGCTGTCCCAAAACTACGCGTCCCAACTGGCGGTCGTGAAGTCGCAGTTCGCCAAGGCCATGACCGCCAAGTACGGCAAGGGCTACTGAAGAACAAGGAGTATCTGGCGCTCGACGCCAAGACCGCGCTGCCGGCGCTCGTCGCCCAACTCAACAACCGCTTCGGGCACGCCAACCACGACGCCATCGCCTTCTCTCTGGCCAGCGGGAAAGACCCGTTCGCCGTCACCGACAAGTGGATCACGCCGGAGATTCAGTCCTCGATCAAGGTGCCCAACTGGGTCAACCGTATCAACGTGCAGACCAGCGGCACGCTGTCGACGGCTTCCTATCACGACATGGTGTCGGCCTTCGAGAACGGCGGCGCGGCGACGCGGGCCGACCTGCGCGCCTCGTCGGTGTGGCCCGAGTTTCTGGCGCGCTACCGCACAGACCAGGACAACGCCGCCGACAGCGCCATCGGCTACGCCCTCACGGCCGCAACGACCGGGCTGACGCCCGATCAGCGCACGATGGTAGGGATGCCCCAGGGTCACCCGCAGAGATGGATGTCATCGGGGGCTATCTGAACCGCTCCCAGCAGTGGCACGACCAGCTCGCCAAACTGCCGTTGTTCTCAAAGGCATGGATCGCGGCCTACTCCGCCGAAAAGCGCGACCTCGCGACGTTCCGCACCGACAACAAGGTGCCGGCGCTCTCGATGGATGCCGCCACCCTGCTCTCCCGTCTCGGGCTGGACAAGGAGCGCAACTGGGGCGGCCTCACCCCGCAAGAGCAGAAGATCGCCGACTACTGGAACAAGCAGACCATCAACGTCAAGATCACCGGCACTACCATCGACATGAACGGCTCGGCCGACCTCAAGCAAGTCCTCAAGATGGGCTCCCAGTTGCAGGGCGAAGCCAAGCAGCAGTGGCTCGAAAACCTGCGCGCCTTCTGGTGGAAGGGCGTCCTGCAAGTCGGCGAAGCCTGCCGCAAGTCGCTCGCTGCCACCTACGGCAAGTGGGGCTCGAAGGCCGGCGTCTACACGCCCGCCAACAAGTCCGGGGCCATCCTCGCCTACGCCGCCACCTTCGCCGGTACGCCTTACCTGTGGGGCGGCAAGACGCCCGCAGCGGGGTTTGACTGCTCGGGATACACGGCCTACGTGTACTCACACTTCGGCATCGACATCGGTAGCGGCACGCAGAACCAACAGCACGCCGGGATGCCGGTATCGACCCAGCCGAAGGCGTGGCAGCCGGGCGACCTCATCTTCTACAACACCCACGACGGCCAGCCCTCGCCCTCGCATGTGGCCATCTACGCCGGCAACGGCCTCATCTGGCAGGCGCCGCACACCGGAGCGAGCGTCGAGAAGGTCTCGTGGACTGAGCCCGGAACTGATGTCGTCGCGGTGCGCCGCGTCCTGCTCGGCAAGAGCGGCGGCCCCATTCAGGGCGAGAGTCTGACCTCCAACGACGGCAAGGCGATGCTGGCCAGCTTCGAGACCTTCTGCGGCCAGCTCGCCCAGCTCGACGTGCGGGTGGGCGGCGGACAGTTCGCCGACGAGTGGAAACGCTACAACACAAAGCACAACATCGCACGCGCCATCATCGACCCGAGTAGGTTCTAGTTGAACCGACCACAGAGCATGAACGAGGAGGTCAGCATGACTGAGGAATCCGACTAATGGGCTGGAGCGTATCGACCGGCAAGCCGCCGGCCAAGAAGAAGCCGCCCAAGACGGGCGCAGCACGTTGAGTGGCACGAGTAGCGGGTCTGGCGCGAAGTCGACCAGCACGGGAGTGAAGTCGTATTCGTCCACCGTCTACGCCGACTACCTCAAGGAGATCGGCATCAACCCTGGCGCGCAGGGCGCGTGCGGCGGCGATCAAGTGGGCCATTGGAGCGCGGCCGACAGCTCGATGTTCCTGCGCTACGTCAAGCAGACAATGCCCGGCCAGCTACCTTAAGACGAGCCTCGGCAAGAGTGACATCCGCAACTTCTTGGGTCAGTGGCGCTTGTACTCCACGGGCAAGCCATCGAAGGGCGACATGCTGAACTTCACGAGGGGCAACTGGACGGCATGGCAGATGGGCGAGTTCGTCCGTACGACTCCCTCTGGAAGACCTACCAGGCAGAGGGCATCGGCAACGCCACGCAGCAGTTGCAGGCCAACCCGAGCGAATTCTCGGCCTACGCCCAGCAGTTCGGCAACATCCTCAAGAGCTACGGCGTGCGGCCCGACCAGAAGGGCACCTACAACGGTCAGCTCAAGATGGCCTTCGGCGGTCGCATCACGCCGACGACCTAGCCAATAACGCGCAGACCTACTTCGGTGGGCGCGAGTCTTACGGCGATTGGACGGGCGCCGCCCCGACGCAGCAGACTGAGCAATCAGGCGCTCTACGGCGGTCAGGGTTCGGTCGCCGCCCAGTCGCGCATCGTGCAGGCTTTCAACCAGATCAAGAATTTTCAGCAGACTCCCGGGGCGTCCTTCAGCACCGGCACCACGAACACCGGAGCCATTCAGCAATCGAGCGTTTTCTAGCCGGAGGGGGGCGCGAGGGGTCGCAGTCGTGCCGAAAAACTACCGATAGCAGTTTCGACAAGGGTAGACTAACGATTGCGAGGAAGTATTTCAGTCAAGGCTGCAATCCTCCGATTAGTGGTATAAGAAAGCGTCTGGAACGCTCGTGCGATGGAATGCGACACATGGACAGAGGGCACCATGACGCATGCACAGACAGAGCGTTTGGCACAAGACATCAGCAAGCATAAGGGCCAGTGGGTTCTCGTTAAGGGAACTCGAGTCGTTGCTGCTGCGCCAAGCGTCAAAACTGCAATCAACAGCCTCCCCCAGAAAGATCGAAGTAAGGTTCGCGCTCAGTTCTGCCCGAAAGAAGACTACACGGGTTCGTCTTTTTCCGCGCTCTAGGTGCGGCTTCCCTCTCTCCGATTCCGACGCCCACCGGCCGCGTGGAAACACGCGTGTCGACGTCGCTTTCCGGGACGATCCTGACGGCGTTCCGTACATGGCCCTCGTTGATTCCGGGTCGATACGAACGATCGTGCCAGCATCCGCGCTCGAGGGAATCGACATCGGCGAGCCGCTTGACCGCATCGACAGGCTTTGTTTCGCCGTCTGGCAGCTTGACCGCGTTCCGATACATCGCCTCGACATGCGCATCGTCGCGCCGGCGCCGTGGGATGACATCGAGCTCCCGGATGTTCCGGTGGCGGTTGCGGATGCCGACTTCCCTTCATCGTCCTTGGGTCCACAGCCCTTACCCACGTGGTAGTCCTTCTGCGAGACGCGGACCAGCGACTTCACCTGAAGTCGACAGAGGCGTTCGCCAGGCCCGGCACCACGCGACGCCACATTCTGATGCGGTGCGGTGCCCGTGACGACGAAGCCGCTCCTCTGAGCCGGCCCCGCATCCGTGCGGTAGCTGCGCTCAGAACCGCGAGACGACGATGGCGGCAACCTCGAAAGCTATCCCCACGACGATGTACTTGAAGGCCCGCCAGCCCCGACGAAGTGTTCTCTGCGCTCCCTGTTCAGGCTGTCGGCAAGCGCCTTGGAAGCGTCCTCCTCCATTGCGACCATGCCGCCTCGTAGGTCACGCAAGGACTGCCAGATGGCCTTGATCTTCAGCGTCCGTGTCGGGATAGGAGACACTGAGGGTGAGGCTGGCTGACCCGGTGATGGTCCCGATACGCCCCGTGGCTGCCAATCTAATGTTTCGTGGCGGAGCTGGCCTCCGCCATAGCCACGACCAAAGTCTTCTCAGCCACCGCCAGGACGCCGAACACATTCGCGTAAGCGCACTCATCAGGCGTGCCCAGAACTGCCGCCCTCGCGACCGGACCGCTGACCACACGCCCTCCTCAATCAACCCGTCGGCAGCGCCGGCGGTGAGGAAGACGAGGCTAATGATGCTCAGTACGAAGGCGGGCCACGACATGGGCCGAGTGTCTACCAGCCGCAGACAGCGAAAGGGCCGCCCTTGGACGGCCCCTCGCCGGCGTGCGCCTGGTCACTGTCTCCCCGCGCGTCCGCAGTAGCGTAGCTTCCTGCCGCGCAGCCTAGCGACCATCCGTCTGCCCCAACAAGGCCGCGTGACCCCATTTCGGTTGACGTTCGCCTCGCACGCCCGCAACCGGCCCACTCGTCTACAGCTTGGGGAAGCTGCGGGCTGAGATGACGCGGTCGTACTTGCCCGAGCCCATGCCGAGCGTGATGGTCCACTCTGACCCCTGAGTGTATGTGGTGACTGTCGTATACCCCGGAGAGTATGTCGTCGAGGAAGATGACGAGGTGGAAAACGCCAGCGGGTCACGCGACCTCACACACTGCAGAGTGGTGAGGAAGTCGCGCGTGTAGCTGTTCCAGTCCTTACCGACGCAGTCCCAGGCGATATAGCTTCCCTCGGCAACCTTGTTGATCGTGGTCCTGCTTTTCGCTCGGACGTAAAACGCCAGGACTGGGGTGTCCGAACCCCCGGCCGGCGTCAAGATCACCATCGCATCAATCGCCATTGGGTCCTTGATGACAAGTTTCCCCATCCCGTCGCGCATGTGTCTACGCAGAATGTCTCCGTTGGCTAGCCGAATTGGCTTGACCACCATGACCGTCGTCGCAGCGTCACCCGCTCGGAGCTTGCAGAGGCCGGGCGACGCCACTGTGACCGTGTAGGTGAGCGGTAGATTCTGCCCTGGCGCGACCTCGGCAGGACGCGCGCCGGCCTCTTTGCCGTTGGTCTCAATGGTTCCGGGGAAAGTCGGCGAGACGTCTCCGAGGTTCTTGACCGAGGCGGTCACGATGATGTCTTCGCCTACCGAAAAGACCCCCGACACGGAATGTGGCAGAGCTTCGCCGACCTCTTCGGTTCGAGCGATTGCCTTGAGTCCGCTGACATGGAATGTGGCCGGGCGAAGTGCGACCGCGGCAATCTCAGTGCCGCCGAGAATCAGCAGATGATGGCCACGCGACGTACCGCTGGGAACGGGAAGGTCGACAGACCGCGTCTGCCCAGCCGAGAGAGGCAGCTGCATGTCAGCCTGCTTGATGCCATCGAGGGCATAGGAGCCCGTGTAGGTGCCGGCGAACAGGCCGTCGTTCTTCACCTTGACGGTCAGCGTTGGCGCAGCACCGAGGATCACGCGCTTGTCGCTGGGGACGACAACCCGGTAGTGGGGCATCCACCACAGCACGGCCGCAAAGACGATGGAGGCCGCGAGGAGCGACGCGACGGTCGCCGCAAACCGCTTGCGGGATGTCAACTTGGCCAGACCCCACAAGAGCGACGCGACGAGTACCGCAGCCAGCAGCGTGAACGCAATGCCGACACCGTTGCGGACCGAGGCTCCCCACCCACGGCGAACCAGACTACGATTGCGAAGACTGCAATCGCAACCACTGCTCGCCAGACCCAACGCCAGCCGCTAAGGCCACCTCCAGACAACGCTGCTGGCGGTGCGACGAGCGACGGAGGGGTCGCAGCGCCAGTGGGCGCTGGGCCGCCCTGATGTGGGACTGCATGAGCGGGAGGACGGGGCGCGGCTGCTACCTGGATCACCCACTCAAGCAGACCCTCGCGCGCCCAGTCGACCTGGCCCAGAGCGTCGTAAGTCAGGACGTCCTGGGCCGTGATGGGGCCATGGCCTTGAAGGATGAACTGGTGGCGGGTCTCGTCGTAGGTGATGGTGCTGCCCGACCAGCTCGTCGTTTGATTGAAGACCGCGACAAGCAAACTCATGTTGACCCCCCGGTCGACCAGTCGAGTCTACTACGAATCAAAAGCGGCGAAGAAACCAGCAAAGAGGATGGTCCAGGCGGCCACAAAAGCCACCGAACCCCAGACCAACGCTGCGGAGCCGAAGCTAGACTGTCCGCGCCTCGACGTAGAGGTCGTTGCGGAGCAGGTAGCGCACGCGACTCTGGATACCAGCGGCCGCCCCGACGCGTCGTCACGCCGGCATCGTTCAAGCGCTGGCAGATGGTCCGCAGGCTAAGTCCGTCTTGTGACCACTCTTGAACTTGGGCGACCGTCGCCAGTTCGCCCGCATGAGCCTCCAGGAGCCCGTCTGAGCGCGTGTATCCGTACGGCGTTGGTCCGTAGGCCCGCAGGTGCTTCTTCTTGTGTGCGAGGGCGGCCGTCGTGCGCTCGCTGATCAGCGCGCGCTCGAACTCGGCAAAGCCGGCCAGCATGGTCAGCATCATGCGTCCGGTGCTGCCGGCCGTGTCGATCGCCGCGCCGCCCATGTCCACCAGGTGCAGCGCCACGCCGGCGGCGTTCCAGCGCTCGGTAAGGATCAGGGCGTCGGCAGCGTTGCGGAATAGTCTGTCAAGCTTGTAGGCGACGACGTGCTGGGCCTTGCCGGCCGCGATCAGCTAAGCAGCTCCGCGCCGCCGGGCCGCGTGTGAAGGTGCTTGTAGGCGCTCACGCCCTCGTCGCGGATCGTCGCTGCGACCTCGAAGCCGCGCATCGTGCAGTAGGCCCTCAGGCGCTCTTCTTGGGCTTCGAGGGAGACGCCGTGGCGCGCCTGCTCGTCGGTCGAGACGCGCACGTAGAGCACGGCTCTGTCTGTCGCGGTGATCTTCATCGCGCCCCCCTTCACAGCACACTCTTGAGGTAGTCATCTAGCACCGATTGCAGGATGAGGCGCTGCTTGCCGGTCGCGTTGCGCAGACAGCGAAGTGTGCCGTCGTCGCACCAGCGCCGCACGGTCATCGGGCTGACCTCGTAACCTCGCTCGGTGAGATAGGCGGCGGCTTCTGCCGTCCTGAGCGTCTGCTCGTTCGGTGACGAGACCCGACTTCTGGACCTCGCCCAGAACTCCTCAAGCGCGCTCACGGGGATGCGCCGATGCTTGTACCCGATGGCGCCGCGCTCCTCGCGGACCCGCTGCAAGACCTCGGGCGGTGGCACGCAACGCAGCTTGCCTTCCTCGCAGAGCGTCTGGATGGTGCGCAGGTTGATGTCCTTGAGGCCGCGCTCCCTGAGGATCTGAAGCGCCTCAGTGGTCGTGTAGGGTTTCCTGCTGTTCGGCTTCCTGGCCGCCACGCCCGCACCCCTTCGGTCGGTCTCTCTGCTGACAGCAGCATATACCTCTGCCCGTAACAGTCAACACCGTTAGAGTCGGCCAATAGCAGACTCGTCATGAGCGATCCGGCAGGAGTGGACGTCACGTGCGAAAGGCTGCCCCACCCAGCGCCGCCGCAACCCCCTCCTGCCTCACTGACAGACATAACTGAGGGACAGAGACACAGATGAGGACAGAGAGAAGTCGGTCTGTATACCCTGTGGGGTATATGCAGGGAAGATGCAGCGAGGCGCGCGAGCGCCGAGCTGGGGCTCGCAGATTCGCAGGCTGGACTTTGTCCCGGCCGTGCAAAACGCCGTCGCCTACCTATTGTGAGCTTGCAAACGGTCCAAACTCCCGCTTAGCGACACAGGCTCGGAAGAGTCTTCCCGCACTCTGCCCTGAGCACGAGAAGGCCCCCCGCCGGCGTGCGACGAGGGGCTTTCGTGCGGAGCGTTGTGTCAGACGCTAGCGCTCGCGACTTCGTCTAGCCTCGGTGTAGTCGCAGATGGTCGGATCGGAGAAGATGATCGCGGCCTGGTCGCGCTGCTCGGCGATGTACTTGTCGAGCCAGTCGCCCGGGCGCTGTGCTTCGTGCTCGAGCTCGTGCGCCGCCTCGTGCAGTGCGGCCGGGGCCACCCGCTCGTCGTGCGTGACTGTTGGTCCCTCGAAGTCGATGAACCACTCGCCCGTGCGCTTGTAGACGACGATCAATTCCTCGACTCCGAAGCAGTCATCAGTGAAGTCGCCGATCTTGTCGAGTAGACGCTGCTTGCGACGGTCTGTCTGTGCGGTGGTGCCCATGGTCTCCTCCTTGCTTGATTCTTGCCTACGACCAGGACACTAGAGGAGCGTGTGCGAGTTGTCAACTACCGACCGTTACAGACAGAGACGAGGCTAGCTCAATGGTTTCAGACCGGCATCCTGACTGGTTGACGCTCGCGCCCGGCATGTGTGCCCATGCTCCCATCGTGTCGGTTTCGGCAGACTTTCGGGGAGCGTACCTGTCCGTGTTGCGAACCGCCTTCGGTGGGACTGTCCGCGTCAGTGCGCGATCGGGATGGCTCGCTGGCGGCTTGCTGGACGAGGCGCGCCTCTACTCGGTACGCCTGCGTCCTGAACCGTTCGGTTCTGGACAGACAGGCTCGAAGCGTGCGGGACGGCAGCGATGGAGGCAAATCGGGACGGGGTGATGAAGGGGGCGCATTGCAAGGTCGGCAGATCGGGACAAGCGGCGGCGTTTCGCACCAGGCGCGCGAATGCGTGCATCGGCATGCGATCACCCGGCATCGCCGCATCCCCTCTTTACCGGATGGACAGAAGGACGGATGACAGGATGACCGCAGAGGCGGCTAGAAGCTCGCTGGGCGCACAGGGCGAGCCGTGTGCGTGTTCGTGCCTGCTTGAGCGTGGGACCTGCTCAGGCACCTGCTTGGGAGTGCCTGCACGTGCTTGCGATCAGATGCACGACGCGCCGCGTCGCCGGATTGGCGAGGAAAAGGGGTAGGTGCTTTAGTGCGCGCGCGACATATTCGCGGAATTGGGAGCTTAGCCCAAGCGTTTCATAACACCGTCTATCCCATTCTTCTTGCTCACGGAGGCGGGATTCGGGAAGTGTGCAGGAGCGTGGCGCCCCAAGCGAGCCAGCCGGCGGCGAGGAAGGCTTGCGGGAAGCTGCGATCCACGATGCCCCCACAGACGAAGAGGACGCCCAGGATGCAGACGATGATGCCGCCGAAATAGAATCCCTCGCGCTGCATCTCAGCTCATGCGGCGATAGCCGAGGTAGCTCAGAATCCACCTAGCAAGAACAGCACCAGGGCGATGGCGTCGGGATAGTAGAGCGCGTCGGGGCCGAGGGGATGGTTCAGCACGGCGTCGGCGATGACCACCACGCCCCAGAGCGCGATCAGCACGCCCACCGCGAACAGCACCTTGCCCCTCATCTCGACCCCCTCATTCTCCATCGCCATTCACTTCGCGATGACAAAGTAGATCGTCGTGCGCCGAGGGTGGTGCGTCGTGAACACCGTCGCATCCGGCCCAAGGAAGTCGCACAAGCGATCGGTGCTCTCGAACTCGTTGTCGTGCTCCCGATTGCCCTTCCCCCTAGCTTCGGGCGCCACCTGCGGCGTCGACCCGACGATGTGACCACCCTCTGCGAGTGCGTCCCGCAAACGTGCCATCACCGCCCGCCCGTCCACTGCCGAAAGGTGCTCGATGGCCTCGAAGAAGCAAATGAGGTCGTACCCGGAGCCAGGCAGGGGTTTCCTGATGTCGGCGCAAGTGAAGGCAATGTTGCTGCGGGAGTGCCGTCGGCGAGCGACCGCAAGCGCTGCGGGATCACGGTCGAGAGCGTCGATGCTGCCGGCCGTGTCGGCCCAGAAGATATCGCTGAAGTAGCCATCGCCGCAGCAGACGTCGAGGACCCTTCCACCCCCGGGAAGGTACAGAGCGAGCCAAGACGCCGCGCTCAATCCAGAAGAGGTTGCGGGGCCATAGCAGCTCGTCGATGCGATGGTCGTACCAAGTGTGCCTGCCGGCCCTCCACTGTTGTAGCAGGCGCTTCCCGGCGTGGCTGCGCACGACCGTTGCGAACTCGTAGATCTCGACTCCCCCCTCAAAACCCCTCAGAGCATACGACCGCTACCGGACGGCAGCAATAGGCGCGTTACGTCGTCTGGCCGCCGCACGGTTGGTGGCATTTTGGTGACATGGTGACTTCGGCTGCCCTCCTGTGGTCGTTTCCGGTTCCTTGGCCAGCGACCTGCTCGTATGCAGGAATTCTTGTCTTCGGTTCGGTTGGCTTCTGGAACCTTGCGGAAGCCTATGACGAACTTGAAAACCGCCAGGGGTCGCAAGGCCCCTCGTGGGGTTCGAATCCCACCCCCTCCGCCAGAGCGCCTACGTGGCGCCTACGTGGCCGACGGCACGATGTGCAGGTGTTCCCGCTCGAAAGGCAGGATCACCCAGCACTGCCGGCACAGCCAGACCGGCGGCTCGGCCTGCGCGTCCTGCCCCACGAGCATGACCGGCGAGTCGCTCAGCTCCATGGAATGGCCGCATTGGGGGCAGTGCGGCACCTTGCCATGCTTGCCGCTGTTCTGAAGGGATGACACAGGTCTCTCCCTGCTTTCTCGTTTCGTTAGTCACAGTTTCTCCGCTATGGGCAACGTCGACACTTCCGCGGCGCATATGATGACGGCATGAGCAAAGGCCACGCAGCGCCGGGTGTCGGGGCCGTCATCTTCGACATGGACGGCCTCATGTTCGACACCGAGCGACTCGCTCGCCAGGCGTGGCGCTCAGCCCTGGCAGATCACGGCTACGACCTCGACGACGACCTCTATCTCTCTGTCGTGGGCCGCACCGCGCAGGAGGCCCGCGCGATCTTCGCCCGGGCTCTGGGGCCCGGCCTGCCGATCGACGATGTCGCCGGCGACGCGGCGCGACGCCTGCGGGACCTGCTCCTGCCCGTGCCACCCCTGAAACCCGGCCTCGTCACCTTGCTCGACGGCATCGGCGACCTGCGCCTGCCGGCCGGGGTGGCGAGCTCGACCGCGCACGCCGAAGTCGAGCGCCGTCTCGTGGCCGCCGGCCTGCGCCGGCGGTTCGCCGCCGTCGTGGGCGGAGACGAGGTCGCTCACGGCAAGCCCGCGCCCGACCTCTTCCTGATGGCCGGCGAGCGGCTCGGGATGGCGCGGGACCGCTGTCTCGTCCTCGAGGACTCGGAGGCGGGTATCGGCGCGGCGGCCGCGGCCGGCATGATGTCCGTGATGATCCCGGACCTGGTGGCGGCCTCGCCGGCCGTCCGCGCGTCGGCCGTGACCGTGGTCGCCTCGCTGTCGGACGTCCTCGCCGTCCTGCGTCCGCTCGTCTCCTAGCGCCAGACGACCAGGCGCCAGCCCCGCCGCGCCGCCGTGCGGGCCAGCGCGCGATGAGCGTTCACGGCGACCGCCTGGGCGGCGCGTTCGAGCAGCGCGACGTCGTCGACCGAGTCGCCGTAGGCGGCCGCGAGCGCCCAGCCTCCCCGACCGAACCGGTCGTCGGCGAAGCGGCTGAGAGCGGTCCACTTCTCCCGGCCCTCGAGCACCGGGCCGGCAAAGGCGCCTCGGCAGCGGTCGCCGTCTATGACGAGCTCAGAGGCGAGGCAGCCGTCGGCTCCCAGCCCAGTGGCGAGACGGCGCACGACCATGCCGAGCGAGGCGGACACCAGCAGGACGTAGAGCCCCCGGGCGCGCAGCGCGGCGATCTCGGCGCGGGCGTCGGCGCTCACGAGCGGCAGAAGCTCGGACACAAGCCGGTCGGCCATCTGTTCGGCGCGCGCCACCGTCAGGCCGTCAAGGACGGCAAGCCCGCGACGCCGCGCCTTGACCGGGTCCATCAGCCCCAGCCTGTGCAGCAGGTAGATCGCCACGAGCCGCGCGAATGCCGCCCGGCTGAGCAACCCTGCCGCGCGCAGGTGACGCAGAAGAACCGTCTGTGAGGCATGCTTCGAAAACAGGGTCCCGTCGACGTCGATTGCGGCGATCGAGGCCATCGCGGCCTGCCCGGCCGGTGCGCTGCCTGCTTCAGAAACGTCGTTCACCCGCTGTCGCCGGCCTCCTGGTGCAAGCGCCCACGACCACATGGACACACGCGCATTCAAGGTTTCCCAGATTCCACCGATTCATCTCGTACCTGTCAGAGGATGGGAGGGAGAGTATCGATGAACGACTGCGAAATGCTCGAGCGATGCATCTTCTTCAACGACAAGATGCACGATTATCCCTTTGCCGCGGAGCAGATGAAGAAGACTCTCTGCCTCGGCGACAACCGCGCCTGCGCACGCTACATGGTACTCAACGCCCTGGGGAAGGACCACGTTCCCGGTGATCTGTTCCCCAACGACGTCGCTCGCGCCGAGCGGGTGATCGCAGACTCCGACGGCTCCTCCAGCGTCTAAGGGAGTCTGAGCTTGCCGCTCGCTTGCTCGACACGGTAGGGTCCTGCCGAGACACGCTCGCGAGGCGCGCCCGAACGGGTGCTCCCCGGCGTGGCGTCGCGGAGAGGCCTTGGCGCAGAGCAAGCTGATCATGTTCGACTTCGACGGCGTGATCGCCGACTCCCTCGACGATCAAAGCCGGGCCTACGTCTGCGCCATGCGAGCCGCGGGCTTCGCCGAGCTGGCGACACCCGGGCAGTTCCTCGAGTTCACCGAGGGCAACTGGTTCGAAGAGCTGGCGGCGGCGGGCGTTCCCGCGAGCGTGGTCGACGAGCTCGAGGACGCCTTTGGCGCCGGACCGAGCCCGCGACTCTTTCCCGAGATGGCCACGGTGATCGAGCGTCTTGCCGGCGCCCATCGGGTCATCGTGATCACCTCGAGTCGCACCAGCGTGGTCACGCGCGTGCTCGCAGAGCACCGCGTGCGCGGCGTGACCGAGGTGATCGGAGGCGACCAGGACGAAAGCAAGACGCGCAAGATCGGCGACGCCCAGCGGCGCTTCGGGCGCGCGCTTACCGCCTGGTATGTAGGCGACACCGTGGGCGACATCATCGAGGCCCGGCGAGCGGGCGTCGGCACGGTCGGCGCGGCCTGGGGCTGGCACGGAAGCGAACGCCTGCGTCGCGCCAGGCCCGACCACCTGGCGCACGCGCCCGCCGACCTGCTCGACCTCTTCCAGGGCGGGAGCGGCGCCTAGCGAGGGGGAGCGGGCGCCACGAAGGTGACGACGTCGCGCAGCACGAACGTGCCGGCCAGCCGGTCCCCGAGACGCTGGTGGTTGGCGTTGCCGGCGATGGCCACCATCGCCACCGGCACGCCGACAAACCAGAAGGCGCCGCTCAGAATCTTCGTGAAGTTGCGCACGATGAGGGCGCCTATCCCGGGCCGCCCACCACCGTAGGCCACCACCCGCAATGACAGCAGGCGCTTGCCGAGCGTGGCGCCGAAGATCGCCTCGCAGATGAGGCAGTAGGCGCCGAATCCGAGCCACAAGGCGGCCTCGAGAATCAGGACCGGCCGCGAGGTAGTGCCGAGGTGGCTCCAGATGCCCTGGGCGCCGCCGAGCGCGCCCGACACGCCGATCACCAGGCCGACCGCCGCTGAAACGATGGCGTAGTCGATCACCGCTGCCGCCAGGCGGCTCTGCCAGGTGGCCAGCACCTGGGTGCGAGCCGCGGCGGGAGCAAACGCCATGACGCCGGGTGCCCCCGGGGCGCCCGGCAGCGCGCCGCCGAACGGGCCGCCCGCGGGCGGCCCCATGGGCGGAGCGAAGGGCGGCGGGGGCGGCGGGGGCGGCTGCTGCGCAGCCGCCCCCGCCGCGCCCGCGTCGTCGGCCGGCAAGCCGCGCACCGGGTAGCCGCACTTGAAGCAGTAGTCGTGGCCCACCGGCAGGCCCATGCCACAGTTCTCGCAGATCGGCACGGTCGCTACCCTACCGAGGTTGACGCATCAGCAGGGCCCTGATGCTGTCGCGGTGGCGTTCCGACGAGACGCGCAGATGGGTGAGCACGCGGGCGACGTTCGCGGAGTCGCTGGCAAACACCTGGTAGGCGTCGCGCTCGACGATCTGCTGCTCGAAGTCGAGCGCCGTCTCGAGCGCCTGGACGAGCGTGAGACGGCTGTTTTCGGCGACCTCCATCTGGTCCCGCACCTCGCGGGTCGACTTACGCAGCTCAGGCAGCGGAAAGCGCTGCTTGTCGATGAACGTCGCCGGTTCGCCGTCGGAGGCTGCGAGGTCGCGCATCAGCGAGCCGTGGCCGTACTCCTCGGCCGACAGCCCCTGCCAGAAGCTCGCCGTGTCGGGAAAGCACATGCCGTAGGCCGCGTAGAGGTCGCCGATGGCGTCCTCGTGGTCGGCGAGGGCGTCGACGACCTGCCTGGGCGTCGAGTCGCCGCTCGCGCCGCTGCTGCTCATGCTGCCTCCCGTGGTCCTCTCGGCCGGAGGTTCTTGATCGGCCGACCTGAGAGGTAAGTGTAGCAGGCTCTTCGCCGGCGCCCGGCCATCATCCTAGTCGCGGCCGGCCATCATCCGCGAGAAGGCCAGCAGACTCGCCGCGGTAAGGTCGATCGCCGGCTCGGTGTTGGGGTAGTTCTGCACGGCGTCGCGCCACTTGGCGCCGTCGGACCCGTCGGCGTCGAACTGCCTGAACGGATCGGCGCTCGGCCCGAGTCGCATACCCGCCACGGTACCGTCGTCCTGGTCTGCGTTCGGCCCCTCGACGGCCGCGCCCAGCAGCACCGGCGCCCGGCCGTCGAGCGTGCCCCGCAGGTTGGCCACCTGGTGCTGCAGGCAGTGAGGAAACGTCGAGCCGTCGCCGACGATGAGCGACGTGCCCCAGGCGTTGGCCCCCAGGATGTCGGCCAGCCAGCGGCTCGCCCAGGCGGCGTAGGCCGTCGAGTGGGTGAGCTCGTCGTACTCGCTCGCCATGACGACGAGGCCGGCGCCGTGAGAGGTCGTGTCCCACTGGTTCCAGGGAAAGCCGAACTGGAACGGGTCGCGTCGCGCCTGGACGACCGCCCCATGGAGCGCCTTGCCCAGATCGCCCAGAAGCTGCGCCCGGCTGACCTCGAGCCCGCTCGGATCGCCGGCGCGCTCGATCGCGCGGTACAGCTCGTAGTGGGCGAGGCCCGAGACATCGTAGAGGTTGAGCGTGTCGGCGGCGTCGTGCGGGCCGCCGATGTAGGCCGCCGCCCAGTGGGCGGCCGCGCGCAGGTAGCTCAGGGGGTGCTCCCCCGTCAGGCCCGCGACCGTCGCGCCCCCGTCGGCCATGGCGAAGTAGAGCTCGGTCGCGCCGAGTTCCATGTCGTCGCGCCACTCCACCTCGGGGTAGTAGTCGTAGGGGATGGCCGTCATGAGCTTCTTGGGCGCGGGGTCGGCGAGCGCGAAGATGTGCACCGCGGCACGCAGACAGTGATTGGCGAAGACCGGATGGGTGGCGCGGTAGACCTGGTAGGCCAGGGCCAGCGCAGCCGCGTCGCGACCGGCCAGGTTGGGGCTGATCTTCGCACCGGGCGGACCCGCCCGAAACACGGGGCGGTGACGGATGTAGCGATAGACGGGGTCGCCGGCGCGCCAGGTGTCGTCGCGCTGCGGCAGCCGCCAGATGTCGTGGTCGCCCGCGGTGTGGGCATTGCCCGAGCCGATCCCGACCTGGTAGTAGAGCGTGCGCGTGCGGTCGTTCCACATGCGCAGCAGCCAGGTGGCGCCGAAAAGGCCCTCGGCGGAGAAGTCGGACGTTTGCGAAGCGGCTCCCATCTGGGCCGGAAAGTCGCGTTGCCCGACCAGCATCAGCGCTTCGACGTAGGTCGTCGCGTGAACGAACTTCAGGTAGTCGCCGGCGTCCCACCAGCCGCCGGCGGCATCGATGCGCACATGCAGCGGGGTGAGATCGCCCCGAAAGATACCGTCACCGTTCACGGTCGGCGTGAGAAAAGTCATGGCATGCCGGTCGTTCAGATGCCCTGGCGCCGTGCGCAGCGCCGAGGGGTAGAACGAGGGTCCGTCCTGCTCGGTCTGATAGAAGCGCAGGGCGTTGGCGAGCGCCGGCCCGTACACGGCCGCGCCGCTGCCTATCGCAAACGGCGGTGAGACGGCCTTCACGGGGCCGCTCACCGCGACGGTGTACGTGCCGGAGTCGGTCAGCCGGTCGAAGTCGAGAGCGTAGACATGCCGGTAGCGCCGGCTCCAGGCGCCCAGCGACACGCCGATCGGCAGCGGACCGGCGACCACGGCGCCGTCGCGGCTGACCGTGAACGTCGCGCCCGCGGCCGGCGCCTGCGTCATGAGGTAGGCGCGCTTGGGCGCCGTCGCCGCGTAGCCGACCTGATCGACACGCACGCAGGCGTCGGGGCTGGTCGCATTCGCGGCGGTCGAAGCAGTCGCGGCGGTCGACGAAAGCCCGGCGGTCGACCCGGTCGAGCCGCCCGACACTGGCATGCCGGCGCCGGTCGGCGCCGCGTGAGGTTGCGAGCCACCGCACGCCGCCAAGCCGCTCAGGCGCGCGAGCGCCACCGTCGCGGCCGCGGCCGCGACGATCAAAGCGACCAGCGCCGGCCGCTCGTCGCCAGAGCAGCGAAGCCCCCGGTACTTCATGGCGTCCCCCCCTTGACGATGGACGGGCGAGCAGCTACTCGCGCTCGACATCGGCGCCCCGGTGTGGCGGTCAGTCGGCGGAGCTCTCCTTGCGGGCTCCGATGATCCCCGAGACGATCAGCGCCACGACGCCCACGATCAGGGCCAGGATGATCGGATGGCCGCCGTGCTTGAACCAGGCGATCATGCCCGAGAGCAAGATGCCCGTGAACACGCAGATGGCCACGACCCAGACGATGACGATGAGGATGAATTTGCCCACCTCTCCCCCTTTGTGAGCGACGCGCTGCAGCAGCGCGCCGACCGGTCGGTCACGCACTGCTGAGCTGGTCACGCACTGCTGAAGCCGAAGCCTACCACGCGGTCCGCAGGCGCCAGAGGGCTGACCGGCAGGCCCGCGCGGGCCTCGGGCGCGTTGTAGCCCACGGGCGCCACATCGTTCGGACCGTCGGGGTAGAAGAGGCTGGCGAGCGCCTGGATCTGGCCCCGGCCGACGCCGAGCTCGAACTGCCCGCCGCCGTAGAGCTCGATGCCGGCAGCCTGGGCACGCTCGATACAGTCGAGAAGCGCACGTACGGTGCCGAAGCGCGACGGCTTGATGTTCAGGTGGCGCGCCGGCAGCGGCAGCGCCTCGACGTCGGTCCAGGAGTGGATGGGCGCATCCCACGACAGGCGCGCCGCCGCCGCACGGATCAGCGCGCCGGTGTCGTCGTCGATGCCGGGGTCCTCGACCACGGCGTCGGGAAAGGCCGCAAGGACCGCGGCGTACACGACGGCGTCGGCCGGGTTTTCGACCAGCGTCCCCTCGTAGTAGGCCTTGAAATCGACGATCCGCACGCTGCCGGTCGCGGCGATGTCCGCGATCAGCGCGGCATCCCAGTCGGGTGTGGGGTCGAGCTTGAACTGCAGACCGGGATACAGCGCCAGCCAGGGCCTGATGTCGAGCCGCGTCGAGACGACGAAGCGTACCGGCCGGTAGGGCAAGCCCAGGGCCTCGCCGAGCGACAGGCCCGCCTGGCGCAAGGCCAGGTCGAGGGCCGCGCTTTCGAAGGCCCAGCGCCGGTAATCGCGGCTGGCGGGCCGCGCCGGCTCGCGGGCAAAGAGCGGCTGCCAGGCGAGACGGCGCAGGAACGGATGAAGGGCACTCACCCAGCCCAGGCCGAGCGCGCTGGGGTAGTCGTCGTGGTCGGCCGCGTCGTAGGTCACGTCTTCGCCGCGCCCCACGTGGCCGCCGCCGTGCAGCACGATCTCGGTGGTCACTCGTGTGAAGCCGCTCGAGACCGCAAGCTCGTGGCGGACGCATTCGTAACCTTCGATCGTCAGGTCGAGTCGTGCAAGTCGCTCGTCGTACAGGCTCATCGTGTCTTAGTACCCGCCAAGGCCCTCGACTAGGCGCGCGACGAAGTCACGCCGGCCTGAGCGGGAACGACGAAGTCGTTTCACGGCACTAGGCGCGCGACGAAGTCACGCCGGCCTGAGCGGGAACGACGAAGCGACGCTAGGCAAGCATCTCGCGCACGAGCTCGTAGGCGAACACCGACTGAAAGGCAAGGTCGCGCGCACTGATACGCTCGTCGACGTTGTGGAACAGCGGCGTGACGGCGGCCCCGTCGTCAACCAGAAACGGCGCAAAGTTGTAGGCCACGACCCCGGGGAACGCCGCCCGGAACCAGTTCGAGTCGGTGAAGCCGACGGAGTGGATGGGCACGACCCGCGAACCGGGCACCAGACGCGCCATCACCGCAGTGACGGCCTGCCGCAGCGGCGTGTCGGCCGGCGAGGCGTTGCCTTCGATGGTGCCGAGCCACTCGATCTCCCAGCGCGCGTCGACCGCTGCCAGCGCCGTCTCGACCTCGGCGGCCACACGATCCTGGGTCCAGCCCACCGGCATGCGGCAGTCGACCGTCACCGTGGCGCTCGGCGGAAAGACGTTCACCGCTTCGCCACTCGAATGGACGATCGTCGGCGAGAAGGTGAGGCCGTAGAGCGGGGCCAGCAGGTCGGCGGCCAGGCGGTCCTGCGACGAGTCACTCTCGGAAAGCTCCGCGAGCGCCCCTCGCGCGGCGCTCTCGTCGAGCAGCCGGGCGCGCAGCGACGGCTCGGCGACGAGCAGCTCGACGTACTCCGGGGGCACGGTCTCGAGACTGAGGCGCGGCTCGTAGTCGTGCAGGGCGCGCACCACGTCGGCGGCGCCCACGACGGCGTTGTCGCGCCGCAGCGGCACCGAGGCGTGGCCCGACTCGCCGGACACCACGACACGAAACTGGGCCGTGCCCTTCTCGCCGACGTTCAGGTCGTAGAGACGCTCGCCGCCCGGCAAAACGAGGAACTCACCCCCGCCTTCGTTCAACAGATAGTCGCAGGCCACGAGGTCGGGACGGTGCTCGCACAGCCAGCGCGCCCCGCCGATGGCGCCGTCCTCTTCGTCGGCCTCGGCCACGAACACGACCTCGCCGGCGAACTCACGGCCCTCCTCGGCCAGCCGCCGCAGGGCGACACAGAACGCCGCCAGCAGGTTCTTGACGTCGACCGCACCACGACCCCAGATGTAACCATCCTTGACAACACCGTCGAAGGGCGGCTCGGTCCAGTGCTCGGCTTCGGCCGGAACGACATCTTCGTGGGCCATGAGCACGAGTCGCGGCCCCGGTCGCGAGCCCGCCAGGCGCAGCACGAAGCTGCGCCGCTCGGCCGGTTCGCCGCAGATCTCGCCCTGCAGCCCGTGGGCGCGAAAGTAGTCGTCGAGGAACCGCGCCACGGCCGTCTCGTTGCCGGGCGGGTTGCTCGTGTCGATGCGGATCAGGGCGCTGAGCAGCTCGGTGGTCTCGCGCTCGACGCGCGTGACGAGTTCGGGGTCGATGGCGGCGATATCCACGCGTTCTCCTTGTTGGGCGACCGGTCACGAATGATAGCGGGCTTGGCGACCGCGTTCACCCCGGAGCTCGCGAACGGCGCGGTCGCGACGTGGTGGCGCAGCGGGCGCGGCGGGCGCTGCGCGGGCGCGCCGCCGGTCGCGGCACACCCGCGCAGCGCCCGCGCGCGACGAGCAATCGGGAAGACGCCGCGCGTGCACGCGCGGGTGCTTTCGGGCACGCTGACGGTGCGGTATAGTGAGCGCCCGCGCGGAGAAGTGGCCGAGAGGCTGAAGGCAGCCGCCTGCTAAGCGGTTAACGGGTTTAAGGCTCGTTCCCGGGTTCGAATCCCGGCTTCTCCGCCAGTCTGCTCTCTTCCCCGCCTCGCCAGCCGTTTCGTCGTGGGCTGCCCCATGCGGCGCGACCGTGCGGCTCGACCGGGCCGCGATTTGCGGTATACTTCCAGCTCTCGCGTGCGCCAGTAGCTCAGCTGGATTAGAGCGTCGGTCTACGGAACCGAAGGTCGGGAGTTCGAATCTCTCCTGGCGCACCAGACCTCTTCCGGCGCCCTTGCCCCCGCCACCCTTCCGAGCCGGTTCGCGGGGGTCAAGGCCTGTATCTGAGCAGGAAGCCGTCGTCGCTGCTGCCGGCCTGCTGTGAGCCGGCCACGTAGACCGAGTGCGTGCCCACGACGAGCAGGGCGTAGTCCTGATTGTCTGCGCCGGCGCCGCTATAGCTGCTTGCCCACATCGGGCTTCCCGAGCTGCTGAACTTCTGGGTCACGATGTCGGAGCCGGTGGACGTCTGGCTCCTGCCGACGACGAAAGCGGCTCCCGCCCGTCCCGCGGCGACGTGTTCGGCGATGTCGTTGAGGTTCGCCGGACCGTTGTAGGTCTGCTCCCAGACAGTGCCGCCGGCGGGCGTGAGCTCGTCGATCAGCATGTCCTCGTGGTTGGTGGCGCCCGCGTAATACTCGCCCACGACCGCCAGGTGCCCGTTCGACAGCAGCGCGATGTCCCCGTAGGTGGTATCGGTGCCTGGGGCGCCGCCCCCGCCCGAGTTGTCGGTCAAGACCCCTGCGCTCGTATACTCGAGCATCAGGTAGTCCTGGCCACCCGAGCCGTCGGACGAGCTGCCGACGACATACACGTCGCCGCCTCGGCCCACTGCGATGGCCGCTCCGAAATCGTCGCGGGCGAGTCCGTCGTCGTAGCGTCGCGTCCAGCGGTGACGGCCGGCCGCGCTGTACTTGATGGTGAGCGCGTCAAGGCCGGTCGCCGTGGCGAAGCTGCCGCCCGTGACGTATGCGTCGCCCGCCGCGTCGAGCGCAAGATCGCCTACGTAGTCGACACCCGGGCCCGTGTAGCGGCGCACCCAGCGGCGAACGCCTGAGCTCGAGTACTTCGCCAAAGCCATGTTGTACGAGGTCGTCGGGTCGTACTCCGTGGCGGCGACGAAAATGTTCCCGCGGCGGTCCACGGCCACGGACTGGGACGCATCGGGGATCAGCGTCGAGCTTCCGAAGGAGCGCACCCAGAGGCGCTTGCCGCCGGGGCTGTACTTGATGATCAGCGTGACGACAGAACCCGAGACCGTAGGTGAGTAGCCGACCACGACGAGGTCCTTGCCGTCGGCGGCCGCCGCCGTGAGCTGGTCGAAGCCGTCGCCGGTGCCGTTGTAGGTGCGCAGCCAGCGGCGCTGCCCGTCGGCGCCGTAGCGCGCCGCCACGAAGTCCTCGCTGCTTGTGAACGTGTAGCCGGCGACATACACCCCGCCGCTCGGCGCCGGCGCCAGGGCCGTGAAGACATCCTCACCATTGCCCGTGCCGTTGTAGACGCGTTGCCACAGAAGGCCGCCCGGAGCGGCGCGGGCGACGGGAGCACCGATAACGAGGGCGGCCGCGCAGAGCGCGAGGCCAATGAGCAGCGCCAGGATTGCAAACGACACAACAGACGCGGGCCGCTGCGGATCGGCGGCGGCCCGGCGCCTGCCGAACCGGATCGCACGTGCCGACGCCGCCCGCGCTACGGAAGCCCTGGGTCTGACAGTTCTCTCCACCTCGTTGAGGTCCGGGGCTTCCTGCGCCGCCGCCACCCCGAGCCGGGCCATCTTGGGTCAAGGTCTTTCGGTGCCCGGCGTCTTTGGGCCATAAACCGTATCGTCGGACCGCCGGCGAGCGCTCGGCCTTCGCGTATCGACTCTACCGCCACCTCCGGCTGAACCGCTCAGGGTCGTCTGGAGGCTCCACTCCTCGAGAGGATGGAGCCATGAGAACGGCAACGAGGTGTCCGGCAGAGGCCGAGGGTGGCGGCCGGCCAGCGCGGCGGCGCTCTACGGCGTCGGTGCGCTCACGCTGGCAGCCGCGGCTCGCGCGGCGGCGCGAGCGGCGGTCCGCGCCCGCACACGCTCCATGATGGCCGGTGACGTGAGGACGTAGGCCACCATGGCCGATGCCAGCCCGGTCGGCACGAGCAGGATGCCGCCGAGGGTCGCCACGTACAGCCCCAGGCCGGGCCGCATCGGGTCGTAGATATGCCAGCCGGCCGTAAAGCACACCATGGTGATGGCCACGCCGGCGAGGCTGACGGCGAAGCAGGGCAGGATCGACAACCTGATTGGGCGGCGGACGATCATGACGAGGCCGACGACCACGACCAGCCCTGCCAGCCCGAGGACCGGCAGACCCCACGGCGTGGCGAGCGCACCGTTGATGCCGGCCGAGGAGTGCACGCTCAGGTTGACGTCGTGGCCGGTCGAGTAGTTGGCCCAGGGCAGGAACACTCCCGCCAGCACGGCGAGGCCCAGTATCACGGTGACGATGCCGTCGCCCACCCAGTCCGCCCGCGAGAATCCACGACGTCGCAGTCTCAAAGGAAACCCCCATGCCGAACGTCCGCTTTGCGCGGCCTATCGCGTAAGTATCGGCCGAGGTCCGCCGCAGCGTGAGCGCAACGGCCTCTGATATCCTCCGTAGATCGACGGGCATCCTAGGACCGTGAGCGAACACCACTTTCCACGCGACGAATACTTCATGCGTTTCGCCCTGCGCGAAGCCGCGCGCGCCGGACGGCACGACGACGTGCCGATCGGCGCGGTCGTCACCTTTCAGGGCGAGATCATCGGCTCGGCCGGCAACGAGCGCGAGCTGCGTCAGAGCCCCACAGCCCACGCCGAGATCCTCGCCATAGAACAGGCGGCGAAGCGCATAGGCCACTGGCGCCTGCTCGACACGGTCATCTACGTCACGATCGAACCGTGCCCGATGTGCGCCGGCGCCATCGTGCTGGCCCGCGTGCCGAGACTGGTCTACGGCGCGCCCGACGAAAAGGCCGGCGCCACTGGCACCCTCTTCGACATCGTCCGCGACCCGCGCTTGAACCACCGCGTCGAAGTCGTCGGCGGCGTCCTCGAAGACGAGTCGGTCGAACTGCTGCAGCAGTTCTTCAAGGAGCGCCGGTAGGCAGGCGACGCGCGCCGGTCGCAGCCCGTGTCGCCCGCCTCAGGCCCTGCGGTATACTGTCGCTCTGCCGAATGCGACGGCGGCGCGGAGAGGTGTCCGAGCTGGCTTAAGGAGCGCGACTGGAAATCGCGTGGGCGGGGTTGACCTGTCTCGTGGGTTCGAATCCCACCCTCTCCGCCAGACCACCCGCCCGCGTCGCGTCGAGCGCATCCGCGGAGAGGTGGCTGAGCTGGCTGAAAGCGGCGGTCTCGAAAACCGTTATGCGTCGCGAGGCGCATCGGGGGTTCGAATCCCCCCCTCTCCGCCAGTCTTGCAGCTCGATCCTCCGCCCCGCCGGCCCCGGCGCCCGCCCGGATGCTGCATCTCCCCAGGCGACGTGGTACCCTTTTTGGCCACGGGCAATTAGCTCAGGGGGAGAGCGCCTGCTTCACACGCAGGAGGTCGATGGTTCAAATCCATCATTGCCCACCATCTTCTTGCTCGGGGGGCGTGACGGAGACGCGCGACAGCAGCCGATCCGATGCCGTGGTCGAGACTCGCGGCGGCGTCGCCGAAGCTCCCGGCGCGGCGCCCAGAACGACCGCTCCCGGCGCGGCGTCCCACAAGATCGCTCCCGACGATGTCGCCGTCCGCACGGCGCTACCCGGAGACCTTGCCGAGATCGTCACGATGGTCCGCGCGGCCTTCGGCTACGACCTCGAAGCGAGGCTCGTCGAGCGTCTCGAGCGCGAGCATCGCGTCGCGGCATCGGTGGTGGCGGTGAGCGAGCGGCGCATCGTCGGCCACGCCCTGCTCAGCCACCTGTCGCTGACCGCTCCCGGCAGCCCCTCGCGGCCCGCGCTCGCGCTGGCGCCGGTCGCCGTCGCCCCCGAGCGCCAGGGCTGCGGCATCGGCGAACTCGTCGTGCGCGGCTGTCTGCGACGCGCCGATCCGGCGCTGCCCGTCTTTGTCATCGGCGACCCTGCCTTCTACGCACGCTTCGGCTTTGAGCCGGCAGCCGCCTATGGTGTGACGTCCCGCTTCGACGTGGCGGCCGGGTACTTCATGGTGCGCCCGGGCCACTACTCCTCAGGAGAGCGGGGTGAGCTCGACAGGCCGCGTGAACCGAACGGGCCGCGTGAACCGAACGGGCCGGGTGAGCCACACGGGCTGAGCGGCCACACGCTCGACTACCCGGCTGCCTTCGACGGGCTGTGAGCTCGCCCGGACCATCGCAGACGACGCGCTGACGAACGTATGTTCCCGTTCCGGCAGGGTCGAGCGCGAGGTCGATCA